>JACPWS010000078.1 GCA_016196925.1 Burkholderiales bacterium | reverse complement strand
TAAATTTGGTATCGTTCTTCTTGGGTCAGGTGTGTGTATTTCGTCATCGGCAACTTTCGACTGGCAGGTCAAAAAGCCCATGCTATCGCATCTGGCCCTTCTTCCTACTGCTAGATTGCACTTCGTATCTGAATCTAGGGGCGATAGGGCATATTTTCCACATACTCCCTCAAAATGCTGTTACGCATAAAAAATCGCCCCTGCGGGCGATTTTTAACTTTCAAGCTGCGTGCGCTTAGCAGCGCACGCCGGATGATGCCCGTCGATCTGACAAATTAGTTCTTCGACTGATCGACCAGTTTATTTTTAGCGATCCAAGGCATCATGGCGCGCAACTTGGCGCCGACTTCTTCGATCTGATGCTCGGACGTCAGGCGGCGGCGCGAGATCAGGGTCGGGGCGCCGGCCTTGTTTTCCAGGATGAAGCTCTTGGCGTATTCGCCGGTCTGGATGTCCTTCAGGCATTGGCGCATCGCGTTCTTGGTGTCTTCGGTCACGACGCGCGGGCCGGTTACGTATTCGCCGTACTCGGCGTTGTTCGAGATCGAGTAATTCATGTTGGCGATGCCGCCTTCGTAGATCAGGTCGACGATCAGCTTCAGCTCATGCAGGCATTCGAAGTAAGCCATTTCCGGCGCATAACCGGCTTCGACCAGAGTCTCGAAACCGGCCTTGATCAGCTCTACCGTACCGCCGCACAGCACGGCCTGCTCGCCGAACAAATCGGTTTCGGTTTCTTCGCGGAAGTTGGTCTCGATGATGCCGGCGCGGCCGCCGCCATTGGCCATCGCATACGACAAGGCGATGTCGCGCGCGGAACCGGATTTATCCTGGTACACGGCGATCAGGTGCGGTACGCCGCCGCCCTGGGCATAGGTGCCGCGCACGGTGTGGCCCGGTGCTTTCGGGGCGATCATGATCACATCCAGATCGGCGCGCGGCACAACCTGGCCGTAATGCACGTTGAAGCCGTGCGCAAACGCCAGCACCGCGCCTTGCTTGGCGTGTGGTGCGACGTTTTCGTGATACACCTGGGCGATATTTTCGTCCGGCAGCAAGATCATGATGATATCGGCCGCTTTGACCGCTTCATTGACTTCCGCTACGTTCAGGCCGGCATTCTTGGCCTTGTCCCAGGAGGCGCCACCCTTGCGCAGAGCGACCGTGACTTTGCAGCCGGAGTCGTTCAGGTTTTGCGCATGGGCGTGACCTTGCGAACCGTAGCCGATGATGGTGACGTTTTTGTTTTTGATCAGGGAGAGATCGCAATCTTTATCGTAGAAAACTTTCATTTTTATTCCTAATAAATATATGGTTTGGATGCTGCCAAAGCTGCTTGTCGTTTCTTATACCTTGAGGATGCGCTCGCCGCGCCCTATGCCTGAACCGCCGGTGCGTACTGTTTCCAGTATCGAAGTACGGTCTATCGAGTCGATAAAGGCGTCCAGCTTGCCTTTGTTACCGGTCAATTCTATGGTGTAGGTTTTTTCCGTGACATCGATGATGCGGCCGCGGAAGATATCGGCGGTGCGCTTCATTTCCTCGCGCTCCTTGCCGACCGCGCGCACCTTGATCAACATCAGCTCGCGCTCTATATGCGCGCCTTCGGTCAGATCGACCACCTTCACCACTTCGATCAGGCGGTTCAGGTGCTTGGTGATCTGCTCTATGATGTCGTCCGAACCGGTGGTGACGATGGTCATGCGCGACAAGGTGGCGTCTTCGGTCGGCGCTACCGTCAGGGTTTCGATGTTGTAGCCGCGTGCAGAAAACAACCCGACCACGCGCGACAAGGCGCCGGCTTCATTTTCCAGCAGGATGGAGATGATATGCCTCATTACAGATCCTCCGAGCCGAGCAGCATTTCAGTCAAGCCTTTGCCGGCTTTCACCATGGGCCAGACATTTTCAGTCTGGTCGGTGATGAAATTCATGAACACCAGGCGATCTTTCATGCTGAATGCCTCGCGCACCGCGCCATCGACGTCGGCCGGGTTTTCTATCTTCATGCCGACGTGGCCGTAGGCTTCGGCCAGCTTAGTGAAGTCGGGCAGGGAATCCATGTAAGACTCGGAGTAACGCGAACCGTAATCGATCTGCTGCCATTGCCTGACCATGCCAAGGAAACGGTTGTTCAGCAAGATGATTTTCGGCGTCAAATGATATTGCTTGCAGGTCGCCAGTTCCTGGATGCACATCTGGATCGAGGCTTCGCCGGTAATGCAGGCCACGGTCGCGCCCGGGTTCGCCATTTGCACGCCCATCGCATACGGCAAACCGACGCCCATGGTGCCCAGGCCGCCGGAATTGATCCAGCGCCGCGGCTTGTCGAAGCGGTAGTACTGCGCCGCCCACATCTGGTGCTGGCCTACGTCAGACGTCACAAAGGCGTCGCCCTGAGTGACTTCCCAGACCTTCTCGACCACCGATTGCGGCTTGATCACTTCGTTGGAAGTCGGATACTTCAGGCATTCGCGGCCGCGCCATTCGTTAATTTGCTGCCACCAGTCCGCCAGCGCTTTCCGGTCGGGCCGGGTTTCCAGCGCGCTCAGTTGCGACAGCATTTCCTGCAGCACGTCTTTGACGTTGCCGACGATAGGGATATCGACCTTGACGCGCTTGGAAATCGAGGAAGGATCGATGTCGATATGAATGATCTTGCGCGGATGCGAAGCGAAATGCTTGGGATTGCCGATCACGCGGTCGTCGAAACGCGCGCCGATCGCAATCAGCACGTCGCAGTGCTGCATCGCCATATTGGCTTCGTAAGTGCCGTGCATGCCCGGCATGCCGACGAATTTTTCATCGCTGGCACGATAGGCGCCGAGGCCCATCAGAGTATTGGTGCAGGGGAAACCCAGCGTATCGACCAGTTTATTCAACTCGGGCGCCGCGTTCGCCAGTATCACGCCGCCGCCGGTGTAAATCATCGGCCTTTCGGCTTGCAGCAATAACTGCACGGCCTTGCGGATTTGCCCGGCATGGCCCTTGTCGACCGGCTTGTAAGAGCGCATCTCGACGGTCTTAGGATAGCTGTAAGTCGTTTTGTGCATGCTGATATCTTTGGGGATATCGACCAGCACCGGACCGGGACGGCCGGTAGTGGCAATGAAAAATGCTTTCTTGACCGTCTCGGCCAGATCCCGCACGTCTTTCACCAGGAAGTTATGCTTAACGCAGGGACGGGTAATGCCGACGGTGTCGCATTCCTGGAAGGCGTCCTGGCCGATCACGGCGCTCGGCACCTGGCCGGAAATCACCACCATGGGTATCGAATCCATATACGCCGTCGCCAGACCGGTCACCGCATTAGTCACGCCGGGGCCGGAAGTGACCAGCGCCACGCCGACTTTATTGGAGGAACGGGAATAGGCATCGGCGGCATGCACGGCGGCCTGTTCATGGCGCACCAGCACGTGCTGAAACTTGTCTTGCTTGAAAATTGCATCGTAGATGTAGAGTACTGCGCCGCCCGGATATCCGAAAACGTGCTCAACACCCTCTTCGGCCAGACACTTCACCAGTATCTCTGCGCCTGTGATTTCTGAACTCATTATGTTGTCCTTTCAAGGTCCATAGGAAATTGATCGGATGTTCTTTCCTGGCGAAATCGACTTACGCAACCGGTGAGCTGAAATCCCTTTTTGTGCAGTCACATTGCCCTTTACACATCCGTTGGATGTGGTGCCAGGCGAGGCTTAGTGCACTCGTTCAATCAGTGGTAAGGCTAAGTAAGGGCAGACTTCTCACGCTTGTGGCATGGGTCAGAACAAACAGCTTCATTAAAGCGCACCTGTTGATGTCAGCATTGTGGGCCGTACCAGACAGGCATTTGGTGCCCCTAGATTTTGGGACGAATTGGTACGGTACTGCGTCGCAGCATTTTGGTCAAGAAAAAATTCTCGGCTGGCGGCAAATAAATAGCTTTGCAAACGGCGCTTGCTAACAAAAATTAAGACATCAAGGGGTATTTTTGCTAGCATGTGCGCAAATTTTAAAATGGATGCATTCCCGGTAGCGCCCCGCCGCCAGGAAGAACATGCAAGCAAACTCATGAATAACGCCAACGATGGCTACAGATAAAGAATTATCCAATTTTCTGGAAAACGTAGAACGCCGCGCTTTCAAACATGCCGTTTACGCTGTCCGCAATGAAGAATCGGCGCTGGACATAGTCCAGGACGCCATGATTAAGCTATCGGAAAAATATGGCGACAAACCGGCGGCCGAACTGCCCATGCTGTTTCAGCGTATCTTGCAAAACACCATACTCGATTTTTTCCGCCGGGAAAAAGTACGCAATACCTGGGTAAGCTTGTTTTCCAGCATCACACCGGCCAATAATCACGACGATGACAATTTTGACTTACTGGAAAGTTATGCGGCCGAAGAAGGCACGGAAGCAGCAGAATCCAGCGCCGATAAAATAGAACGCGAACAAGTACTTAACATTATTGATGAGGAAATAAAAAAGCTTCCCACACGTCAACGGGAAGCCTTCCTCATGCGTTACTGGGAAGACATGGATGTGGCGGAAACAGCCGCTGCGATGGGATGTTCGGAAGGAAGTGTTAAAACGCACTGTTCGCGCGCAACCCATGCGTTAGCCGCATCGCTCAAGGCTAAAGGAATACAGCTATGAATTACTCTAAAGAAGCAAAAGATCTCGATTTCGCCTACAAGATAAGACGGGCGCTGAACGAATCCGCTGAAAATATACCGGCACCGTCCCTGGATCGCCTGGCGCAAGCGCGCAAGATGGCGCTGGCGTGCAAGAAAAAAGAAGCGCCGGTCGCCGTCATGGCAGTTCGCGGCATATTGGCCGGCAATTCCGGCTTTTCGTTTCAAGGGCCCGACTCCTGGATCGGCAAATTGGGCATCGCCCTGCCGCTGCTGGTGCTGGTCGCCGGCCTGATCGGCATTTACGAATACGAACAACAGCAAAACATCAATGAGTTGGCCGATATCGATGCTGCAGTACTGGTCGATGAATTGCCGCCTGCCGCCTACGTCGATACCGGCTTCACTGCCTACCTGAATCAAGCGGAGGAATAGGCGTGTCGTTTCACATCTTGCGCAATGCGGTTTGCTTCGTCGTAAGCATCAGCTTTTTCTCTCTGGCATTTGCCAACGGCAATCTCGTCCAGGCGCCGGCATCAACGCCACCGGCCAAAGCTCTGCCCGCCCATACGGTAGCCGTCAAAGCGGCCCGGCCTTTATGGTCCGAGCTGACGCCCGCCCAGAAGCAAGCGCTGACGCCGCTGCTTGCCGAGTGGGACAAGATGGACGAATTGCGCAAGAAAAAATGGCTGGAAATCGCCAACCGCTACGCTGCCATGAAGCCAGACGAGCAAGCGCGCGTGCAGGAACGCATGCGCGACTGGGTAAAACTGACGCCGGAACAGCGTATGGCAGCGCGCGAGAACTTTGCCAAGACGACGCAACTGAAACCCGAGCACAAATCCGCCCAGTGGCAACAGTATCAACAACTGAGCGACGAAGAAAAGAAACGCCTGGCCGACGATGCCAATCGCAAGAAAAGCCTGACGAATCTGCCGACCAACGCGCTGAAAAACCCGATGCCGCTGGCGCCGATCAAGGTCGGTCCCAAACCGGCGGCCCTCAAGCCTCCGGTCGTCAAGCCGGCCGCAACGCCGGCACTCGTGGTACCGGCCGCACCGGCTTCAACCGTAGCCGCGCCGGAGCCAGTGCCGGCCGCAAGCCCCGCATCCTCAGCAGCAACGAAATGACTTTGTGAGTACAGATTTACACGCACCCCAACTACGTCGCCGCCTGATCTGCATGGTGTATGAGGCAATGCTGCTGTTTGGCATCGTGTTCGCTTCCGACTGGATATTCGATGTCCTGACCCAGAGCAGACATGCGCTGGCCCTGCGCCACGCGCGCCAATTCTGGCTATTCCTGGTGATAGGCATGTATTTTGTCTTTTGCTGGAGTCGCAGCGGCCAGACCCTGGCCATGCAAACCTGGCGCATACGTGTGGTCGACCTCGACGGCGGCAAACTTCCACTGATCAAAGCCATCGTGCGCTATTGCCTGGCCTGGATGTGGTTTTTGCCGGCGACCGCCCTGGTCTATCAACTCGGCTTGAAGCAATGGCAAATGGTGTTGGCGATCGTGGCAGGCCTAATCGGCTGGGCGCTTACCGCACATTTTGACAAGAATGGGCAATTCCTGCACGACCGTCTGGCGAAGACGCGCCTGATCGATGTAACGCCGGCGACCGACAGTAATTCATCACCCCGCCCCTGATCTGCTTTCGATGTTGGGTGGTTCAATGTTATTCTTATGAAATAATTTATCGAGAAGAATGGCATGCAACACAAAGCTCCTCGTCGCACCAGAGAACGCATCCTGGAATTGTCCCTACGCCTGTTCAATGAGTTCGGTGAACCGAATATCACGACGACGGTGATCGCCGAGGAAATGAATATTTCCCCCGGCAACCTGTATTACCACTTCCGCAACAAAGACGATATCGTCAACTCGATTTTTCTGCAGTTCGAAGCGGAGATCAACAAGAAGCTGGCCTTCCCGCAGGGCCGCAAGGCGAACATCCAGGATGTCTGGACTTATCTGCACCTGACCTTCGAACTGGTCTGGCGTTACCGTTTCTTTTACCGCGACCTGAACGACTTGCTATCCAGGAACCGCATCCTAGAGCTGAATTTCAAAGAAATCCTGACGCACAAGATCAAGGTCGCCACCGAACTCTGCACCGGTTTGCGGGCAGACGGCGAATTCGAAGCAACCGACATGGATATCGAAGCGCTGGCGACCAATATGGTGGTGGTCGCGACTTACTGGCTCTCTTACGAATACGTGCGCAATCCGCGCAAATATACCGAATTGCAAACGATGTCCGAATCGCTGGCGCGCGGCTGCTATCAAGTCATCGTGCTGATCAGCCCTTACCTGCGAGGCGAAGCCAAGGTCGTCTTTGAAAAACTGTCGCAGGAATACCTGCGCAAGATGAACAATATATGAAAGCGATCTGCGTCTATTGCGGCTCTTCGGCCGGCAGCCTGGTCAGCTACGCCGACGGCGCGCGCCGGCTGGCGGCGCAACTGGCCGGCGACGGCCTGAGGCTGGTATATGGCGGCGGCAATGTCGGACTGATGGGCATACTCGCCGATGAAGTCATGCGCCTCGGCGGCCACGTTACCGGCGTGATACCGCAAGCGCTGATGGATAAGGAAGTCGGCCACAGCGGACTGAGCCAATTGCATATCGTCGCCAACATGCATCAGCGCAAGGCCATGATGGCGGAATTGTCTGACGGCTTTATCGCGATGCCGGGCGGGATAGGCACGCTGGAAGAATTGTTTGAAATGTTTACCTGGTCGCAACTAGGTTTCCATGAAAAACCGCTGGGCTTGCTGAATATCAACGGCTTTTACGATGGCTTGATGGAGTTTCTGGAACATACGGTAAGCCAGGGCTTCCTGCGTCCGGCGCATCTGGACATCCTGTTCAAGGAATCCGACCCGGCCATCCTGCTGCAAAAATTCCAGGGTTTCACCCCCGTCCACGTAAAGAAATGGTTGGAAACGCAAGATCTTTAAGCGTCGTGACGCTCATCAAGAAAGCGCGCTTTGCCTCCCGGCGCCCGCCGGAAAAACCGTTCCGGCGCCAAATACAGAGTAAAATGCCGCTTCATTCGATCCTTACGTGTTTATTTCAACATCATGAAATTCTCTAAGCAATTCTCTTTGTACGAATCCGAAGCGACGCAATTTATCAACGGCTTGAAACTAGCCAATCCGAAAATGGAACAAGGCCAGCGCGATGGCCGCGCCCTGTTGTGGGATAAGGCCCCGATCGACCTCGAAGCCACGCAACGCGCGCAAGAATCGCGCGTCAAGCAGCAAGCCTACGTCTACCTGACCAAGGGCTGACGCACAACCGGGCGCGACGCTTGTGACTGCGACTACCCCCTTAGCCGCCACCGAATTGCCGCTGGTCGGCAGCAGCGACAGCACGCCGGACGTAGTCGATGGTCTGGCCTACGCCAAACTGTACGGCGAACCGCTGTTCAAACTGCCGAACGATTTGTATATCCCGCCCGATGCGCTGGAGATATTTCTCGAAGCGTTCGAAGGCCCGCTCGACCTCTTGCTGTACCTGATACGCAAGCAGAATTTCAACATCCTCGACATCCCGATGGCGCAAGTCACCTTGCAATATCTCGAGTACGTCGAGCAGATCCGCAAGCAAAACCTGGAACTGGCGGCGGAATATCTGTTGATGGCGGCCATGCTGATAGAAATCAAATCGCGCATGCTGCTGCCGTCCAGCAAGGCCGAGAGCAGCGACGAAGCGGAAGACCCGCGCGCCGAGCTGGTGCGCCGCCTGCTCGAATACGAGCAGATGAAGCTGGCCGCCTATGACCTCAATGCGCTGCCGCAACTGGGCCGCGATTTCCTGCATGCGCAAGTCTACATCGAACAAAACACCGTGCTGCACTGGCCGCAAGTCGAGATCGCCGACCTGCAGGCGGCCTGGGCCGATGTGCTGAAACGCGCCACCCTGGTCGCGCATCATAAGATCAGCCGCGAAGAATTGTCGGT
The DNA here is from genome assembly GCA_016196925.1 of Burkholderiales bacterium. Lineage (GTDB taxonomy): Bacteria > Pseudomonadota > Gammaproteobacteria > Burkholderiales > Burkholderiaceae_D > Undibacterium. The sequence continues at coordinate 56,375 of JACPWS010000078.1, read as the reverse complement.
GCGCGAACACATGTCGGGCATCTTGCGCAAGCTGCAATCGGCGAGATTCGTCGAATTTTCCGAGCTGTTCGATCCGGCGCGCGGCGCGCCGGTGCTGGTCGTCAATTTTGTCGCGCTGCTGGAACTGGCCAAAGAAACCCTGATAGAAATCACCCAGGCCGAAGCGTTCGCCCCGATTTATGTGCGGCTGGCGTACTCGCCGGCCTGAACCAAAAATCCCACATCTTTCCTGAAGATTCACCATGAAAATCATTTCCTCCATAGAAGAATTGCGCGATCAGCTCAGCGGCCAGTTGCGTACCGCGTTTGTGCCGACCATGGGCAATTTGCATGAAGGCCACCTGTCGCTGATGCGTCTGGCCAAGAAGCACGGCGATCCGGTGGTCGCCTCGATTTTCGTGAATCGCCTGCAATTCGGCCCGAACGAAGACTTCGACAAATATCCGCGCACTTTCCAGGCTGACGTCGAAAAGCTCGAAAAAGAAGGCGTGTATGTCTTGTTCGCCCCGACCGAAAAAGACCTGTATCCGGAACCGCAGGAATTCCGCGTGCGCCCGCCTGACGATCTCGGCAATATCCTGGAAGGCGAATTCCGCCCCGGCTTCTTCACCGGCGTCACTACCGTGGTGCTGAAACTGTTTTCCTGCGTGCAGCCGAGAGTGGCCGTGTTCGGCAAGAAGGATTACCAGCAACTGATGATAGTGCGCAATATGAGCAAGCAATTTGCGCTGCCGACCGAGATCATCGCGGCCGACACCTATCGCGCCGAAGATGGCCTGGCGCTGTCTTCGCGCAATATGTATCTGTCGCCGGACGAGCGCGCCGAAGCGCCGGCCCTGTACCAGACCCTGCACGAAGTGGCGGAAGAAGTGCGCGCCGGCCACCTCGACATGTTCGAACTGGAACGCATGGCGATGGCGAAACTGGCTGGGCGCCACTGGAAACCCGATTACGTCTCCATCCGCAAACGCGCCGACCTGCAACCGCCGTCGGCCGGCGACATCGCCCAGAAAGCGCCGCTGGTAGTGCTGGCGGCCGCCAAGCTGGGCGGTACCCGTCTGATCGACAACCTCGAAATCTGATGCGGCTGCTTGCGGCGCTGGCGCTGGCGTTATTGTCCGGCGCGGCCAGCGCCGAGATCAGCGTGCAAGACGACGGCGGGCGCACGGTCGCGCTGGCGCAGCCGGCGCGGCGCATCGTCAGCCTGGCGCCGCATGCGACCGAACTCTTGTTTGAAGCCGGCGCCGGAGCCGCCATCGTCGGCGTCAGCGAATACAGCGACTATCCTGCAGCCGCAAAAAAAATCGCCTCGGTCGGGAATATCTTCGCGCTCGACCTGGAACGCCTGCTCGCCCTGAAACCCGATCTGGTGGTGGTCTGGGGCACCGGCAACGCCAGACAGCTGGTGGAAAAATTGCGCAGCAATCACGTGACGGTGTTTGAGAGCGAGCCGCGCAATTACGAAATGGTCGCCAGCTCCATCACACGCCTGGCGACGCTGGCCGGAACGGAGACGGCCGGCCAGGCCGCCGCCGCCCGTTTCCGCGCGCGGCTGGAAACGCTGCGCAGCGCCTACCGAACAAAATCCGCGCCGGTCAGCGTGTTTTATCAAGTCTGGAACAAGCCGCTGATGACGCTCAACGACGAACACATGGTGTCGGCCGCGATCCGCCTGTGCGGCGGCAAGAACATCTTCGGCAAGCTCAAGGAAATCAGCCCTAGCGTGACTGCCGAAGCGGTGCTGGCGGCCAATCCGGACGCCATCATCACCGGTGGCGAAGATACCGGGGCGCTTGCGGGCTGGCGCCAATATGCCAGTCTGAGCGCCGTCAAGCAAAACCATCTGTACGCCGTCAAAAGCGACTGGCTGAACCGCGCCGGTCCGCGCATCCTGGACGGCACCGAAGCGCTCTGCAAACATCTGGCCGACGCCAGGAACAAGTAAGCCGGCGCGCGTCAGCTTCAGTGTCAGTTCCAGTCGCGCGGGTCGACCCGGTAATACGCCTGCAATTGCGCATACAGAGCCGGATGGTAATACGCCATGGCGCTGGAATTTTCAAAAAAAGTTTCAGTCGCCACCGCAAAAAATTCGGCCGGATCGCTGGCGCCATAGGGGTCGATCAAGGTTTCTTGCCCTGCATCGACCGCGTCTTGCAGCGCCTCGAATTCTTGCGACAAGACTGCCGACCAGCGCCTATACTGCGCCTTGCCAGCCAACAGCGGCGCGCCGTTGGTGACGCCCGATTCGCTGTCGAGCTGGTGCGCGAATTCATGCAAGACCACGTCATGGCCCGGCACGAAATTCTCGCGCGTGGGCAAGGCATGGTCCCAGGCCAGTATCACCCTGTCATCGTTCCAGGATTCGCCCGACAAGCTTTGATGCCCGTGGCTCAGCACGCCGCCCGGCCGCATCTCGGTGCGCGGCGCGATAAAGACGGTCGGGTACACCAGCACTTTTTTCAATGCCGGATAGACTCCGGTCGGGCGATTCAATAACAGCAGGCCAGCCTTGGCGGCGATCGTCACCCGCACTTCATCGGTGATCTGGAAACCGTTACAACCGATAAATTCTTTCTGATGCAGAAATTGTTTGATCAGGCGCTTCAGCTGCGCTTGCAGGTCGGCCGGCAGGCGCGCATAGACTGGCAGGTTTTTCCGCAAGATGCGCGAATACGCGGCGGGAAAAGGACGCACCAGCGCCCGCTTCAGGCTGTACCCCGGCCAGCATAGCAAAGCCGCCGTCGCCAGCGCGACCAGGCTCAGCAAGATCAGCAGCGGCATCATGCCGCGACTCCTGTAACTCTTGCGCACGGCGCGGCGCGGCGACTCAACATCCCGATTGCGATAAAAACATTACGTTTCATGCCCGGCTCCTCTGGTAAGTACATCGGCGTACCCGCCGGCGATACCCATTAATTGGGTTGCCCAGCCAGAAAAACAATGACGCCAGGCGCGGCAAGACGCATTCGGCCCAATCCTGAGATAATAGCCCTCTTAATTTTTACGATTGTTACGCATGAACCAAGGTGTGTTGTTGGCAGGCTCCGCCTACCTGATCTGGGGCTTGTTTCCACTTTACTTCAAACTCTTGCACGAAGTGCCTGCACTGGAAATCTTGCTGAACCGCATGTTGTGGTCGCTGGTTTTCCTGTTCGGCGTGCTCAGCTGGCGCCGCCAATGGAAGTGGCTGGCCAATCTGCAGCGCAAAGTGGTGGCCGGCTTTGCCGCCAGCGCCCTGCTGTTGTCGGCCAACTGGTTCGTGTATATCTGGGCCATCAACCACGAACATGTGATCGACGCCAGCCTCGGTTATTTCATCACCCCGCTGGTGAATATCCTGCTCGGCTTCGTACTGTTGCGCGAACGCCTGCGCCCCGGCCAATGGCTGGCGGTGGCGCTGGCGACGCTCGGGGTAGCCTGGCTGACCTGGCAAACCGGCCATCTGCCGTGGATAGGCTTGATCCTGGCGCTGACTTTCGGCACTTACGGCTTGCTGCGCAAGACTTCGCCGCTGGGCGCGCTGGAAGGCCTCTCGCTGGAAACCGCCCTGCTGTTCCCGTTCGCACTGGCTTATCTGGGCTGGCTGACGCTGAACGGGCAAAATGCGCTGCTGACGCAGACGACCCCGGTTAAGCTGTGGATCGTCGCCAGCGGCCCTATCACCGCGATTCCCTTGCTGTTGTTCGCGGCCGGCGCGCGCCGGATACCGATGACGACGCTGGGTGTGTTGCAATACATCGCGCCCTTCATGCAATTGCTGCTGGGCGTATGGCTGTTCCGCGAAGCCTTCGACAGCCACAAGCTGGCCGGCTTCATCGCCATCTGGGCCGCCCTGATCGTGTATTCGGCCGAGAGTCTGTGGACTGGCTTTATGAAAGAAAAACAGGGAGTATAGGTAAATTATCAGCTGTCGTCAGCGAATTCAAACGACTTTAAAATATACTACCCCCTAGTATATTCAGACTGAAAACACCCCCCGCGCGAACCGCTTCCAAGCACTCATCCTCACTATCAATCATGCTCCACCCTAATTATTCATATTCCATCCTGGCTTCTTCCATCGCACTGGCCTGCGCCTCGCCGGCGCTGGCGCAAAGCGCCGACGGCGCGCTGCCGGAAGTGATCGTGACCGGTTACCGCACGTCCGACGGCCAGTTGCAAAGCACCAGGGCCGGCGGCTATATCGCGGCGCCGCTGCTGGACACGCCGTTCTCGGTGCATGTCCTGAGCCAGGCCATGATCCAGGATCTGCGCCTGCGTCAAAGCAGCGACGCCATGAAATTCGACGCCAGCGTCAACGAGGCGTATAACGCGGTCGGCTATGCCGAACAATTTTCGATACGCGGTTTCGCGCTCGATAACGCCTCCGGCTACCGCAAGGATGGCTTCGCGATTCCCGGCGACGCCTCCATCCCGCTGGAAAACAAGGAGCGCATAGAAATCCTGAAAGGCGTGGCCGGCTTCCAGGCCGGCTTCGCCGCGCCGGGCGGCATCGTCAACTACGTCAGCAAGCGCCCGACCGCCGCGCCCTTGCGTTCCGCCGTGGTCGAACTGAGCGAACGCGGCACCCTGTACGGCGCAGCCGATCTGGGCGGGATGACGGGCGACCGGCAATTCGGCTACCGCATCAATGTCGCCGGCGAGCGTCTGCGCTCTTACATCAAGGGCGCGGACGGCGAGCGCCAGTTCGTTTCCGGCGCGTTCGACTGGCAGCTGACGCCGCAAGCGCTGCTGCAGCTCGATCTCGATTATCAGCACAAGTCGCAACTGTCGGCGCCCGGCTTCCAGCTGACGAATGGCAGCGATTTGCCGCGCGGCGTCGGCGCCGACCTGATGCTGAACGACCAGCCCTGGGCCAGGCCGGTGGATACGCGCAACGGCAATCTCGGCCTGCGCTTCGCATACCAGCTGAGCGCCGCCTGGCGCGCGACGCTGTCCGCCAACCGGCATGAATTCAGGCGCGACGATTACACCGCCTTCCCAGCCGGTTGCGGCGCCCTGTATCCCGGCTATTGCGCGAATGGCGATTACGACGTCTACGATTACCAGAGCGCGGGCGAAGCGAAATCGCTGCGCGGCCTGCAAGCCTTGCTGAACGGAAGTTTTAGCGCCGCCGGCCTGCGCCATGAATTCGCCGCCGGCCTCAGCAGCGCCGAACGGCGCGATTATTACGGCGACTATGTGTACGAGCTGGTCGGCAGCAGCAATCTGTTCCACCCGCGCCTGACCGGCCACTCGGCCAACAACACCGGAGCGGCGATATGGCGGCGCAGCGACAAGGAAAGTGCGGCCTTCGCGCAAGACATCGTCGCCCTCAGCGACCGCCTGAAACTACATCTGGGCTTGCGCCAGTTGCAGATACAGCGCAGCCGGTTTGACGGCCCCGGCTATACACACAGCTATCTCTTGCCCAGCCTGGCGCTGGTGCTCAAACCGCTGCAAAACTGGTCGCTGTACGGCGCCTACAGCCAGGGAGTGGAACACGGCGGCAGCGCGCCTTTCGGCACTGCCAACCAAAACCAGGTACTCGATCCGGCTAAGTCGCGCCAGATCGAAGTCGGCGTGAAAGCCGAGCTGAGCCGCGAGCTGAGCATCTCGGCCGCCGCCTTCCGCATCGAGAAGCCGCTGGAATACACCGACAGCAACAATAGCTATGTCAGCAACGGCGACGCCGTCCATACCGGTCTGGAACTGGCGGCGCACGGCAAGCTGAGCTCGCAACTGAGTATGGGCGCCAGCCTGACGGCGCTGCACGCGCGCCAGCACAACACCGGCCTGGCCGCGCTGGATGACAAGCGCGTCACCAATGTACCCGACTTGAAATCGACCATCTATCTGGATTACGCGCTGGCGCAAGTGCGCGGCCTGCACCTGAACGGCAGCTGGCAATATGCAGGCAGCAAGGCTTTCAGCCCCGACAATAGCGTGACGGTACCCGGCTACGCTGTGCTGAACCTCGGTGCGCGCTACGCCACCAGCCTGGGCGGCACGGCGACCACGTTGCGCTTCAACGTCGACAATGCGCTGGACAAGTTCTACTGGCGCGATGTCACGCAATCGCTGGGCGGCTACCTGTTCCCCGGCGCATCGCGCACTTACAAGCTATCGGCGCAGTTTGATTTTTAAAATCTTTTTTGTCCACGAAAAACATCAAAAGCACGAAAAAACTTGAACCTGTCCGAACACAACGAACACGGCGCACGCAGCGAAAGCCTGATTCAAGCCTAAGCCGTTCCGCCGTGTAAGCCGTGTCAAATTGGATTTTGCCTTTCGTGTTTTTCGTAAGCACAACCCCGCCGCCATCAAGCACCGGCAAACAAGGCCAGCGAAAAAAACATCACGTCGATGCCGTTATACAACTTGAACAAAAACGTGTTGCGGCCCTTGTTGAAATGCAGCTTGCGTTGGCCTTCCGTCAGGTTTAGCTGGGCGATGCTGCTGTGCAGATTGCGCACATGGGTGTGGTACCAGGGTTTGTCTTCGTTACCGCTGGTCCAGATCAGCTTTTGATTGAACCACAGCTTGCTGTCGTCATCGCCGCCTATCGCCACCCACAAGTCGCGCTCCTGCTCCATATAGACTTCAGCATAACCGTAATACACGGCATTCTGGTCACGTAGCGGCGGCACCAGCGGATAGCTGGTATCGTGCAGATATTCCCACTTCAAGACCCGCTGCTCCTTGCCGAAATACACGGCATCCAGATCGACCAGCATTTCCGGCGGATATACGGTTTGCAGACTCTGTGCGCTGCGCCCTTCGAACGGGCCGATCAGATACCAGTTATTCAGCGTAAAGCGGTTCGCATACAAGCCGCCGGCGCGCCATGCGCACCGAGTGGTCGATGACGCGTGGTGCGCACGGCGCACCCTACCCGCTAGTGGTCTGCTTCGTAAATAGCGGATACGAGAAAGCGCGGGATTCGAGTTCCTGGCAAGGCGCGAACCGCAGCAATAGCGAGCTATTGCGAGGATGAGCAACGCCGCCAGGGGCTCGAAGACAAGCTTTATCGGTTCGATCATTTGCCAAGCAGACCACTAACTTCTCAGAGCCAGCGCCGGCCGCAGGCGCAGCGCCTCCCGCGTATGGCGCACGGTGGCCAGCAAGACCACGCTGCAGGCCAGCAGCATGGCGGCGATCAGGGTCCAGGCGCCTATCGCCGCGCGCTCAACGAAGCCGGCCAGATAATGCTCGGTCGCCACCGCTGCCGGCGGCAAGCCGAGCAGCGCGGCGACTCCCAGCACGCTGAGGAACTCCAGGCCCAGCAGACGTGCAATCGCCGGTCTGTTTGCGCCATACAGTTTGCGCAGCACGATCTCGCGCTCGCGCCGCCGCACGTTGTAAGCCGACAGCACGTAGATGCCGAAAGCGGCCAGCGCGACGGCCACCAGGCTGGCGCCGGCCAGCAGTTTGGCCAGACGCAGATCATCGGCATAATTTGTAGCCAGAAATTCCTGGGCGCCGTGCATCTGCGGCAGCGCTACGCTGAAGTGTTTTTTGGCGAGCGCTTCCGCTGCACTGCGCACCGCCGCCATATCGCCGGTGCTGCGCAGCGTGAGGATGCCGGCCCGGCTGCGGTTCAGGCGATACAGCATAGGTTCCGCAGACTGACGCAGACTCTGGTAACGGATATCCGGCGCCACACCGATGACGCGCAAGGCTTCGTTTTCGTTGCCGGTCAGCGCCTGGCCCACCGCCGCCTGCGGCGTGGCATAGCCCAGCTTGCGCGCCAATGCCAGGTTAATCACGATCAACTCGGATTTGTCCGTCTGATCCAGGCTGGCATCGAACAGGCGCCCGGCATTGGCCGCTATGCCATACACCTGAAAAAAATCGGCATCCACCGATTTTCTGCGTGCATTGATGAATTCACCGCCGGCGCGCTTGACGTCGCCGTAGAAAAAGTTACTCCTGCGCCCCACCGCGTCGTCTGCGCCCGCCACGCCCGAGACGCCGGGCAGCCGGCGCAATGCTGCGCGAAAGGACTGCGCGGCGGCACTATTCGGGTCACCCGGCACATCCAGCACCAGCAAAGGCCGGGGATCGAAGCCAGGATCAATACGGCTGGCGAAGTAAGTCTGCCAGACTATGGTCAGCGTCACGGCTGCCAGGCAGATAGCGGTGGCGAATTGCAGCACCGTCATCGCGCGCCGCAGCCACAGACCGCTGCGGCCTTCGCTATTTTCGCGGCCGCTGAGGGCAGCCGCAGTGCTCGTGCCCAGCGCCTGCCAGGCTGGGTAGATCCCGGCCAGCAAGCCTATGCCGCAAGCGAGCAACAGGCTGACTGCGATGCTGGCGGGCGACAGCAGCGCAGCTAGCTTGCGTCCCATCAGTTCGGAGAACAGCGGCAAGGCCAGCCAGGCCAACACCAGCCCCAGCGCGCATGCCAGCAGCGCCGCCAGTGCGGATTCCGCCATGAATTGGCCGACGATGCGGTATTTTCCGGCGCCCAGCACCTGACGCATGGCGATCTCGCGCTGACGGCGCAGGCTACGCACCGTGGCCAGATTGATGTAGTTGGCGCTGGCCAGTAGCAGGATCAGCAGCGCCACCGCGCCCAAGCCCAGCACCATGCGCTTATTGCCGCGCTCGCCGCTGCCGTGGCTATTGCTCAGGTCTGCATCGAAATACGCATCCGCTAAGGAAACCAGACCGACTTCCATCCAGCGCTTATCGCCGATACGCTGCAAGGCTTCCGGCGGCAGGCTCGTGCGCAGCGGCAGGCTATCCGCCTTGGCTTGCAAGGCCTGTGTCAGCGCGGTAGCCGTGACGCCAGGTTTCAGTTTCAACAGCACTCCGCCGACCCAGTTGAGACCTTGCACGATTTCTTCGCGTTCCTCCGGCGGCCACAGCGCGGTGTTCACCCCGGTCAGGGCCGCATAAGGCGCCGTGGTGTTGCCGGGCGGATCAGGCAGCAAGGCCGCGACCAGGTAAGACTTGCCGTCGATTTGCACAGTCTGGCCGACCACCTGCGTGTGGCCGAAGACCTTTTCGGCGGCATCCACGGTCAAGGCCAGGGCATCGGGCCGGCTCAAGGCGGCCGCCAAATCGCCTTGCAAAGCCTGTATCCCCCACATTTGCGGAAAGCTGACATCCACCGCAGTTATTTCTATCTGGCTGCTGCGTGCGCCGGTTTTCAGCATGCTGTTGCGATGCAGGAAGCCCGATGCCGCCTCTACCATGCCGCTCTGCAGAGCCAGGTCGCGGAACGGCAATGGCACGATCTGCATCCATTCCGGTCGCCCCACCACATTGAACTTCTGCTTGACGACAACCACCCGCTCTAGGTCAGGCACGGAAGCATCGTAGCTCAGCGAAAAACGTACAAAACCCAACAATAGTATGCAGGCGGCAAAGCCCACGCAGAGACCCAACACCACCACCGCCGAGTAAGCCGGTTCCTGGATCAGCAAGCGCCAACCGATTTTAAAGTCGCGTAGTTTCATATTCGTATAGTGGTTTCAAGTAGAAATTAATTGCGCAAAGCTTGCGCCGGAGCGATGCGCAGCGCGGCCAGGATGTGGCGCAGCGTCGCCAGCGCGGCCACGCTGCCGGCCAGGACCAAGGCTGCCAGCAGAGTCCAGGCACCGACAGGCGCGCGTCCCACGAAGCCGGCCAGATAACGCTCGATGGCCCAGGCCGCCAAGGGCAAGGCGAGTAAGGCGGCGAGACCTAGCAGGCCGCCGAATTCCATGCCCAGCAAACGCGCAATCGCAGAGCGATTCGCGCCATACAGTTTGCGCAGCACGATTTCCCTGGCACGCTTTTGCACGCTGTAGGCCGACAGCACATAGGTACCGAAGGCCGCCAGCGCCAGCGCGATGCCGGTGGCGATCGCCAGCAGCTGCGCGATCCGCGCGTCTTCCTCGTAGTTGGCGGCCAGAATATCCGCGGCGCGATGGATTTCCGGCAGCGCATCCGGAAAATAGCTGGGCCAAAGAGCCAGCAGCGTGCGTTCGACTTCGGCCAGTGGCGCTGTGGCGCGCACGGAGAGCGTGCCGCCCTGGGTCCAGAGTTCCCAGGCGGTGGCGCGCGGCGCCTCATGCAGCGTATGGAAACGCAGCTCGGGCGCGATGCCGACGATGCGCTTGTTCCGGGTCTTGCCTTCGAAATCGGTATACAGCAAAGTCTGCCCTAGCGCCGCTTCCGGGCTGGCGTAACCCAGCTTGCGCACGGCGACGCCATTCAGGACGATAGGCAGCGCATCGTCTTCCTGATCGATACGCGCATCGAACAAGCGCCCCGCCAGCGCTTTTATGCCATACAGCTCAAAGAAATTCGCGCTGACCGATGCCATCTCCACAAACACGCTGGCACCGCCCTCGCGCTTGACGTCCAGTCCCCATGGACTTTTGTAGCGTCCGACCGCATCGGCCGCGACCGCGACGCCGGCGACCTTGCGCTGACTGAGCAAGGCCGCAATCAGAGCGCGCGCTTTCTCGCTATTCTTCACCTGCTCCGGCAAATCGACGATCAGCAGCGGCGCCGGATCGAAGCCGGGCGAGGCATGCATGGCAAAACTGGTCTGCCACGCGATGGCGAGCGTGATGCTGGCCAGGCCCATGGCGGCCGCCACTTGCAACACCGTCATGCTGCGGCGCAAGCGCCGGCCACGCAGGGTTTCGCTATCGGGGCGTCCGGCCAGCACCTGACCGGGGCGCACGTGGATCGCAATCCAGGCCGGATACGCGGCACACAGCAGGCCGAGCGCGATACCGATCAGTAGTGCGGCGGCCAGATTGACCAGAGAAAATAGGCTATCGAGCCGGCGGTTCATCAGATCGGAAAACAGCGGCAGCGCCAGCCATGCCAGCAGCAAGCCGAGGCCGGTCGCCAGCAGCGCCACCAGCAGCGATTCGGCCAAGAACTGCAGCACGATACGGCCGACTCCCGCGCCCAGCACCTTGCGCATGGCGATCTCGCGCTGGCGCCGCAACACGCGTACCGTGCTCAGGTTCACGTAATTCATCGCCGCCAGCGCCAGTATCAGAACGGCGATCGCGCCCAGCCCGCCGACCATGGCCGCATCGCCGCGCTCGCCCGGCCGGGCGATAGGATTGTCGGCGATTTCCCGGTCGAAGTAAGCATCCTGCAGGGGCGAGAGTTTGATGTCCATCAGCTTGCGTTGACCGAGGCGCTGCCTGATCTCCGGCGTGACATACGGTGGCGCCGGCGAACGATCCAGCGCCTGCTGCAAGGCCTGCGTGATGGCGGACAAGGAAGCGCCCGGCTGCACACGGATCAGCAATTTACCCCAAGCGTAGCCGCTGCCGTTCAGCATGTCCTTGCGCGTGTCCTCCGATAGCAATACCGAATTGACGCCCATCAGGGCCTCGAAAGGCATGGTGCTATTCGCGGGCGGATTGCGCAGAATCGCCGCCACCTTCAGCAGCTTGCCATCGACCGTAAGGCTGCGACCGAGGGCATGCGCGCTGCCGAACAGACGCAGCGCCGCCTGTTCGGTGATGGCGAAATTTTCCGGCCGCTCCAAAGCCGCCTGCAGATCGCCCTCGACGGCTTGCAAACCCAGCATTTGCGCAAAACCGGGCAACACCGGCACGCGGTGCAACTTCAGCATACGCGCGCCGACCCGCACCGGAAACGGCTCGCGCGGCGCGTAGCCGCTGACGCTGGCGACCCCGGGCGTCTTCAGACCGGCTGCGCGCAATACATACGGCGCCTGCTCGAACCACGGCGCCACCGGATCAACGTTGTAGCGCTGCTTCACCAGATACACCTGCCTGATGTCGGGCACCGTGCCGTCGTAGCTCAGCGAATAACGCACGAAGCCCAGCAGCAGGATGCAAGCGGCAAAGCCTATGCTGAGGCCGAGTATCGCCACCGCCGAGTAAGCCGGTTCCTGGAGCAGCATGCGCCAGCCGATTTTAAAGTCGCGTAGTTTCATGTGTCTGAGTGTGCGTTCGCTTAGGTGTTCAAGCCGCCTGCAAAGCATCGACCATGATCTTGCCGTCCAGCAGATGCAGGGTGCGCGAGGCTTGCGCCGCATGCGAAGGCGAATGGGTGACCATCACCACGGTGGTGCCTTCGGCATTGATGCTGCGCAGGATGCGCATGACTTCGTCGCCGTGTGCGGTGTCCAGGTTGCCGGTCGGTTCATCGGCCAACAGGATGGCGGGGCCGGCCACCAGCGCGCGCGCGATGGCGACCCGCTGCTGCTGCCCGCCGGACAATTGCGAAGGGCGGTGTTTGCTGCGATGGGCGACGCCGAGTTTTTCCAGCAAGGCGTTGACTTTTTGTTTGCGCTCCCTGACCGGCACGTCGGTATATTCCAGCGCCAGTTCGACGTTTTCAAACACGCTCAACTCTTCTATCAGATTGAAGCTCTGGAAAATAAAACCGATGCGGCCGCGGCGCAGCTGGTTCAGCTGGCTCTCGCTCCAGCCGGCGATGTTCTGGCCTTCGAACCAGTAGTCGCCGGAACTGGGACTATCCAGCAAACCGAGCATGCTGAGCAGGGTCGATTTGCCGCAGCCGGAAGGCCCGGTAATGGCGACATATTCGCCGGCGTCGATTTCCAGGTCGATCTGGTTCAGGGCCGTGGTCTGGACTTCGCCGGCCAGATGGATCTTGCTGAGTTTGTTTAGTTTGATCATGATTTTCCTTGTTGGTGTTAGCGCGTTCAACTGTACAATTTATTATTCCCTAGCTTTTGTCATTCCTGCGCAGGCAGGAATCCAGTGACTTCCCTTGCATACCGCTTTGTAACTCTTCGCCGGCATTTCAATCAACGTTCGGAACGCAACGATGCTTTACTCGTGTTTTACGAACGCCGCTGGATTCCTGCCTGCGCAGGAATGACGGCAATACCCTACCTCCTCAACTGCACCCGCTCCGCCTTGCCATACTGCGCATAGCCGGACACGATGACTTTTTCGCCCAGCGCCAGGCCGGACAGTACTTCTGCCTGCTGATTGCTGCGCCGTCCCAGCCTGATGTTGCGGCGCTGGTAGGTATCCGCATCCGGCCCCTGCACCAAGACCCAGGCGCCGCCGCTGTCATTCAGGTAAGCGCCGTTCGGCAACAGCAAGGCCGGGGCCGGTTCGCCCAGGGTGATATTCACATCGAGCGAGCGGCCGGGACTGAGCGCTTCCGGCTGTTGCTCGAATTCCAGTTCCACCGCGAAACGGCCATCCTTAATCTGCGGATAGATGCGGCTCAGCCGGGCGGCATAGCTTTGCTCTTTCAACTGCGCCACGGCGCGATGGCCGACTGCGACCCGGTTCAGATAATACTCGTCGACCTGGGCCGCCAGTTTGAAATGCAGCGGGTCGTCGATGCGCCCCAGATGCTGATCGGGGCGCACGATCTCGCCGACTTGCAGGCGGAAATCGGTCAGGCGCCCTGCCACCGGCGCGCGCACCGCCAGTGCATCGACGGTCGCCGTCACCAGCCGCAGGCCGCTTTGCAGGCGGGTGAGCGCGCCTTCCATCTGGGTCACGGCGTCGTGCTTGATCGCGAGTTCGGTGGCGCTGCTGGCCTGTAAATCCTTCAGCAATTGCTGTTGCAACGCCAGCTTGTCGGCCGATTCTTCCAGCGCCTGGGCCGAGATATAGGCTTGCTGCTGCAGGCGGCTATTTCTGTCGTGCAGCTTGTGCGCCTGCGCCAGATTGAATTCCAGGTCGGCAAAGCGGCGTGCGGCATCGGTGCGGCTGGCTTCATACGAAACGCGCAAATTGGAGAGATTGGTGATTTGCTGCGCGTATTCCGACTGCCGCTGCAGCAATTCCAGATGGCGCTGGGTGTTCGACAAACGAAACAGCAAGTCGCCTTGCCTGACGACTGCGCCATCCCTGGCGATCACTTCTTCCACCCGCCCGCTTTCCATGGAATCGAGCAGCACGGAATTCAGGGCCACCGCCGTGGCGCGCACGCTGATATTGTCGAGAAACATGCCGCGCTCCACGCTGGCGATGCGGACTTCGCCGGCCGCCACTTGCAAACCCTTGGGCAGCAGGCGCAAACCGCCGTAGCCGGCCAGCAGCACGGCCAGCAGCGCGGCGCAGGCGTAGGCGATTTTTTTGCCGTGGCGCTGCGGCACGTGGCTGTCCATGGCGGCGCCGGTCACGGCTAAATGGGGTTTGTTGGCGTTCATGCAGCAGGCTACAGCAAACCCCGTGCCAGCTTGCCTGAACATGAAAAATCAAAGACTTAGCGTGCGCTGCTCGCATCGCTGCCGACGCGGTGTTCGCTAACGCACAGTAGCGACTGTCCGGAAACGGACACCCGGCGCGAGCACAAAAAAACTTCTTGCCAGCGGGGCGGCACGTCAGGCTAGAATGCGGTCGGATAAGCCCTGCCCGCTGCGCCCGGCGCCCCCTCTCACTGGAACACCATGCCTGAATCCTCCGCCCATGTCCTGATACTGGAAGACGATGCCGACGTCGCCTGTGCCGCCGAGCTCTTGCTGAAGCGGCGTTATGCGCGCGTCAGCACCGTGGGCCAGCCGACGCAGCTGGATACGCTGCTGGCGCAGGGGGTGCCGGATCTGGTCTTGCTGGACTTGAATTTTGCGCCGGGGCGCATCGACGGCGCCGAGGGCCTGGCGCTGCTGGATAAATTGCGCAGCCTGGCGCGCCCGCCCGCCATCATCGTCATGACGGCGTATGCCGATGTCGCGCTGGCGGTGCAAGCCCTGAAACGCGGCGCCGCCGATTTCATCACCAAGCCCTGGGACAATGCGCGCCTGCTGGCGGCCATACAACAGACGCTGGCGCAGCGTTCGCCCGCGCCCGCGCACGGCCTCGATAGCCTGATCGGCGCTTCACCTGCGTTGCGCGCGCTGAAATCCATGATCGCCAGCGTGGCGCCGACCGAAGCGAATGTGATGATCCTCGGCGAAAACGGCGTCGGCAAAGAACTGGTGGCGCGCGCGATCCACCAGGCTTCGCGCCGCGCCGCCGGGCAAATGCTGGCGGTCGACATGGGCGCACTGCCGGAATCGACTTTCGAGAGCGAGTTGTTCGGCCACCGCAAGGGCGCGTTCACCGACGCCCGCACAGACCGCGCCGGGCGCTTCCAGGCGGCCAGCGGCGGCAGCCTGTTCCTCGATGAAATCGGCAATATGCCGCTCGGTGCGCAAGCCAAGTTGTTGACAGTGCTGGAGCGGCGCGAAGTCACCGCAGTCGGCGCCGACCGGCCGGAAGCCATCGACGTGCGCATCATCAGCGCCACCAATCTGGAAGAGGCGCGTTTGTTCGATCCCGCGCTGTTCCGGCCCGATCTCTTATTCCGTCTGAACACCATCGTGCTGCGGGTGCCGCCGCTGCGCGAACGGCGCGAGGACATTCCGGCCTTGCTGGCGCATTATCTGGCGCACTATCAACAGCAATATCAAAAACCGCCACGCGATCTGGCGCCGGGCGCGCTGCAAGCGCTGTGCAGCCACCGCTGGCCGGGAAATATCCGCGCCCTGCGCCATGCCTGCGAACGCGCCGTGATCCTGAGCCTGAGCGACGCCTACCAGCCGGAAGACTTCGGCCTGGCGACGCCTGCCGCTGCCGCAATTTCAGCAGCGGCCGTTACGTTGGCTGCGGATACTTATCAGTTGCAAGCGCTGGAGCGCGAAACGGTGGCGGCGGCGCTGGGGCAAAGCAATGGCAATATCAGCCAGGCCGCCAAGCTGCTGGGCGTCAGTCGCGCCGCTCTGTACCGCAAACTGGAGAAACACGGCATATGAGCATGGCGTCTGAACGCGGGCTCAAGCTCAGGCTGCTGTGCTGCGTGCTGGCCCTGATGGCGCTGAGCCTGGCGGCCGGGCAAGCCTATCCTTCCGCCCGTTTGCTGAGTCTGTGCGGCTTGCTTGGCCTGCCTTTTATTCTGGTGCTGGGACATAGCCTGCAGGCGCTGGCGCCGCGCCGGGCCGCTGCCGTGCAGGAAGTCCCGTCCGCTCTGGCGCCCGAGCAGCAGGCCCGCATGCAACAGATGCTGGAGCTGGAAATGCGGCTGGAACATGCGCCTATCGCCTTGTTCAGCCTGGATCAGCAAGCGCAGCAACTGCAACCCATGAACAACAATGCGCGCCGCTTGCTGGCGCCGGGACGCGCCAGCGACAGCGCCGCCTTATGCCGCACGCTGGCGGCGCAAACGCCGGGCCAGCGCAGCCTGATCGGCTTCGATACCGAACGCGGGCTGGAACGCGCGCTGCTCGCTTCCAGCCAGATCACGTTACAGGGGCAAAGCCAGCGCCTGCTGGCCCTGATGCCGGTGGAAAGCGAACTGGAAGCCGAAGCCATGCACGCCTGGCAGCAACTGGTGCATGTGCTGACCCACGAGATCATGAATTCGCTGACGCCGGTCGCGTCCTTATCGGCCACCGCCCAGGATTTGCTGGCGGAAGCCCGCCCGCACCTGCCGCCCGCGCTGGGGGCCGATCTCGATACGGCGCTGGACGCGATCAGCCGGCGCGCGCGCAGCCTGGCCGAATTCGTCGCCAGCTACCGCAGTCTGACCCGGCAAGCGCAACCCGCGCCTAACGCCACCCTGCTGAGCGCGCTGTTTGCGCGCCTGTCCGCCCTGGTCGGCCCCGATTGGCAGGCGCGCGGCGGCAAAGCGGCGTTTTCGGTAGCGCCGGAATCGCTGGAACTGATGACAGACGCCGGCCAGCTCGAGCAAGCCTTGCTGAATCTGCTCAGCAATGCGGCCGAAGCCACCGCCCACCTGGCCGCGCCGCAAGTCGGCGTCAGCGCCCGCCTGGCGCGCGGCGGCCGCCTGCGACTGGAAATCAGCGACAACGGCCCCGGCGTGCCGGACGAATTGCTGGCGCATATTTTTACGCCGTTTTTTACCACCAAGGAAAAAGGCAGCGGCATAGGCCTGGCCATGGTCAGGCAACTGATACATGCGAACGGCGGCACGGTGCGCTACGCTAAGGCAGTCCAGAGTGGCGGGCGTTTTGTCGTGACGTTTTAAGCTAGTTTAATTGGCAAGCAAACATGCCGAACTTGTAGAGAAACGCTAAACCGGAGATAATTCGCACCTCGCATTTTTTCGAGAACCTGTTTTAATCAGAAATCGGCCCGCTTTCATCAGCGGGCTTTCTATTCTGCGAATACGTATTTGTTCCGCAGGCAAGTATCAACGAGAACACGGCAACCCCAAACCGGCGCGTACCCATCCGTACCTGCGCGTTTTGCGGCTGCCTGCCCATGATACGGCCCGGCGCTATGCGTTTTGACAGGCTTTCACCATTGTTATTGCCATACGTATTGACAAGCGTATGTTGTCATACTTGATTTCGTTACATGAAAAACAGCTTAACTGATTCCAGCCCTCTTCCCGCGCAAAAAAACGGTTCTACCCTCACCCTAGGAAAGAAAACCCTGCAGTTGAAACGGCCCGCTGCGACGGCGCCCGCCGTCAGCACGGTGCAGGTATTGGCGCCGGCAGTCGCGGTCGCGGTGGCGGACGATACGGCGGAAGCCGTACCGGAAATCGCCGTGATTTCGACACCGGTCACGGTGATGACCAAGCGCCGCCGCTTGCTGACGACCGGCAGCGCCGCGCCGGAAGTCGAGGCGGAAGCCGCCGCCTCGCCTGACTCTGGCGCCGCAGAAACGGCGGGCGCGGAAGTGGCGACCGACGCGCAGGCGACGCCGGCGGCCCCGGTCGCCAGCCCTGCAGCGGAGCCGGAAGCGGAAACAGCCAAGTCGCGCGTGGTCGTCATCAGAAAGACCGCGCCGAAAATGGCGAAGAAATTACTGCTGTCCGATCAGCAAGCGGCCGTCGACAAGACTCCACTCGTCAAGCGCGAGGCGCGCATCGCTCAGGGCAAGCCGGCAGCACCGGCGCCGGTCGTCACCCTGAAAGCGCTGGACACCTCGGCCTACGCGCTGCCGGCAATCAAGGAACCGGCCAAGCGCGGACGCAAGCCTAGCGAATTTCAGTTTGAAAACGACGAAATTCAAGCGCTGAATGCGGCCGAATCGGCCGAAATGAAGCGCGCCGCCCGCGCCAAAGCGAAAAAGAGCGGCGCCGTCCTGGCCGCCAGCGAAGGCATCAGCGAAGAACAGTTGGAACAGTATCGCAAGCAACTGACCAAGCTGATCCGCCTCGGCAAGGACCGCAATTATCTGACGCACGCGGAAATCAACGATCATCTGCCGGAAGACGTGGCCGATCCCGAGATGATACAAAACGTCATCAGCACGCTCAACGACATGGGCATCGCGATCTACGATCAGGCGCCCGATGCGGCCATGATGCTGCTGACCGATAACGTCACCACCGCCGTCAGCGACGACGAGGCGGAAGCCGCCGCGGCCAACGCGCTGGCCACCGTCGATTCCGATTTCGGCCGCACCACCGACCCGGTGCGCATGTATATGCGCGAAATGGGCGGCGTCGAATTGCTGACGCGTAGCGGCGAAATCGAGATCGCCAAACGCATAGAAGACGGCTTGAAAGACATGCTGCAGGCGATCTCGGCCTGCCCCGGTACGGTCAAGGAAATCCTGGCTATCGCCGACAAGATCGCCAAAGACGAAGTACGCGTGGACGATATCGTCGACGGCCTGATCACCGCCGACGCCAACGATGCTGCGGCGATCGCCCTGGCGGACGACGGCAACGACGCCGACGAACTCGACGATGACGATGAGGACGATGTTGCAGTCTCGGAAAACGCCAGCGGCATCAGCGACGAACAGTTGCAGCAACTGAAGGCGGCGGCGTTGCAAAAGTTTGCGGTGGTGGCGCTGCGCTTCGGGCAAATGACCGAGGCGCGCGAGCGCGACGGCTATCAGTCGGCCGCCTACAACGCCGCGCAGCAAGCGATCTCGCGCGAATTGCAGGGCATACGCTTCACGGCAAAAATTTCGGAAAAACTGTGCGACGGCCTGCGCAAGCAAATGAAAGACTTGCGCCAGATCGAGAAGCAGATGCTGGAATTGCTAGTCAATAAATGCGGCATGCCGCGTGCGTATTTTGTCGAACATTTCCGCGCCAATGCGACCAACGCCGCCTGGCTGGAAGCCGAAGCGGACAGCGCCCAGGCGTATGCCGTGCTATTGAAGCGCAATATCCATGCGGCGCGCGAATATCAGCAAAAACTGATCGCTCTGGAACAGCAAGTCGCCCTGCCTCTGGCCGACCTGCGCGACGTCAACAAGCAAATGGTGGCCGGCGAGAAACGCTCGGCCGAAGCCAAACGCGCGATGACCGAAGCCAACCTGCGGCTGGTGATTTCCATCGCCAAGAAATACGTCAACCGCGGCCTGCAATTCCTCGACCTGATCCAGGAAGGCAATATCGGCTTGCTGAAAGCGGTCGATAAATTCGAATACCGGCGCGGCTATAAATTCTCTACCTATGCCACCTGGTGGATCAGGCAGGCGATCGCGCGCGCGATCGCCGATCAGGCCCGCACGATACGGGTGCCGGTGCATATGATAGAAACCATCAACAAGATGAACCGCGTCAAGCGCCAGTTGCTGCAAGCAAGCGGCGTGGAGCCGGAGCCGGCGGAAATCGCCAAAAAAATGGATATGCCGGAAAGCAAAATCCGCGAAATCCTGAAGATCGCCAAAGAACCGGTATCGCTCGATGTGCCTATCGGCGACGACGGCGACTCGCAACTCGGCGACTTCATCGAGGACAGCATGACTCTGTCGCCGATGGCGGCCGCGATGCAAGCCTCGGTGCAAGAAAAATTGAAGGAAGCGCTCGATACACTCAGCCCGCGCGAAGCCAAGGTCTTGCGCATGCGCTTCGGCCTGGAAACCGCCAGCGAATACACACTGGAAGAAGTCGGCAAACAGTTCGAAGTGACGCGCGAACGGATACGCCAGATCGAAGCCAAGGCCATGAAAAAACTGCGCCACCCTTCCCGCGCCGAGCATTTGAAGAGTTTGCTGGAAAGCCAGTAAGGGAAAAAGCGGCGTAACTATAGCGGCTTAAATTTCGCCGGCGGCGGGGGGGAGTTTCGCTCCCGGCGGCGGCGCCACCAGCGGCAAGACGATCTCGAAGCGCGCGCCTTGCCCCGGCGCAGACTCAAACGCGACGCTGCCCCCCAGCGTCTCGCGCACCAGCTTGCGCACCAGATGCAAGCCCAGCCCGGTTCCGCCCTGGCCCAGGCGCGTGGTGAAGAAAGGCTGAAACACCTGCGCCGCCACTTCCTGGCTCATGCCGAGGCCATCGTCACGCACCGTCAATGTCACGCTCTGCGCATCCGGCGCCAGCGTGGCGGCGATGTTCACGGTCAGCGTACGCGACGGATCCAGGCCGTGCAGCACGGCGTTATTGACCAGATTGGTGAGCACCTGCTCCAGCGGCCCCGGATAAGAGTCTAGCCGTATGCCGGCGGGAATAGCCGCGACTACCCTGACCGGCCGGTGTTTGTAGCCGGGCGCTATCGTGCGCAGCGTCTCCTCGGTCAGCTGATCGAGCATGAATTCGCGCCGCCGCAGGCTGACCTGATCGGCCGCCACCTGCTTGAAATCGGCCACCAGCTCGCTGGCGCGGTCGGCGTTGCGTTGCAATAGCACGCAGGCCTGGCAGGCCTCGCTGACGAAGGCTTCCAGCTGGCTCTTGCGCAATTGATTGCCGGCCAGGGCGACGCTCAACTGATCCACTCTTTCCTTGAGCGTGCTGACCATCAGCGCGGTATTGCCCATAGGCGTATTCAATTCATGCGCCACCCCGGCGATCATGGAACCGAGCGCCGCCAGCGGTTCGGCGCGCTCTATCTGATGCAGCGCCTCATGCAAGTTGGCATTCGCTTGCGACAGATCGCTGGTGCGTTCCAAGACGCGGTCTTCCAGTTCGCTGTTCAAGTCTTGCAAGGCGAGCGCGGCGCGCCGGGTGGCGAAGGTTGCGACGCTGCCCAGGGCGAAAATGCCGGCCAGCAGCACCAGCCCCACGCTCCAGATACCGCGGCCGATTTCGCTTTCCATCTGGTCGACCGGCACGGTAATCTCGATCGCGCCGCGCACATCGCCGATTTTCCAGTCGCGCTTGGGCGAATCGCTGCGCGCATTATGGCAAGCGACGCAGCCGGCCTGCATCTGGTCGGCCACCGCCAGGCGCACCAGACGCCGGCCGTTCCGCCTTTCTATGACGAATTGCTCTTGGGCGGGAGCACGCGTCAGCGCTTGCAGCGCGCGGATTTCGAAATCATCATAGCGTTCGCTGGCGGCGCGGTTGGGAAACGGATATTGGCTATACAGGCGGATCGACATGCCGGGGTGGTCGCGTTCTATGCTTTTCCCCAGGGCCTTGACCAGGGTGGCCGGCAAAGGCAGGGTGTGCCGGTCGTTCTCGAAATCGAAATTCAATTGCATCCCGGACTGCAGCGCGCGCGCGCCGATTTCGGTGGTGTAGAACTGACGCAAGTTGACAATCTGGCTGGCGACCACCCTGGCGGTCGCGATGCCCGCCGCTTCCACGACGTGTTCGCGCAGGCGCAACAGGATGGCCAGCACCACCAACAGCATGGCGATACTCGCCAACGCCAGCGGCAGCAACATCTTGCGGGTAACGCTATCGAGCCGGATTGGTGGCATGGCTATCACAAGGGCGAGAAATTCTCAGGCAGGTCGATAGAAACGGGGGACTTGCCGTTTCAGTATATGCCAGATTTTTGTGCGGGCCAGCCGCAGCCGCCGGCGAGTCCCGGGCACAGCGACGAAGCGCGGCGTCTGCCTTAAATTAGTTGCCGACGCAAAAACCGGCCACATAGGCAAAAAAATACCCCCCCTTAGTATATTTTCAAGGCCTTTAAATACGCGGACGACAGGCTGAAAAAATGAAAATCAGGGGGGAGTATATTGTTTTCCTGCTTCAAAGGCGGTTTGAGCGGCGGCTCGCTGCGTTTGAACGGCGCGGTCGCGGTAGATACTATGAAATAAGCAAATTAGCGCCGGTCACGTCGCGTCAGCTTGCCCACATCAAAACTTCAGCACGACCACTTACGCCACCGCCGTCTTGCTACTCACGGAAAAATCGATCCCGACCTCGCGCCAGCTTTCGATTTCTTTCTGCAGCCAGAACGCCAGGGTAGGATGCTGCGTCGCCCAGTCTTGCTGGATTTCCAGTTCGATGCGGTTTTTCATCTTCAGACGGAAATCGCCGAAATCGAGCTCGGTGCGCGTGTGCATCAGGGTCACCGCCAGCCGCAGCGCCAGCACGGCCTTGGCGAAATCCAGGTCGGCCAGGGCGTCGCCGACTTTGCGCAAATTGCCTTTCTGGCTCAGGATCAGCCGGCTCATCGCTTTTTGTTCGCGGCTGGTGAAACCGGCCAGGTCGGCGTGCTCGATCAGGTAGGCGCCGTGCTTGTGGTAGCCGGTGTGCGACACCACCATGCCGACTTCGTGCAGCATGGCGCTCCAGTGCAGCAAGCGCACGTAGGCGTCCGACGCCGGTTTCAGTTGCAGGTACAAAGAGCGCACCATGTCGGCCACGCGGTTCGCGCGCGACAGGTCGGCGTGAAACATGGTCGCCAGATTCTGCACCGCCAGTTCGCGCCGGTCGCGCTGGGTGGCGCGCCCATGCAAGTCCCACATCACGCCCATGCGCAAGCCGGCGTCGACAGTCAGCAAGACGTCGATATGAAATTCCGTCATCAGCCCGATCAGGATCGCCAGGCCGCCGACCACCATCGCGACCCGCTCCGGCTTGACGCCGTTCAGTGCCAGCTGCCGCATGTCTGCACATTGCAGGCAATATTGCTTGAGCGCGTACAGGCTCTTTAAAGTCAGGCGGCCATCGCCCAGGCCGCCTTTGCCTATCGCTTCCGAAAGCGCGCGCATGGTACCGGAAGAGCCGTAGGCCTTGCGCCAGTGCCGGGGCTGATACGGCGGCGCGGCGTCTTCGAATTGCGAGCGCGCCGACAGGATGGCCGCCGCAAACGCCGCTTCGGTGATTTTGCCGTCGGGAAAAAAACTGGCGCTGTGCCTGACGGTGCCTATGCTGAACGATTCGACCTTGACGACTTCCTGGCCGCGCCCCAGTATCACTTCGGTCGAGCCGCCGCCGATATCGAGCACCAGCCGGCGTTCGCCGGGAACGGCGATGGTGTTCGCCGCGCCCATGTAAATCAGGCGCCCCTCTTCTTCACCGGAAATCACTTCGATGGGGCAGCCCAGCGCGGCTTCGGCCAGCGGCAGCAAGGCGGCCGCATTGCTGGCGATGCGTATGGTATTGGTGGCCACCGCGCGCAAACCGGCGATCGGATAGGCATTCAGAATTTCGCGGAAACGGCGCAGGCTGGCGACCGCCTTCTGCATCGCTTCCGGCGTCAGCGCGCCCTGGCTGTCGAGTCCGGCCGCCAGCCGGATCGGGTCGCGCGCGCTTTTGACGACGCGGATCGCATCGCCTTCGTGACGGCCTATATGCAAACGGAAGCTATTGGAACCGAGATCGACGGCGGCCAGCATGTTTTTTATCCTTTCTGAAAGGCGTTTGCGGGGTGCCTATTCGTGCCGCAGGCAACGGCGGTTTTCACCTCCCCTTTCAAGGGGGAGGCCGGGTGGGGGATGGGTTTCCTTTGCTACGGCAACCCATCCCCACCCTAACCCTCCCCTTGAAAGGGAGGGGATATCCTGAGTATTTGGACATCCGCCATATAGCGAACTGAATAATTAAAAGAGTAAATGATATTAATCATTTTTTGTGACGCACTGGTGACTTTCATTTACTCGGCGGAAGAAAAGAAACGCCGCTGCATGCTATCCAGGCCGGTGGTCTTCAGCACTTCGGCCAGGCGTTCGGCGGCGCGCTTGGCTGGCAGGTTTTTGTATTCGGCGATGATCAGTTCATTCTTCATCGAATGCTCCCAGCCGACCAGCTCGGTCACGCGCACCTGGTAGCCGTGCGCTTCCAGTTGCAGGCAACGCAGCACATTGGTGATCTGGCTGCCGAATTCGCGCGTATGGATGGGATGGCGCCACATTTCCGACAGCGGATTATTCCTGACCGCCTCGCCCTTGGCCTTGCGCAGCTCGGCCGCCACCTCGGCCTGACAACACGGCACCAGCACCATGAATTTCGCTTTCTTTTTCAAAGCGAACTGGATGGCATCGTCGGTCGCGGTATCGCAGGCATGCAGGGCGGTGACGATGTCGATCTGCTCCGGCAATTCCGCCGAGCCGATAGAGTCGGCCACCGACAGATTCAGGAAAGACATGCCGGCGAAGCCCAGTCGCTGCGCCAGTTCGCGCGACTTTTGCACCAGCTCGTCGCGCGTTTCTATGCCGTAGATATGCGACTTGCTGTGCGCCTGCTGCGCCTTGAAAAACAAGTCGTACAGGATGAAGCCGAGATAGGACTTGCCGGCGCCGTGATCGACCAGAGTGACATAGTCATGATCCTGCTGCAGGCTTTGCAGCAGCGGCTCGATGAACTGGTAGAGGTGATACACCTGCTTCAGTTTGCGCCGGCTGTCCTGATTCAGCTTGCCGTCACGCGTCAGGATGTGCAGCTCTTTCAGCAATTCCTCCGACTGGCCGGGGCGGATTTCGTGCTTGTCGTTGGTGGCCGGTTTCTGTTTCATAAGCGTTGGAAAAAGTCGAAGGGATTGGGAGATGATAACGCAAGGCTGAACAAGTGCAGGAGCGGCAGCGGGCCGCGCAGTAGCTTATTCAGTTTTGCAAAAGCCGAATGCAAAAAAGGACTCAGGCTTTCACCTGAGTCCTTTGTCTTGGTAGGCCGTGCGGGATTCGAACCTGCGACCAACGGATTAAAAGTCCGCTGCTCTACCAGCTGAGCTAACGACCCAAAACTGCTGAAACTGCTAAAAAATTAAAAGACCCGGACTCGCATCCAAGTCTTTCGTAATTCGTGGTAGGCCGTGCGGGATTCGAACCTGCGACCAACGGATTAAAAGTCCGCTGCTCTACCAGCTGAGCTAACGACCCGAAAGACCGAAATTATAGGGGGTTTCAGCCCCTCTGTCAATCCCGGTGCGGAATAATCTCCTTGCCGCTTATTTCAGATTCGCCAGCCTGTGCTTGGCTGCATCGGCCGCTTCGGTGCCCGGGTATTGCGTGATCAGACTTTCCAGCACTTTTTTGGCGGCCGCTTTTTCCTTCAGTTCGGTATGGCAGGCGGCGACGTTCAACAGCGCGTCCGGCGCTTTCGGATGATCGGGATAAGCCTTGACCAGTTGCTGCATGGCCGGAATGGTGGCGCGGCAATCGCGCTGCGCGTAATAAGAGTTGCCCAGCCAGTATTGGGCCGAGCCGGCAAAGGCCGATTGCGGATAGTTCGCCATAAAACTCGAAAATGCTGTAGCCGCATTCTTGTAATCGGCCGCCTTGAATAAGGCCAGCGCCGCATCGTAGGCGCGCTGCTCGTTGACATCCACCGTCGCTTCCTTGCCGTCCACCGTCATGCGCTTGGGCTCCATCTTGCGCAGGCGGTTGTCGAGGTCGACGTAAAAATCCTGCTGGCGGCGCTGGGTGTTGGCCAGGTCATTGGTCAGCACTTCCAACTGTCCGCGCAGCTTGGCGATTTCGGCGCGCAGCAATTCATTCTGGTTCGCCAGATCGAGTGCGCTGCTCTTGTCGGCCTTGGTGTCGAGCCTGGTGTCGAGACGCGCATTGACCGCATCGACCTTGGCGCGCAGATCGAGGATGGCCTTGCGCGCCTCGTCATCATCAAACAAGCCGGCGCTGGCGATGGATGGCGCCAGCGCGACTAACAGCGCGGCGGCAAGGACGGAAGTGCGGAAGGAAGGAAATTTCATGGCGCTCAGAGTAGGAAAGAAATCGGAAAACCGGACTGCGCAAGCGATCCGATAACCAGGGAAACGCAGATTAAATCAAAAGACGTCATTCCCGCGAAAGCGGGAATCCATGTAAATCAAACACTGAGGTGGATCCCCGCTTTCGCGGGGATGACGGAATCGGAATAAGTCCGTGCTTTCCAAGTGCAGAAAGCGTCAGTGCGACGCCATAGGGATTACTGATAAACGATGTCGGAACGACGGTTTTCAGCCCAGGAAGCTTCGTCGCTGCCGGTGGCTTTTGGCTTTTCCTTGCCCAGGGAAACCGCTTCGACCTGCGCTTCGGATACGCCCAGTAAGGCCATGGCTTTACGCACGGCTTCTGCACGTTTCTGGCCCAGCGCCAGGTTGTATTCGCGGCCGCCGCGTTCGTCGGTATTGCCCTGGATCAGGATCTTGCGACCCTTGTTGACGACCAGGTATTTAGCGTGCGCTTCCACCAGCGGCTTGAATTCATCCTTGACGATGTAGCTATCAAAGTCGAAATACACGCTGCGCTTGGCCAGCACGCCTTTAGGATCGTTCAGCGGGTCGACCGAACCGGTGTCCACGGTATTGACGGCGCGGGTATCGACCGGCGCGGCGGTTTTTACCGGCGATTTATCTTCGACCTGAGCTTTTTCTTCGAGTTTGACCGAGCTGCAAGCGGTCATCAGGGCGACGCTGGAGATCAGCAAGGCCAGGGTTTTGGATTGGGATGTGAAGCGCATTATTTCTCCTAGTGGTTGTTAAATACTGCTTATTAAATACTGCTTATTTCATGAAGGGACCCCAGGTGGGCTCCCGTATATCTCCGGCCTGAACCGTCAATTTCTGCTTCACCTTGCCGTCTATCGACACCACCGCCAGCGAACCGCGCCGGCCGGATTCGGTGGCGTACATGATGTAACGCCCGTTCGGTGAAAAACTCGGCGACTCGTCCTTGGTGGTATCGGACAGTCTTTGCTCCTGGCCGCTGGCCAGATCCAGCACATACAGCTGGAACTTATTGTCGCGGCGCGAGATGTAAGCCAGCGTCTTGCCGTCCGGCGAAATGCGCGGCGTGATATTGTAACTGCCGCTGAAAGTGACGCGTTTGGCTTCGCCGCCGGCCGCGCTCATGCGATAGATTTGCGGGCCGCCGCTGCGGTCGCTGAGGAAATAAATGCTCTGACCGTCGGCCGAAAATTGCGGCTCGGTATCGATGCCGCTGCTGCTGGTCAGCTTTTGCAAACCGGTGCCGTTTGCATTCACTATGTAAATCTGGGTCAGGCCGTCGCGCGACAAGGCGATCGCCAATTTGCCGCCGTCCGGCGACCAGGCCGGCGCCGAGTTGCTGCCCTTGTAATTCGCGATCACGGTGCGCTCGCGCGTGACCAGGTTTTGCACATAGACCACCGGCTTTTTCGCTTCGAAAGAAACATAGGCGACCTTGGTGCCGTCCGGCGACCAGGCCGGCGAAATGATAGGTTCGTTCGAGCGCAAGGCGACTTGCGTACCCTCGCCGTCGGCGTCGGCCACTTCCAGCCGGTATTCGGCGCCGGCCTTGGTCACATAAGCGACGCGGGTAGCGAAGGCGCCGCGCACGCCTATCAGTTTTTCGTAGATATCGTCGGCGATGCGGTGCGCGGTCAGGCGCGTGTTGGTTGGCGGCGTGGCCAGCGCAAAACCGGATAAAGTCGATGATTTCAGCGTGTCCAGCAATTTATAGCGGACATCGAAACGGCCGTCGCTCAGCCTTTGCACGCTGCCGACCACCAGCGCCTCGGCGCCGCGCGACTTCCAGTCGCTAAAGTTGACCGGCGCCGTTTCCGTCATCACGCTGCCGGTATCGATGATCTTGAAATAGCCGCTGCGCGCCAGATCGTCCTTGATGATGGCGCTGATCTGTTGCGGCGCCAGGTTTTCATCGGCGAAGGCGGCGATCGCAATCGGCAACTGGTTCGAACCCACGCCGGACACTTCGACCCGCAATTGCGCCTGCGCCGGCGCCGACATGATTGCGGCCAGCGTCGCGCTGGCGACCGCGCCCAGTGCGATTTTCTTTAAGAATGACATCATCGTTTTTACTCTTCCTTCATTTTGTAGATCAGCTCCAGGCTGGGCGGCACTTCGCCGGATTTATCGCGCGGGAAAGGCGCGGATTTTTCTATGCCTTTCGCCACCGCTTCATCGAAGCCGGGCACCCCCGACGATTTCAGCTTGCGTATTGCACCGCGCAGCGAGCCGTCTGGCAATAGGTCGATACGGTATTCGACGCTGGGGTTGTTGCCGCCGGTATCGACCACGTTGAAAATGGTATTCGAGCGCACTTTGGCCGCGATGCGGGCGACATAACTAGCATCGCCGCGATTATTGCCGGTCGATTTCGCGGCCGTACCGCTGCCGCCGCTGCCGGCGGTCGCCTGCCCGGTCAGGCGGCGCATGTTTTCCTGGAAGATCTTGTCGCGCGCCTGCTGCTCCTTAGCGAGCGCATTCTTTTGCTCGGCCTGCTTTTTGCGCGCGTCTTCCGCCGCCTGCTTATCGTCCTTGCGCTTTTGCTCGGCCAGTTTTTCCTTGCGCGCCGCCTGTTCCAGCTCAAGCTTGCGTTTTTGCTCGGTCAGCCGCTGTTCCTCTTCTTTTTTCTGTATCGCCAGCTTGCGCTTTTTTTCTTGCGCCAGCGCGATTTCCGGGTCTTCCTTCAGCTCTTCCACTTGGGGCGGCGACGGGGCTTCCCTGGCCGGTTCCGGCGGCGCCTCTATCGGAGCCGGCAAGGGCGCCGCTTCGCGCGTCGTCATGTCCCACACCTCGGCCTCGACCGCGCTGCTTGGCTTATTTTGCCAGCGTATGCCTACCCACAAAAAACTCAGCAACAACACATGCACCAGAGCGGCCAGCGCGAGGGCGCGACCTTGCCCCGGTTCCCGTCTGGAAAAACTGGAAAATGGTGGTGAAGAAACTGCTTTCATGACTCGGTATGATTCGCCCAGATCGACTTGGGTCCGGCCTCTAGCCCCGGGCTACCCTGGCGAAATAGATATGCATGGTTGTTATGACAGCCGAAATTATAAACCGCAACACTGTCTCGCCCGCAGACTTCCTCGGATTATTAGCAGCTAGCCGGCCATGAGCATGGCAGCCGGGCGCAGCTTATCCGCCTTTTTTCAGCTCAAGCGCCAGCAGCGAAACGGGCCGGGCGCAGCCGTCAGGCGCCCGGCTGCGCCCCTTAAACACGGGATGCGACGAAAATATTACTGGAGGGGAGTATATTTATATCGCCTTTGTTTATACGGTCGACAGCTTGAAAAAACCATATACTCCCTGAAAAACACTAAAATAGAAGGATGGCGCCGGGTAAAACCTCTCCGCCTGAGCATGCGCCGTCAGCACTGGTAATACTGCAAAAACATCCCGGCCGTGAGTTGCAGCACTTGGCGCAGCTGTTCTTCATTCAGGCAGGGCTGCCCCATCGCGACTTGCGGCCAGAACGCCATCGATTTGAGCTGGCCTTGCAGCATATCCCCCATCAGGGCCGCATCGCCGTTTTTTAATTTACCGTCGGCCTGGGCCGCCCTGATCCAGGCCGCGATACCCTCTTCGCGCCGGCTGAGCTTCTCCACCATGTCGCGCGCGCGTTGCGGCGTGTGGATGGTGGCGGCGACCGCGACCCGCGCCAGGGCGATGAAATTCGGGTCGCACAACATGCGCATCTTGCGCTGCAAAAAAGCCAGCAATTGTTGTTTAACAGGAATATCTGCCTGGTAGTTGAATTCGCCTTGCGCGGCCGAGCTTTCCCACAGTTGCAGCAAGATCGCGGCAAACAAGTCTTCTTTGCTGGGGAAATGGTTGTACACCGTGCGCTTGGATACTTCGGCAGTGGCGGCGATTTTATCCATGCTGGTCGCCTCGTAGCCATTGCTGCGGAATTCCTGTATCGCCGCTTGCAAAATGGCGAGGCGTTTGCGGTCGGTCTGGCGTTGCGGCAGGGACATGGCGGCGTTCTGAGAGTGGAAAGTGAAAATATATCGAGAATTTTACACTAGGCAGTTTACTTTCTTCAAAATGGAAACTACACTGTGCAGTGTAATTATTTAAGAGCATTTCCCCGAACCTGCTTACGAATTCGCCCAGACAGGAATCCAATACCATGATTGCAAGCACCGATAGCACCCCATCATCGCAACAGCACAGCGGCAAATTCCTGAACCAGAAACGCTTGCGCGAGCCTGGCTTCTTGAAAACGCTGGGCATCGCCTGGCGCTTCTTGTTCCGCAAACCGGCCGACACCGTGCCCAGCGACAGCATCCCGGTGTTTGAGCTGAGCCGGGCGCAATTGCTGGCGGCGCCGGACTCTAGCCTGTTCCGCCTCGGCCATTCGACCGTCTTGCTGAAGCTGCGCGGCGAATTCTGGCTGACCGACCCGGTGTTTTCCGAGCGCGCCTCGCCGCTGTCATGGCTGGGGCCGAAACGCTTTCATCAACCGCCGATAAGCCTAGACCAGCTGCCGCCTATCAAGGGCGTGATCCTGTCGCACGACCATTACGACCACCTGGATAAAGCGGCGATTTTGCAGCTGGCGGATAAGGTAGAACACTTCCTGACGCCACTCGGCGTCGGCGCTACGCTGATCGCTTGGGGCATAGACCCGGCCAAGGTGCAGCAACTGGCTTGGTGGCAAAGCACGGTTGTGCATGGCATACGCTTGGTCGCCACCCCGGCCCAGCATTTTTCCGGACGCGGCCTGAGCGACCGCGATAAAACGCTATGGGCGTCCTGGGTCATCCTGGATGACGACTTACGCATTTTCTTCAGCGGCGATTCCGGCTACTTCCCCGGCTTTAAACAGATAGGCGAGCAATACGGCCCGTTCGACCTGACCCTGATAGAAACCGGCGCCTACGATGCGCAATGGCCGGACGTGCACATGCAGCCGGAACAAACGCTGCAAGCGCACCTCGACTTGCACGGCAAATATTTACTGCCTATCCACAACGGCACCTTCGACCTGGCGCTGCACGCCTGGTACGAGCCGTTCGAGCGCATCGTCGCACTGGCGGCGCAAGGCGGCGTCAAGCTCAGCACGCCGCAGATGGGCGAAGCGGTCGATATCGCCGAGCCGCCAAGCGGCAAACGCTGGTGGTTGACCGCGCCTGCCGCCCAGCCTAATCTGTACTTGCTGGTCGCTGAATAAACAATTGAACATTTCCATAGGAATCATTATGAAAAAAATTGCCCTCGTCACCGGCACCTCGTCCGGCATCGGTCTCAGCACCGCGCTCGCACTGGCCAAGGCCGGTTTTACCGTAGTCGCCACCATGCGCAACCTGGACAAGGCCGGCGCGCTGCAACAGGCTGCGCAAGCGCAGGGCCTTGCGCTGGAACTGCAACAGATGGATGTGCAGGATCAGGCTTCCGTCAGCGCTTGCGTGCAGCGGGTAATCCAGACGCACGGACAAATCGATGTACTGGTCAACAATGCCGGCAGCGGTTTTCTCGGTGCGATGGAAGAAACCGGCATCGGCGACCTGCAGCAAGTGATGGACGTGAATTTCTACGGCGTCTGGCGCGTCACGCAAGCCGTGTTCCCCCACATGCGCGCCGCCGGCGCCGGGCGCATCCTCAGCGTGTCGAGCGTAGGCGGCTTGATCGGGCAGCCGTTTAATGATGCGTATTGCGCGGCGAAATTTGCGGTCGAAGGTTTCATGGAAAGCCTGGCCCCGGTCGCCCAGCGTTTCGGCATCAAGATTGCACTGATAGAGCCTGGCCCGGTCCACAGCGAATTCGTGGCCAGCGTACAGGAAAAAGTGCATAGCCAAGCAAACCAGCTGGAAGCCTATGCCGCGATGCGCGCCGCGTATCTGGAAGGCGCGGCCCAGGCCTTCGCCAGCATAGGCCAAAGCCCGGACCAGATCGCGCAGCTGATCGTCGACGCCGCGACCACAGCCGGCATGCATCTGCGCTATCCAAGTTCCGAAGTGATGCGCGGCCTGATTTCCAGAAAATACGTCGACCCGAACGGCGACAGCATCCTCAGCCTGAACGGCGCGCGCCTGCCGGCCACCTGCGGCGGATGACGGCTGCGCCTGATCCGCCCTACTTACGGCGTAATTGGCGACAAAATTTATCTGAGAAGCGGCTGCGTATCGTTGTTTTTGACGTTGCCTTTGACCTTCATCCGCTGGGGACGCAGCAATTTGTGCTTCACAGAAAATGGAAAAAGAAGTGTCCGCTGTCTGAGGTGGAGCAGGGGTTTCGAGGTGCATGCACCTCGCCTGCGGAACGGCAATCGCTTGCAAGCGATTGTTCCGTCACCGAGTTTCGTTCATTTCCCATTTTTTGTGACGCACAAATTGTGCTGAAGCGTAGCGTAAGCACCCGAAGGGCAAGTCTGCGGTCGCCTTTTTTGGCTCACCTTTTTTGGCGAAGCAAAAAAGGTTAGTAGCCGCCGGGCTACCCCCGGCCGGCGATCCAAAAAACCTGACGCAGGTGTTTATTGACGACACGGTAAATCACCATGCAAGGCCGCCAATGCATACGGCGGATGACGGCTGCGCCTGATCCGCCCTACGACCGCAGCATATAGTCGCCCCCTCAATGAAACGAAAACGTGTAATACGCATCCACCGCCGACTCACTCCCCGTGCGCCCCGTAACGCTGATACGCCGCGTCAGTTGCCAGCTGAGCTTGACTGCGCCGCTGGCGTCCGACAGGCCGCGCTCGACTGACAGCACCAGGCCGGGCATCAGGCGCTTGCCTATGCTGAGCACCTGCTCGCCGGACGTGGTGGCGCCGTTGGCGAGGCCGGTGCTGCCGGCGATGGTCTGGCCGGGCAGGCGCGAGCTGCTGCCGTTGCCGGCCGCGCCTATCGCAAATTCGTCGAAGCCCAGGCCCTGCACGATGTCGCGCGGCACGTTGCGGCTGCCGTCGCCGCCGAAGATGGCGGAGGCGGCCGACATCAGCAGGCTGGCGTCGCTGCCGGCCAATTGGTCGGAGCCGCGCCCCAGCACCAGCCAGCTCAGTTTTTCGGCGTCCGGCACGGCAGGCTCCGACACCAGCCGGACTTGCGGCGCGGCCACGCTGCCGACCACTTCGACCCCGGCTTCCACCGCCAGACCCTGGCGCAGCGCGCGTATGTTGAGGCCGGGATTGGCCGGCGAGCCCTGGAAATTCAGGATGCCGCGCTCGATCGCGAGTTGCTGGCCGTAGCCCTCGTACACGCCGCCTACCGTGCGTATGCTGCCGCTGGCTTGCAGCGGTGCGCCGTCATTAGCGCGCAACCGTATGCTGCCGGCCAGGCCGGTATCGAGCCCGCGTCCGACGAACACGAAATGCGGCCCCATGTCCAGGCTGACGTCGACGCGCGTCTTCACGCCTTTTTTGCCGTTTTCGCCGCCATTCGTCTTGCGTTCCTTGCCGGCGCGGCTGACTATCACATCGCTGGACAGGCTGGGCGGCGGCGCTTTCGGCAATTTGAAATAGGCGCCGTCGGCATCGAGTTTGCCCGTCAGGCTCCAGATATTATTCGCCTCGACGATGCTGGCCTGGCCCGACACCAGCAGCCAGCGGTCTTTGCGCTGCAACAGCGGGAATCGTTGCCACTGCGCCCGGATGCTGCCGGTTTCCTGGCCGATGTCGATCTCGCCGCTGGCATGGAATTCGCCTTTTTCCCCCAGCCACTCCACGCCCTGGAATTGGGCGTGGCGCGGCATGCTGGTGACGGTATTGAAAAATTGCAGCTGGTTGAGCTTCAGATGGCGGTCTTCCAGTTGCGCTTCCAGGCTGCCGTTCGGCAGCAGCAAACCCTCGGAAGCGAACGCCAGCTCCAGTTCGCGCCCGCTCAGGTTCGCCAGGTAATGCGGCTGGGCTATGCTGCCGGCCAGCCTGGCGTCGACATTCAATTTGCCCTTCAGCACCAGCCCCGGATTGATCGATGGCCCCAGCCATTGCAAGTCGGGGATGGCGGCGTTGAGACTGCCGTCCAGCGCGGCATCGGGCGCCACTCGCCACTGGCCGTCGAGCCGGCTGAGCGCCGAGTTCGCCTGCAATTGCCATTGCCCCAGCCGGCTGCCGTCCGCCTTCAGTTGCAGCGCCAGGCGCTCATGCGCGCTGCCGGCGATCAGTCCGCCCAGTTGCACATCGACCTCCAGCGCGCGCATGCCGAGCGCGACCGGGATGCCGGCGCCGTCGGTGTCGACGATGCGCAAGTCGCCGCTACGGCGTTGCAGGTGGATTTCACCGCGCACATTGTCTTTGAATTGCAATTGCCATTGCCCATCGACTTGCAAATTGCCGTCCAGCGCGTATTGCGGCTTGAGCAAGCCGGCGATGGCCAGCACGCGCGCCGCGCTGATGCTGCCCGCGCTGCTGAGCGACTCCGGCGTCCATTCCAGACTGGCCAGCGCCAGCGAACCGAGCTCGCTGTGCAGTTGCAGGCCGCCCAGGCGCATCGTCTGCGGCGACACTTGCAGCGTGGCCGCGCTTTGCAGCCGCAAGTCCGGCTTGCCGCTCAGCGTGAAGGCTTGCAATAGTCCGTTCCAGCTCCAGGCGCTGTTTTTTGTTGCGGATTGCAAGCCGCCGCTCGCTTGCAGATTCAGCTTTTGTCGGCCGGGGAAGGCGGCGTCCAGCGTCAGGCTGTGGGCGTCGCGCCGGCCCGTCAGTTGCAGGCTCAGCCCTGCCAGCTTATCGGACTCGCCCGGCGCAGCGGCGCCGGAAGCGAAGCTCAGGCCGGGCCAATCGCCGCCTACATGTTGCGCGCTGATCTCGCCCTCGAATTGGCCGCGGCTGCCGCCGCCCAGCGCCAGTTTTCCGTTCAGGCCGGCGATGCTGATGCGGCGTTGGCGGTAAACAATTTGCAGCTGCCTGGCTTCGGTGGCGAGCGTGCCGGCCGGTTCGTTGAAACGCCCTTGCAGGCGCGCTTGCGCTTGCAGGCTGCCGCCCAGCGTCAATTGCAGCGGCGCGGTCAGCGGGTTGAACGCGCTCAGCTCGGGCGCGTCCAGGCTGAATTGCAGGCTATCGTAGTCCGCGCCCCAGGCGCCGTGCGCCGTCAGCGCATTCTTGCCCCAATGCAGGTCGAAGTGATTCAACTGTAGTTGCTGGCCGGCCAGCCAGCGCAGATCGAGTTTCGCTTGCAGCGCTTGTCCCGCATAGTGGCCCTGCAGTTGCGGCAGGCTCGCCTGCAATTGCAGGCGCGGCTGCAATTGGCCCTGGCCGCTGAATTGCGCTTGCAGGCGTCCGGCCGGCGCCGCCAGCCAGCGCGCCGGATCGAAATTCAGCAGGCTGCCCTTGAAATGAAAGGCCTGGGCGCCGCCGAAGGCGATGTCGCCCTGCCCTTGCAGATGCGAATCGTCCGCCCGCAGATCGAGCTTGCTGAATGTCAGCAAGGCCGGCGCAGCTTGATAAACGCCTTCGGCTTGCAGGCTGGCGACGCCGTCGCTGAGGTGGGCTTGCAGCGCGACGGCGTGCGCCGCAGCACTGTGCGCTTGCAAGCTGCCCCTGATCTTGCTGGCGTGCAGGCGACTGTCGATTTGCCTGAGGTCGACGCCAGCCAGCGTCAGTTGCGCCTCGCCTCTGGGGCCGGCGCCCCATTGCCACAGCGCATGGCCGCTGACCGCGCCCTGGCCTGGCAGTTGCAGCTGCAGGCGCGACAAGTCTATGCGGTCCGCCGCCCAGCTCAGCCGGGTTTTCAAGGCTAGCAGCGGCAGCGCGTTATGGTCGAGGCTGCCGGGGCGGGCGTTGCCGAGCTCGAGTTCGCCGCTCAGGATGCCGGTCTCTGTTGCGCTCGCCGCCAGTGCCGCGCGGATGCGCAAATCGGCTTGCGGCGCCGCGGCCTGCCATGCGGCCGGATTAGCGTGCAGCAAGTCGGCTTGCAGGCTGCGCAAGAACGGCGCGGCAAACGGGGTGAAGGTAGCGCTGGCCTGGCCTTGCAAGGCTGGCACGGCCGACACGGCTGGCAAGGGGCTGGCGGGCGCCTGCAGCGCCAGTCGCACGGTTTCCAGCGAGCCGTCCAGCTGGCCTTGCAAGTTCAGGCGCGGCAGCGCGGGATAGGCCTGTCCTTGCCAGTTCAGCTTGCCGTTCAGCACAAACGGGCGCGCATCGGCCAGCCGCGCTTCCAGCTGCAGACGGCCCCAGAGCGAATCGAGCGCGGCCTGCCCCTGGTAACGCTGTTGCGCATAGCGCAGGCTGGCGCTGATCGCGCTCAGCGTCAGCCACCCGGCCGGCTTGTTATCGGCGTCCAGGCCGGCGATCTGCAAACGGCCCAGCGCCAGTTGCGGCAACTCTATCGTCAGCGGCAGCGCCAGCCCGGCCGGCAAGCGCGCCGCCGCGCCGCTTTGCGCACTGGCGATGCGCAGCGTACTCGCTTCCAGCGTATCGATTTGCAAGCGGCCGCGCAGCAAGGCGGCCGGCTGCCAGCGCAGGTGCACGCCGCTGCCGTCTATGCGCAAGCCCGGCGCGCGCAGCGCGAACTGGTCCAGCCTTAACTCGCGCCCGAGCGTGCCGGCTATGCCCGAACAAGTGAAGGCGCCGCCGCTGGCGCCGGCCAGGCCTTGCAACAGGGCGCGGCTGCCGGCGGCGCTGCCCAGCAGCCAGACCAGCAGCAAGCCGCCCGCCAGCACCAGGCTGGACAGCGCCAGCGCGACCCGCAGCGCCAGACGCGCCGGCCGCGTTTTGCCGGCGACCGGCGGCAGGCGTTCGTGCCGGGCCTGAGGCTGGAGCTGAGGTTGGGGGGCGGGCTGGTTCATGTCAGAACGCGATCGCGATCGAAAAATCGAGGCGGAATTTTTTTGACTGGCGGCCGTAAGCGAGGTCCAGCGCGATCGGGCCGGCCGGGGTTTTGTAACGGGCGCCCAGGCCCATGCCCTGGCGCAGGCTGAGCGCGCGCCAGCTGTCGGCGGCGTCGCCGCAATCGAGAAAGGCGGCCGCACCCCAATCGCCTTGCAGCCAGCGGTCGTATTCGGCGCTGGCCACGCCCAGCACGCGGCCGCCGCTCACCCCGGAAGCATGCTGGATACCGAGACTTTGGTAGCCGTAACCGCGCACGGTAGTGCTGCCGCCGGTGCGAAACAGATATTCTTCCGGTATGCCTTGCCCGTCTTGCGCCAGCACTTGCCCGGCTTCCGCCCGCAAGATGAAGTTACCGTGTTTGCCGGCCGGCAGCCAGCGCTGGTATTTGGCGTAGGTGCGCAAGAAGCGCTGGTCCGAAAACAAGAGCTTGTCAGACAGCGCCAGATCGAGCTGGGCGATTTGCCCGCGGCGCGGAGCTAAGGCAGAGTCGACCTCGCGCCAGCTCCAGCCTATGCTGGCCACCAGCGCGCGGTTGACGCTGGCCGCCTCGCCCTCCAGCCTGATGGTTTCGCGCATCAGATTCAAGCCCAGCCTTTGTTCCAGATGGCCGCGCGTGCTGCTGCGTTTGATGCCTAGCGCATTACGGTTTTGCCTGAGTCCGGCGAGATCCGAGCGCTCGCTCAGCACGCCGATCGAATCGAGATAATTATTGGCATGCGGCGGCAGGTAGATGTCGGCATAAGCGAGCTGGCGGCGCTGCTCTATGCGCACGGCGCTGCGCAAATCCCAGGCCTGGCCGGCGATATTGCGGTCGCGATAAGTCACTTCGCTGCGCCAGCCGGTATTGGTGCTGTAGCCGGCGCCGAAGCCGAGATCGCGCGCCTGGCGCTCGACCAGCGCGACTTCCAGCGGCACCGCAGCCGCCTTGGCGGGATCGGGGTCGATGCCGACCGCGACGCTGGCGAAGTAAGCCGAATTCTGCAAATTGCGCTGATAGTCGAGCAGGCGCGCCCGCGCATACGGTTCGCCCGCCTGTGGCGGCTGAAAACGTTGCAGCAGCCAGGCCGGATAGCGCTGCAAGCCGGTCACGCGCATCTCGCCCAGCGCAAACGGCGGGCCGCTGTCGATTTCCAGGCTGAGGTCGGCGCGCTGGCTGTCGGCGGTGACGGCGGCCTGGCTGCCGGCGAGTGTGGCGGCGGCATACACGTCGGCGCGCAAGCTTTCGCCGAGGCGGTTTTTGGCGTCGTTCCAGTCGTCTTCGCGGAACGCCTGGCCGACCGGCAAACCCCAGTCGGCTTGCAAGGCGGCCCGCCTTTGCCGCGCTTTCTGATCGCCGCCACCGGCCGCTTGCGCCAGCGCGCCGCTCAGGTTCAGCGCGACGCTGGCGACGACCGTGCGCGGCCCGGCATCGACCACGACCGCGATCAGCTTGGCGCCCGGCTGATCGCTATCGGAATAGTTGAATGTGATGAGAGGAGAAAAATAGCCTTCGGTCGCCAGGATATTGCCGATATCCTGGCGCAGCTTGCGTATCATGGCCGGGGTCACGGTGCCGGCATCGCTACTGGCGGCGAATTCGGGTATGTGCTTTTGCAGCAAGGCGGCCCAGTCGGCCTTAGCCGCTTGCAGGCGGAAGCGGCCGTTGATGCTGCGCGCTTCTTGTTCGCCATCCTGCTCGCCATCCTGCACGCCATCTTGCCCGGCAGCGGCTGCTGCGCCCGCTTGCGCCAGCGCCTGGCCGCCGCACAAACAGCACAAGCAGCACAGGAGCGAGGGCAGCAGGCGCAATCGCATTTGCAGCGCTTATTTGGTGGCCAGACCGACGCGGTTGATGCCGATTTTTTTAGCTTCGGAAATCACCTGGATGACGTCGTCGTAGCGCATTTCTTTGTCGGCCGACAGTAGCACAGCCAGCTCGGGCCTGGCGTCGTGGTATTCGCGCAACTTTTGCATCAGCTGCTTGCGGTCGGCCGCCTCTTCCTTGCTTTCCTGCTTGTTGACGCCGTTGGCGCCGGCCTTGCTGTTCAGGCTGATGCTGGCTTTGGCGTCGGGACGCAGCGCGATTTCTATGTAATCGGACGGCGGCTGGGTAGACTGGCCGGCGGTCGGCAAGTTAATCACGCTGGGATTGGTCATCGGCGCCGCCACCATGAAAATCACCAACAGCACCAGCATCACGTCGATATACGGCACGACGTTGATCTCGGCCTTGAATTTGCGTTTACGTTCGCCACGCAGAGAACTCATGCTCACTCCCCGACTCAGCGCGACTGGCGCTGCAGGATATTCGAGAATTCCTCGATGAAGGTTTCGAAGCGTATCGCCAGGCGGTCGATGTCGTGCGCATAGCGGTTATAGGCCAGCACCGCCGGGATCGCGGCGAACAAGCCGATCGCGGTCGCAATCAGCGCTTCGGCGATGCCGGGCGCGACCGCTGCCAGCGTGGCTTGCTGCACATTCGCCAAGCCGC
Organism: Burkholderiales bacterium; assembly: GCA_016196925.1. Taxonomy (GTDB): domain Bacteria; phylum Pseudomonadota; class Gammaproteobacteria; order Burkholderiales; family Burkholderiaceae_D; genus Undibacterium. The sequence continues at coordinate 17,426 of JACPWS010000078.1, read as the reverse complement.
GAAACGCATTCATGATGCCCCATACGGTGCCGAACAGACCGACGTAAGGCGAAACCGAACCGACCGAAGCCAGGAAGGACAGATGCGCTTCCAGCGTATCCATTTCACGCTGGTAAGCCGCGCGCATCGCACGGCGGGCGCCGTCCAGCATGGCGCTGGCGTCGAGCGTCGCCTTGTTGGCGTTCTTGACCTTGTGGTATTCGCTCATGCCGGCTTCGAAGATGCGTTCGAGTGCGCCGCTCTGGTCGTTGTCGGCGCGGCGCTTGCCGGTGGCGGCCTGGTATAGCTCGATCAGGTTACCACCCGACCAGAAACTGCGTTCGAAATCTTCGGTTTGCTTGCGCGCTTTTTTTATCGCAAACATCTTGCTAAAAATATAATTCCAGCTGGTCAGAGACACGCCCAGCAACAGCAACATCACGAGTTGCACCAGAAAGGATGCGTTGCTAATCAGGCTCAGAAAGGAAAGGTCTTGGGTGACGGTCATAATGAATCGATTTGTTTTTTCTACGGAAACTAGGAAATTTTTGCCAGCACCTCGGCCGGGATCGCTTCCGGACGCAGACTGACGCTGCCTACGCAGCCGACCTTGATGCGGCCGCTACACAGCAGGCGTTCGCCGCACCAGGCCTGTTGCAGGAATTGCACCGATGCGCGGCCCAGCTTTTCGACCACGAGCGTGAGTTTCAGTTCATCGTCGAGCTTGGCGGGTGCATGATACTCGACCTCGGTCGCTTTGACGACAAACATGGCTTGCTGCTGCTCTTTCATGCTGTGCTGGTGGATGCCGGCCGCGCGCAGCCATTCGGTGCGGGCGCGTTCGAAAAACTTCAGGTAATTGGCGTAAAACACGATGCCGCCGGCGTCGGTGTCTTCGTAATAGACGCGTATGGTCCAGGTGAATTGTTTGCTCATTGTTATGTATCTTCGTCCCGCTCAGAAAGCTCCCCTCGCCCGCGTGCGGGAGAGGGGCTGGGGGTGAGGGCGGGTCGCAAGCGTCGGCAGTTAAATATGTCCAGATCGCAAACTATCTTCACATTTTTGACTGCTGAAGCACGCCAACTGCCCTCACCCCAACCCTCTCCCGCGGGCGGGAGAGGGGGCTAAACTACGGTTTTTTAATTATTACGGGGGGTATATGACTTTTTCAGCCTGTCGTCAGCGTATCTAAAGCGTCGCTAAAAATACTCCCCCCTAGTATTATTTCACTGAAAGTACGCTTCAAGACAGGTTGCGCTTGATCACCATCGGCCCGAAACCCTGGCAAGTCGGCATCATTTCCAGATAATTGATATTGACATGCGGCGGCAAGGTAGCGATCCAGTAGGCCGATTCGGCGATGTCGGCGGCCGTCAGCGGCACGGTGCCTTCGTACACCTTGGCGGCGGCGGCGTCGTCGCCGCGGTAACGCACGTTCGAGAATTCGGTGCCGCCGCACAGGCCGGGAGCGATGTTGGTGCTGCGCACGCCGGTGCCGGCCAGGTCGGCGCGCAGGTTTTTCGTGAATTGCTCGACGAAAGCCTTGGTCGCGCCATACACATTGCCGCCCGGATAGGCGGTGGAGCCGGCGATAGAACCGATATTGATAATCATGCCGCTATTGCGCGCCACCATGTCCGGCAAGACCAGGCGGGTCACCGTCACCAGTCCCTTGGCGTTGGTGTCTATCATGGTTTCCCATTCTTCCAGCGCGGCTTGCTGCGCCGCTTCGGTACCGAGCGCCAGGCCGGCGTTATTGATCAGCACGTCGATCTGCTTCCAGTCGGACGGCAATTCATGCAAAGCTTGAGAGATCGATGCCTTGTCGGTCACGTCCATGCTCACCGGCAGCAAGGCCTTGCCCAACTCCTGGCGCAGCTGATCCAGGCGTTCGCTGCGGCGCGCGGCGGCAATCACCTTGTGGCCGTGGCGTACGAACTTGCGCGCCATCTCTTCGCCAAAGCCGGAACTTGCTCCTGTGATTAAGACGATCATATGTAATCCTTTGCTTAGGGTAAGCGCAGCTGCGCCGATGGACGCTATTTTAAGATGTTTTGCCAAAATCCATGCGCCCCCCACATGCGACTACCTATTTGCGCTTGCAAGTTTATACTCTTGAATCTATTGCCATATCGAATCGCTTAAAGGTAAAGCCTCATGCATGCGATAAAAACAATGAAACACCCCCAGAACGGCGCGTTGAAAAAGACTGCCATCGCCGGCTGGCTGGCGCTGGCGCTGGCGCTTACCGCTTGCGGCGACAAACCGGCCCAGCCGCCAGCCAACGCCGGTGCGATGCCGCCGCCGGAAGTCGGCTACCTGGAAATCAAACCGACCAGCATCGCGCTGGTCAGCGAATTGCCGGGCCGCCTGCAAGCCTGGCGCAGCGCCGAAGTGCGGGCGCGCACCGCCGGCATCGTGCAGCAACGCGTATTTACCGAAGGCAGCGAAGTCAAGGCCGGCGCAGTCTTATACCGTCTCGATAACGGCCCCTTGCAAGCGGCCCGGAATAGCGCGCAAGCCGGGCTGGCGAAAGCCGAAGCCAGCGCAATCGTGGCCCAGGCCAGACTGACGCGTTACCAGCCGCTGCTGGCGGCGAACGCGGTCAGCAAACAGCAATACGATGAAGCGCTGGCCACCGAGCGCCAGGCCCGCGCCGAGATCGCGGCCGCCAAGGCGGCGCTGGACAGCGCGACGTTGAACCTGGCCTACGCCACCGTCAGCGCGCCTATCGGCGGCCGCATCGGCCGCGCGCTGGTCAGCGAAGGCGCGCTGGTCGGCCAGGGCGACGCCACGCCTATGGCGCTGCTGCAACAGATCGACCCGATCTACGTGAATTTCACCCAATCCAGCGCCGACATACTGAAGCTGCGCCGCGCGCTGGCATCCGGCCAACTCGGCCAGCTTGCCCAGTCCAAGGCCAGCGCCCGCCTGCTGCTGGAAGACGGCAGCGAATACCCGCTGCCCGGCAAACTGCTGTTTTCCGATCTCAGCGTCGACCCCGGCACCGGCGCGGTCACGCTCAGGGCGGAATTCCCGAATCCAGAACGCGTGCTGCTGCCCGGCATGTATGTCCGTATCCGCCTTGAGCAAGCGGTGCGCGGCAACAGCATCACGGTGCCGCAGCAAGCGCTGACCCGCAGCGCGCAAGGCGCCTCGGTGCTGACCATAGGCGCCGACGGCAAGGTCGCGCCGCGTACTGTCAAGGCAGAGACTGCGCAAGGCGACCAGTGGATCATCAGCGAAGGCTTGCAAGCCGGCGACAAGGTGATCGTGGAAGGCTTGCTAAAAGCCAAACCCGGCACCCTGGTGAAGGCGGTCGAATATAAGAAGGCGTCGGCCGCCGCCGGTGCACCGGCATCTGCCAGCGCCGCCGCCAGTGCGGCCAGCAAATAAGGAGCGCCCATGCCACGTTTTTTCATAGACCGGCCGGTCTTCGCCTGGGTGATCGCCCTGATCATCATGCTGGGCGGCCTGCTGGCGATACGCGCGCTGCCGGTGGCGCAATATCCATCGATCGCCCCGCCCACCATCACGGTTTCCGCCACCTATGCCGGCGCGTCCGCCAAGACCCTGGAAGATGCGGTCACCACCGTGATCGAACAGGAAATGAACGGCCTGGACGGCCTGATGTATATGAGCTCGAGCAGCGAATCCTCGGGCCAGGCCGATATCTCCATCAGCTTCCAGCCCGGCACCGATCCGAATATCGCCCAGGTGCAAGTGCAAAACCGCCTGAAGCGGGTCGAGTCGCGCCTGCCCGACATCGTGCGCCAGAACGGCGTGCAAGTCGACAAGACCGCGCGCAATTACCTGATGTTCATCACCATGACCTCCAGGGACGGCAGCTACGATGAATTCGCGCTCGGCAACTACATGGCGGCCAACCTGCTGGACAGCTTGCGCCGCGTAAAAGGCGTGGGCCAGGCCGACTTGTTCGGTTCCGAATACGCGATGCGCATCTGGCTCGACAGCGCCAGGCTGACCGGCCTGAACCTGACGCCGCTCGATGTAACGAATGCGATCAGGGAACAAAACGTGCAAGTCACGGCCGGCGAACTGGGCGGCTTGCCGGCCGCGCCGCGGCAGCAACTGAATGCCAGCGTGGTGTCGCACAGCCGGCTCTCCACGCCCGAGCAATTCGGCAATATCCTGTTGCGCAGCAATGGCGACGGGGCTGCCGTGTATCTGCGCGACGTGGCCAGGGTAGAACTGGGCGGCGCCAATTACACCATCAAGGCGCGCACCAACGGCAAGCCTTCGGCCGCCATCGCGATCAAGCTCTCGCCCTCCGGCAATGCGCTGGAAACCGCGCAGCTGGTGCGCGCCCGGATGGATGAGTTGCAGAAATTCTTTCCGGCCCAACTCAAGTACGACGTGCCTTACGACACCTCGGCCTTCATCAAGATTTCGCTGGAAGAAGTCGTGAAAACCTTGCTGGAAGCGGTGGCGCTGGTGTTCCTGGTGATGCTGCTGTTCCTGCAAAACCTGCGCGCCACCCTGATCCCGACCATCGTGGTGCCGGTGGCGCTGATGGGCACCTTCGCCACCATGCTGGCGCTCGGTTTCTCTATCAATGTACTGACCATGTTCGGCATGGTGCTGGCGATAGGCATCCTGGTGGACGACGCCATCGTGGTGATAGAAAACGTCGAGCGCATCATGAGCGAAGAAGGCCTGTCGCCGCGCGACGCCACGCGCAAGGCGATGAGCCAGATCACCAATGCGCTGATCGGCATCACCCTGGTGCTGATCGCGGTGTTCATCCCGATGGCGTTTTTCGGCGGTTCGGTCGGCGCGATTTACCGCCAGTTCTCGCTGTCGCTGGTGGCCTCGATGTCGTTCTCGGTATTGCTGGCGCTGACCTTGACGCCGGCGCTGTGCGCCACCATGTTGCAGCCGGTGGTGGCCGGCCATCATCTGAAAAAACGCGGATTTTTCGGCTGGTTCAACCGCAGTTTCAAACGCGCGGTGGACAATTACGAAAGCGCCGTGGCGCGCATCCTGCGCCGCAGCGGGCGCTATCTCGCGCTTTACGGCTTGATCCTGGTGGCGGTCGCGCTGCTGTTCCTGCGCTTGCCGACTTCCTTCCTGCCGGATGAAGACCAGGGCTATTTCATCACTGCGGTGCAATTGCCGCCGGGCGCGACCCAGCAGCGCACGCTGGGCGTCCTGAACCAGGTGGAAAATTATTACCTGAGCCAGGAGAAAGCCATCAGTCAGTTGATCACGGTGGCCGGCTTCAGCTTTTCGGGGCGCGGCCAGAATGCGGCGATCGCCTTCGCCCGCCTCAAGCCCTGGGACCAGCGCAATGCCGATCAGGCGGTCGGTAAGGTGATCCAGCGCGCCTTCGGTGGTTTTGCGCAAATCAAGGACGCCTTCATCTTCCCGGTCAATCCGCCCGCCATACCGGAACTCGGCACCGCCACCGGTTTCGATTTCCGCTTGCAAGACCGCAGCGGCCAGGGCCACGACAAGCTGGTGGCCGCGCGCGACCTGCTGCTAGTGCTGGCTGCCAAGCATCCTGCGCTGGCCGGGGTGCGCCCGGACGGCTTGCAAGACACGCCGCAGTATCAGGTCGATATCGACCGCAACAAGGCGCGCGCGCTCGGGGTGGCTATCGCCGACATCAATAACACCATGAGCATCGCTTTCGGTTCGCAATACGTGAACGACTTCGTCAACGGCGCCCGCGTGCAGCGCGTGATCGTGCAAGCCCAGCCGGCGGACCGCATGCTGCCGCAAGACCTGGACAAGCTGCATGTACGCAACGATGCCGGCAAGATGGTGCCGTTCTCGGCCTTTGCCCGCGCCGGCTGGATCGTCGGTTCGCCGCGGCTGGAGCGCTACAACGGCATGCCGGCGCTGAAGATCGCCGGCGCCGCCGCAGCGGGCAAGAGCTCGGGCGAGGCGATGCAGGCAATGCAGGAATTGATGGCGCAATTGCCGCCCGGCTTCGGCTATGAATTCTCGGGCCAGTCGTACGAAGAACAATTATCCGGTTCGCAAGCGCCGGCGCTGTTCGCGCTCTCGCTGCTGGTGGTGTTCCTGTGCCTGGCGGCCCTGTATGAAAGCTGGGCTATCCCGTTCGCTGTGATCCTGGTGGTGCCGCTCGGCGTGCTGGGCGCCCTGCTGGCGGCCAACCTGCGCGGCTTGCCGAACGACGTGTATTTCAAGGTCGGCTTGCTGGCGACCATAGGCCTCTCGGCCAAGAACGCGATCCTGATCATAGAATTCGCCAAGGACTTGCAAGCCGCCGGCCACGGCCTGCTGGAAGCCACCATGGCCGCGGTGCGCATGCGGTTGCGCCCTATCCTGATGACTTCGCTCGCCTTCATCCTCGGCGTGATGCCGCTGGTGCTGGCCAGCGGCGCCGGCTCCTCGGCCCAACGCGCCATCGGCACCGGCGTGGCCGGCGGCATGCTGGCCGCAACCGTGCTGGCGATCTTCCTGGTGCCGGTGTTCTTCGTGGTGGTGCGCAGCATCTTCAAGGGCAGCGAACGGCAGCGCAAGCTGTATACGCATGAATTCGATACGACCTTTTGATCGTTAGGCTACGGTTCAATGGAGTCAGACTCCATTGAACCGCAACAATGAAGCTTAGGCGCGAGTATTGATATTTGCACCAGCAGTTGGATATTCTTTATCAAGAAATGCCAAAGCTTGGTCTAATACGCTGAATGGAATAAGAGAATACTTCTCTCTTTCCTTAGAGGGAATGTCTTTCTGTTCTTTGATCAAGTTATTGATATAAGACTTATCAACCTCACCAGTCAAAGTCCCGCTGAAACGATCAAGCGCAACTCTTGTAGCGAGTAAATTAACCTCGTGCAATCCAGATGCAGAAACAGCTTGCAAATTTCCCGTAGCAGCAGTAATCAACTTTTTATCCGCGGACGTCAGCATATCAACCGTTGTAAATCCAGATAGTTGTGTATCTATTCTTTTGGAAGATGGCTTTACTGGAGATGCAGCTCCAATCAAATTATTCTCTACTATCATAACAAGCCTTCCTTAGTACTGATAAGTTACGACAACTTGATCTTGACTGTTTAATCGGAAAATCAAGTCTAGTTTTCAAAAATTTAGTTGTCAAGTTGAATTTACTTATTTGAAACACGCAAAACCGCGAAACCGAGGGCATCCGATAACCGAAAAAGAAACCGAAAGAAACCGGAAACCGGGGTCAGTTCTCGAAACCGGGGTCAGTTCTAAGGAAACCGGCGAAACAAGGGTCGCGAAACCGGGGTCAGTTCAGAATCCAGCGAAACCGGGGGCAGTTCTAACATTCCTACATTTCCCTTAATGACCTTAAAAACGCCCGCACTCCAATCGTAATGATCTAGACATTTCGACAAAATGGCATGGTGTTTATGAATTGTTGGGGTTTGGGGGATTAGAACTGCCCCTGGGCTCACCGGGTCAGGAGTAAGCGCAAATGCCGCGAATCTGACGATTACCGGAAAGTGGAATCATGTTTTTTTGAGTTCGGGCGTGCCGCTTCCAGCATAAAATTACCGCATTTCACCGGCTTAGCCCGGTTTCCTTGTTTTTTAGTCCGCCTAGGCCGATTTATAAGGCTAAACCAACGATTTCCGCCTAGCTCCAACTTGCCGATTCATAGCGCATCACGTAAAATCTGCCCACCATTTCGTCTCACGTGACTGGCGAAAACGCCGTGAATTCCAGCGACTGCAGGGTTCCGGCGCAAGATGGAGATCCATCGGGAAGCGTGAGATTACGGGGTCGCTGCGACCCCAGCCGTGCGCCTGGGTAGCCTGATGGTAAGTTAATGAGGCTGCCTATCTCCGTTTACTTCAGAGTGACACCTCATTCAAGATAATCACGTTAACAACAGGAACCGCCATGTTTACAAAAAACCATACCCTCGCCAACGTCGACCCGGAAATCTTTGCCACGATTCAGAAGGAAAATGTCCGCCAGCAAGAGCACATCGAGCTGATCGCGTCTGAAAACTACTGTTCGCCAGCCGTGATGGAAGCGCAAGGCTCGCAACTGACCAATAAATACGCCGAAGGTTATCCGGGCAAGCGCTACTACGGCGGCTGCGAACACGTGGACGTGGTCGAGCAACTGGCGATCGACCGCCTGAAGCAATTGTTCGGCGCGAATTTCGCCAACGTGCAGCCGAATTCCGGCTCGCAAGCGAACCAGGGCGTGTTCTTCGCGCTGCTGCAGCCAGGCGACACCATCATGGGCATGAGCCTGGCCGAAGGCGGCCACCTGACGCACGGCATGGCGCTGAACATGTCCGGCAAATGGTTCAACGTGGTCTCTTACGGTTTGAACGAACAGGAAGACATCGATTACGACGCCATGGAAAAACTGGCGCGCGAAAGCAAGCCTAAGCTGATCATCGCCGGCGCTTCCGCGTTTGCGCTGCGCATCGACTTCGAGCGCTTCGCCAAGATCGCCAAGGAAGTCGGCGCGTATTTCATGGTCGACATGGCGCACTACGCCGGCCTGATCGCCGCCGGCGTGTATCCGAATCCGGTGCCGTTCGCCGACGTCGTCACTTCGACCACGCACAAGAGCCTGCGCGGCCCGCGCGGCGGCATCATCCTGTGCAACGACGAAGCGATTTCCAAGAAGATCAATTCCGCGATTTTCCCCGGCATCCAGGGCGGCCCGCTGATGCACGTGATCGCCGGTAAAGCGGTGGCTTTCAAGGAAGCGCTGACGCCGGAATTCAAGGCTTACCAGCAGCAAGTCGTGAAAAACGCCGCCGCCCTGGCCCAGACCCTGACCGAGCGCGGCTTGCGCATCGTTTCCGGCCGCACCGAGTCGCACGTGATGCTGGTCGATCTGCGTCCGAAAGGCCTGACCGGCAAGGAAGCTGAAGCGATCCTCGGTTCCGCCCACATGACTTGCAATAAGAACGGCATCCCTAACGATCCGCAAAAACCTATGGTCACCTCCGGCATCCGTCTCGGCAGCCCGGCCATGACTACCCGCGGTTTCAAGGAAGCCGAAGCGATCAAGGTCGGCCACCTGATCGCCGACGTGCTGGATAACCCGACCGACGCCGCCACCATAGAACGCGTGAAAGCCGAGGTCAAACAATTGACCGACGCCTTCCCCGTCTATCAAGCGTAATCAAGCCCTACAAAACGCCACTCCCGCGAGTGGCGTTTTTACTTAGAAGCCCGCCAGATGAAATGCCCTTACTGCCACCATAACGACACCCAGGTGATCGACACCCGCGTCTCGGAAGAAGGCGACGTGATCCGCCGCCGCCGCCGCTGCGCAGCCTGCGATAAACGCTTCACCACTTACGAACGCATAGAATTGGCGATGCCGGTGATCGTCAAAAAGAACGGCAGCCGCTCCGAATACGAAAGCCGCAAGCTGCGCGCCAGCCTGATGCTGGCCCTGCGCAAACGCCCGGTCTCGGCCGAGGCGGTCGACACCGCGATCCAGCGTATAGAAGAAAAACTGCTGTCCAGCGGCGAAAAAGAAATTCTCTCCGGCCACCTGGGCGAGCTGGTCATGCGCGAACTGAAGCGGCTGGACAAGATCGCCTATATCCGCTTCGCCTCGGTGTATAAGAGTTTTGAGGATGTCTCGGAGTTTGCGGAAGCGATACAGGAAGTCGATACCGATAGAAAGACCGGGAAACGCTGAGTAATTAGCAATTTCCGACTGCCGGTAAGCAACTTTCGATAAGCGGCGCCTCAAAAAGGCGTCCAGCCCCTAAAATGTCAAGATAGAAATTCTTACCATGGGGCATCATGATTTCCTACCGCAGCAGCGGCTTTTCCCTGATCGAAGTACTGATCGCCATCTTTGTTTTGGGCCTGGGCATCATCGGCGCCGCCGGCCTGCAGCTGGCCGCGATCCGCACTTCGCAGCAAAGCAGCTTCCAGACCGTGGCGGTGCAACTGGCCAATGAGCTGGCCGATAAAATGCGTTCTAACGATACGCAAATGAAATTGCCGGATGCCGCCAACCTGTTCCTGAAAATCAAATACAATTCTGCGACCGAGCCGGCGCCGACCGCCCCTGCCCTGTGCTATACCAACACCGCGAATTGCACCACCACAGATATGGCCAATGCCGATATCTACGAATGGCTGGTCCGCGTCAAAAAAGCCTTGCCCGGCGGGCGCGTACAAGTCTGCCGCGACTCCAAACCGTACGACAATTTAAGCAAATCGCTGACCTGGACTTGCACCGACGATCCCAATGCCGGCCTCACCATCAAGCTGGGCTGGAAAAGCAAAAATCCCGATGGCACGTTTAACGATATTGCCGGTGTGATCCCGCCTAGCGTCGCCATCACTGTGGAATCCTACGTCAAATGAGTATGCACCTTCACATCTCGCCGTCCGCCGCCCGTCTCGCCCCGCTCGATCGACAACAGGGCCTGACGCTGGTCGAGCTGATGATTTCCATCACGCTCGGCTTATTGGTGATCTTGGCTGCAACCGGCCTGGTGCTGTCCACCAAGTCGCTTTTTATAACGCAGACCGACGGCAACGATACGCAAGACACCGCGCGCTTCGCGCTCGATAACATTTCCCGTTCCTTGCGGCAGACCGGTTATGTCAATTACGATTTCACAAGCGCGCCGCAGATCACCCCCTCCACCGCCAGCGCCGATCTGGCGGGGCTGGATGCCAACAGCGTTTCCGCGACATCGACGGACATCTCTACTCCGCTGAACAGTTCCGTGAATTTCAGCGATGTGCTGGCGGTGCGTTTTTTTGGCTCAGGAAAAACCGGTAACGGCGACGGCACCATGTCGAATTGCGCCGGCTTTTCCGTGCCTGAGCCGACATCGTCCAATACGGCCGACCAAGACCGCGGCTGGAGCATTTACTACGTCGCGAATGATGATAATGACGAGCCGGAGCTACTCTGCAAATATTACGACAGCGTCAAAGGCACCTGGAGCGCGCAGTCGATAGTGAAAGGGGTCGAATCGTTTCAAGTCTTATACGGCCTCGATACCAACACCCCGACCGACGGACTCGCCAATAGATTCCTGACCGCCACCGACGTCAACAAACTCGATGACAATCTGGTACTGGAAGCGACAACAGAACCGGAGAAAACGCAGGAAAAAAATAGAAAGACGTTCTGGAAAAGAATCCTGCTCGTCAAAATCGCCTTGCTGGTCAGGGGCAAGGAAAACTCAAGAAGCGACGCCAATACTTCCAGCTACGACTTGTTCGGCGCCGATTACGCCAGCGTCAACGCCGCCGCCGATAAAGGCAGCACGATCAAAGAAACCTATCTTTCTGCCGACACCAGAAACCGGGTCCGCAAGGTCTATGCCGCCACCGTGCAGTTGCGTAACAACTGCATGGTCGACCCCGACCGGGGCATCTGCCTTCCTCCCAATTAAATTCCATCATGCGATCATTTTACGAATTGACCTCACGCAGTTTATTCAGCCAGGCTCCGCTGAGACTCAGGCGGCAAGCCGGCGCATCCTTAGTCGTGTCCTTGCTGATGCTGATCGTGGTACTCGTACTCAGCCTCTCGCTGGCAACCATGTCCCTGCAAGGCGAAAAAGCATCGCGTAGCGACCGCGACCGCCAGATCGCCTTGCAGGCGGCCGAAGCGGCGCTCAAGGATGCAGAAATGGATATCGACCCGCAAATCGTGGTGGCCGGCACCCGTCGCGACAATTTTGACGCTAACTCCAATCTGTTTTTTGAAGACGGCTGCGCCGTCGGCGACGCCAATATTTACCAGGGCATGTGCGCGCCGACGCCGGAAGGCCAGCAGCCGGTCTGGCTAAGCGTCGATCTCGCTTACGACAAGTCCGATGCCAAATCGGTTGCCTTCGGGCGCTTTACCGGACAAACAATGATGGTCGGCAAGAGCTCCTTCCCGGCAAAACTACCGCGTTACATCATCGAAGCGGTGGCAGACGTGGAACCGGGCCAGGTCGCCGATGAGAGCACCAAATATATTTTCAGGATTACCGCCATAGGTTTTGGCGCCAACGAAAGCACGCAAGTGGTCTTGCAATCCTTCTATCGCAAAGCGATGAAGTCCTAGTCATATTGAAGAATTTCTATTGTGATACCGGTCGGAGAGCCGCAATGAAAAATTTAGCGAAAAAAATCGTCTGTAGCAGCCTGGTGTTGGCGCATCTGAGCGTATTCGCCGCCCCGCCTCCGCTGGTGGCCCTGTCCAGCACACCTCTGTATTCGGTGGGCAACAATATTCACCCGAATCTGTTGCTGGATTTGTCGGTGGAGTTTCCGACCGTGAAATACGCTTACAGCGGTATCGTCTACGATAAAACGGTGGAATATGTCGGCTATTTCAATTCTAAAAAATGTTACACCTACCCTGGCGGAACGGCGACCTACCAGGATTACAACAACGCGCCCCGAACTGTACCGACGCCGGAAAAAGCCGCTGCTGGAACGGAATATTTTTCGGTTTCTGGCGATGCGGATACTAGTCATGAATGCAGTGCGGCCTTTAGCGGCAACTTCATGAACTGGGCCTCTTCATCGGCCATCGACATGCTGCGCCTGGCCCTGACTGGCGGCGACAGGATAGAAACTTTGGATACCGCTACTCAGACGGTATTGCAAAGAGCGTTCCTCAAAGCTGATTTTTACCGGGGCGGCTATTTTCCGCAATTATCCATTACTGCCGGGGGAAATATCAGCGCCCCCAACAAAGTCACGCCGTTTAATGCAAACACTTTATATATCACCAATTGCGACAATAAGATCCAGTTCAGCGACGTCAGCAACAAGTTGACTTGTGGGGCAGCCAGATTTTCTTCCGGGACATTGGCAAAAACGGACAAGTTACTCGGGGAATTTTATGCGCGGATAAAAGTTTGCGACGCCAAGGAAAATACCACCCGCACCGACCTGTGCATGCAATACCCTAGCGGCAGCTATAAACCGGTAGGACAAATGCAACGCAATCAAAATACCGTGCGTTACGGCGCATTTGGTTACCTGATGGACAACGTCAATACCCGCTATGGCGGCGTGTTGCGCGCCCCGCTGAAATATGTCGGTAGCAAACAATATAAAGCGACGAATTCCTTCGTCGAGGAAACCAACGACAGACCGGAATGGAACCCCAACACTGGCGTATTCATTAGCAATCCGGAAAACGATGCCTCCGGCAATAGCGGCGTGATTAATTACCTGAACAAGTTTGGTCGCACCGGCAGCTATAAAGGCTACGACCCGGTCAGCGAACTATATTACGAAAGTATCCGATATTTACAAGGAAGGCAGCCCACACCAGGAGCGACTGCCGGCATGACGGACGCTATGAAGGACAACTTCCAAGTGCAGACAAATTGGGTCGATCCCATAGAACACTATTGCCAGAGAAATTACATCGTCAGCATCGCCGATTCCAACACGCATCAAGATAAATACGTGCCTGGTAATATCCGCACAGGCACCGGTGATACTACCCGTGCAGCAGACCAAGCAAGTGCGCAATGGCCGGCCTTTGACGTCATGGCTCAAACAAAGAAAGTAGCGCTTCTGGAGTCCGGTAACGGCTCTGGAAATTCCGCTCCCGTCCCTGCACTGTCGACGATGGATACCGCCGACACCGGTTCAAGCGGCGGCACCTTTTATATGGCGGGTACCGCGTATTGGGCCAATACCAATGACATACGCTTAGACAAGCATGTGCGCGTCAAGACTTTTTCGATTGACGTCGATGAAAATGGCAATGGCTCTATCGACAACCTTGGCAGAACAAAAACTCCCCCCCGCCTTTCCCAACTGTATCTGGCCGCCAAATACGGCGGCTTCAATGACTACAACCAGGATGGCAACCCTTTCAAGACCTTTGATAGCGACGGCAAAACCGTCGTCACCAATAATAAAGAATGGGCTAGTGGTAACGGTAGCGATCCGGACAATTATTTCCTCGCCAGCAATCCGAAAAAAATGATGGCAGCCATCGCTAAGATTTTCGATTCTGTCGTTTCTTCCGGCGGTACCCTGGCTGGCGTAGGCATCAGTTCCACCAGCGCCAGCGACAATCCCTGGGTGTATGAACCTGGTTTCAAAGCCGATCGCTGGTCGGGTAGCCTGCAAAAAAAATCCGCGCTGAACAACAGCGATGCGGTATGGGATGCCGGCGTCTTGCTCAGCGGCGATCCGGTTAAAAAAATTGCGCCGAACCCCGCCCCCAACGACAGGAAAATCTATACGGCCGCCGTCCAGCTCGACGGTTCTCTGAACACGCTTTCATTCAACGTCACTAACCTCGCCAGCTTGGGCGCGAGCGACCAACTGGCACTGAACTCAAATCCGCATACCGATCCTGCGCTCAAAGATGATCTGGCAATTGATCGCATCAATTACCTGCGCGGGGATAGAAGCAAGGAAATCGTAAAAGATGTCGACGGCAATGACGTCGGAATATTTCGCCCCCGCGACGGCGTGCTCGGCGACATCGTCAACAGCGCCCCGGTCTATTACGGCGCGCCTGCCAAGAATGTTTCCGGCAGCGGCTATAGCAAATTCTATACAGATAATTTAAATAGACAAAAAGCCGTCTATGTCGGCGCCAACGACGGCATGTTGCACGCGTTTGATGCCGGCACCGGCGCCGAACTGTTTGCCTACGTGCCGAACGCCTTGATTTCAAAGTTAAATCGCCTGACCGATCCGCAATATCAGCATCAATCCTATGTCGATGGAAAAATTACAGTTAAAGACACGCAAATAGAAGGCGTCTGGAAAACCTTATTGGTGTCGGGCATGGGCTCGGGCAACAAAGGGGTTTTTGCGCTTGATGTGACCAACCCCGCCGACTTTAGCGGCGGAAAAGGCGCCATCTGGGAATTTACCGAGAAAAATGATAGCGACATCGGTTACCTATTGGCGCCGCCATTGATCGCCAAATTCCGCACCGGCACCAAAGACGGCAAGCCCACTTACGGCAATTTTGTCGTCGTTTCCAGCGGCTATAACAATTACGACGACGCGACCAAGAACGGTGACGGCGCCTTATTCCTGTTATCGCTCGATAAAAAAGCAGGCGACCCATGGCTTCGGGGCAGCAATTATTTCAAATTCATCGCTCCAATCGCAGATGCGGCGAAAAAGAATGGTTTGAGTGCTCCCAATGTTGCATACGGTGGCGATGGCGCAGTCAAATATGGATACGCTGGCGACTTACAGGGAAACATGTGGCGATTTGTTTTTACCGGCGACTCTTTGAGCACTGCAAAAGTCGCGTCTAAGCCACTGTTCATCGCAAAAACAGCAGCAGGCGTCCCCCAGCCCATCACAGTCAAGCCGCAGATTATTTATGCTCCGGGCGGAGGATATGTCGTGTTTTTCGGCACGGGAAAATATCTTGAGCCTGACGATGCTAAAACTACGAATTATGAGCAAAATTCCTATTATGCAATTTTGGATACCACCTATGATGCCGACGCAGTGACAGGAAGAAGTCAGCTCGCACTTCGTACCGCTAAGGAATCGGACGCGGGCTTTACGCTGACAGGCAACCAATTCACATTTGGCACTACCGCAGGCACCAAGAAAGGCTGGTATTTTGACTTCTACAATTCCGGCGGCGAAAACGGTACCGGCGAAAGGAGCGTCACAGACGGCACCATCGCAGGTTCAAGACTATTTTTCAATTCTCTGATGCTGAATAACGTCGACCCTTGTTCCAGCGGCAGCGGACGTATCTACCAGGTCGATACCCTGACCGGCTTAAGCGATGGCGTCACTGGCGGATTATCTACGATAGGCTTCCTGACCTCGCCCGTAATCATCAACATCAACACCACAACCGGCGACAGGAATGCGCTGGGAAATCGACGTATCACCACCAAAATCTCTGTGCGCATTGCCGGCACTGGAGGTAAGGGAACTGGAACCGGCTCCGTCGTACAGACCAGCGGCAATCTCACGGCGCCAGATGCAGTCAACCGGGCAGGCCGCATCAGCTGGCGCGAGCTGCAAAATTGGCAGGAACTGCGCAAAGATGCAAACAAATAAAAGAGGATAAGATGCGTAATAACAATACAGATGGATTTACTTTGATCGAGTTGATGGTAACCATGGCGGTTATAGCCATATTAGGATCCGTCGCGATGGTATCCTATAGATCCAGCGTCACGAAAGCCAAGAGGTCGGAAGGGAAAACGGCTCTTCTGATGTTGATGCAACAAGAAGAAAAGTTTTACACGCAGAACAATTCCTATATCGTTTTTTCCAAGGCATCGACAGACGCCAGTGAAAAAAAATTTAGATGGTATTCCACCGACGCCGCCAATAAAAGTGCTTACGAAATTGTGGCGACCGCTTGCACCGGAGACACTATACAAAATTGCGTATTATTAACTGCTACCCCTGGAACCACTAATGTGGATTCCAACTTTACCGATCCGGATTGCGGAAAATTGACGCTCACAAGCACCGGCGTTAAAGCGATTGTGACCAGTGGCACAGGCACTAAAGAAACTTGTTGGTAGACATGAAAACTCTCGCGCAAATATTCAGCAAAGGTTTTTCCCTTGTGGAGTTAATGGTGACCATTGCTATTGCCACCATTTTAATGACGCTGGCGATACCCAGTTTTCGCACATTTATGGACAATCAACGACTTGTTTCAACCGCAAGTGAATTTTATGCGGCGATTAATATGACCAGGGCTGAGGCGATTAAGAGAGGCGCCAGGGTCGACATGGTTGCGACGGACGGTACGAGCTGGACTTCAGGCTGGACCGTGTTCATCGATGCGAATGACAACTTGAAAGTAGATGCTGGGGAGAGGATCATCTTTACTCATGATGCAACCGCAGCAAATTTAAGTTCTGCCAGCAAATTCACTGATATCCGTCAAACCTATATTTCCTACACGGGAAACGGAAGAAGCCGGACGAATAGCAGCAGTCAACAGCCTCAAGCCGGCACAGTTGAATTCAAACTGGGGCAGGCTATCAGGAGAATCAAAGTTAATTTTTTAGGCAGGACAAGAATTTGTAATCCCGATACGAATAAAAAAACTTGTGCCTACAATTTGGATGGAAGTTAAGCCTTCAATTGCAGTAAACGCGATCTGACCTGACAGTTACCCAGTTTGAAGCCGGCGATTGTCAGGTCAAATAGCTGTTCAATGTGGTGATTTTATCGCGCCACACCTCCTTTCCCTCGATGAGAGAGTTTCCACCGCGCTAAGGCCACAGCACAGCTTGCCTTAATGGCTAAGGTCGTTGTTGTAGTAAGCGATCCATTCGGCCAAATCCCCCGTCAACTCATCGATGATGCCCACGTAAATTTTCCTGCGAAACGCCGCCTGGTAAAACTCCTGCCCGTGACATAGGTCTGAGCCAGCGCACGCTGCAAAGAAAGCTGAACGAGGCCGGGGCCGGTTTTCAGCAAGTGCTGGACCAGACCCGGCACGAACTGGCCAGGAATTATCTGCGGCAGCGCCAGCTGAATCTGGCGGAT
>JACPWS010000073.1 GCA_016196925.1 Burkholderiales bacterium | reverse complement strand
CGCTTCCGTGACGCCATATAAACACGAGGTCGCAGCAGACAGGCAACGGTTGGGGATATCTGCTGCATCCCAATCCTGCCGGTCATAATTGCGTGCCTTCCAATCGACGCCGTATTGCTGGGCCAGCATCTGATACAGCGCCCGCACCCGCGCACCCTCGATGCCGCGCAATTGCTGCACACTGCGCCGCTGCGGCGGCTCTTCACCGAAGCGATATTTATACATCGCGCGTACTACCTTCAGGCGCGCATCGTCATCCAGCGCCAGCTTAGCCTGATACAGCAAGCGATCCGCACGCGCACCACCCGGTTGCCCGGATGAATACACCCGGACGCCGCCTTCGCCGACCCACACCAGCAAAGTACCGACTCGCGCCGCAAGGGAACAAGCCGCATGCGATACCCGCACCCCCGGCTCCAACATCAGGCAGGCAACACCGCCAACCGGAATATGCATGCGCACGCCGTGCATATCCACAGCCACAAACGCGCCATCCAACACATCGAGCTGGCATTTTTCAACGAAAAGAACTGACAGGCGTTCTTTAATGGGGATGGGTTTCAGGGGTGGGAGCATGTGTTATGCCCTGGCCAGAGTCAGCAAACCGCAACCAAAGCTTTTTGCCGCACCGATACCGCTGGCAACCAAACTCCGAAAGAGCTCTGGGTTAGTCACCGTTAATACGCCATCAAATGTTACTGTCACCAATTTGCCTGCGCTACCTCCGCGACGAAAAAACAATGGCGCATTTTTTTGCAGCGCGACTTCATCAAGCGTTGCGGCTTCTTCCAATTTGCGTGCCAGCCATGCCTGTTGCTCATCTTCCCGTATCAACGGCACGCGCACTCTTTTCTCAGGATTTTGCTGATCACGAATGGTTTTGATGACATTGGCCGTCAGCCGGAATCGCAGTGCTTGGCCTGCAAACAATTGGCTTAAGTTAAGCGTTTTTGTGGGCGCAATTAAAGAGGCATTCGCAACGGACTCCAATGGGCGTATTGCCGATTGCAGTAGTAATACCGCGCCTTTTCCTGCCTGCTGCTGTTCGATGCGAAATAAAAAATCCCGCGCATTATCAGGGCGATCAGGAAATAGCTGCCATAAGGCCCGATGCCATTCATATGGGTTGCGCGTTGCGCTCCAATCAAGCTGCACTTTACTCAGGTACATGAGCGCTCCCCTTCGGATAAACAGATACCATGCGGGTCGAAAACTGACGCACACGCGCATGGCGCGGTACATCGCGCAGGCGAATCTGCCGATCATTGCGCAATGCGGGAGAATCGGTATAGACCGTTCCCAGATTCGGTTCAAACTGCGCCAGCGCGGCCAGTGCATCTACCGCCTCCACAGAGTGAACCAGCAATGGACGGGAAATAGGACAGGATCGACGACCAAGCACCGGCGTGTAGACTGGCTGTTTCAGTGCATGCTCAATGGTTTCAAACGTGATGTTGGCATGCGCGGTCAGTTCAATTGCCACCGTGAATTTGGCATCACACAGATATTCACGGCGTGACACGACCGGGTATTCGCCCGATTTACGAATATCGACCTTGCGTGCCTTCATCACTGTATGAAAATCCGTCAGCTTGGTCGTCCTCTCTGAATCGGCGCGCATGCTGAAGCACAGACTTTTATCCAGATCGGCCAATCCCGCCATGTCCGTACGCTCGATACCCATGCAGGCGGCAAGCAGCCCGAGCATGCCGGAGCGTGTGGGGAAATTCACTGTCGGACGGTAATCCTCGTAAGTGTGATCGCCCCAAGCTTGCATCACGCCATCCAGTTTCAGGATGAGAAATGAATACATGGCAACCCTTTAGCGTTGGCCATCAGCACGCAACCATTTTTCCAAATCTGGCAAGGCTGCGTGAACATGTAAACCTCCTACACTTTCCTGCACAGACAAGGAGAACGCACCGGCTTGTTCATCCAATCCATAACCACGATGAATACGCTGCCAGTAATCTACCAATGTATTAATGGACGGTTGCAACAGCCCACCCTTGCCAGCGACCGGCTTTTCAAAGGCATTGGCCAAAGAGATCGGTTGATCGGCAAGGCTCACAAGTGCAAAGTCAGCCATGTTGTGGGCGGCAAAGGATTGTTGCTTTGCATCTGGTACTACGGTTGCTAGTAAATGCAGCGCATGTGCAGCGATGTCTAGTGCACGGCTACGTGAATCTTCCGTTTCTGCCGCTTTCATGCTGGGCAACAAGCCCAAATTTACCTGCAGCTGTTTCAGGTTCAGACTGGCATAGCGATAAAACACGCCCGAGGAAAATTCTTGCGTATCCAGATGCCCTGCACCCACTTCGCCAGCATCGCTTATCAAGTCATCGACGGCGGTAAACCAGTCAATATCCGATTCGGACGCATGGGTGGTGATGGAATGCGCGACAGCCAATGCTCCGTCTATGCTGGTCATCAAGCCACTGGTGGCCATACGACCCGAAAGAGCAATATCGAGGTTATCTGCCATTGCCTGTTTGAGAGCAGTCGCTTCGTCGGCCACTTTTTTTTCTAACTTTTTAGTATCCAAACCATCGATTTCAGCTTGTTGCACCAGATCACACAACTTGGCAAACTCGGAAACCGACCAAGGCGCGACGGCATCCGCTTTGGCGTCTGCGGCAAGTCCTTCTTTACCTGATACCAATCCCAAGGTTTTTTTTATAACGGCGTCTGGATACTTGCCTGCCAATGCACCGGTGAGTGCGGCTGATAAACGCCCCAATTCCCGCGTCCGAATAGATCGCTCACCCAAGTTCTGCTGGTAATAAGCGCTAGTACGCAACGACCTCTTTAGGCTTTGGCTGGAGATTCGCACACGTGGCGTACCACCGAAGGTTGCGGTTTTTTGCATGTTCCTATCATCCCGATTCAGACAAGACGGGCTGTGTGAAATGAGAACGTGAAAATTGACAAAATTTTTGCTCATGTAGATGCGCTCCGTTATTTTGTTGATTTGGCAGATTGATGAATGAAGAAGTCTTCAAGTAAATCTCGTTTGGCTTTCACATTCCAGTAATACAAGGTCTTCCCCAGTTCAGACCAATCCACGCTTGGTGCAATGTGCTGCACCAGCCGCCGTAACTGAATCAGATCATTCGGAGAATCAGCACGGATGACTTGCAAGAGCCTCACTTCTGAAACTTTAGCCTCTGCCAGTTTCTGACCCAGCGAGGCTGTACCTGGCTGATGGGTACAAAAAGGCATAAAGAAAGCTATTTTTTCGCCCCATTGAGGAGGGCGTTCACCGGGGAACAGACGGTAGAAGGCTGGACGATCACGCAGTTCGTCCGGCGAACCAATCCGTTTGCCTAGTTGAGAGCGAAAATCGCCATGCTCGCTCAAGGATTTGTAGCGTTGATAAAGCGCCACAAAATCCGGCAATACGTTCATAGTGGATGGTTGAACGATATTCATTGTGCGATGGACTCCTTCATTTTTTTCAATTCAGAATTTAGACTCAGTTTGGCTAATGCCACGGTGCGAATCAATTCGGGGTTTTGATAGTATGGCTCTGTGACTTCTTCAAATATTTTCAGGCAGATTTTACTAAGGCTCGCTATAAATTTTATTTGCTCGCTACGTCGTTCACTGCGAGTCATTTCTCTGAACCAGTCTTGAATCATGCCCTCAGTGCGCTGATAGAAAAACTCTTCTGCTTTATCGGGCATCCCAAGATAATTTTGATCTTCAGGTACTTCCTTGCGACGCTGCATTTTCGGTTTCAACTTAGAGAGTCCAATAACTTTTGCGACATCATGCACTTTGGCTCTTAAAATACTTTTCACAAAGATAGCGTCTTCAATGGTTCTTCTTATCGCATCTTGTCCTGGCTGACTTTGCCAACCTTCCCCAATGCTATAGAGCTCATGTCTTCTATTTTCTATTTTCTCTTCATTCGATTTTTTTCGACAATATCCGCCAACTATTAAATTGAGATTTATTGCATCGCCTAGCCGTTTCCACTGCGTAACTACTGGGGCAGCCCGTCCACCAATTTCCCCTGAAGCGCGCTCCATGATGTAATTCAAGGTGTGTTCCCAAGATGGATTTTTGTTGGTGAAAGACAGGTAGACATTCACAGGTTTATCTTTGTCTATTTTCAAACGTGATGGCGTATGAGGATGCAACCAAAATCCCTCTAGCTTACGACTCTGCTTCTTCCATTTAAAACCTGTAAATAGAAACGGTTCTTCTGTCTGTAACAAATCACAGCCACCTTTAATGTTCGCCTGAACAAGCTGAATACACTTCGGCTGCCAAAACAAACCTCTCAACAAACCCATGTTCGCCGCGTATTCGGTTGCAGTCGCTGCTTTCACCCAATTAGGTGGTTCAACATCTTCACTGTCGCGCTCTGGATACAGCTCGTGAAGCGTTGTCTGATGAAGTACATTCCGCCAAACCATTTCACGAAGGTTATTTGCAGAAATAAGCGTAACGCTAGCTGCTTTACGGATTCCTACTTCAAGCCCACTACTTACACCGGGCGAATTAACTGCCTGGTTAAATAAGGAGATAGCAGCGGTTGCTGCACCTAAATTTTTAACTTCGCCAGGTTGATTAAAAAATGAATGATTATGTCCCTCTGGCAGGCCGATCAAGAGCTTTTGTATCGGAAGAGCTTTTTCTGATTCAAATCCGAGCGTTTGCATAAATGGATGCACTGGATGAACAAGATCGAACCAATCCAGCAAAGGCGCAACACCCGCGTCAAAAGTAGGCTCATTGAGCAATGAGCGCATTTTCTGCCGCCACTCTTTTTCGTCAGCCGGCGTAAAGGCCACCTGCACCAATGAAATCAGTAATTGCAGGCAGGCCAGTTCCATGTCGTCGCGTGGCATGGAAATTTGCCAAGCTTCATCTTGGCAAAGC
Source organism: Burkholderiales bacterium (assembly GCA_016196925.1). GTDB lineage: Bacteria > Pseudomonadota > Gammaproteobacteria > Burkholderiales > Burkholderiaceae_D > Undibacterium. The sequence goes on along the minus strand of JACPWS010000073.1, from coordinate 26,113 downwards.
AGCCTCTTTAAGCTGATTTGCTGAAACTCTGCATTACTGCCACGAACAGGAATCCATGCATCGCGGTATAAATTCATACTCCGTCGCTTTCTATCTTCTCTAATCCAACTATTTTGCTATAGCGCAATGTCATGCCATGCGCTTGGCCTATCCAATTCTGATTGTCTTGTCGCGTCATTGTTAATAGGAAATTCCCCTGATCATCCTTTATTGCATCGCTAAATTTTCCTTGCCAGCTATTTGGCACACTGACAGAGCCCAGAGACATTTTCTCGGCGCGATCCCAATCGTCCAATTTTGGTAAAGGATAGTGATCGTAAAGCAGCTTACCGTCGGTATCGAGCAAGACAACGGAGAGGGACATTTCGCCATCACGCGTTAATGCACGCACATTGTTGTTGCTGTCGGCCAGTGGATTCATGGTGTCGTTGGAGAGCATTTTTGCTTGATCACGCTTGGAATTTTGTACTACATGAAATTTCTCATATTCCAAGGAAATGGACTCCGGTTCATTTTTCCAGTCATCGCGTTCATACACTCTTTCTATCCAGTCACGGTATGCCGCTGGAAATTGAATCGATGAATGTGCTTCAAGCAATTGCTGCGTGCGCCACAACACACGGGTATTGCCGTAAATCACTTTATGCAGTCCATAATCAGCATCACGCGCAGTCAGTACCGTGCAAGTTGGCTGCTCAAATCCAGAAGGGCGCCTATCGCGTTGATGACGATGTAGCCGTCCGAGGCGTTGGAACAGCAAATCCACTGGGCATAGCTGGGTAATGAGCCAATCGAAATCCAGATCAAGACTCTGTTCCACTACTTGGGTGGCGACCAGGATGCGTCCGCCGCTGCGATCGGCGTTTCTGCCATATTGCGCAAGTACCGTTTTCTCTTTCTCCTGACGGTCTGTGAATCGGTAACGCGCATGGAACAGATCGACAGGCGTAGTGGCTTTTTGGCTTAGTTGACGCGCAAGCTGCTGGGCGTTATCCACCAGATTGCAAATGATCACGACACGAGCACCGGCTTCTGCGGCATCGACGACTCGATCAAGCAAATCATCGTTTGGCCAGAGATTGGGCTGCTGGATGCATTCGATGGCAACCATCCTTTCCGGAGGCAATTGCAAGGGATCGGCAATTTGTACCGGGGTGATTACGCCATCGGCAGCGATGTGCGTTAACAACGGATAAGGCGCATCAGCGGGTAAAGTGCGTGCACTGCCCCAAGCCAGCGCCAATTGATTGCGTTGGCTGGCAGGCAATGTCGCCGAGAGTAGCACTGCACTGCCGCCTGCCCGGCGTTGCTGGCTCAGCACGCTGTGCAGCAAACCGTACATATAGTGGTCATAAGCGTGTACTTCATCGACGATCAATACTGATTTCATCACGCCGAACCCACGTACAAATTTGTGACGCAATGGCAGAACCGATAGCAGCACTTGATCGACTGTACAAACCCCAATCTGCCCGAGGAAAACCCGCTTACGGCTTTCGGCTATCCATTCGCCGCATTGCACTCGAATATCTTCCGTAGCTTGCGCACTGCGCTGAGAGGCGGCCTGTTTGAGTTGGGCATGTCCGTCATGCCATTTGGCACGGCCATGCGCCAGTACCAGATTGGTGTTCACACCAAACAAAATATCGGCAAAATGATTGAGCCTGTCCCACATCGCGTTTGCCGTGGCTTGCGTAGGAAGGGCGAAAACAATGCTGTCGGCAAGACCCGCATCAAGTAATCGCCATGCATAAGCCAGTGCAGTTTCCGTTTTACCTGATCCAGTAGGAGCTTCCACCAATGTGAGGCCGGTTTGCAGCGGCAACGTATTGACCACAGTCTGGAGTTGGCGCGGAGATTCATTCGCATTAAGCAGCGCTGCAATGCCACCAAAAGGTGCAACCTGATGTAACAAACCGCATTGTTCAATCAACCTTTGCTCACCGACATGACGACAACGTTCATCAAAATATTTTTTCAGATCTACGCACTTATCGCCGGTGTAAGTAAACCATGTCTCGTTGGAGCCCAGCCAATCACACACGGCACAAAAACCGGCTAAATAAGGCATATCCTCCCGATTCAGCACGGGCGGCTGATCGTGCAAAGATAAACCAGCAGGTACCAGAAATAATGTCGCCAATGCGTCTATCCATGCTTTTCGTGCAAAGCGGTCTTGTGCAACTAACCACTCCTCCGCGTCTGGTGGATGCATGCCACTTGCTTGTCTGACGATGTGACCATGATGCCCGGCGACTGCGCCCAGCCATGGTCGCCATGCATCACACAGGTCTTCAGACGCTGAGGATTTTTCTAATCCGAGGTAAAAATGTCCTTCCTTTAAAAACCAGTCGTAACCGGCTTCTCCGTGGAAGAATTTTCTCGATTCACTGGGATAAGGTAAGTCGTCTGGGTCATTGATTGTCTGGAGATGATTGAGCACGCTGGGCGCTTTCATCTGAAACCGCACATCCAGTTTACCGAGATCATGCAAGGCAATGAAAAAAAGTACCCATGCTTTTAATATCGGAGACTCCACATCAAGTTGCACCTGGCTTGCAAGCTGACGCCGCAATGAAGTGCTCTGTTTCCACCAGGTAGCACCCACCGCCGCCACATCCAGACAGTGGTAGGGCAACAGATGGTAGCCAATGCCAATGTCACCTTCTTCGGAAGGTTTGGCTTTACCCCAATAATCAAAATACGGAGCTGGTTCTTTCATTATATTGTTGGTTTATAAGTAATAAATTAAATTCAGTGATGACCGCGCTAATAGATGATCGTAAAGGAAACCCAAAAGCTTACCTTGTGCATTTGGCCTAAGTGTGTGCGTACAGGATTTGTGAGTATTCCCGTTAGCGAGGCATTTTCTTTCGTTTGTCTTGAAGCGCTTCACCTGTGTTGTCGCCAAACCAGTCACAGCACGCAGGTGATCGGCCAAGCAATGTGGTTCGCGCCAGACGCCCTCATTGTCTATAGCAGCTGAGCGATAGCTTGTATGTTAGTCATGGATACCGGTGATGGAAATTGGGTGATTTACGTGGCAGACGCTAAATAGAAGAGTTTGTGTGCCAAAAGAAATAGTTTCTATGACGATAATTGCAAAAAGTGTATTGGTCAATAAGCTGCAACTAATTTAACGAAAACTTTTTGCGCCAAAGCAAAAGCCTGCACTGTGCCGTTTTTGTTTTGTTGGCGTGAAAGTTGTTGGGAAAAGCAACCTGCAGCAATAGGCCGAGGATGTCGAATCGCTATTTCAGGTGAAATGGCGTGACACACGAAAATCGCGCCAATTTTTGTGGCGCGTAAATTGGCGCAATTCCATTTACGCGCCACTTTAAATGGCGCGATACTAGGCATGCCAGCAAAAAGTGGGTGATTTCATGCCAAAAGTTACTTTGCCTCAAGAATTCGATCGACTCCAGGAGTTGATTGCACGACATCAGGACGGCGTAGGCATCGATGCGCTGATGCAGAGGCTAGGCGCGGGTATCTCGCGTCGCACCTTGCAGCGCCGGTTGGCGCTCCTCGTGCAGCAGGCGCGCATCCAGTCCAGTGGAGTAGGGCGGGCCTTGCGTTATCGTTGCGCGCCGCGCGTCGTTGCGGCTGAGCCTGGGCACAATGTGCAGTCGAATTTGAGCATTTACGGCGAAGTGTATGTCCCGCTTTCTCCCGAGGGGGAGGAGGTCAAGGCTTATGTGCGGCAGCCGCGCCAGTTGCGTCAGCCGGTTGGCTACCGCCAGGAATTTTTGGAGCACTATCAACCGAATCTCACTGCCTATCTGCCGCAAGTGCTGCGCGATCAACTGCATGCGCTGGGACGCTCGCCCGCCGGGCAGGCCGCAGCGGGTACGTTTGCGCGCGATATTCTGCAGCGCTTGCTGATCGACCTGTCCTGGGCGTCTTCGCAGCTGGAGGGGAATACCTACAGCCGTCTCGATACCGAGCGCCTGATCGCCTTCGGCCAGGCCGCCGAGGGCAAGGATGCGCTGGAAACCCAGATGATACTTAACCATAAGGGGGCGATCGAATACCTGGTGCACGATAGCGAGCATGCCGGTCTGAGCGCTGACACTATCATTGCCTTGCATGCGTTTTTATCCGATGGCTTGATGGCCGACCCCACGGCTTGCGGCCGTATTCGCAGCCGCGCGGTGGAGATCGGTGGCAGCGTGTATATGCCGGTCGCCTTGCCGCAACGCTTGCTGGAGTTGTTCGGCATCGTGATAGCGATGGCGGCGGAAATTATCGACCCTTTCGAGCAGGCGTTTTTCCTGATGGTGCATCTGCCGTATCTGCAACCGTTCGAAGACGTGAATAAACGCGTGTCGCGGGTGGCGGTGAATATCCCGTTCATACGCCACAATCTCTGCCCCTTGTCGTTTATCGATGTGCCGCAGCAAGCCTATGTGGACGCCATGCTCGGTGTGTATGAATTGAATCGCGTCGAGCTGCTGCGCGATGTATTTGTCTGGGCCTATGAACGCTCTTGCCAGCAATACGTCGCGGTGAAACAAAACCTGGCGCCGCCCGACACGTTTCGTCTGCGCTACCGGCAAGCCTTGAGCGCCGTGGTCGCTGCCATCGTGCGCAGCGGAGAATCTGCCGACGACGCGACGGTGCGCGCCAGGATGCCGGCCGCTGTGGCGCAGGCCGACCGCGATCATTTTGTTGCGCTGGTGCTGGCGGAATTCAAGACGCTGCATGCGGGTAATGCGGTGCGCTTCGGGATCGGGCCGCTGGAGTTTGCGGCGTGGCAGGAGAGACGGCGTGACGGCTGACGCTGGCGGTACAAAAAAATGGCCGCAAACAGCGTAATGCCGTTCAGTTGAGCCGCACACTTCGCTTCGTCATTCCGGCGCAGGCCGGAATCTAGTGGAGTAACCACCAAAAGACGCTGGATCCCCCCTTGCAGGGCGCGCTTGAGCTTGCATGCTCAAGCCGTTTCGCGGGCGAGCAGCATGCCGCTCGAATTCCCCGCTGCACCCTGCGCAGGGATGATGACTTTGCGTTCACGGCTTACCTGAATTTACTGCGCAAACAGCGGCCAATTTTTTAACGCAGTGACACAACTCACCCCAGCTTCTTCACCACCACACAGCCTATCGAATACCCGGCCCCGAACGAGCAGATCACGCCTACCGAACCGGCGGCCAGATCGTCCTGGTGTTTATGGAAGGCGATGATGGAGCCGGCCGAGGAGGTGTTGGCGTAGGTGTCGAGGATGGTCGGCGATTCTTCCGCGGTGGCGTCGCGGCCGAGTATCATGCGCGCGATCAGCAAATTCATGTTGAGGTTGGCCTGGTGCAGCCAGAAGCGCTTGACGGCGTTGATAGAGATGTCGGCGGCGGCGACGGTGTCGGTGATCATGGCGGCGGCCATCGGGCAGACGTCCTTGAACACTTTGCGGCCTTGCTGGCGGAACAGTTTGTCGGGTTGGCCTATGCCGGATTCATCGGCGCGGTTGAGGAAGCCGAAGTTGTTGCGGATGTTGTTGGAGAACTGGGTCTTCAGTTTCAGGCCGACGATTTCAAACTGGTGCTGGGAGGTGGCGAGGTCGGCGCGCTCGAGCAGGATGGCGGTGCAGGCGTCGCCGAAGATGAAGTGGCTGTCGCGGTCGCGCCAGTTCAGGTGGCCGCTGGTGATTTCCGGGTTGACCACCAGCACGGCGCGCGCCTGGCCGCTCTGGATCGCGGCCACGGCGGCCTGGATGCCGAAGGTGGCGGACGAGCAGGCGACGTTGATGTCGTAACCGTAGCCGGCGATGCCGAGTGCGCTTTGCACTTCCACGGCGATGGCCGGATAGCTGCGCTGCATGTTGCTGGCGGCGCAGATCACGGCGTCCACATCGGCGGCGCTCTTGCCGGCGCGCTCGAGCGCTTGCCTGGCGGCGGCTACCGCCATTTCGCACATGATGGACGGTTCGTCGTCGCTGCGCTCGGGGATGCGCGGCACCATGCGCGTGATGTCGAGGATGCCGGATTTTTCCATCACGTGGCGCGACTTGATGCCGGACGCTTTTTCTATGAAGGCGACGGAGGATTCTTCCAGTGCCGTCAGTGCGCCGCTGGCGATTTCGGCGGCATGGTCGGCATTGTATTGCTGGACGTAGCCGTTAAAGCTGGCGATCAGTTCTTCGTTGGAGATGGAATTGGCGGGAGTGTACAGGCCGGTGCCGCTGATGACGACGTGGTTCATCTTTGTTCGCTTTCTTGTGCTTGGATCATGGGTGCGCCGTAGGCGCGACGAAGTCGCTCGATTTTACACAAATTCGCCCCGCAACAGAGAGCTAGCCGGGGCGAATAGAGGACTTGTTCCAGTGTGGAAAGTGGTGAAAAATGCCAGTTAGATCGAAATGCAGCTCTGTTAAACCGTACGACTTCGCGTCGTCATTCCGGCGAAGGCCGGAATCTAGTGGCGTGCGCCAAAAGACGCTGGATCCCCCCTTGCAGGGCGCGCTTGAGCTTGCACGCTCAAGCCGTTTCGCGGGCGAGCAGCATGCTGCTCGAATTCCCCGCTGCACCCTGCGCAGGGATGACGACTTTGCGTTTACGGATTAACTGAACTGCATTTCAGTCAGACCGCCATGTAACGCCCGGGCCTGTGGTTCAGCATGATCGCCAGGTTTAGCGCGACCGCGCCCAGCACCGAGGCGGCCAGCGCCATCGGGCTGACCACCAGCAGGGATGCCATGACGATGCTGATGTCGACGCCCATCTGCAGTTTGCCGGCGCGGATGCCGCGCTTTTCCTGCAGATACAGGGCCAGGATATTGATGCCGCCGAGGCTGGCCTGATGGCGGAACAGCACGATGAAGCCCACCCCCATCAGTAAGCCGCCTATGATGGCGACGTAGAACGGCGTCATGGCGGATACTTCTATCAATTGCACGAGTTTCGGGTGCAGGCCGGAAAACACCGAGACCAGGGCCACCGCGCAAAAGGTCTTGAGCGTGAAACGCCAGCCCATGCGGCGCCAGGCCAGCCAATAGAACGGCAGATTGATCAGGAAGAACACCAGGCCGAAAGACAGGCCGGTGCTGTAATGCACGAGAAAGGCCAGGCCGGCGGTGCCGCCGGTCAGCAAGCCGGCCTGATTGAATAGCGCCACTCCCAAGGAGACAAACAGGGTGCCGGTCAGGATCGCCAGCACATCTTCCAGTACGGTATGCGGAATGATCTTGGGGGAAGCGGGGCTGGCGGTTTTCATGGCGGAAGGGGACAAGCGCGGACAAGGAAACGATTGTACGCTTTCAGCATAGGCGAAAGAACAGGCGCCGCAATGCGCTCATGCAATCATTGATTTGCATCAAACGCCAGGCGGCGCGGCCGGCGCATCTTTCCCCGGGAAAAAGAAATCCCTGGGCCCGGAACGGAAGCGCCGCCATAACAGCAGCGCCAGCGTGCCGCCCTGGCCGAAGCTGATGCGGCGCGAACGCAGGGCCACCAGCATCGCCAGGCTGAAGCTGACCGCGAGATTGACCAGGCCGATCAGCAAGATGCCGCCGCTGGAAGTCAGGGCCAGCCGCCAGCTCATGTGATGTTCGAGGCCGACCAGGGCGAAGGCAAAATTGGCGCTGGAGAAAGTGATATGGCGGATGTCTACCGGCAAGCCGAAGAAGGCGCCCAGCTGGCCTATGCTGCCCAGCATCACGCCGAAAAAGAAATTGCCGGCGAGCGCGCCGAGATTGTCGCCGAGATAATTGCTGACGCGCAGCAGGCGCTGTTCTCCGAGCGCGGATTTAAGCCAGGGCAGCTGGCGCAGGCGGGCCGGAATCTCCGCATAGCTGGCCTTGTTGTCGTAATAGCCGGAAATCAGCCCGGACAGGAACAGGCAGACGCCGGCGATCGCGGCATGCGGCAAGGCCAGGCTGCCGAAAGGATCGAGATCGTGCAACAGATATTGCGCCTTGTCCGGGCTCGCCAGGTGGCGGCCGCTCAGGCCGTACCAGGCCCAGGCGATCGCATAGGCGGTCGGCATGGCGAGCGCGATATTGCCGAGGATGGCGATGAATTGCGAACGCAGGACGCGCACGATCAGCTCGGCCAGCTCGTCGAGTTTTTGCCCGCCCTCGTCGATCGCGCGCGCGATCAGGGCGGCGGTCATGGCCGGCTGTTTGGTCGCGATCGTGAAATGCAAAACGTGCACCAGCATGAAGCCGGTGGAATAATTCAGGCTGTACAGCAAGGCGTAACCGAAAGGCGCCAGCGCGAAGGTGCCGGACACGATCTTGATCATCGCCATGAAGCCGACGATGAAGCCGGCGCCGAGCGCCGAGCGCAGCATCGCCATCCATTCGGCGCGGCTGCTGGTGACATAGTGCTCGCCGCTCTTGCCGGCGCGTTCGGTCACTTGCATGGACAGCAGCTCGGTATTGGTCAGGATTAAATCGCGCAGGCTGTGGCGCTGGTTGTCGGCCGTGACCAGTTCCTTCAACAGTTTCGTCCCTAATTGCGCGGCCCCGGCGATGTCGCGGCTGTCGAGCAGCGCCAGCAGGCTGCGCAGGCGCGCGATGCTTTGCGTCAGCCGCAGCAGCAGGCGCGTCAGGCTGATCGATACGCCCTGGGCCGCAGCGGTGCGCCGTATCCGCTGCGCGATCGCTACGCACTGCGTCAGCAAGACTTCGATGTGCTTGCTGTCTTCCCTGCGTATCTGCCGGTCTGTCAGCCATTCGCCATAGCGCAGCACATAGTCGTTGATGGCGTCGTTCTGGCGCAGGAAGGGCGATTCGAAGCGCTCGATGTCGGGATGATTGCGCACCAGCTCGGCTTCCAGCCCTATGGTGGCGATGCGATACGACAGAACTTGCACCGCGCTCAGGATTTCCCCGGTCAACAAGGCATGCGTGGTGCGCGCACCGCGCGCACGGAAACCGATGGCGCGGATCAGGCTGACCCAGACTTCGTCGGCGACGCCGTTCACCCAGAGGTGGTCGCGCATATCGTCGAAGCAGAGTCCGAACACGTCCTTGATGTAGTCGTCGTTGCTCAGGGGCGGCAGCAATTTGCTGACCAGCCTGGACCAGGCCGCGCCCCAGAAGCCCGAGTTCACGGTGATGCCGGTATCGGTGAGCAGGTGTACGGTTTTGCGGGTGGTCAGCACCCTGATCAGGTAATGACGGAACGCGCGCCGCCAACCCGGATGCTGTTGCAGCACATAGCACAGGGCGCGCAGATTATCGGTGGCGCGGCCGAGGTCTGCAGGGCGCGGCGGGCGCAACAGGGCGATCAGTTCGCGCAGCGGGCGGATGTCGCGCCAAGCCGGGTCGGCCGCCAGCTGGCTCGCTAAGTCGGTGAGTATGCGGTCTAGTGACAATGTATGCTCCTTAGTTCCGGAAACGCATGATTGGCCGGTAATTGTATGCAAAGTACACTAATTTGGTCTAAAGTGTCGGCGTGGACATTGTTAGGGTTTCGTGTTGGATAATTTATTGCTGGTTGTTGCCGCCCTGTTGCTGGTTTTGTTGAACGGTTTTTTTGTTGCCGCCGAATTCGGTCTGGTGAAATTGCGTCAGACCCGGGTGCGCAGCCTCGCCAGGACTGCAGGTGTGCGCGGCCGTTTGCTGGTGCGCGTGCATCAGCATCTCGATGCTTATTTGTCCGCTTGCCAGTTGGGCATTACCCTGGCCTCGCTCGGCCTTGGCTGGATAGGCGAACCTGCTTTCGCCCAACTGTTGCAGCCTTTATTTCCTTTGCTGGGGATTGCTTCCGCCGAGTTGATACACGGCGTGTCATTTTTCTTTGCATTTTTCACTATTTCGTTTTTGCATATCGTGGTCGGCGAATTGGCGCCGAAATCGATGGCGATCCGCATGCCGGAGCGTATCTCGCTGTGGACCGCGCCGGCGCTGTATACGTTTTACTGGACCATGTACCCGGCGATCTGGATGCTGAACTGGAGTTCCAACAAAGTGCTGAAATGGGCCGGGCTCGATCTCGCGCACGGCGGCGACAGCCACTATTCGGCCGAAGAGTTGAAACTGATCTTGCGCGGCAGCCATGGCGGCATCAAAGAGACCCGCGACGAGTGGAGCATCATGGCGCAGGTGCTCGATTTCGGCGGCCTGGAAATTTCCGACCTGATGCGCCCGATCGGCGAGGTGGTCGCGATGCACAAGAGCGCCAGCCTGGAACAAAACATGGAAACGGCGGGCCGCAACCGCTTCAGCCGCTATCCGTATTTCGACGACGATGAAGCGACCGTGCTGGGCATGCTGCACCTGAAGGATTTGTTTTTGGCGCAGCAGGCCGGCAAGCCGCTGGACGACCTCGGCAAGCACTTGCGGCAGGTGGAGTTCGTGCCGCCCAGCATGCCGGCGCTCGAGCTGTTTCGCCGCTTCCGCAAGGGCGCGCCGCACTTCGCCATCGTCGGCAACAAGGGCAGCAAGCCGGTCGGTTTCTTAACCCTCGATAATCTGCTGGGCGCGCTGGTCGGGCAAATCCGCGACGAGTTTCGGCAGAACGAAAACGACTGGACGCTGCTGGACGACGGCACCCTGATAGGCAAGGGCAGCCTGCCCTTGTTTACGCTGGGCATGGCGCTGGGGTTCGAGCTCGACAGCGACGAAGTCGAATCGATAGGCGGCCTGATCATGCATACGCTAGGCGATCTGCCGCTGGAAGGGCAGAAAGTCGAGTTCGAACGCTTCGACGCCGTCGTCAAAAAGATGAACGGGCCGCGCATCGTACTGGTGCGCATCCATCCCAAGCGCGCGGCCGAATAGGGCGCCGGCCCGATCGCCTGATCGCTTAATCGCTTAATCGCTTAATCGCCGAAGCAGATGCCGATGTCGCGCCCGGTCTGCAGGGTGTCGCTGTCCATCGGCACGCCCTTCATGCGGCCGGCGACTTCTTCCAGTGCGACGTAATTTACGTTCGGAAACGCCAGCGCCACCATGATGCCGGAGTAGCCTTCGTCGAGCGCACGCACCGCCGCCGCACCGAAGCGCATCGCCGATAAACGGTCGAACGCGGTCGGGCTGCCGCCGCGCAGCAAATGGCCGAGCACGACCGCGCGCGCTTCCTTGCCGGTGCGCTGTTGCAAGTCGCGCGCCAGGTTTTCTCCTATGCCGCCGAGCCGCTCCACATAGCCGGCGCCGGCGCTTTCCTGCAGCGCATGCTGGCCGCCCAGCGCGAGCGCGCCTTCCGCCGCCAGCACGATGGAGTAATGGCGGCCGGCCGCTTCGCGCGCGCGTATCTTGGCCGCCACTTGCTCAGGGTCGTAAGGGATTTCCGGGATCAGGATCGCGTGCGCATTGCCGGCGATGCCGGCGTGCAGCGCAATCCAGCCGGCATAGCGCCCCATCACTTCCACCACCATGATGCGCTGGTGGCTCTCGGCCGTGGTGTGCAGCCGGTCCACGCATTCGGTCGCGAACGAGACCGCGGTATCGAAGCCGAACGTGGTGAAGGTCTTGTCGAGGTCGTTATCGATGGTCTTAGGCACGCCGACCACGCGCAAGCCTTGCTGGTGCAGCGCATGCGCGATGGTCAGCGTGCCGTCGCCGCCGACGCAGACCAGGGCGTCGATCTGCATCTGTTGCAAGTGGCGCACGATGTCGGCGCTGCGGTCGAGTTCCCGGAGGCTGCCGTCCGCCATCGTCGTGGCGAATTTGAGCGGATTGCCGTGATTGGTGGTGCCGAGTACGGTGCCGCCGAGATGGCCGATGCCGCGCACCTGGGCGGCCGTCAGGCGGAACACGCCGTCGACCGGGTAACGCTCGGGCTGCAAGATGCCGTTGAAGCCTTCGCGTATGCCGTAGCATTCCCAGCCGCGTTTTTCGGCGGCCAGCACCACGGCGCGGATGACGGCGTTCAAGCCGGGGGCGTCGCCGCCCCCGGTGCTGATGGCGATGCGGCGGACAGTGGTGGACATGGCGTTTATTCTTGGTTGGTGGACAAGACGGGCAAGCTCACAGACTGTTGAGCGGAATTTTCAGGTAGCGGATGCCGTTGCTTTCGGCCGGCGGCCAGGCGCCGGCGCGGATATTGACCTGCACTGCCGGTAATAGTAGCACCGGCATCGCCAGCCCGGCGTCGCGATTTTGGCGCATGGCGATGAAATCGGCTTCGCTGACGCCGTCGTGCACGTGGATATTCGCGGCGCGCTGTTCGGCCACCGTCGTTTGCAGGCAGGCGGCGCGGCCGGGCGGCGGGTAATCGTGGCACAGGAACAGGCGGGTGGCGCTCGGCAGCGCCAGCAATTTCTGTATCGACCGGTACAGCGCTTGCGCATTGCCGCCGGGGAAATCGCAGCGGGCGGTGCCGACATCGGGCATGAACAGGGTGTCGCCGATGAAGACCGCATCGTCTATCCGGTAGGCGATATCGGCCGGCGTATGGCCGGGCACGAACAGCACCGTCATCGTCAGGTGGCCGATGTCGAATTGCTGGCCATCGTCGAGCAAGACGTCGAATTGCGAACCGTCGACGGCGAACTGCGCTTCCAGGTTGAACAGTTGCTTGAATACGCCTTGCACTTGGCAGATGCGGGCGCCGATTGCGATTCTGGCGCCGGTCCGGCGGCGCAGGTAGTCGGCCGCCGACAAATGATCGGCATGCGCATGGGTTTCCAGTATCCAGTCCAGCTGCAGACTGTGGGCGCGCAAAAAATCGAGGATCAGGTCGGCGCTGCGGGTTGCGCTGCGGCCAGCTTTGGGATCGTAATCGAGCACGGTGTCGATCGCCGCGGCATGGCCGCCTGCGGCGTCGTACACGAGGTGGCTGGCGGTGCCGGTGACGGGATCGAAAAAACTTTCTATCGAAGGGCGCATGGTGGCGTAGGCGGGCTGGGGTCGTGCTTGCATCATAGCAAACCAAGCGGCGGCGGCAAGGACTGGGCCGGCACCCGGAAAAATTTCGACGCGGCGCCCACTGTGCATGGCCGCGGCCAGGCTGACTGAATGCTTGCTGTTAATACATAAAAACAGGGAGTATGTGTAAAAACAGCCCTGTCGTCAGCGTGTTTAAATGACTTGTAAAAATACTGGGAGGGAGTATTTTTTAATGCCCGGGCCGCCCGCCGCCGTCCTGAGCTCGACGCCGCGCGTCGGCGGGACTACACTACGGCATCTTTTTATCTACGGGAGGCGTCTTGCTCTGGTTCGCAGATACGCTCGCGCTGCTGATCGGCGCCGCGGTCGGCCTGGTGATGGGCTTGAGCGGCGCCGGCGGCGGCATCCTGGCGCTGCCGTCTCTGGTGTATAGCCAGGGCTGGAGCATGCAGCAGGCGATGCCGGTCGCCTTGCTGGCGGTGACTTGCGGCGCGCTGGCCGGCGCTCTGGAAGGCTGGCGCAAGAAACTGGTGCGTTACCGCGCCGCCCTGCTGATGGCGGCGGCCGGCGCCTTGCCCACCGTGTTCGGGGTGAGGCTGGCGCAACACTTGTCGCAAGTCTGGCTGATGGCTTTATTTGCGCTGATCCTGCTGCTGGTGGCGGCCCGCCTGCTGCGCCATGCGCCTGTCGCAGACGACGGCGGGCGGGCCGTGCTGGCGCGCATCAACGGCGACACCGGACGCTTCGACTGGACGCCGCGGACCGGCGCCGTGATCGCCGCGATAGGCGGCATGGCCGGCCTGGTCACCGGTTTGCTCGGAGTCGGCGGCGGTTTCGTGATCGTGCCGATGTTGCGGCGCTATACCAATCTCAGCATGCATGGCGCAGTCGCGACTTCGCTGCTGGTGATCGCCCTGGTCGGCAGCGTAGGCATCGCGTCGGCGCTGGCTAACGGGGCGACGCTGCCGGCCGGATTTTCGCTGTCGTTCGTCGCCAGCACGGTGGCCGGCATGCTGGCCGGACGCCGTATCGCCGCTTATCTGCCGGCCAGGAAAGTGCAGACGCTGTTCGCCCTGCTGTTGCTGGCGGTGGCGGCCAGCCTGTTGCTGCGCCTCTGGCGTTGATAGCGCCGGTTTATTTGCCGCGCCGTTCGGCCAGCAGGGCCGCTTGCGCATCGAGCTGGCGCGCGACGTTGCCGCACACCAGGTCGCATAAGACATAAATCGCGGGGTCGGCGATGCGGTAATACACGGCCGTGCCGCGCCCTTCGCGCGCCACCAGGCCGTGTTTGGCCAGCGTCGATAAATGGCGCGAGACGTTCGCCTGCGAGCAGGCGCAGCGTTCGGCCAGCTCGCCGACATTGTGTTCGCGGTCGCGCAGGCAATTCAGGATGCGCAAACGGGTCGGCTCCGCCAGCGCGGAAAAATAATGCGCGACTTCGGTCAGCGCCTGATCGGACAATCCTTCCATGGGGAGGCAGTTTTCCTTCTTGAAAACCAGCATGATACCTTTTGCGCCGCGGTTTGCGGAGTAAGTTTCGTTATTTGTGTATATGCGCAAATAAGTATATGATGCTTTCACGATTATAGAGTCGGCAATTGAATAGATGGAGCCGACTCCCCTCACCCCGGCCCTCTCCCGCAAGAGGGAGAGGGTGAGAACGGCGGCAAGAAAAATAAAACTATTTTCTTGCCGACTCAATAACGCAAAATCTGAAACGAGGCGGACTGTCATGTTGTCAACGATGAAAAAAGCACTCACGGCGCTATTCCTGCTGCAGTGCCTGTTGCCGTGCCTGCTCCCGGCGGCGCAGGCCGCGGAGCTGAGCGTGGCGAGCGTGCGCAGCAGCCAGGGCGGCTTGCTGTACAGCGCCGACGGCGTGGTGGAGGCGGTGCGCCAGACCGTGATTTCGGCCCAGGTGGCGGGCGCCGTCACCGCCTTGCCGGTGCACGCCGGCGACGCCGTCAAGGCCGGCGCGCTGCTGTTGCGCATCGATGCCCGCGCCGCCCGCCAGGAAGCCAGCGCCGGCCGGGCCCAGGTCGAGGCGGCGCGCGCCGCGCTGGCGCTGGCCGCCAGAGATGTCGAGCGCCAGAAACTGCTGTTCGCGCGGCAATACATCAGCCAGGCGCAACTCGACAGAGCCGAAGCCGAATTCAAGTCCGCCACCGCCTCGGCCACGGCCCAGATCGCGCAGGCGGGCGCGCTGCAGACGCAAACCGATTTTTATGCCTTGAACGCGCCGTATGCCGGCCTGGTCGCCGATGTCGCCGTGACGGTGGGCGATATGGCGTTGCCGGGGCGGCCCTTGCTGACGCTGTACGACCCGAGCGCGTTGCGGGTGACGGCGACGCTGCCGCAGGCATTGGCCAGCGGCTTGGCGCCGGCGCGCAGCGCCAGGATAGAATTCCCCGCTTTGCCGGACGCGCGGCGCTGGGCGACTGCCGCCAGGCTCACTGTCTTGCCGGTGGCCGACGCCGCCACCCACACCGTACAGATAAGGCTGGATTTGCCGGCATCCGTGCCGGGTTTGACGCCCGGCATGTTCGCCCGCGTCAGCCTGCAGTTGCAGGGCGGCGGCCCGGCGCAGGCGGCGCGCCTGTATGTGCCGGCCCGGGCCGTGTTGCGCCGCGCCGAGCTGAGCGCCGTGTATGTGCTGAACGCGCAAGGCCGTCCCTTGCTGCGCCAAGTCAGGCTGGGCGCGCCGGCCGGTAGCGAACAGGAAATCCTGAGCGGGGTCGCGGCCGGCGAACAAGTGGCGCTCGATCCGGCGGCGGCGGCCAAGCGGCCCCAGTCGCGTTAAGGAGCGTCGCATGAAACAGAAATTGGGCATCTCCGGCCGCATCGCCGGCTACTTCCAGGGCGCGCAAATCACGCCTTTGCTGGCGCTGCTGGCTTTCCTGCTCGGCTTGTTTGCGGTGCTGGTGACGCCGCGCGAAGAAGAGCCGCAAATCAATGTCACCATGGCGAATGTGCTGGTGCCGTTTCCCGGCGCTGCGGTCAAGGATGTCGAGCAGATGGTGGCGATTCCGGCCGAACAGGTGCTGAGCCAGATCGCCAATGTCGACCATGTGATGTCGGTGTCGCGCCCCGGCCTGGCCATCATCACCGTGCAGTTCGAAGTCGGCGTGCCGCGTAGCGAGGCGCTGGTGCGCCTGTATAACACCGTGCACAGCAACCGCGACTGGCTGCCGGCCAATCTCGGCACGCTGGAGCCTATCGTCAAACCTAAGGGCATAGACGATGTGCCCATCGTCGCGCTGACCCTGTGGAGCAAGGACGCCGGCACCGGCGCCTACGACCTCGAGCGCGTCGCGCACAGCATAGAGGCCGACCTGAAACGCGTGCCGGGCACGCGCGAAGTGACGACCATAGGCGGCCCCGGCCGCGCCGTGAACATAGAACTCGATACCGCCCGGCTGGCGGCCAGCGGCCTGACCGTGGCCGATCTGCAAGCGAGCCTGGCGTCCGCCAATCTCGGCTTGCCGGCCGGCGAACTGGTGGCCGGCAATCAGAGCGTGGCGCTCGAGGCCGGCCCTTTCCTGCGCGACGCGCAAGCGGTGGCCGGGCTGATGGTCGGCGTCAAGAACGGCAAGCCGGTATTCTTGAACGACGTCGCGCAAGTGGAAGACGGCCCGCTGCCGGCCGCACGCTATGTCTGGCATGGCACGGCAGGCAGGCAAGGCGGCGAATATCCTGCCGTGACCATCGCCGTGACTAAGAAGCCGGGACAGAATGCGGTGGACGTCGCCAACGCCGTGTTGCAGCGCGTCGAACTGTTGCGCAATAGCGTGATCCCGGCCGGGGTGGAAGTCGGCGCCGCGCGCAATTACGGCCAGACCGCCGACGACAAGGCGCACAAGCTGATACAGAAGCTGCTGTTCGCGACCGCCTCGGTGGTGGCCCTGGTGTTCCTGGCGCTCGGACGGCGCGAAGCCCTCATCGTCGGCACGGCGGTGATCCTGACCCTGACCGTGACCCTGTTCGCCTCCTGGGCCTGGGGCTTCACGCTGAACCGGGTCTCGCTGTTCGCGCTGATCTTCTCTATCGGCATCCTGGTCGACGACGCGATCGTGGTGGTGGAAAACATCCACCGCCATCAAGCTCTCCATCCCGACAAGACCCTGAGCGAGCTGATACCCGGCGCGGTGGATGAAGTCGGCGGCCCGACCATCCTCGCCACCCTGACCGTGATCGCCGCCCTGTTGCCTATGGCCTTCGTCAGCGGCTTGATGGGGCCGTACATGAGCCCGATTCCTATCAATGCCAGCATGGGGATGTTGCTGTCGCTGGCGATCGCCTTCATCGTCACGCCCTGGCTGGCGCGCATCTGGATGAGGGCTGGCCATGGTGCGAATGACGCGCTGGCGAGCCGGCTGGCGCCGCTGTTCCGGCGCCTGTTCCGGCCCTTCCTCGATGAAAAATCGGGCGGCCGCCAGCGCAAAAAACTCGGCCTCGGCATCGCCGCGCTGATCGCGCTTTCCATCGCCTTGCCGGTGCTGGGACTGGTGCAGCTGAAGATGCTGCCTTTCGATAATAAATCCGAATTCCAGCTGATCGTCGACATGCCGGCCGGCACCCCGGTTGAGCACACTGCGGCGGTCTTGCACGAACTCGGCGCTTATCTGGCGACGGTGCCGGAAGTCAGCGATTATCAAGCGTATGCCGGCACCGCGGCGCCGATCAACTTCAACGGCTTGCTGCGGCAATATTATTTGCGCGCCGGCGGCGAAGCCGGCGATATCCAGGTCAATCTGGTCGACCAGCATCATCGGACGGAAAAAAGCCATGCGATCGCCGGCCGCCTGCGTCCGGCCTTGCAGGACATAGGCCGCCGCTTTGGCGCCAATGTCAAAGTGGTGGAAGTGCCGCCCGGCCCGCCGGTGCTGGCGCCTATCGTGGCCGAGATTTACGGCCCCGACGACGAGGGCCGGCGCACGGTGGCCAAGGCGGTGCGCGCCGTCTTCGAACAAACCAGGGGGGTGGTCGATGCCGACGACAGCAGCATCGCTGCCGCGCCGCGCAAGATGCTGATCGTGGACAAGCGCAAGGCTGCGCTGCTAGGCGTGCCGCAGGCCGCCATCGTCGCCGCCCTGCGCACCGGCCTGGCCGGCGGCGCCGCCGCCTATCTGCACGACCAGAGCAAGTATCCGGTGGCCGCCAATCTGCATCTGGCGCCGGCCGAGCAAGGCAATCTGGATAGCTTGCTGGCGCTTTCCGTCAGGAATAGCCAGGGCAAGCTGGTGCCTATCCGCGAACTGGTAGAAATCGGCGACAGCCTGCGCGAACAGCCGCTGTATCACAAGGATGGCCTGGGCGTGAATTACGTGGTGGGCGACATGGCCGGCGCGGTCGACAGCCCGCTGTACGGCATGTTCGGCATGCGCGCCGCGATCGCCGCCATCATCACCCCGGAAGGCGGCCAGCTGGAAGAATATTTCATCCGCGCCCCGGCCGACCCGTATCGCGGCTATAGCCTGAAATGGGACGGCGAATGGCAAGTCACCTACGAGACTTTCCGCGACATGGGCGCCGCCTATGCGGTCGGCCTGGTGCTGATCTATTTGCTGGTGGTGGCGCAATTCGGCTCTTACCTGACGCCGCTGATCATCATGGCGCCGATCCCGCTGACCATCATAGGCGTGATGCCGGGTCACGCCTTGCTCGGCGCGCAATACACGGCGACCTCGATGATAGGCATGATCGCGCTGGCCGGCATCATCGTGCGCAACTCTATCCTGCTGGTCGATTTCATCCACCTGCAAGTCGCGCGCGGCATGGCTTTCAGGGACGCCATCGTCAGCTCGGCCGTCACGCGCGCCCAGCCGATCGCGCTGACCGGGCTGGCCGCCATGCTGGGTGCGTTCTTCATCCTCGACGACCCGATTTTCAACGGCCTGGCGATTTCGCTGATCTTCGGGATTTTCGTCTCCACCGTGCTGACCCTGGTGGTGATACCGCTGTTGTACTACATCGCCTATCGTGGGGAGCATCCATAAATCCGATATTCGGGCGCATACCTGCGTTGCAAATCCTCGCAATACCGACGTATTGCTGCGGCTCGCGCCTTGGTCTGCATCCCGATTATCGAAATTCTGGACGCCCCCAAGGCAAGGGTTTATTTTCACCTCAACCGAAGGAGCATCATCATGACTAGCTGGCAAATGGTACGCATCGTCGCAGGCATTTTTATCTTGCTGAGCCTGGCGCTCGGCATCCCGGGCAGCCCGCTCTTCGTCAGTCAATGGTGGCTGGCGTTCACCGCCTTCGTCGGCGTGAATCTGTTGCAAAGCGGCTTCAGCAAGTGGTGCCTGATGGAAAAAATCATGCGCAAGATCGGCTTTCAACAAGAGGCTTAATCATCCTGGCGTGTCCTGCCGGCCGCGCAAATCCTGGCCTGGGCGCGCGGCTTGCTGCGCTAAGGAGCCGTTTGAACGGCGACTAACCCTGGACGGAAATGTGGATGGCCGGCGCCGCCTGACTATCGTCGCTGCGGCGCCCGGCCGTGCGCCGCCTGCCCTGGGTCTTGCGCGTGTCGAGCAAGATCGCTTGCTGTTTCTCGCGTCTGTCGGCCTGGCGCCGCGTATCGAGCTTGCGGCGCTCTACTTCCGGCCAGCTCGATGCTTCCTTGCCGGCAGCGGCGGACGGCTGGCGCCCAGCCGGGCGCACAGCGGCCAGCGGCGACCGCTGCTCCGAAGCCGGTTCAAAATAGCGCAGCACGCTTAAGGGAAACAGGGGCATAAAGAGGGACGAAGAAGGGCGAGTCGATGGCTTGGTTTCGGAAACGGACAATTCCGCTAAAACTTTAGAATTGCCGCTTAAATTTCCCCATATGCATTTAATTTTCCGTTAATTAATTTCTTTTTGGTATGAGTTTTACGGCGCCAGCCCGCCTGCGCGCTCTTGTCGCCGTAAATTGATGTAAATCAATTTACGGGGCGATACGCGGAATAAAATTCTCTCCGACTTATAAAATGAGCATCCTTGGCTTGCCATCCGGCAAGCCGGGAGTGTCCGCAGTATCAGGGGCCGGCTCATTTTGGGAGAATCGATGAATTTCAGTGCGCGCACAGTGCGCTTGCTATGCTTGCCGGTATGGCTGACCGTGTTTGCTTCTGTCGCCGGCGCGCAGCAGGCTTCGCCGCTCGATGCCCGCATGAAGAAGGGCCTGGCCGACCCCGCGCTGTCGGCGGCGGCCGTCAATAATGCAAAAAAAGTCACGTTTTTCTGCAACGTCTGTCACGGTGAGGATGGCAGCAGCGTCAAGGGCGATGTCCCCAACCTGGCCGGCCAGAACCCCAGCTATCTGCTGACCCAGATCGACAAGTTTTCGCGCGGCCAGCGCCGCAATGAATTCATGGAAGGCTTGATGCGCCTGCTGACCGAAGAAGACCGCATCAACGTCAGCATTTTCTATTCCAGCAAACCTATCAAGCCGGCCGCTGCC
The DNA here is from genome assembly GCA_016196925.1 of Burkholderiales bacterium. GTDB lineage: Bacteria > Pseudomonadota > Gammaproteobacteria > Burkholderiales > Burkholderiaceae_D > Undibacterium. The sequence goes on along the minus strand of JACPWS010000073.1, from coordinate 5,897 downwards.
GGCACTTCCGTGGTCGGCAAGGCGCTCTACATCGCGCGCTGCCTGCGTTGCCACGGCGACCAGGCGCACGGCAATGAAACCACGCCGCGCCTGGCCGGCCAGCAAGTGCAATACCTGAGCCAGTCGCTGAAACGCTACCGCGACCGCAGCGGCGAACGCATCTACGGCCCGATGAGCGCCAGCACCGCCGGCCTGAGCGAGAGCGAGATCGTGGCCCTGACGACTTATTTGTCGAGCCTGCCGTGAGCGCCTGCGGCGCAGCCTGGCGGCAAGCGCTTGCCTGCCTACCCGAATTCCCCGCTACACCTTTCGCGGGAATGACGCCTTTTGATTTAATCTGCGTTTTCCTGACGTGCAAAAAGAAAAGGCAAGCGCTGCGGCGCTTGCCTTTGTGCTTGAGTCGGGATATCCGGTTTAGCCGCCCACCCCATGCGCCTGCTGATCGGCGTGGTAAGAGCTGCGTACCATGGCGCCGACGGCGGCGTGGGCGAAGCCCATCTTGTAGGCTTCTTCTTCAAACATCTTGAACGTGTCGGGATGCACGTAGCGGCGCACCGGCAAGTGGTGGCCGCTAGGGGCCAGGTACTGGCCTATGGTCAGCATGTCGATGTGGTTGGCGCGCATGTCGCGCATGACTTGCAGCACTTCTTCATCGGTTTCGCCGAGGCCGACCATGATGCCGGACTTGGTCGGCACGTTGGGATGCATTTCCTTGAAGCGCTTCAACAGACTCAGCGAATATTCGTAATCGGCGCCGGGGCGCGCTTCCTTGTACAGGCGCGGCGCGGTTTCCAGGTTGTGGTTCATCACGTCGGGCGGCGCGGCGCCCAGCATTTCCAGCGCGCGGTCCATGCGGCCGCGGAAATCCGGGGTCAGGATTTCGATGCGGGTGGCCGGCGACAGCGCGCGGATCTGGCGTATGCATTCGGCGAAATGGTCGGCGCCGCCGTCGCGCAAGTCGTCGCGGTCGACCGAGGTGATCACGACATAACTGAGCTTGAGGTCGGCGATGGTTTTCGCCAGCTTGGCCGGCTCGGCAGTGTCGAGCGGATCGGGGCGGCCGTGGCCGACGTCACAGAACGGGCAGCGGCGCGTGCACTTGTCGCCCATGATCATGAAGGTGGCCGTGCCTTTGCCGAAGCATTCGCCGATGTTCGGGCAAGACGCTTCTTCGCAGACGGTGACCAGCTTGTTGGCGCGCAAGATGTCCTTGATTTCGTAAAAACGCGTGGTCGGCGAACCGGCCCGCACGCGTATCCAGTCCGGCTTGGGCAGGCGCTCGGCCGGCACGATCTTGATCGGGATGCGCGCGGTCTTGCTGGCTCCTTTTTGTTTCTCGGTGGGATCGTAGGCGGGGACGGGAGCGGGAGTATTTTCGGTGGTCATGGTGCGGGCGTTGACAAAATTTCAGGGGCGGTCAGTAAGTCTTGCAAATGTTGCGCGAGTGCAGCCTGGACTTCGGCCAGCGGCGCGCTCACTCCCAGGGTTTGCATATCGACCGTGGCCAGGCCGGCATAACCGCAAGGGTTGATCCAGGAAAACGGCGTCAAGTCCATCGCGACATTCAGCGAAACGCCGTGGTAAGTGCAGCCGTTGGCGCGCACCTTCAGGCCGAGCGCGGCGATCTTGGCGCCTTGCCATGGCCCGTCGCTGATATAAATGCCGGGTGCGCCGGGTTTGCGTTCACCGGCCAGATTATACGCTGCCAGGGTATTGATCACCGCTTGTTCTATCTGTTGCACGAATTCGCGCGCGAACAGGCGCGCTTTCGGGTGGCTGCGGCGCAAGTCTATCAAGAGGTAAATCACGACCTGGCCGGGGCCGTGGAAAGTGACTTCGCCGCCGCGGTCGGTCTGCAGCACCGGGACGTCGTGCGGCGCCAGCACGTGCGAAGCATCGGCGCCGAGGCCGAGCGTAAACACCGGCGGATGTTCGACTATCCACAGCTCGTTTTGGGTGTCGGGCTGACGCGCATCGGTAAACGCGCGCATCGCGTCAAAGCTGGTCTGGTAAGGCTCGTGGCCGCGCCGGACGATGCGCGGCCGGGTGGAAATAGGAGTAGCTGCTGACATAGGCCGCTAGTGTAACACGGCCAGCCAAGCGCTCAGGCGGCCTGCAGGCGCAGCGCAGTCGCGTCGCGCATTGCCGGGCGGGCGGGGGCGAATTCGATCAGGCTGGCCTGGCGGTCGGCTTCTATCACCACCAGACGCCCGGCCGGCAAGTGAAACGTTTCGCCGGCTTGCAGCCAGTAATCGTTGAGGTCGCCCTGTATCGTCAGCCAGACGCGTCCGCAAGCGACTTCGATCGCGCGCGCCCGATCGGCGATCCCGGAAATCGCGGTGCCGGCGGCTATCGTGTATGATGGGTTTGCGAATTTATTTGACATTTTCAAGCTCCTGGTGTTTTTGGTAATTAGCCAAAGTATTTTGCGTTTTCAGAGGGAAAATCCAATTTGCTGCAGTGCGATGACCCCATTGTAGGTGGTGTGAAATAGTAAACAAAACGAGTAATTTTCGAGCTTCTTGCTAAATTTATTCACATAGAGGAAGGCCCATGAGCGATTTTCGCCGGCTGCCGAATCTGGCCGCCCTGCGCGCATTCGAGGCGGCGGCGCGCCACCAGAATTTTTCCCGCGCGGCCGAGGAGATCCACCTGACCCACGGCGCCATCAGCCATCAGGTGCGGGCGCTGGAACAAGAGTTGGGGGCGCCGCTGTTCGTGCGGCATGGCAAGCGCATCGCGATCACGCCGGACGGCGAGCAATTTGCCGCGGCGATACGCCAGGCCCTGCAAGACATCGCCGCCGCCGCCGGGCAATTGCAAAGGCGCGGCCGGCAACAGCGCCTCGGCGTCACCGCCTTGCCTTCGTTCGCGGCGCGCTGGCTGTCGCCGCGTCTGGGGCGCTTCATCGAGCATCACCCCGATCTGGAAGTGAGCCTGCAATCGAGCAACCACCTGACCGATTTCGCGCGCGAGGCGGTCGATATCGGCATCCGCTTCGGCCAGGGGCATTACCCGGGCCTGGTCAGCGAATGGCTGATGGGCGACAGCTATTACCCGGTGGTCAGTCCGCACTTCCACGGCGGCCGGCTGCCGCGCACGCCGGCCGAGCTGGCCGCCGCGCCGCTGCTGCGTTGCGACCTGGAACCGTGGGAGCCGTGGTTCCGCGCGGCCGGACTCGATAACGCCGAACCGAGCGGCGGTCTGGTATTTCAGGATTCCTCGATATTGGCGCGCGCGGCCGTCGATTGCCAGGGCATCGCGCTCGGGCGGCATGCGATCGTGCAATCGGATATAGAGAGCGGCCAGCTGGTGCGCCTGTTCGATATCGCCGTGCCGAGCCCGGTCTCGTATTACCTGGTGTACCCGGCCGCCGCCATCGAAAAACCGCAGGTGCGCGCCTTCCGCAGCTGGCTGCTGGACCAGATCGCACGGGCGGGCTGAGCCATGTTTTTCATATACTCCCCCTTGTTCTTTAAAAAAACTGCCTGTCGCCAGCGAATTTAAAGGGCTGCAAAATATACTGAAGGGGAGTATTTTTAGCCTCTCAAACGGCTCACGGCGGCGCGCGGTCGCCTGCGCCGGAGAAAAAAATGCCGCAGCGATGTTTGCAAATAGTCATGGGGCGGCATAGTTGGCATAAAATAGAGCCCCGATTCTAAACAGGTGCAAGCGATGAAACTGTCCGTCTTATCCCTCGTGTTGGCGGCCGCTGCCGCCGGCTTGTCGTTGGCGGCGCCGGATGCGCCCGCGCTGGAAATCAATCAAGTCAAGATCGCGCCGCAAGTGACGCTGGCGAATAAGGAGCTGGTGTTGAACGGCGCCGGCGTGCGCTCGGTCTTGTTCGCCAAGGCTTATGTGGCGGCGCTGTATCTGCCGGCCAGGACCGACAATCCGGCGCAAGTGATCGCCAGCGGTCCGCGCAAGATGGTCTTGCATATCTTGCGCGATATCGAAGTCAACGAGCTGGCGGCCGCCATGCTGAAAGGCATGCGCAAGAATAATACGGCCAGGGATCTGGCCGACGTCACGCTGCAGATGGCGTCGTTCGGGCAGGTATTCGGCACCATTCCTATGGTGAAGAACGGCGACACCATTACCTTCGATTACGTGCCTGGGCTAGGTTCGGCCGCTTACGTCAACAAGACCCGGCTCGGCGAGATCTTGCCCGGCGACCAGTTCGCGCGCGTGTTTTTCCGTATCTGGCTCGGCGAGCAACCGGTGCAGGAAACCCTGAAACGCGAATTGCTCGGCTTGCCGGCGTATATCGCGCCGGACCGGACCTATAACAATTAAGCCATTGAGTCATTGCGCAAGCTGCCGGCGCGGCGGCTTACAGCACCACCTTGACCATCGGGTGGGAAGACAGCTCGCGGTACAACTGGTCGAGCTGCTCGCGGCTGATGGCGCGCACCGTCACGGTCAGCGCCAGGTAAGTGCCCTTGCTGGATGGGCGCATTTCCATCTTACCGGCATGGAAAGTCGGGTCGTGGAGTGTCACCACCTCGACGATGGTCTGGGCGAATGCTTCGTGCATCGCCCCCATGATCTTGATCGGGAAATCGCTCGGGTATTCGATCAGGCTTTGTTCGGGCGGGATCGGGGGCATGCTGTTCATGTTCATACTCACAGGGTAAAGATCAGGCGGCTTTCGCTTGTTGGTAAGCCGCATACAATTGCTGATAGATGGGGCCGGGACGGCCATTTGCTATAGTCTGATCGTCTATCCGCACAACTGCAAGCACTTCCTTGGTGGCCGAAGACAGCATCACCTCGTCCGCCGCAAACACTTCCTCGCGCGTAATGCGGCGCGCCTGCAGCGGGATTCCTTGCGCCGCGCACAACTCCTCGATCAGGCCGTAGCGTATCCCTTCCAGTATCAAATTGTCTTTCGGCGGCCCCAGCAGCACGCCGTCCTTGACGATCCAGACATTCGAGGCGGAAGCCTCGGTCAGATAGCCGTCGCGGAATTGTATGCTCTCGGCCACCCCATGCTCGGCCGCGTTTTGCGCCGCCAGCACATTGCCCAGCAGCGAAGTCGATTTGATTTCGCAGCGCAGCCAGCGCTTGTCTTCCAGCGAGACGCAAGCCACGCCCAGCTCGCGCGCGGCCGCCGTCGGCAAGACGATAGGGTTGCTCATGATAAACACCGTCGGCGTCGCGTCCGTCGGAAACGCATGCGCCCGCTTCGCCACGCCGCGCGTGACTTGCAGATACACCATTTGATCCTCGCTGTCCTGCGCATGCATGACCTGCGCGATCAGCTGCAGCCAGGCTTGCTCGCTATGCGGATTTGCAATGCCGACCGCCGCCAGGCTGCGAAACAGCCGCGCCAGATGCTGGCCGGCGCGGAACATCTTGCGGCCATACACTGGTATTACTTCGTAAATGCCGTCGCCAAAGATAAAGCCGCGATCGAGCACCGGGATTTTCGCTTCGGAGATAGGCGTCATCGCGCCGTTCAGGTAGACCAGGGGATCGTGCATGGTGGGGGACTTGGTGAGTGAGGGGGAATCATTCTTACATAAACGGCGTGGGGGGCTTATGCAAAGTTGGCATATAAGGGCGGATGAAAAGCCGGATGTTTGCGACGGCAAAGCTGCTGGGGTTGGCAATTGTCCGGAACTTGTTGCGAATAATTTATCGGTCTGGTAAGTTGCTGATTTGCACTTTATTCGGAGATTTTAAAATGCCATGGAACGCAGCCCACGTAGGTACGATTAGCGCAGCGTAATCGTACGCATGCTAGACCTGCCCTGGCTTATGCTAAAAGTGAGGTCTATTTTGTGGATGGAGGTGGTGCGATTGCATATAAAGTCTATATTTGTTTGCAATAGAAAATGCGTGCGATTACGCTACGCTAATCGCACCTACGAGGGCTATGCAAAAACGGCATG
>JACPWS010000072.1 GCA_016196925.1 Burkholderiales bacterium | reverse complement strand
GCAGTTGTTCTGGCGTAGAATTCATGTCGGGCAAAGTCCTGTTGGTGTTGACGAATGCGTTTCTTGATAACTCTCATTCTATCAATCACTTACGGCGATCTTTGCCCTTTTTATGCAAAATTCAGGTTAGGTGGATCCCCGCTTTCGCGGGGATGACGAAATCGGAATATATCCGTGTTTCCCTAGGGCCTTAAGCAAGATGGTAAACTCCGGTACCGCTACCGCGTTAAAAAAATAAATACTCGTCGCCACTGGCACGCCTGCTCGAAACCAGCCCACGAAGCAAACCATTTTTGATATTTTTATGTCCCCCTTGAGCAGCACACTTGCAAGTCATGAGATTTTGTATGGCGAAGCTTTACCCGAACTGATGCGCCGGGAAATCCTGGCAGATATATTGGAAGCCAGCGCCTTGGCTTTCCCTGAAAAAACGGCGCTGTTATTTAACGATCAGGCGCTCAGTTACCGGGAATTGAACCGGCGCGCCGACCAGGTCGCCTCCGGTCTGATCGCGGCGGGCGTACGCCCCGGCCACATCGTCGGACTCTGCCTGCAGCGCGGGATAGATTTACTCGTCATGCAAGCCGGCATCGCCAAGTCCGGCGCCGCCTGGCTGCCGTTTGACGCCGATACGCCGGTAGAGCGCATCGCGGTTTGCCTGGAAGACGCCGCCGCTTACGGCATGCTCAGTTGCAAGGCGTTTGCCGCCCAGCTGCAGGCCCTGACCTGCCCGCTCTGGCTGGCCGAAACGTTTGCATCTACGCAGCACGCGCCGGCCTTGAAGCGCGCCGGCGTGTTGCCGGAACATCCGGCCTATGTCATTTACACTTCCGGCTCTACCGGCAAGCCCAAGGGCATAGCCGTCAATCAGGGCAGCATTTGCCATTTCTTGCGCAGCGAGAACCACGTGCTCGGCATCCGGAACAGCGACCGCGTCTATCAGGGTTTTTCGGTCGCGTTCGACATGTCGTTTGAAGAAATCTGGATCAGTTACCTGGCCGGCGCGACTTTATGGATAGCGCCGAAAGAGATCAGCGTCGATCCCGAAGCCTTGCCGCGTGCGCTGGAAGAAAATCGCGTCACCGTTTTGCACGCCGTCCCCACCCTGCTCGCCTTGTTCAGCCAGGATGTCGGCAGCCTGCGGCTGATCAATCTCGGCGGCGAGATGTGCCCGGAAGCCCTGGTCAACCGCTGGGCCAGGCCGGGCCGCCAAATGTTCAACACTTACGGCCCGACCGAGGCGACGGTCTCCGCCAGCCTGGCGCCGCTGAACGCGCATCAGCCGGTCAGCATAGGCAAGCCTTTGCCGAATTACGGCTTGATGGTGGTCGACACCGACAGCGAACACGGCCTGCGCCTCTTGCCTTGGGGCGAGACCGGGGAATTGTGCATCACCGGCCCCGGCGTGGCGACCGGCTATCTGGGCCGGCCCGACTTGACGGCCGAGAAATTCCTCGCCAATCCCTGGGCCAGAAATGCCCATGAGCGGCGTCTGTACCGCACCGGCGACCTCGCCTGCATCAACACCGACGGCAGCGTGCAATGCCTGGGGCGCGCCGACGACCAGGTAAAGATACGCGGCTTCCGGGTGGAACTCGGGGAAATCGAGGCGGTGCTGGCCACGCAAGCCGGGGTGGCGACGGTCGCCGTCCTCTTGCGCCAGGAGCAAGGCATCGATCACTTGCTGGCCTTCATCGTCAAGGAAGGCGCGGCGGCGGACGATCCGGCATTGAGTGCGGCGCTGCGCGGCGCGCTGAGCGCCGTGTTGCCGCCGTATATGGTGCCGGCCAGGTATGAATACCTCAATGAAATGCCGCGTCTGACCTCGGGGAAAATCGACCGTAATGCGCTGAAGAAGCGCGAGTTGAGCGCCCAGGCCGCCAGCGGCGAATCGGATGCGGCGCAAACGCCGGCCGAAGAAGTGTTGTTCGCGGCGCTGGCCGGTTTGTTTCCGGGCCAGGCAATCCAGCGCGCCGGCGATTTTTTCTCCGATCTCGGCGGTCACTCGCTGATGGCGGCCAGGCTGGTGTCTGTTCTGCGCAGGGATAGCCGGTATGCCTACTTCAAGATCAGCGACATTTATCAAAGCCGCACCATAGGGAAAATCGCCGCCGTGATGCAGGCAGACGCGGTGTCGCCCGGTAGCGAGCAAGACCTGGCGCCGGCGTGGCAGCCGCCGCCGGGCTGGAAGCGCTGGCTGTGCGGCGCGGCGCAGGCGGCAGTGATACCGTGGCTGGTGGCGATGCGCATGGTGCAGTGGCTGGCGCCTTTTTTCGCCTATCACTTTTTTACCGGCGAACTCGACGATTCGATTGCGCGCGCGGTCGTGTTGTCGGTCGGCGTTTTTTTGCTGCTGACGCTGGCGGAATTCGCCATCGCCATCGCGGGAAAGTGGCTGATCGCGGGTCGCCTGCGACCCGGCCGCTACCCCTTGTGGGGCTGGACTTATTACCGCTGGTGGCTGGCCGACCGTCTGGTCGAAGCGGCGCCGACCTATATGCTGAGCGGTTCTTCGCTGTATGCCTGGTGGTTGCGCGCGCTCGGAGCGCGCGTCGGCAAGGATGTGACGATAGGCTCGATGACGCTGCGCGCGCCTGATTTATTGCAGATCGGCGACCGCGTCAGCATAGGCAATGCCAGCAATTTTGAAAACGCGCGGGTGCAGCATGGTGAATTGCTGTTGGGCAGCATTAGCCTGGGGCAAGATGCCTATGTCGGGTCCTACGCCGTGCTGGAGGGCAATGTCGTGCTGGAAGACGGCGCGCATCTGGAAGGCCAGTCGGCGTTGGCGGAAGGCCATACCATACCGTGCCAGCGTATCTGGCAGGGATCGCCGGCCAAAGACGCCGGCGCCTTCGATGCCGCAACGTATCCGCCGCGCCCGCATTTATCGGCGCTGCGCTCGGTCATGGAGACGGTGTTTTTCTTTTTCGGCGCGCTGCTGATCAGCGCCCTGTTCTTCATGCCGGTCTTTCCGAGTTTCGTCACGATAGACTGGTTCGACAGCGGCGACCGTTTCCCTTGGCTGCAAAGCAATGCCGTGTCTTTCCAGCTGGTGAAGTATTTCATCCTGGCGTTTCCGGCGACGGCGGTCTTGATCGTCTGTACCGCCCTGCTTTCGGCCGGCATACGCTGGAGCATTTTGCCTAAATTGAAAACCGGACGCTATCCCGTGCATGGCTACACCTATTGCGGGAAATGGCTGGTCAATCAAATCCAGGAATCGAGCCTGCATGTATTGCACGGCGTCTACGCCACCGTGTATGCCCCGTTCTGGTATCGCCTGCTGGGCGCCAAGGTCGGGCGCGGTGCCGAGATTTCCACCGCCCTCGGCGTGGTGCCGGATATGCTGACGCTGGGCGACGAGACGTTTATCGCCGACGCGGTCTTGCTGGGGGATGAGCAAATCGACGGCGGCTGGATGAGCGTGCAGCCGACCATGATTTCACGCCGCAGCTTCGTCGGCAATGGCGCCTATATTCCGGACGGCACGGTGTTGCCGGAAAACGTGCTGATCGGCGTCCATTCCTGCGCACCCGATAACCGGCAGATGCATGAGGGCGACACCTGGCTGGGCTCGCCGCCGCTGCATTTGCCGGCGCGGGAAGTGGTCAGGGGCTTCCCTGAAAACCTGACTTTCCGCCCTTCGCCTTTCCGCCGTCTGGGCCGGGGGCTGATCGAGGCGTTCCGCATTATCGCGCCGCATGCGATGGTGATCGCGGTCGGTTACACCATCGTGCTGAACCTGATGCCGCTGGCCGGCGACGATCGCTGGGGCGAGGTGCTGTATTACCTGATCGTATCCGGACTGCTGTATGGAATCGGCAGCTTCGCGTTTGTGCTGGCGCTGAAGTGGCTGCTGATTTTCCGTTATAAAAAGAGCAGCGTCCCTATGTGGACCCCGTTTGTCTGGCTGTCGGAAGGCATCACCAATCTGTACGAAGGGATCGCCGTCCCCAACTTCATGCGCTATTTGCGCGGTACGCCCTGGCTGCCGCTGGCCTTCAATCTGCTCGGCTGCAAGATCGGTCGCGGCGTGTACATGGATACCACCGATATCACCGAATTCGATTGCGTCAGCATAGGAGCACATAGCGAAATCAATGCGCTGGCTTGTCCGCAGACGCATTTATTCGAAGACCGCGTCATGAAAATCGACCAGGTCAGCATAGGCGAGCGCGTGTATATGGGGCCGCGCAGTGCGGTGTTGTACAGCGCCGTGGTGGCGGACGGCGCCGAGCTCGGCGCGCTGACCCTGGTCATGAAAGGCGAATACATCCCGGCCGGATCGCGCTGGTGCGGCTGTCCGGCGGCGATGACGCAGTTTTGATCGCGGCCTGCGCGCATGCCTGCTTTTTCCCTATCGCCGGTGTTTTCCTGGCCTGAACAACAGGGGCTGGCGGTGCAGTCCCTGCTGGCGCAGCGCCACGCCGTCATCGGCATCGCGGCCTTGCCGGCGCGCGATCTCGCCCGGCAGCAGCTGCGCCTCGCCGTCGCCGAATTGCTGAGCGCGGCGCTGGCATGCCCGCCGCAACAATTGCGCCTGTTATCGAGGGCCGGCCATGCCGCCTATGCGCAAATCGAGGGGAGGAAAATCGCGCTTTCCTTCAGTCATGAGCGCGGCCTGTCGCTGGCGGCCGTCAACCTGGATGGCGCTGTCGGCATCGACCTGATACGCAAGGAGATGCCGCCGGACTGGGAGACGCTGGCCCGGCTCTATCTGGGGCCGGCACAATCGGCCGCGATACTCAGGCAAGCCCCGGCGCAGCAAGCCTGCCATTTTGCGCTGGCATGGACCGGGCTGGAAGCGCGCCTGAAATGTTGTGGTCTGGAATTAATCGAATGGTCGCCCCAGCGCGAGCAAGCGCTGCAGCAAAAACTGCCGGCCTGCCGTTGCCGTGAACTGGAGTTGCCGCCGGCTTACGCCGGCACGCTGGTCTTGCCGTAAGCGGTTTAGGCCCAGTGTGGGCGAAGCTACAATTTGACGACATTTAGACTTCCCGCCGCCGCCCCCCGTGTCAGACTACTTGTCGTGTAATTCAATCGGGTTGATTGGATCGTGATCAGGGAGTGAACATGGGTTGGGTAGCGGTTTTTGACGTTCCGGAATTCAACATGTTTCCCGTCCTGGGGGAAGGTGTTGCGGGTG
>JACPWS010000071.1 GCA_016196925.1 Burkholderiales bacterium | reverse complement strand
CTCTCCATTAATTTCACCAAACCTGATTTTTCCATCGACTATCCCTCTCATAAAGAAGAACAGTAAACCTAAACTTTCAGGCGTTTACAACAACATTTTTAAGTCCTTGATCGTAAACGACTTTTGATGCGATAGCCCTGGCTGACCTGCCCCTGCCATCTGCCGATTCTTGCCGCTGTGCTAGCCGGAACGACGGCCGGCGCTTTCATCGGGGAGCATTGGGCTATTGCTGCCATCGCACTGACCAGCTTATTTATCCTGTCCGGGGCGCGATTGCTGCGGGTCTTCAAGGAGCGATCATGAGCGCTTTTCCACCCAACGAATGGACGGCGGCACAACTGGTACATGCCGCCGAGCGCGGACAGCTTGAGCTGCACTACCAGCCGATTGTCGATCTGCGCAGCGGCGAGATTTCCAGCGCGGAAGCGCTGTTGCGCTGGCGGCATCCGGGTCTCGGCCTGTTGCCGCCGGGCCAGTTTCTACCGGTGGCGGAGTCGTCCGGCCTGATGTCGGAAATTGGCGCATGGGTACTGCGTGCAGCCTGTCGTCAGATGCACCACTGGCTACCGCTGGAATGGCGACCGTTCCGCCTGGCCGTCAACGTATCTGCTCGCCAAGTGGGGTCTGACTTCAACGACCAAGTGCAACTGATGTTGACGGAGCTGGGCTTGCCCGCCGAGTATCTGGAAATCGAGCTGACCGAATCGGCCGCCTTCGGCGATCCGGCGATTTTCCCTATCTTGGATGCGCTGCGCGCCATCGGCGTGCGCTTTGCTGCCGACGATTTTGGGACGGGCTATTCCTGCCTGCAACACCTGAAGTGCTGCCCGATCACTACGCTCAAGGTCGATCAATCTTTTGTCGCCGGTCTTGCGGATGACGCCCGTGACCAGACCATCGTGCGCGCGGTGATCCAGCTCGCGCACGGGCTGGGTATGGACGTGGTGGCCGAAGGCGTGGAGACACTCGCCAGCCTCGCGCAGCTACGGCAAGCAGAGTGCGACGCGGTGCAGGGCTTTCTGTTCGCTAAGCCGATGCCAGCCCAGGCATTCGTCAATTTCGTCACCAACTGGAGGAGTGCCGCCATGAGCGCCTATGAAACCACCATCAACTGCTGCGTGTGCTGCAAGGAAATTCCGCTCGACGCCGCCTTCACCCCGGAAGGATCCGAATACGTCGAACACTTCTGTGGGCTTGATTGCTATGAACGCTTCCGGGTTCGCTCCACGCTTAGCGCGGCAAATGTGGTTCAAGAGCTCGATTGCAACGCAACGACGAATGGGTCAACATGCTGCCCCGCTCCCGGCGATGGTAAACGATAAGCGTGTGGAGCTTGACTCTGGGGTCATACCCCAAGGTCTACTGTAGATGTGTGCAGAGTGAAGCCCTTGCGCGGACGTCAATTTTCGCACTTCCATAACTTATCTCTCCTGGAGAAACGCCATGAATGCCAAACGCAAAGTCGAAGTTTTCAGCGCAGGATGCCCTGCTTGCCAAGCCGCCATCGATCTGGTCAATCGCCTCACTTGTAGTTCGTGCGAGCTCGCTATCCTCGATATGAACGACATTCAGGTGGCGCAACGCGCCCAGGATTTAGGTGTCCGGTCGGTGCCGGCCGTTGCGATCGACGGCCAATTAGTGTCATGCTGTACCACTGGAGGCGTCTAGGAGCAGGCGCTGCGCGCCGCAAGCCTCGGTCAAGCCTAAACCATGATCCCGGCGAGATGCTCCGACCTCTCGCCGAGAACCGTCAAATAAAAATTTGGGGATCGACGCTTGACTCTGATGTCAGCTCCAAGGTGTATCTTTCCCATATTCGTCCACCGATAGCAAAAAAACAGGAGATCACCATGAATTTCAACACATTCACACGGCATATGGCTGCCGCGCTTTGCCTCGTTCTGGCAGCGAGCGGCGCTCTGGCCGCGTCGCCCACCTATCGACTGCATGTGGACGGCCTGTCCTGCCCATTCTGCGCTTATGGCCTGGAAAAGAAACTGGGCGCGATCAAAGGCGTGCAGCGCATAGAAACGAATATCAAAGACGGCGCCGTGATCGTCACTATGCAGGAAGGTCTCGCACTGGATGAGGCGACGGCTAAACAGGCGGTAAAAGAAGCCGGTTTTAGTCTGCGCAAGCTCGAACAGGTCCAATCCGCCCCGCAAGGCGCAGCTGCAGGAGAGCGGAAATGAAGGCCGCTGCCAAGCTAGGCTTAGCCGCCTTGACCATGGCAGCCGCAAGCGCCCTGAGTGCGCCTATCACCTTCAACACCGCGCTTCCTGTGCATGAGGGCGGTTACGTGCTGCGCGAGCAGTTCATGGTCATGAAGATCGCGGACGACCCCACGCCTATGCGACGTGACATGCGGGTGTCGGGTGTCATGTCGGTGCTGGGCTATGGCGTGACCCGCGACTTCGCGTTGTTCGGCATGCTGCCCTGGTTCGACAAGCGCCTGGACATGCGCATGGGCGGGCAGGATATCACGCGTAGTAAATCTGGCATAGGCGATCTTACCTTGCTGGGGCGCTATACTGCCTACGAGGACAACGGCCCCGGACGAACCTTGCGCCTGGCCCCCTTCCTGGCCATTAAGGCGCCGACCGGCGAGGATAAGGCCGGTGACCGTCTGGGAAGCTTGCCGCCGCCGCTACAACCCGGCTCCGGTTCCTGGGACGTGCTGGGCGGCGCGGTGCTTACTTATCAGACGCTGGATTTTCAAGTCGACAGCCAGCTGAGCTACCAGGCCACGCGCGAAGCGAACGGCTTTCAGGCAGGCAAGGTTTTGCAATTCGACGCTTCGCTCCAGTACCGCCTGTTGCCGCGAAGTCTGGATACCGGCGTCCCGGCCTTTCTGTATGGCATGCTGGAAGCGAATCTCGTTCGTTCGGCCCGGGATCGCATCGCTGGCGCCGACGATCCGAATTCGGGAGGCACCACGCTGTTCGTCACGCCCGGACTGCAATATGTAACCCGGAAATGGATCGCCGAGGCCGGCGTTCAGCTCCCTGTCAGGCAGCATCTCAACGGGTCGGCGCTGAAGAATAACTACCTGTTCACCACCGGCGTCCGCATCAATTTCTGAGGTGAAAAATGCAACTCCGATCGATAAGCAAGTGGGCCAAAAACAGCGCGCTCTTACTGCTAACGCTGCCGGTCGCCGCCTGGCTGGCCTTCGTGCCGTCGGCCAAGGAACCGCCCTACTCCTTCGTCAGCGCGTGGGGTGAAAAAGGCAGTGCACCCGGCCAGTTCGACGATCCGACCGGGATCGCCATCGCCGGCGATGAAGTGTTCGTTTCCGACGCGCGCAACGGTCGCATCCAGGTTTTCGATCTAACCGGTCGTTTCAAACGCCAGTTCGGGACGCCCGGCAAGGGCGCCGGCCAGCTCGGCCGGCCCATGAATCTTGCCATACATGCGGGCGAACTGTACGTCGCCGAGTATTTCAACGACCGGATACAGGTATTCGCGCTCGACGGCAAGCCGCAGCGGACTATCGCAAAGTCCGGCAGCGGCCCCGGTGAATTCAACGCTCCGGGCGGCGTAGCAGTGGCGCCCGACGGCGACCTGATCGTCCCGGACTTCTACCATCACCGCGTACAGCGGCTCAAGCCGGACGGCAAATTTGTGCGGCAATGGGGCGTCACCGGTGAAAAGGGACACACGGCCGCCGCGTTTATCTATCCGACCGATGCCGCGCTGGCGCCGGATGGCCGGCTCTACGTCGCGGACGGCTACGCCAACCGCATCCAGGTCTTCGATGCGTCTGGAAAATTTATCGCCAAGTGGGGCGGCCCTTTCGCCGTCGGCGTTCCCGGCCCCTTCAATGGCTGGTTCAAGGTAGTCACCGGCCTGGCCGTCGGGCCGCAAGGAGATATCTTCGCCGCCGATTTTTACAATCATCGCATCCAGAAGTTCAGGGCTGACGGCAGTTTCCTGACCAGCTTTGGCGGCCAAGGTAGCGGGCCGGGCCAGTTCAATCACGCCATCGCCGTCGCCGCAGCTGACGACGGGACGGTGTTTGCACTTGATTTCGGCAATAACCGGGTACTAAAGTGGAAACAAGCGGGCGCTCGATAAAAAAGGAATTTCCAAGGGAAGAACGGATTTATTCTAATTTCGTCATCCCCGCGGAAGCGGGGATCCACCTAAGTGTTTGATTGACATGGATTCCCGCTTTCGCGGGAATGACGCTTCTTGAAATTATCTGCGCTTCCTTAGTATTTTTCGGCCTTGAAAGGAGAACGGCGATGTGCGGATGGATGGAAAGCTATGGCTGGGGTGCGATGGGGCTGGGCATGTTGGGCATGTCGCTGTTCTGGATATTGCCTGTCGTCGGCATAGTTTTGCTGGTAAAACTACTCTGGCGATCCGGCGGCGAACCCGGGCGTAATGGGGAAAAGAATGCGCTGGACATACTGAGGGAGCGTTACGCCCGCGGCGAAATAGACAAGGAAGAATTCGATAGTAAGAAGCGCGATTTGGGAGACTGAGTTTTGCTGCTACTGTTTCGCTTAGCGCCAGCGGCGTGAGGCCATCATGAACTGGTACACATACAAGGAATCCTGGTCTTTCATCCTGCGGCGCTATCTGCCGCGTCTGGCGCTCTGCAGCCTGGCGTGGGAAATCCTACAGTTACCGCTGTACACGCTGTGGTCGGAACCGAGTCTGTGGTGGATCGCCTATGCGGTCGCGCATTGCACCGTGGGCGACGCCATGATAGGAACGGCGGCCTTGATCGTTGCGCTGACGCTGACGCGCGCCAACGAAACTGCGTGCTGGCCAAGGAGCAAGATAGCGGTACGAATGATACTGCTCGCGCTTGCCTACACGGTGTTCAGCGAGCGTAGCAATTTGGCGCTGGGCAATTGGGCGTATTCACCGTGGATGCCGATCGTGCCATGGATTAATGTCGGTCTGGCGCCTTTACTGCAATGGCTGCTAGTGCCGCTTGCCGCCTGGCGTTGGGCAAACCGGCTATCGTTTTCCGCCACCAAACCGAAATGAACAGCGCAGCATAGCCGTATCAGGGTAAAGCAAGACTCTTAGAAAATACGATATACGGCGAGGTGCTGGCGTGATCGCGCGCCTCGATAATCAAACGTTTGCCCTCGCCTTTCGTCGGATATTTTAATAATTCGCGGTAAAACTCGAGGTAAAACGCATCCGGTTGTATCTCGACTTGCCACATCAGCGCAGTAGCTGACTGATGGCGAGGCGCACGGTAATCGAAACTCGCCTCGGCGTCCGGCGCGATGCGGGTGTCGGCGATTTCTTTGGTGATGTCTAAACTTACCTGACGGCCTATGATAAATAACTGTTCCGTGCCCTCCAGCTTGTGACCGGCGGCGTCTTGCTGAAATCCATGCACCACCACCTTAGGCGTCACATAAGTCGGGAAATAATGCCCTACTCCGGAATTGCCGACGCTGATTTTTGCGCTCAGCTGCTCATTCGCCATAGCGGCCGCGCCGGTGCGTATTTCTATCCCTTTTTTTACCGTCTCGGCGTCGTGTATGCCTTTCCATAAGTGACGACGGTCGGGCATGTGGCAAGCCTGGCAGGAAACGCCCTGGCGCGCATAGCGGCTGTCCTGCCATTCGCGGTAGGTATTTTCCAGCAACTTGCCGTTCAGCGCATATTCGTCGTCCTTGAACTGGTGGCAGGCGGCGCAAAACTGCGAACTCTCGAAGGCGCGATTCGCCTTCCAGCCGCCATGCGGGTAATTTTTTGCTTCTGAACTCAGTTCACTGCCGTCGCGGCGCGGTGGGCCATGCCATTCTTGCTGGCGCACATGGCAGGCGGCGCAGACCAGCCCCTGGCTGTGCAAGCCGCCCGTCCCGCCAGCAGGCAGGCGCTGTTGTTTTGCTTGCTTGATGGCCGCCACCAGACTATCGGCTTGCTCTGCCAGCGGCGCGTGGCAGCGTATGCAAGCCTGATGATCACCGCGCGCATGGGCCGGCATGACTACCAGCTGGCCCATGATACCGGGCCCCATCGCCTTGCTATGCAGACTGTTGCGCCAATCCTGAAACTGGCTGGCGTGGCAGCTGGCGCAGCTTTCCGGCGCCAGCGATATCCCTTGCGCTGCAGTCGATTCGTGTATCTTGCCTTGCGGCGCGAGCGGTCTAGCCCAATGATGCTCCAGGAATTTTTCCGCCGCTTTTTCATCGATGGGCGGCGCTGTAGCGGCTGGAGAAGCAGGTAACTTGGGCGATTGCGTCTCGCGATCGCAAGCGCCCAAACCCATCATCAAAAGCAAGACCGGAACGGCAAGACAAGACGAACGGATATCGAAGAAAATCCTGAAAATCCGCCATCTTCTCGCTTGCATAAGCATCCGGTTTACATTCGATTATTTTGGGGCACAAGGGTTTTTTGCTGCGCAGGGGTTGCTGGCCTGCTTCTTAGCCTTGGAGGATTTCTTCTTGGGTGCGCAAGGATTCGAGGCTTTAGCGGCGCAAGGATTCGCCATCATCTTAGCGGCGCAAGGATTGGATGCTTTGGCGCCACAGGGGTTGGCCATCATCTTAGCCGCGCAGGGGTTGGAGGCTTTCGGTGCGCAAGGATTGGCCTTGGTGTCGGCGGCAAAGGCCGGATTGATGCTGAGCATCGCGGCAACAGCGCCGGCAGCCAGTAAGCCGAATAATTTATTCGTTTTCATATACATTTCCCTTTAAGAAGTGGATGAGTGAAAAACACGTTCACCGGAAAGCTCCGGTTGAGATTCCCAGTGGCGCCGCTTACTTCTTCCCCGCTGCGCAAGGGTTGGCCGGTGCACAAGGATTTTTAGGTGCAGCGGTACTACCGGGTTCGGGCTTGAAGTGCTTTTGCACCTCGCTGGCGTAGGCGGTCAGGGCGGCCAGTTCGCGCGCATCCCAGGCCAGCGGCTTGCTGGCCATGGGCGCCAGCATGCAAAACTGCACCATCTCGTCCAGGGCGATTTTCTTCATGCCGGAACGTTCTTTGACCATGCCGACCAGATGCGGATACGGTTTGGCAAAGCTGGCGTTGAAAGCGGCGTTACTCTGATGGCAAGTCGCACAGGCCAGGCCGTTGCTGCTCAGCGATTTGCTGTTCCACAGCATTTCGCCTTCGCGCCGCAAGTCTTCCGGTTTGCCGGCAAACAATTTACTGCCGGCGGGGCGCGTGACCAGTTTGGCGTCGATACGATTGGAGGCGGCGCAGGGATTTTTAGGCGCGCAAGGGTTGCAGGGGTTGCCGCCGGCAAATGCCGAGGATGCGCCGGCCAGGGAAACAAGGATGGCGCCGATCAAGAAACATCCACGGCTACGAAGATATCTATGCATTTTTTCCTCCTGAAACGGATTGCCGCACACTTTTAGAGTGAAAGCATGTAGAACCAGGTGCGGATCGTGCTTAGTCGTCGATTGCAAGCCAGATATTACTGCGCCCGGTGAATTTTTTCCATCTTTTCAATTTTTCTTGATTCTAGCTACGGCTTGCTACAAAAACCTTGCGCCTGTATATCCAAGGCCGAATTGAACTTGCTCGATAAATTCTGGAACGCGATGAGAGCGGTAAGTTCTATCAATTCTTCGTCGGAGAATAGCGCCAACAGCTGATGCTTGAGCCGGTTGTCCACCTTGCCGTCGGTGCGGGTGACGGCTTCGGCGTAGCGCAGGGCCGCTTTCTCTCTTTCGTCGTACAGTGGAGACTCTTCAAAACGCGACAAATCACGCAGCTTGTCGGCGGAGACCGCGCGCTCGAGCGCCGTTGCCGAATTGAGGTCGACGCAAAACAGGCACCAGTTGATTTGCGATATCCGTACCGTGATTAGCGAACGCAAGGCCGGGTCTATCGGCGAGCTACGGCGATCCAGCGCACGGTACAGCATGGTCAGCCCGAGAAACACCCTGGGCGTTCTGCCCCAAAGGTGGGCCGGTTCCAGCTCTACGCCATATTTTCTTCGTTGCAGCCAGAAAATCAGGCGTACGTACCAAGGGTAGCGGACGCCGACAGTGTTGTTAATCATGCTCATGATACAGACCTTTCCCTATCAACTAATCATCAATCCAGCACATGCAACAGGCGGGCGACGCTCCAGGCCACGCCGGAGGCCAGCGGCAAGGTCGCAATCCAGGACAGCAAGATATTGCGCAGGGCAAGCCAGTTCAGCGTTTTCGCGCTGGCGCCCACGCCGGCGATGGAGCCGACCGCCACGTGCGTGGTGGAGACCGGCATGCCCAGTTTGCTGGCGAACAGCACCAGGCTCGCCGTGATCAGATTGGCGGCCAGTCCCTGCACAGGGTTCATGCGCGTGACTCCTTGACTCATGGTCTGGGCGACTTGCCTGGCGAAAATTATTCCTCCCAGCGCCATAGCGCAGGCGATCATCGCGACAGACATCGACGGCTGCAGCAAATGCGCGGCGATCAGCAGCGCCGCCAGTTTTGGCGTGTCGTTCACGCTACGCGCAAAGCAGATCGCCATCGCCGACCAAACATGTAAACGATCCATGCTGCGCGACACCGACACCCGCAGCGGTGCGTCCAGGCTTGCGCAAGCGCTGTCGCTCGCCAGCACCACGCTTGGCATCGCGACTCGGCTGACCAGAATTCCGTCAGCCGTCAAGACTTGGGCAGGAGCGAGGACGCAGGCGCAATCGTGCTCGACCGGGTGCAAACGAAACAGCCGGTAAGCCAGGACGCCGAGCAGCGCCGCCAATAGCGGGCTGATCAAGAGTGGCAGCAGGAAAGCTTGCGCCAGCTGATCGAGATGCACTGCGCCGCCGCTCTGGGCGAATCCCGCCCCTATCAGACCGCCGATCAGGGCATGGGTGGTGGAGACGGGGAAACCTAAGTGCGTGGCCAGAAAAACGGTCGCGGCGGCGGCGCTGGCAACGCTCATAATGAACAGCGAGCCATTGGCCACCGCATCGGGCACCAGGCCTTTGCCGGAAAACTGTTGCACCAGGGTATCGGCCAATAACCATGAAGCCAGGCTGCCGGCGATCGTGGCAAGCGTCGCCAGCGTGAGCGCCTGGCGGTAATTCAGCGTGCCGGAACCCCACACGGTAGCGAAGCCTTTAAAGTTATCGTTGGCCCCATTACTGAGGGCGACAAACAGGGCGGCGGCAAGTAGTAAGCCTTCCATTATTCTTCTCCTTCACATTCAAACAGGCGGACACAGATCAGCAACATGCAGAACCCTCGCCCCCCGCTCCGGCAACGTCGAACGGCAAGCCCCCGCCGCAACCGGCGAACAGCCCGTAGTGACGGCCGAAGTCGCCGATAAAGTCGAAATGCGCTGCGAAGCGCGTATCGTGCAGCATGCGCCAGGTATTGCCGCATACGGGAAATACCCGGCCGGCCTCGATGTCGTGGTGCTTGTCGAGCACGAAACGACCGCGATGTTCGGGAATGCTGCCGCGATACACCACCGCCTGGCCATAGTCTTCGCATGCGCTCTCCAGGCCATCGAGCTTGAACAGACGGTAAGTGGCCGAAAAGAAGCGCAGATTGCCTGTGCGCGCAGCCAGCTCGGGATCGGTGATCGCCAGCGGCCGGTCGGTTAGCAAGCGCGGGTCGGCGAAGCCCTGGCCCTGCGCCAGGCGCAGAAAGTCGTTCCAATACAGCGCGCCGCCCAGGCATTCGCCGTACAACACAGTGTCCTTGCGTACGGCGTCGGGCACGCGCCGGTCGGAATAGACGTCCGAGAAATAGAATTCGCCGCCAGGCTTGAGCAAGCGCTGCACGCCGCGCAGCACCGCATCCTTGTCGGGCGATAAGTTGACCACGCAGTTGGAGACGATCACGTCGAAACTGCCGGGCCGGAGATCGAGTTCCTCCAGCCTCTCGATATAGCCATGAAGGAAGCGTACATTGGCGTAACCGAAGCTGTCCGCATGAAACGCCTGGTGTTTCCCGGCGACGGCGAGTTGCTCGTCGGTCATGTCGACGCCGACCACTTCCCCGGTCGGGCCGACCAGTTGCGCCAACGCATACACGTCGCGGCCGGAACCGCAACCGAGATCGAGCACGCGGCAGCCCTCCAGCAGCGGCGGACAGACCAGGCCGCAGCCGTAGTAGCGCGCCAGTACTTCCGGATGGATACGCGCCAGCAAGGGCTTCAGCCACGCCGGCACTTGGCTGATGTCGCAGCAGGCGCTGGTTTTGAGATCGCCGGAGTGCTGCAATTGGCGGCCGTAATAGTCTTGAACGATGTCATGCATGGCGTATGTCCCTGTGCTTAGAGAGTGGTGTTAGGGATCAGTCGTTGCGGCGGCCCGCTTTGTTACACCGATCGGGCAAGCGGCGTGCGATCTTCTGCAAGCTGCCAGGCCGGATTTTCTTCCAGCCAGTCTTGCGGCAACCATTTCAGGTCGGCAGGCTCGTCGATGTCGTGCAGCATGGGATGGCTTTGCACCGACCAGCCCAGGCGCGCTATCCTGCACAGCGTTTCAAAGGCGACGCTATCGGTGCTCCATGCGATTCCCTCGAACAGGGATGGGTGGAAACGCTTTAGGCCGAGCAGCGCGTAGCCGCCGTCGGCGGTCGGAAATAGCGTGGCGTCGGCACTTTGCAATGCGAGGGCGGCCTGTTGCAACTCGGTCGCGCCGAGTGCCGGGCAGTCGGTGCCGATCAGCAAGACGGATTCGCCGCCTTCTATCGTACGCTGCGCAGCGCGCACCAGGCGAACGCCTAAATCGCCCTCTCCTTGCTCTGACCAGTGCAGCGCAGCGCGCATGTCTTCGGATACTGGGAGCGTCTGCCACACAGTATCCAGCGCGGAAGGCGTCACGCACAGCTCAACCTGGCCAAGCCTGGCGTCCAGGGCGCAGCTCAGCGTATGCGCCAACAGGCGTCGCGCGAGAGCGGCCGCGCCCTGGCTGCCCAATGCGGGTATCAGACGCGTCTTGGCGAAACCGGCCAGCGGCGCCTTGGCGATAATCACGATGCGGACAGCTTTCATCGGTAAGCTCCGGCGAGTTGCTTGGCCGGGACGCCGCGCCAGTAATCCCAACGCAGCCGCCACATTAAAAAGATCGTGCGCCAGACGCCGCGCGCCTCCCAGCGCCGGCCGGAGCTTGTCGCGCAGCGGGCTATGCAAGCGGGCCGGCTCAAGCGGCCCAGCCGTTTCGAGAGTTCTATGTCTTCCATCAACGCCTGATCCGGAAAACCGCCCAATGCGTCGAACGCGGCGCGCTTGACAAACATGGCTTGATCGCCGGTGGCGATGCCGCTCAGCCGCGAACGCCAATTCATCAGACGCGCCACCACGCGCAACATCGCCGGGCGTCCCGAGATGCAGACATCGAAGCGTCCCCAACTGGTTTTGCCCCCCGACAATGCTTGCGCTATCAAGACCTTCGCCCCTTGCGGCAAGCGCGTATCGGCGTGCAGGAACAACAGCACGTCGCCGCTGGCGGATAAGGCGCCGGCGTTCATCTGGCGGGCGCGGCCACGACCCGATTGCAACACCGTGCAACCGGCCGCTTGTGCGATTTCGGCGGAAGCATCCACGCTGCCGCCGTCGACGACAATGACTTCGCAGCCATCCCGCAGCAGCGACAACAGGCTTTCGAGTAAGCCCGGCAGCGTGGCCGCTTCATCGAGTACCGGAACGATGATGGAAAGTTTCATGGCTGCCCCCCTGGCGTGGCGTTGAGGCGCCAGTCATAGTCCTGGAACTGGATGGCAAGCTCACCTGCCACCAGACGGCTGGCCGCGTTGCCGCCCAACTTCAAGGCTTTCTGATACAGCGATAAAAATCCCCCAAGATGATGCGCGGCGTGCCAACCTTTTTCGAAGTCATCGCGATACCACTTGAAAATACTCGACACCTTAAGAACTTCGCCTTCGAGACGATTGCGGCTTCGGTCCGAGAGAAAGGCTGTGGTCGCGTCCTCCAGCTGCGCATCCAGCCGTTCGGCTACATAAGCTTCGGCGCGCAAGGCCGGACAGCCTATGCTGGCGCAATTGACGGCGAAGTGGACGCGCGGGTCGTTGTAGTGACCGGAAGCGCGAATCAAGCCATGTTCTATCTCGTCCAGCGAGCGGGTTTCGCCCAGTAGCGGGATGAAGCGCTTTTTCCACGGCGATTGCAGTAGTGAACCGAGATCTTTGATCGACGCCAGATCCGGGTAGACGCCCAAGACCAGTTCCACGGTCCAGGCGTTATAGGCGTTGATGAGAAACGCCAGTTGCTCAAGCTTGCTCCAGCGCTCGAAATCCGCCCGGGCCACGTCGGATGTCAGGGACAAGTAACGCCGCAGCAAGCTGCGGTCCGCCTTGAAGCCCGCATAATCGACTTGCGTGACTTGCCCGCCGTGCAGAGAAACGACATGCTTCTTGAGCAGACTATCCCAGCCCGCTGGATCGTGGCCGGCTTGTGCGGGCGCGCTGAATAACAGACTTTGCGCAAGCAGCAGCAACACCAGAAATAAACGCCTCATGCTATTCCCCTCTTCCAGGCGTGAAAACGCGCCAGCCAGCCAAGCACGCGTTGCGGCGCATGGGCGCGCTTCCACTCTCCGGCCGCATATTTGTTGGCCTCGGCCAGGGTGGGGTAAGTGTGTATCGTTCCCAGTATCTTGGTCAGACCCAGCCCGTGTTTCATCGCCAGCACGAATTCGGCCAGCAGATCGCCGGCGTGCTCGCCGACGATGGTCACACCGAGGATGCGATCCTTGCCGGGTACGGTCAGTACTTTAACGTAGCCATGCGCCGCCCCGTCGGCAATCGCGCGATCGAGGTCGTCTATGCCATACAGTGTGAGCTCGTAAGCGATGCCTTTTTTCCTGGCGTCTTGTTCGTTGAGGCCCACGCGCGCCACTTCAGGGTCGATGAAGGTGGCCCAGGGGACGACCGAATAATCGACCTTGAATTTCTTGAAGTCGCCGAACAGCGCATTGACCGCCGCATACCAGGCCTGATGCGCGGCGACATGGGTAAATTGATAGGGGCCGGCCACGTCGCCGGCGGCGAAGATATTCGGGTACAGGGTTTCCAGGTAATCGTTGGTCGGCACCGTGCGCTCGGTCGCTATACCCAGTTCTTCCAAGCCATAGCCGCTCAGGCGCGCGACGCGGCCTACGGCGCACAGCAAGGCGTCGAACTCTATGCGCTGTTCGCCTTCGGGACCGGCGAGCACGATGAATTTCCGCTGGCCGTCCAGTTCGCAGCGCACTGCCTTGTGGCCGGTGAGCACCGCCACACCGTCGCGCGTCAGCGAGTCGCGCGCCAGGTCCGAGACTTCTTCGTCTTCGCGCAGCATGATGCGCGCGGCCATCTCGACCTGCGTCACCCTGGAGCCGAGACGCGCAAAACTTTGCGCCAACTCGCAGCCTATAGGCCCGCCGCCCAGCACCACCATGCGCGCCGGCGGTGCATCGAGTTGGGCGAATTCATCCCACAAGCTGTCGCTGGTGACGTAGCCGACCTGTTCCAGCCCCGGCAAAGGCGGCACCAAGGGGCGCGCACCGGCGGCGATCACGATGCTGCGCGTAGTCAGGCGCTGCGTGGCGCCATTGTTAAGCTTGATTTCCACCGTCCAGGGGTCGACGATGCGGGCGTAGCCTTGCAGCACCTCTACCCCGAGTCCGGTATAGCGCTCTATGCTGTCATGCGGCGCCACCTCGCGTATGACTGCATGCACGCGCGCCATCACCTGGCGAAAACTGAAGGCCGGCTCGCAAGACCTCAGGCCGTAGTGTTCGCCATGCCGCAGGGCATGCGCCAGACGGGCGGACTTGATCAAGGCCTTGCTCGGTACGCAGCCGTAATTCAGGCAATCGCCCCCCATCTTGTGCGCCTCGATCAGCGTGACCCTGGCTTTCACCGCCGCGCCGATATAGGCCGTCACCAGACCGGCCGCCCCGGCGCCTATCACGATCAGGTTGCGGTCGAAACCTTGCGGTTTTTGCCAGCGGGCATACACCCGGCGCGCTTGCAGCAAGCCCAGCAAGCGCCTGGCCAGCAAGGGAAATATCCCCAACAGCGCAAACGAGAGCAAGATGCCTGGCGTCACGATGCCGGACAAGCCCGACAGTTTCGCCAGTTGCGTGCCGGCATTCACATACACCACGGTCCCTGCCAGCATGCCGAGCTGGCTGACCCAGTAAAACGTCGCGGTGCGGATGGCCGTGAGGCCCAGCAACAGGTTAATCAGAAAGAAAGGGAATACCGGCGCCAGCCGCAGCGTGAACAGGTAAAACGCCCCGTCCTTGGCCATGCCCTCGTCTATCGCTTGCAGGCGCTGGCCGAAACGCTGCTGTACGCCGTCCCGCAACAGATAACGCGCAGCCAGAAAAGCGAGGGTGGCGCCGATGCTGGACGCGAACGACACAATCAGCACGCCCCACCACAGCCCGAACAAGGCGCCCGCGGCCAGCGTCAGCACCGCCGCACCCGGCAAGGATAGCGCCGAGGCCCCGGCATACAGGGCGAAGTAGGCGATTCCGAGCAACACCGGGGAAGCCGCCCGCCACGCTGCGAACTGCCCCATCCCGGCCTTGAGGCCGTCCAAGCTCAGGATGCGATGCAGGTCCAGCGCAAAAAACACCGCGATCAAACACGCCGCCAGGGCGAGCAGCGCCAGTTTTTTCATGATTTTCCCTCTTCGTGCAGGGAACCGCCGCAACTGCTGCCCTGGCCCGCGGTGCACCCGTAGCAATGATCGGCCACCCGTATAGCCCGGCCGGCCGGGTCTTCGCGCAGCAAGTCGCGCAGGTGCGGCCGTCCGCTGCCGGCGCCGCCGCCGGGCAAGGCCAGTCCTAATTGTTGATTGAAATCGCAGTCGTAGAGAAAGCCTTGCCAATCCACGCTGAGCATGCTGCGGCACATCACCTTGGCCAGGTTGGCGGCGGCAAAATTTTCTTTCAACAGCCGCAGGTAATCCCCGAACTGCCCCTTGGAAATCAGCGTGGAGCCGAAGCGTTGTATCGGCATATTGGCCAGCGCGAACAAATCGTTGAAGACGATGCCGAAATGCCCGGACAGCTCGCGCTTGTAGGCGGCCTGCAGCTGGTCTTGAGCCGGCGGCAGCGTTGCGCCTTGCGGGTTATACACCAGATTGAGCGTGAGCCCGGAGCCGCTTTGTCCGTAACCGAGGGCATTCAGCTTTTGCAGCGCGGCGATGCTCTGGTCGAACACGCCCTTGCCGCGCTGCTTGTCCACGTTCTCCAGCGAATAACACGGCAGCGAGGCGACCACCTCCACCCTGTGTTCGGCCAGAAACTCCGCCAGATCATCCTGTCCCGGTTCGAACAGGATGGTGAGGTTGCAGCGGTCGATCACCTTAACCCCCAGCGCACTGGCCTGGCGCACCAGCTGCCTGAATCCCTCGTGCAACTCGGGCGCACCGCCGGTCAGATCGAGGGTGGCGATGCCGCGCGCTGCGAGCACTTGCGGAATCAGGGCCAGCGTCTGCGCATCCATCATCTCTTTGCGCGTGGGACCGGCGTTGACGTGGCAATGAACGCAGGACAGGTTGCAGCGATAACCGAGATTGACTTGCAGCGTGCTCAACTGGGAACGCCGCAGGGCAGGAAAGCCGGTGGCCTGTAGCAAGGGAAGCGTGGCGTGCATGATGATCCTTCATGTTCTGGCTGCAATTATCCATTCCTGTGCATAGAATGGCGTCTTGCCCCTAGGTCGGTGCAGGCCCGCCGCTTATTACACTTTCCTTGAATTTTCGGCGTGGTCTCCGTGCTCGCACGGCGGCGGGTGCGTCCAGGCTAGCTCCGGCTGTAAGAATCCGGCGCCCGGTAAAGACCAAGTCAGCATGAAGCAAGACATCAGGGGGCTGGCTATGAATACGATACTGCGCTTTTCTCTCGACACGCTTTCCCGGATAGGGTCGTCCATCCTGGCCGGGAGCCTGGTGTCGTGTCTGGTCATTGGCCGGCTTGAGCCGCTGCATATCATCCTGATGTTGGCGGGCACAGCCCTGGCCGGCCTCGGCTATCCGCTCACCAGGCAGTTTTCCCTGCATGAGCAAGGCAAGCCGCCGGCAAGCCAGAGAACAGTGTAAGAAATCCGGGCGCAGCGCCGACTGTGCCTTGTGCGCGCATCGGCACGCCACCGTCCGCTGCCGCCGACAGCGGCTCGGCGTGGTCGCGAACGCTTCAAACGCTAACATTTAGCTTGTTTTCATTGCATCAAAGGGGTCTGTTATGAACCAATACGTATTCCACACACCGGAAACCGCGCCCGAGTCCGCGCGCCCTATCCTGGCCGCTGCCCAGCAAAAGCTCGGCTTTGTTCCGGCTCTGTACGCCGGCCTCGCCAATGCGCCGGCGGCATTGGAAGCCTATATCGCGCTGTCCGGCTATTTCGACAACACCAGCCTGAGCCCGATCGAGCGCCAAGTCGTGTTGCTGGCGACCAGCGTAGAAAATGGCTGCGAATTCTGTGTCGCGGCGCATTCGCTGATCGCCAAGAAAATGGCCGGGGTACCGGAACAAGTGGTCGATGCCTTGCGTGCAGGAAAGTTGCCCGCCGACGCCAGGCTGGCGGCGCTCACCGCGTTTACCCGGGCGGTCGTACAAGAGCGCGGCTGGGTGGCCGAACACACCGCGTTCAAGCAGTTTCTGGAGGCCGGCTATTCCCGCGCGCAAGCATTGGAAGTTATTTTGGGCGTGACCCAGAAAACGCTGAGCAACTACGCCAATCACTTACTGCAAACCTCGCTCGATCCTGCCTTCGAGAGCGAGCGCTGGTCTCGCAAATAAGCGTTGCGGCAAACGAGAGGCGCTTGCAAGCGCTAGCCGACAAGGAGTATCGTCGCAAGTAGTGTGCAGTGCGCCTATGCAAGTGGAATCGAGCATACAGATTGCGTCCCGTGTCATGAATATCTTCATGAAAATGAAACGAAGTCCGCCTCCTTTCCGGGACTCGATCGCCGGGACGCTATTGTTTTGCTATGCTCTGGCGGCGCACGCCATAGCGGCCGAAGCCTGGCTACCGTCCGTGGTGGAAATACCGGCCGGCGCCTTTATCGCCGGCTCCGATAGCGAAGAGCGCGAGCTGGCCTACCGCCTGGACGAAGCCGCCTACGGCGGACCGGTGACGCGCGAACAACACTGGTACGAAGCGGAACTGCCGCGCCGGCAAGTGCAGACCACTGCCTACGCCATCACCATGACGCCCATCACCAACCGCCAATATGCCGCTTTCATCGCCACCACGCAGCATCGCCCGCCCGCTGTGGACCGGGCGAGCTGGGCCTCCTATGCACTGAATCATCCATATCAAAGCACGCGGCGCTTCGCTTGGAAGGCGCGCCGCCCACCAGCCGGCCGGGAAGAACATCCGGTAGTGCTGGTCAGCTTGGCCGACGCACTCGCCTATACCGCCTGGCTTAGCCGTCGCACCGGGCAGGTATGGCGCTTGCCGACCGAGCTGGAATGGGAGAAGGCGGCGCGCGGCGAGGACGGGCGCTATTTTCCCTGGGGTAACGAGTTCGATCCGGCGCGCCTGAATAGTCATGACGCCGGCCCCTACGACACCACGGCTGTCGGTCGCTATGGCGCGGGCGCCAGTCCCTACGGCCTGCTGGACGGCGCAGGGCAAGTGTATCAGTGGACCGCGAGCGCCGCCGGTCCGGGGCGCGCCATCGTCAAGGGCGGCTCCTGGGACGATAGCGGTTGCGGTGTGTGCCGGCCGGCGGCACGCCACAGTCGCCCGACAGGCATCAGGCACATACTGATAGGATTCAGGCTGGTGCGCGAAAAGTGAGCGTATTGGCGATACAGAACATATTTACCAACCCGGAGGCTTACATGGCGACAACTCCATTTCCTGCGAAAACGCTTTCCCTGAGTTGCGCGCTGTTATTGGCCGCCCTGCTGCCGGGCGCCGGCGCTGCGGTGAGTGCCGAAAGCGCCGAAAACGCCGCGCCCTACCCGGGAACGCAAACCATCGCTACCCGCTATTCTTTCGCTCAACTGCTGCAAAGACTGGAGCGCGCCGTGTCCGAGAACCAGATGGGGCTGGTCGCCCAGGCGAGCGCGAGCCAGGGTGCGGCGGCGCGCGGGTTCAAGATACGCGGCAACGCGGTGCTCATGGTGTTCCGCAACGATTACGCCTTGCGCATGCTGGAGGCGAGCGTTCCGGCCGGGATAGAAGCCCCGTTGCGGCTGTACCTGACGGAAGACCCGGATGGCGCGGCGAGCATCACCTACCGTACGCCGAGCGCGACGTTCGCGCCTTACGGCAGCAGCCAGCTCGACGCCATGGCGCGCGAACTCGATGCTGTCTTTGCCAAGATCGTCAGCGATGCCAGCGGCAAATGAAGCGGCGCACGCCGCAGCGACTGCGCGGCCGGGTCAGTACCGCCTGCTAGCCTTAGCCTTGCTCATGCTGGCCGCTCTGGCGGGCTGGCTCGCTCATAAACAGTTGCGGATGGCGGCCTTGCTGCTGCTCGGCGCGGCGCTGGGTCTGACCCTGCAGCACGCCGCGTTCGGTTTCACCAGCGCCTATCGCCGCCTGATCGTCGCGCGCGACAGCCGTGGCGTGCAGGCGCAATTGCTGATGTTAGGCGCGGCGACGCTCTTGTTCGCACCGGCGCTGGCGGCCGGCTCCGTCTTCGGGCGCGCAGTAGGCGGCGCGATGGCGCCTCTCGGTTGGCAAGTGGCGGCCGGCGCATTCCTGTTCGGCGTCGGCATGCAACTCGGGAACGGCTGCGGCTCGGGTACCCTGTACACCCTAGCCGGCGGCAGCGTGCGCATGCTGGCCACCCTGGCCGCCTTCGTCGCCGGCTCGTTCGGGGCCAGCTTGCAGATGGACTGGTGGCAGACACTGCCCGCGTGGGAGCCGGTCGCGCTCGGCGCAGCCTTGGGCTGGCCTGCGGGCGTCGCGCTGCAAATCGGTTTTTTATGCCTGCTTTGGGTGTTTCTCGAACGCTGGCGCCGACCCACCCGGCCCACCCCGCCAAAGCCGGAGCGCGCGACGGACTGGCGTATCGTGCTGACCGGTCCCTGGCCGCTTATGGCCGGCGGCCTGGTTCTGGCTTTGCTCAATGACATGACCCTGTTGATCGCCGGCCATCCGTGGACCATCACCTGGGCGTTCGCCCTGTGGGGCGCCAAGATCGCCGTCTGGTCCGGCTGGAATCCGGCCAGCAGCGAATTCTGGCAAGGCGATTTCCAGCAAGCGGCGCTGCAAGGCGGCGTCCTGGACGACATCACCTCGGTAATGGATATCGGGCTGCTGGCGGGCGCACTGTGCGGCGCGGCCCTGGCCGGCAACTTCGCGCTGCGCTGGCGCATGACGCCACGCGCGCTGCTGGCGGCCATCCTCGGCGGCCTGCTGATGGGATATGGCGCGCGCATCGCCTACGGCTGCAACGTCGGCGCGTTTTTCTCGGGAGTGGCGTCGACCAGTCTGCACGGTTGGCTGTGGATCGCTGCCGCTTTGCCGGGCAATTCGCTGGGCGTCAGATTAAGACCCTGGTTTCAACTGGCGAACTAGGCGCTGGTTTTTCACATTAGCCGGAACGGGTTTCCCCTGTTCCGGCATAGGGAGTGTAGCGATGAACCTGACATTCAGCTGGCTGGGCACGCGGCTGGCGCGTTTCCTGGCAAGAACGACGCATGTACACGGCACCGGACCGGCCAGTGATCCGGCGCGTTTGCTCAACTGCCTGCAAGCGGGCGACGTGCTGCTGGTTGAAGGTAATAGCCGCGTCAGCAACGCGATCAAGTATCTGACGCAATCGACCTGGTCGCATGCGGCGCTGTTTGTCGGCGCCCACCTGACGGAAGCAGGTGGCCAAGCCGGGCACTGTTTCATTGAAGCGGACATCGTAGAGGGGGTGCGCAGCGTCGGCATCGAGGAATTTAACGGTTTGCACACCCGCATTTGCCGCCCGGTCGGCTTAGACGCATCGGACTGCCGGAAGATAACGGCGTTCGCCATCGCCCGTCTGGGCAATAGATACGATTTGCGCAATGTCGTCGACCTGGCGCGTTACCTGCTGCCGACGCCGCCGGTACCCTTGCGCTTCCGGCGCCGTATGCTGGCTTTGGGTAGCGGCGATCCTACCCGCGCCATCTGTTCCACCCTGATCGCCCAGGCGTTTCAATCGATTCGTTACCCTATCTTGCCCATCACGGAAATCCGCAACGCCGACCGCCCGGAATGCCCTGGCTGCATAGAGGAAATTCTACAACTGCGCCATCACAGCCTGTTCGCGCCGCGCGACTTCGATGTGTCGCCGTACTTCCAGATCGTCAAGCCCGCGCTTGCAGAAGGCTTCGATTTCACCGCATTGCACTGGCAAGATCAGCCCTGAGGCCAGCCGCTATTGGACTCAGGGCTGCGAGTACGGATATACGCCCCGGTCGTACGTATCCGTCTACGAGCGCAGGATTTCGAATGACACTCCCCATGAAATCGCTTTCCATGGGGAGTTTTTCAGGCGCTGCAAGAGCGCCAAATCCAGCCCTTGCACACTGACTTAGTTTGCCACGCGACCAGCACCGCTGAAATAAGCAGCCACACGCCGGGCCAGATCGCGCCCGGTAAAGGCATCGCCGCCGCCCAGCATTAACAACATGGCGGCAGCGCCAAGCAAGGCGAACTCACGCTTAAAGCTATTCAGGTTGGCGAGTGCGCTCTTGTCGAAATTAAGTTTATGCAGCATGAACCAGATAAATACTCCCATCGCGAAAGCTGCCGCGGCGCGCACCAACACGGCATCGCCAAATATCATGACCAGGCCTATCAAGGCCAGCAGCCAGTGATTGCTCGCAAAATTCGCTATATGGGCGAAGCCGCCAAAAAAGCCCGCCACAATAAAAACCATACCTAGCGAGAACCGCAACAATAAACCCAAAGTATTCCAGCTGATATCCGACTGGTGCGGGAACCATTTACGGTCCAGGCTGGCTTTACCGGCGCCCAGGTTAAACAACACGAACATCATGCCGGACAGCGCGATGTCGCGCATCTGAACCAGGATGGCGGGAGCGGTGTAAGTCTCCACGCTCAGGCTGACACCGGGAACGGTATTGGTCGGCAACGCAACCACAAAGGTCCAGAGCAAGAAGCCATAGAACAAACTGAGCGGACGGATAAACACGCCGGCAATGAACGCCAGACCGGAAGCCAGCTCAAAGAACGAGAGCGCGGTCAAGAAAACCGAAGGCGACAGCAGCGATGTGCCGGAGAACAGATATTGCTGAAACAAGCTGTTGATATAGCCCGCCGACCCCAGGTATTGCGCCACCATGCCGTCATGCGCGGCGCTCGTGCCGAGCAATAGATTCAGCTTCGCCAGCCCGCCTATGACAAACACCAGCCCCAGACCTATCCGTAACAGGCTGGTGGCGCGCTCTACTACTTCCTTACGATCGAGATGACTCATCTGCTTTTGCTCCTGGTTAGTTATTAGGGCGTGTTGACATATGATTTGGGAGATGCGTTCAAACCAAAACGCGGGCTGGCAAGGCGTGCGGCGCAGTCAGGGCTGGTGCCCCTGACAAGACGCACAACGCAGTCCAGCGTGCGTTTTGGTTTGAACCCGGAGGGAATGGGTCTAAACAGGCGCATGGCGTTGTTGCAGCCCGCTTACAGTGCTCGCACTGCGGCGCGTGCTGCGCCTAGCCCTGCACCTGTTTAGACCCATTCGCACACCCAAATCATATGTCAACACGCCCTATGATGAGCGGGGTGTCCGCTGCAGCAGAAGACCTGAGCAGAAGGTGAAAGCTTACTTCGTGCCGGATAAAAAAATAATTTAAAACGCTGTAAGTCTGGAGCGTCGCGGCCGGTCTTCTGTCAGGCCAGCCGAACTGTCGGCCGGCATCTCATTCACACTCAACGCCAGGAGTTTCTATGTTTAAAATTACCGCCGACGCCCAGAAGCGCGGCGCATCGGGCGCCGCAGCAAGGCAAAATCAGGCGCCGGGCAAGCCGGCCGAGGCATCCCGATTTTTTGTACGTAACCTTGCCCACCGGAGCCTAGGATAATGACAATCAATAAAATCGCACAAGGGCTACATAGGCTGTTACTGGCAAGCTTGCTGGTGCTGGGCCTGGCGCAAGCGGCGCTGGCGGAACCAGCACGTGCGTATACCGATGCGGCTTTTAAAGCGGCAATGGCAGAGGGGAAGGCCGTGCTGGTGGAAGTCCATGCCGATTGGTGTCCCGCCTGCAAAAAACAGGCGCCGTTGCTGGACGCACTGAGTCAGGAAGCACCGTACACGACGATAGTCCGCTTCCGGGTCGATTTCGACCAGCCAGGCACAGCCTTGAAAACCCTGAAGGTCAACAGCCAGGCGAGCCTGTTGCTATTCAAGGGCAATAAAGAGATTGCCCGCTCCGCCTTCGATCTCGATCCGCGTAGCATCCGTACCATGTTGGCCAAGGCCGGGTAAGCAAAGATGGATGCGCTATTGGCCTTGCTGGCGGGTGGACTGACCACGCTCTCGCCCTGTGTCTTGCCGCTGCTCCCGTTCGTGCTGGCCTCGGCCGCACAGCAACACCGCTACGGCCCGCTGGCTTTGGCGGCCGGCATCAGTCTGAGCTTCGTACTGCTGGGCGCGGGCGTGTTCGGCCTGGGTGCCGCGCTCGGACTGGCACCGGACCGCAGCACCTTACGTTTGCTGAGCGCGAGCCTGATGCTAGGCTTCGGAGCGATCTTGTTCAGCGCAACGGCGCAGCTGAAATTTGCCCAGACTGCCGGGCGTCTGAGTCAGATTTTCAATCCCTTGCTGGAGCGATTTACGCTATCAGGGTGGAGCGGACAGGCGCTATTGGGCATGCTGTTGGGCGCAGCCTGGACGCCCTGCTCCGGCCCCACCCTGGGCGCGGCGATAGGGCTGGCATCCAGCAGCGCCACCATAGCGCGTGCCGGCGGGATCATGGCCTTGTTCAGTATCGGCGCCGCCTTGCCTTTGCTGGCGCTGGCCTATGGGTCCCGGCACGCGCTGCAGCGTCGCCGGACCAGCTTGAAGCAGATCGCCGGCTACGGCAAGCCCGTGCTGGGCGGCATGCTGATGATCAGCGGGCTGATGATCGCGTTCGGCCTGGATAAGCTGCTGGAAGCGCGCTTGCTGGCGTTGATGCCAGATTGGTTAATTGATCTCACTACCCGATTTTAGCGAAGATGACGATGACGAATCCAGAACTTGAGCTAGTATCGTCGTCGCGCATTGCGCCGGACCGTCTATTCGGAGAATTGCAGTATGATCTTTAATGCCAATAGAAAACAGTTTGAACAGACTGTGCGCGCCTACAGCGCCGATTTATACCGCTTTGCCTATGCCTTGTGCCGCGACCGTTTTCTGGCCGAGGACCTGGTGCAGCTCGCGTTTGAACGCGCCTGGAAAAATTGGGGCGATTTGCGCGAACCGGTCGCGGTCAAGTCCTGGCTGTTGACGATAGTGCGGCGCGAACACGCCCGTTCGTATGAGCGCAAGCAACTCGATACCACCGATGACGATCCTGAAGAGTTGCTGCTGGCGTCGCACCACCAACCCGGCGCCCAGTTAGAAATGGAGCAACTGGTCGAATCTATGCCGCTCGCGTACCGGGAAGCTTTGTTGTTGCAGGTGCTGGGCGGCTATTCCTGCGCCGAGATCGCCGCTATTCTCGATACCACTGAGGGCGCTGTAATGACGCGCTTGAGCCGTGCACGGCAAGCACTGCGCAGCCATTGGCCGGCCACCGAACTCAGGAGGGTGAAATGAATTGCTTAGAATTCCGGCGGCACAAGCTGGTCGATCCCAGACGCTTGAGCGGCGAGGCGAATAAGCATGCCGCCAGCTGCCACACTTGCCATGCCTTTGCGCAGGAAATCGACGACGCCGATCTTCGATTTCTACAGAACTCTCTGACCGGCGTCCCAAGCGGGCTGGAAGAACGCATCTTGCTGCGTCGCAGATTTACCCCTTTGCGACAAGCGCAGCGCTGGGCGATGGCGGCTAGCGTACTCTTGTCCGGCGGCCTCGCCTTGACTTACTGGAGCGGCTTATTCCAGGCCAACTATGCGGAACTGGCAATACAGCATGTTTCCCATGAACCCGAATCTTTCGTCAACACGCGTAACGACGACACGGATTTTTTCCGCAAGGCCTTAAATGACTTCGGTGGGCAATTACAGGGATCATTAGGGAAAGTGCGCTATATGAAACTGTGCCCTGGACACGGCTCGGCCGGCTGGCACGTAGTGCTGGAAACGCCCCATGGACTCGCCACCCTGCTGTTAATTCCGGGCCAGCGTTTGCAATCGCCGTCCACCGCCAATGAGATGGGTCTGTATGCGTCAGCGTACAGCGCCGGGCGCGGCTACTATGCGCTCGTCGCTGGCGCGCCGGCGGCCATGGCGGCGGTTCAGGCCATGATGCAAAAACAAGTCACCTGGAAAACCTGAGCCGCAGCCGCGCGGCTTAAGCTTCGATACTTAAGCGCGCTAGTAAGACAAAATCCGTTTAAATCCCTGCTTCCCTAACCCAGAGTCTTTGATCAGGGCGATGCAAATCATGCGCGTCAAACACCATCGCCTCAGTCCTGCTCGGTTTTGTCGGTTTTGTCGCTTCGCTCATCCGCTCCACTGGCGTAGGCGCGCATGGCCTGACGCAGCGTCTGCATTTGCTGACCAAAATTGCGGCATCCGGAACACATCATCACATGCACCTTCAACGACATGCGCTCTTTCATGCCCAGTTCCCGTTCTTGCACCTCCGACATCAGACGGGTCGCATTTTGACAATTCAACATGATTGATCCTCCTCCACAAACCAGCGCGTCTCCAGGCACTCGCGCAGACGCAGGCGCGCGCGGTGCAACATCACATTGAGGTTGCTGACGCTAATGCCGACGCTGGCGCAAATTTCATCGGTATCGAGCTCGATAAATTCCCGCATCATGAATACCCGCGCCTGATTGCCAGGCAGCTTGTCCAGACAGGTTTCGAACACGCGCCAGAATTGGTTTTCCCGCATCGCTTGCTCGGGATCTGGCCAGGCGGCAGGCCGCTGGTCGGCTTGCCAAAAACCCTTTTTATCGAACAGCTCGGAAAAATCTTCATCCTCTTCGCGGTCATGCAATACGCTGCTGACTTCGGCCAGTCGATGTTTCTGCCGTAAGGTATCGGCAATCTTGTTTTTGAGAATTGCAAACACCCAGGTTTTCAAGGCGGCGCGTCCGCCGAAAGATCCGGCGCTCTTCAGCGCACCGATAAACGCTTCCTGTACGGCGTCTTCCGCCAGATGCTGGTCCGAAAGTTGCATGCGCGCGAATTTAAGCATTTGCAAGCGCAAGCCGCCCAAAAACTCTGTATCCGCGAGCAGCGCTGCCTTATCTGAGCTGGCCGCACCGTCACTTCTGGATAAAGCCTCTTTATTCATCGCTTTCCCTCATTTCGTTTTTCGCAGCGCTATAGCTGGCGACGCAATAAGGTACCAAATAATTCAGCAGCAGGTGAGACCAATCGACATCCTTTCCGTCGAAAATCGCGCCTCCTTGATTAATCGCATTCAAAACGCTGCCCACCACCAGGGCTATCCGCAATGCGCTCGCCGCGATCCGGGCCGAGCAGGCATGCCGTAGCAGCGTTTTCACACACGAGGCCCGAATGGTATGGATGAGGCCCGCACCAGGTCAGCGATCGGCAGTGCCGCGACGGCCGCGCGTATCGTGCGCGCGATCAGCGCGGAATCGAGTTCCGGCTCCAGGTCGGCGGCCCGCCCCTGCTGGCCGGTAGCGCTCGCCACCAGCCCCTCAGCTTGCGATGTCAGCGCGAATTCGCCGCCGCAATTGCGGCAATAGATGTGATCGCCGGCATGCTGGTCGCGCCGCAAGACCAGGGTCGGGCCGCACATGGGACAGGATTGCAGCGGAATGCCGTCGTCGCTGTGGCCCATCACATGGTCCAGGCGCCCTGCTTCGCCGAGCTGAACGAAGATAGCGGCAAAATACGCATCGAACTGCTTGCCGTTAAGTTCCCGGATGATCGCGAGCGCCTGCTCGCGCGGCATGCCGGCGCGGTAGGGGCGATGGCTGGTCATCGCATCGAAGGCGTCGCAAATGCCGACGATGCGCGCCATGTCCGGGATAGCGTCACCCGCCATCCCGCGCGGATAACCGAGGCCATCGGGACGCTCGTGATGCAGCAGCACGGCGTCGCTGACCAGTCCGGCCAAAGGGTGCCCGGCTAGCATGCGGAAACCGAGGTCCGGATGGGTCTGGATGACGGCATATTCATCGCCGTTCAAACTACCCGGCTTACGCAAAATCGCGTCCGGCACGCCCACTTTGCCCAAATCGTGCAAAAAACCGCCGAGACTGATACGGGCGGCGTCCGCATCGTCGAAGCCGGCGCTTTCGGCCAGCAGCCGTGCATAACGCGACACCCGCCACAGATGGCCGCCGGTATACGGGTCGCGCGCCTCGACGAACCAGGCCATCGTCAGCAAACTGGCCAGCAGATTGCCGGAGTGCGCCGCCATATCGGCCATATCGGCAGTATCGCCGCAGTCGTCGGCGTTCAGCCAGTGGCTCAGCCGTTTAAGTACATTCATGAGATCCCCCTTCTCGCTAGCGGAAATGCCTCTGCAGCATGCGTGCGGCAATTATGGTCGTAAATGAGAACTCAGTCGGCCTAGCCCTGCGCTTTGTTACACTTAGACCGAAAAGAAAACCGTAAGAAACCAGCCCTGCGTCGCGACCAACTACAAAAAATCGACTTAAGGAAGGTGGCACTATGCAAAAAGCTCTTATCGGCGTGCTAGGCGGCAGCGGCCTGTACCGGATGAATGCGCTCGAGAACGCCACCGAACATGCGCTGGATACGCCCTACGGCGTGCCCTCCGATGTGATCGTCTGCGGTCAGGTGCACGATGTTCCCGTGGCTTTTCTGGCCCGTCATGGGCGCGGACATCGCCTGCTCCCGTCCGAAGTGCCGTACCGCGCCAATATCCACGCGCTGAAACAAATGGGGGTGCGCTATCTGATTTCCCTATCCGCCGTAGGCTCGTTGCGGGAAGACATGAAGCCGCTCGACATGGTGCTGCCCGATCAGTTCATCGACCTGACCCGGCGCCGCGAAGGCAGCTTCTTCGGCGATGGCGCGGTGGCGCACGTATCGATGGCGCAACCTGTGTGCGCTGGCGTCGCCGAGGCGCTGGCGCGCGCCGCCGACGAAGCCGGTTCGATACCGCCTGTCAGCTTGCATCGCGGCGGCGCCTATGTCTGCATAGAAGGTCCGCAGTTCTCGACACAGGCGGAGTCGCACTGGTACCGCAACATGGGCGCCAGCGTCATCGGCATGACCAATATGCCGGAAGCCAAACTGGCCAGAGAAGCGCAGATCGCCTACGCCACGCTGGCCATGGTGACCGACTACGACTGCTGGCACCCGCGCGCAGCCCATGTCACGGCAGAGATGGCGATCGCCAACTTAATGAAGAACGCCGAACGCGCCCAACAAATCGCCGCTGCCGCTATCCGGATTATTGGAGCCGAACGTCCATCATCGATCGCGCATGACGCCTTGGCCAGCGCGCTCGTTACCCAGCCGCAGGACATGACGCCCGAAACTCTTGAGCGTTTAAGCAAGATAATAAGCGCCGAAAGATAGGCGGAAAATTGTCTTGACTGATGGATTCACTTTAATCTTGCAATTCAAGGGGAGGGGCTCAGAAAACGTAAAACTATGGTGACCATTCAGCTTTTTTTCCGCTCGCGGACGAGGGGAGCTTTCGCAGCAGGTCGAATGCTTGCAAATTATGCACAATAAGCGCTGCCGGTAAGGTAACCGAGAATAACGTATTTGCGCATGGTGCTCTTCCAATAAATCGCGCAGCCTGCGGAAAATGCTGGCATCCGCCGGACTCCCTTCCTTGGGCGCATCGAAGAACGGAAATTCCTTCTCCAACACTGTATGCAGCGCCGGCTCCACCTGATGCGCAGCCAACAGAAGTGCTGACGCCACGGATGCGACGCCTTGCGTTCGGAGGCCCGCCTTGCGCCCGCTTCTTTACAGAGACACGGAGGAAAAGCCAAGAGGAACAATGGAATGTGCATGCACTTCTCTATGTATCTCTGTGGTGAAAGGTTTGATGGTGGCGCTTCGTGTTGTCATTGTCTGCGGCAGCCCAACCAGCAACTCGCACCGCCCTGCCGGGAATGCCCAAGGGATGCGCAGATTAATTCAAAAAGCGTCATTCCCGCGAAAGCG
>JACPWS010000070.1 GCA_016196925.1 Burkholderiales bacterium | reverse complement strand
GTGATGGTCCGCCGCTATCGTGCCGCAGCGACCTGCCAGGCCGAATGCCCAGGTAGCGCTGCCGCATCCGGCCCGTCAGACCCCGATACAGCGGCTGAGCCGCATACTCCCCCTGTTTTTAAGAAAAACGCGCTGTCGTCAACGTAGCCATTGGGTGTTGCAGCATACTGGTGGGAGTATATTGTCGATGTTTTCGGCGGCCTGCTTTAGCGTAACTGGTCCCGCCTTTGCTCTTGCTGGCGCGCCCAAATTTAACCTGCCCGCTTGCGGCAAAGGTCGAACGGCTTCAAGCGACGCTTATTCCTGTAACAACGCCGAAAAAGAATAAGGGCGAGCGGCGCTTGCGCACGATTTTTACGTAGCCTGTCACCCGTCTATTGCGCGGTTTTCGCATGTTCCAGCACGAGGATGACGGCCTTGACTATCGCATACATGACCGCCTTGTCCTTGCTCGGATGCTCGCTGAAATAGACGGTGGCGGGGGCGGCGGCCGTCGTTGCGGCGCGTGCGCTGACGCTGTCCTGAGCATAGCTGAGTGTGATGCCGTAGGCCACCATCAAGGGGCCGCATGCTTGCCAGTCGCGCGTCCATTTCGGCAACGGTGCGGTGTTTTCCCAGAGGGTGCCGGCGCTCTCGTAGCATTCCTCGATATTGCTGTGGCCGAGCAAATGCGCCAGCTGCCTTTCCCTGGCAACGCAGCTGCGGAAATACTCTTCGTCGCTCATGCGCATGATGCCTCCTCGTGCCGGATTTTTCGTCGAATACGCTACCCATGGTATACCGGGATGGCTGGCCGCGCGTGAAAATCAGGCGCGCTCGACGGCGGCGCGCAGCGGCGCGAAGCCCTGCCGGTACAGCCGCGTAAGTTCGGCGGCCGTATGCCGGCTTTGCGCGCCGTCTGCCGCCATGGCTAGCCGCATCCCTTCGGCGAGGTCTTGCACCGTCACGACCGCCGGCGCGCCGGGCGCTTCCCAGGTGGCGGCGTAAGCGCTTTGCTTGCTGACCCGCATGGCCTGTTCCGCCGTCTGGATATTCAGGCGCGGCTTGGCGTAGGCCGTGGCCACGATGCGGCCGTGCAGGCTGCTGCCGCAATAGGCGCGGCTGTGGGCGAGCAGGGCGCAGATGTCCCACAGGTTCAGCGATTGGAAAATATGCACGGCCGACGCTCGCATGCGCGCGGCGGTGCGCCGGTAGCATTGCAGATCGTCGTGCCACGGCGCGGCGCCGGCGCGGAAAAACACCACGGCCAGGCCGCTGGCGCGCGCGAACTGGTCGAGCTGGGCGGCGATGTTTGTCAGGCTGCGGTCGTCGCCGAAATCGCTGCTGAATTGCAGCGCCAGATAG
This sequence comes from Burkholderiales bacterium, assembly GCA_016196925.1. Classification (GTDB taxonomy): domain Bacteria; phylum Pseudomonadota; class Gammaproteobacteria; order Burkholderiales; family Burkholderiaceae_D; genus Undibacterium. The sequence continues at coordinate 21,228 of JACPWS010000070.1, read as the reverse complement.
CCTTGCGGGCAAGCCGCCAGCAGCCGCGCCAGTTCGCCGTGCCTGGCGCGATGCTCTATCCGGCCGCCGAACAGTTCCGCCACCATCACGGCCGGATCGGGCAGCAGCCGGCTGGCGACCCCGGCCGCATCCAGCAGCGCCTGGGTGTGGCGCTCGCGCACGCTGACATCGGTCGCCGCCTTCAGCTTCGCCACGACTTCGGCTCGCAGGCCCGCTTCGCACAGATCGAGGGCTACGCCGCCAACCGCGTTGTAAAACACTTGGGCTGCCGGCAAGCTAGGTGCACAGTAGGGCGCTCGCGCGGCGCTGCCCAGTTGCGCATGCGCCCAGGCTTGCCGCGCTGGCGGCTGGCCGTCGAAACGCACGGCGATGGCTTGCGCCTGTTGCGGCGCCAGCAACATCACGGCCGCCTGCCAGGCATCGCAAGTCAGCAATTCGCCGCCGACGTGGATCAGATTGAGCGGACGTGCGCCCCGGCTTGCGGCCAGTTGCGCCAGCGCGCATACGCTATGTCCGCCATAGCCGCGCAGATCGCGCCGCGCCAGACCGGCGTAATGCAAGCGCGCCGGCGCCAGCATGGCGGCCGCGATGTGTGGAAACAAGAGGTCGCCGAAGTTGTGGCGGTCGCAGGCGCCGAACAGGATGGTGGGGATGCCAAGGCTGGCAGCAGGCGTCATGGCGGCGTTCCTCAGTCTGGCGCAAATCGCGCAGGTCAACCGGAATCAGTTTTTGAAACGCCGGCGTGTTGCACGAGGTGTTTGTTCAGCATAGCCGCGCGTCCGCGATTACGCATGGAAAACGCATACTCCCCCTTATTTTAAAGAAAATCGCCATGTCGTCAGCGGATTTAAACGCCTGCAAAAAATACTGGGGTGGGGTATTTCTGAACTAATTTTTACTCAAGGCCAGCTTCAGCTTCAGCAACTCATGCTCGAGCGCCGCGAAGTCGGCGTCGTGGTAAGCGCAGAAGCGCTGCCGGCCTTGCTGCACCACCTTGGGGAAAATCTCGCTGAACAAGGCTACGCCGCTTGCGCTGAGTTTGACGAATAGCTGGCGCCGGTCGCCTTCGTTGCGCTCGCGCAGTATCAAACCTTTTTGCTCCAGCCGGTCGAGCACACCGGTCAGGGTGCCCTTGGTGATCAGGGTTTTTTCGCCGAGTTGCTTGCAAGTCATGCCGGGCGTGTTGCCGAGCGTGGCGATGATGTCGAATTGCGAATGCGTGAGGCCGAACTGCCGCACATTGTGGGCGGAAGTTTGCTCGAACAATTGCATGCATTCGGCCAGCAAACGTATGCTGCGCAGATAGCGTTTATCCATCGCGATTCCTGTAGCGCTGGCCGCCAGGGCGGCCAGCGCTGAGGCTTAGTCGACCTTGATCGCTTCTACCTGGATCGCCAGTCTGACTTCCGGCGCGAAGCCGTAAGCGATGCCGGCGTTCAGGCCGAAATCGGTGCGCTTGAATTCGGCCGTGGCGTCGGCGCCGCACACTTCACGTTTCAGCATAGGGTGCTGGATGCACTTGAACTTGTTGATGTTCAGCGTCAGCGGCCTGGTCACGCCGAGCAGGGTGAATTCGCCTTGCACGGCCACCGGCTGGTCGCCCTCGAACTTGATCGCCGTGCCCTTGTAAGTCGCGGTCGGGAATTGCGCGACGTTGAAGATGTCCTTGGACTTGGCGTGCTCATTCATTTTTGCATGGCCGAAATCGATGGAGGCGGCGTCGATGGTGATATCCACGCTGCCGGTCTTGGCGGCGCTGTCGAGCACGATCTTGCCGCTGCTCTTGTTGAACTTGCCGCGCCAGAGCGAGATGCCCATGTGGTCGGCTTCAAAGCTAGGATAGGTATGATTCGGCTCGATATTGTAGGTGCTGGCGAATACAGGGGCGGCGCTGACGACTAGTGCGGCGGCGATCAGTTTGCTGAATTTCATAGGTGATTTCCTGATTGGTTGGTGGGATGGCACGGGTTTACTGTGTTGTGACTACGTGAAACTTGATGACGACTTCATCGGCGACGATGCCGGTGTCTTTCCATTCGCCTTCGCCGATGTTGTAGGCCAGACGCCGGATCGGCAAGCTGCCTTCGAATACTTGAGTATTGCCTACCGTTTTGATGCTGAGCGGGAAGCTGACATCGGCGCTCTTGCCCTTGATGCTGAGCTTGCCGCTGACTTCGAGCTTGCCGTTGGCGCCGGCTTTCATGGCGGTGGAAACGAAGCTCGCTTTCGGGAACTGGGCCGCGTTGAACCATTCTTTTTTCAAGGCTTCCTGGTTGTATTCGGGGTCGCCCAGGTCGAAGCTGGCCAGCTCGATTTCCACGCTGGCTTTCGAGCTTGCCGGCTGGGCGCTGTTGTAATCGATATTCGCGCTGAATTTTTTAAACCTGGCGTCGACCGGCACATTCATTTGCTTGAAGGTGATGGCGACGCTGCTCTTGGCCGCATCGAGCCGGGCGACGGCGGCCAGGGCCGGCAAGGCGATCGCCAGCGCCAGGGCGGCCATGCTGAATTTTTTGCGCAGGGAAAAAACGGGTAAATGCTGCATGTTGCTTCCTTATGAATATTGGTCGGGGTCTATTTACCGGGCAGCATGCGCTGCAAGATGCCGTCCTGGTCGATGAAGTAGTGCTTGAGCGCCGCCGCCACATGCAAGATCACCAGCGCCAGCATGATATAGGTCAGGGTCGCGTGCAAGGTCTTCAAAAAATGCTTGAGTTCGGGATGCGGGCCTATCAGCACCGGCAACTCGAACAAGCCCAGGTACACCACCGGATAACCGGCGGCCAGGGTGTAGAAATAGCCGGACAGCGGCACCGCCAGCATCAGCAGATACAGCAAGGCATGCGTGCCGCGCGCCGCCTGCTTTTCCCAGGCTGGCATGCTGTCCGGGTAAGCCGGGGCCGTACCGGACAGGCGGCTCAGCAAGCGCAAGCCCACCAGGGCCAGCACGGTCACGCCCAGCCATTTATGCCAGGAATAATATTGCAGCTTAGCCGGGCTGATACGCATATCGGTCATGACCGTGCCGAGCGCAAAGGCGGCCACGATCAGCAGCGCGACCAGCCAGTGCAGGATGATGGTCGTCATTGAATAACGTGCTTGGGGTGCTGCCTGTATATTTTTCATTCCGCGAGAAAGTCGTAATTAGTTCGAGTTAGGACTAATATAGCAAAAAAAGTTCAGGTCTGCCGGGGCGGGCTGAAAACGCGCTCTGGCCGCGTGCCGACAGCTGTGGACACTTGGGATGCCAGTCTTGAGCGAATGCGGACTGGCGTGTCAAAAAAAAACGGGCGCTGAGCGCCCGCTTGCTTCCAGCCTTGCCTGCCTGGCTTAAATCGCTTTCGCCAGCTTGGCCGCGATCCCGGTGTAATTCGACGGTGTCATCGCCAGCAGCAAATCTTTGGCGTCTTGCGGTATCGCCAGTCCGGTGACGAACTCGCGCATCGCTTCTTTCGAGATACCTTTGCCGCGTGTCAGTTCTTTCAGTTTTTCATACGGGTTTTCCACGCCGTAGCGGCGCATCACGGTTTGCACCGGCTCGGCCAGGACTTCCCAGGTGTGGTCCAGGTCTTCGGCCAGGCGCGCGTGGTTGGTTTCCAGCTTGTTCAGGCCGCGCAGGCAGCTGTCGTAGGCGAGCAGGGTGTAGCCTAGCGCCACGCCGATGTTGCGCAGCACGGTGGAATCGGTCAGGTCGCGCTGCCAGCGCGAGACTGGCAGTTTTTCCGACAGGTGCTTGAGCAGGGCGTTCGCCAGGCCCAGGTTGCCTTCGGAATTCTCGAAATCGATAGGATTCACCTTGTGCGGCATGGTGGACGATCCGATTTCGCCGGCCTTGGTTTTTTGCTTGAAATAGCCGACCGAAATATAGCCCCAGATGTCGCGGTTCAGGTCCAGCAAGATCGTGTTGGCGCGCGCAAACGCATCGAACATCTCGGCCATGTAATCGTGCGGCTCGATCTGGATGGTGTAGGGGTTGTACGTCAGGCCCAGGCGTTGTTCGATCACGTTTTTGGAAAAGCTTTCCCAGTCGTGCTGCGGGTAAGCCGACAGGTGGGCGTTGTAATTGCCGACCGCGCCATTCATCTTGCCGAGGATTTCGACCTGGGCGATGCGTTGGATCGCGCGTTGCAGGCGCGCCACCACGTTGGCCATTTCCTTGCCCAGCGTAGTCGGGCTGGCGGTCTGGCCGTGGGTGCGCGACAGCATAGGCACGTCGGCGTTGGCATGGGCGATCTCGGTCAGCTTGGCGATCAGGCTTTGCAGGGCCGGCAGCATCACGGAGTCGCGCGCGGTTTTCAGCATCATGCCGTGCGAAGTATTGTTGATGTCTTCCGAGGTGCAGGCGAAGTGGATGAATTCGGCGGCGGCCTTCAGTTCGGCCGTGATGGCGGCGTCTATGTTCAGTTCGCGTTTAGACAGATGGGTGTAGCCGTCCGGCAACGGGAGGCCTACCGATTCCTTCAGCCAGTATTCGACCGCTTTCACGTCGTGGTTAGTCACCGCCTCGATAGACTTGATACGGCCGGCATCGGCTTCGCTGAAATTGGCGACGATGCTGTCGAGCAGCGCGACCGCGGCCGGCGAAAACGGCTTGATTTCGGCGAAACCGGCTTGCGCCAGCGCCTGCAGCCAGGAGACTTCGACCTTGACGCGATGGTGCATGAAGCCGGCTTCGGACAGGGTGGCGCGCAGGGCGTCGACCTTGGCGGCGTAACGGCCGTCGAGCGGAGAGAGGGCGGAAAGGGCGGACAGTGAGGATAAGGACATGATAGCTAAGGATAGAAAGGAAAGACGGAATCAGCCTTGCGCAAAAAACAACAGTGTTGCAAATCGTGTTGATTGTTGTCTGCGGCGTAAAAAACGCCCGATTTGCGGCTGTCTTGGTGATTTTTTGCGCGGAATATGCGATTTTACCACTAGCGCGCCCAAACCCGGCGCTCTTGTCGGGGCGGTTGCCGGCGCCGCCTCGCTGCGTGCCGGACCAGAATTTGCAGAGTGCAATGTTATAATCGCCGCTAAACCATCCAACAGATATCTATGAAACTAATCGGTTCCCTCACCAGTCCTTTTGTAAGAAAAGTCCGCGTCGTGATGGCGGAAAAAAAACTCGACTACACCTTTTTGCTGGAAAACGTGTGGGCGCCCGACACCACCATACAGCAATCGAATCCGCTAGGAAAAGTGCCTTGTCTGTTGATGGAAGACGGCGCCGCCATGTTCGATTCGCGCGTGATCGTCGAATATCTGGACACGCTGACGCCGGTCGGCAAGCTGATCCCGGCCAACGGCCGCGAACGGGCCGAAGTCAAATGCTGGGAAGCGCTGGCCGACGGCGTGCTGGATGCGGCCGTGTCGATACGCCTGGAAATGACGCAGCGTCCGGCCGAATTGCAAAGCGCAGACTGGATGGCGCGCCAGATGGGCAAAGTCAGCGCCGGCTTGCAAGCGATCTCCACCGGCCTGGCCGATGCCCCGTATTGTTCCGGTACGCACCTGACGCTGGCCGATATCAGCGTGACTTGCGCGCTGGGCTGGCTGGCCTTCCGTTTTCCGGAAATCGACTGGCGCGGCGATCACCCTAATCTGGCTAAGCTATTCGACAAGTTGTCGGACCGGCCTTCGTTCAAGGATACCGTGCCGCAATAAGTGGGCACGAAAACGACAAAAGGGATGACGGCGTCATCCCTTTTTGTTTTATCGGCGCAGCCCTCAGTCCGGCTCAGCCATCTGCGCTTGCTGGTAATTTTGCAAGCCGACCTTGCCTATCAATTCGATCTGCGTCTCCAGCCAGTCCAACTGTTCTTCGGTCCGTTCCAGAATTTCCTGCAGCAAATCGCGGGAGACGTAATCGGTTAGCGTTTCACAGGCGGCTATGCCTTCCTTCAGGGTTTTGTGGGCGGCGACTTCTAGTTTCAAGTCGCATTGCAGCATCTCGGGCGTGTCTTCGCCCACCATCAATTTGTGCAGCGCTTGCAGATTGGGCAAGCCTTCCAGTAGCAGGACGCGGTCTATCAGGCTGTCGGCCTGCTTCATCGCTTTTATCGATGCGGCGTATTCCTTTTTCGCGATTTTCTCCAAGCCCCAGTGTCTGTGCATGCGCGCATGCAAAAAATACTGGTTGATGGCGCTCAGTTCGTTGGTCAGCTGGGCATTCAGCAACTTGATGACTTTGGCGTCGCCTTTCATGGGAGTATCCTCGGAATGCAGGTGGGAATGCATCCTCCCATGATAGTACAAGCCGCCAGAAGTTTCCTGCTTCAGCTATTCAGGGCAAAACTGATGGTGGCGGTGGCGACGATCGTGAGCGCTTTGCCGTCTTCCAGATAAGGTTTGAACACGGCGCGCAGCAGCGCCGCCCTGGCCGCCTCATCGAGGCGATTCGAGCCTGAAGATTTTTGGATATCGACTTTTTCCGCATGCCCTTTCTCGTTCACCAATACGCGCAAGGTGACCTTGCCTTCTTCTCCCATGCGGCGCGACAGCGGCGGGTAGTCGGCTTGCGGCGCTTGCAGGTATTCGACTGCACTGACTTGCTTCGGCAGGGCCGGCGGCGAACCCGGCGGGCTGACGCCGGCGAGCGGCTCGGTTTTGCTCGCGCTCTGGGGCGCAGGCGGCGCTGCGGCGATGCTGTGTTCCGCCGGCGGAATGGCGACGGCGATCTCGGGCGGCGCCGGCATCTCCACTTGCAAGGGCACCATGTGTTTCGGCGCGATACTTTGCCTGGGCGGTGGCGTTTGCACGGACTGAACCAGCGTCAGCATCACTTCTTTCGGCGGCAATCGCACTGCCTTCGTAAGCAGGCCATGTTGCAGCGCGTAAAACAAAGCCAGATGCGCCGCAACGATGGCGGCTATGGGCAACAGGCGGGGCAACAGGCGGAACTGCAGGCGCGCACCAGTGGCTGGGCGCCCGCTCGGGTAGGCGTAAGACGACATGCCCGTTCCGCTCAGGCTGCCAGCGCTTCGGGCTGGAAGCGCAATGGCCGTATCAGGGTTTGCACACCGGTCGGCGCGGCGGCGTTCTGCGCTACCGATTCACGCAATATCTGCTTGGCGCAGCCGGCACATTTGCCGCAACAAGTCCCCACTTCCAGATGCTCGCGCAATTCGGACATGGTCGTCATGCCGGCTTTCACTGCATGCTGGATTTTCTTATCCGACACATTATTGCAAACGCAAACTATCATAACTACCTCTCTCTTCTTCCCTTATTCAGGCCGCACCGGCAACCCGTCGCGCCAAACGCAGCAAGCGACCTTGCGGCGGCATGCGTCTTTCTACCAGGCCCGACCATTGCTCCGACAATTGCTGGCAAGTGGCGCGCAATACCGGCGCCAGATCGGGCAAATCCGCTAATGCCTTCAAATGCCTTTCGATCACCGACGCCAGCTTTAAGCAGGCATGCTGATCGTTGCCCTGGCCGCTATTCACGGTGTAATGCGACATCAGATGCAAGACCGCCGACACCAGCAACTCCGCTTGTGTCGATTTGCCGCTCGCAGCTAAGACCTTGGTATTCATCAAGCTTTCATTTAACATCGGGCGCTCCCTGGAGAAGATGGCTGGTACAGGCTGGCTCTGGCACGGGCTGGCGGCGGATGCGTTAAAAAATCAGGCAGTCAAAATCAACTTATTCAATTGCGTAATCCTTAGCCGGTAAATGCGCCCTTCGTGATCGATTTCCACTTCGCGCATTTGCTGCATCAAATCCCGGCTTTTCAACCTCAGCATCGGTCTTTCCTTCGTTGCCGACGCGTAAAGAGGGGCTGCCGTGCCCGGCAAGGAAGGTTTTGTCGCAGCAAATTCAGCCATATTCACTCCTGAAATCTAAACGAGAACAATTCTTATTTAGATTATTGTACATGCAAAAAGAATTTGCAAGCGCTTTTTTGCTCGAATCCGGATATTTCCCGGAAGGCGGCGCGCGGCCATGCGCGCCACAAAAAAAAGCCCGACGGCGATTGCGCGTCGGGCCTGGCGAAGTTAGGGGCGGGAATTACTTCAAATGATTCCCCATCGCTTCCCCCATCCGTACCGGGCCGGCCGGCGCCCAGCCGGCATTGAAATCCAGCGTATTCTTGGGAAACAGCAAGACCACGGTAGAGCCGAGCTGGAAGCGCCCCATCTCTTCGCCTTTCTTCAAGACGATGTTCTGGTCGTCGTAGCGCCATTCGCGCACTTGCCGGCTGCGCGGCGGGTTGACGACGCCGTGCCAGACCGTGCTCATGCTGCCGACGATGGTGGCGCCGACCAGCACCATGACAAACGGCCCGGCAGCCGAGTCGAACACGCATACCACGCGCTCGTTACGGGCAAACAAACCGGGTACCCCGCGCGCCGTGGCCGGGCTGACGGAAAACAGGGCGCCCGGCACGTAGATCATGCGGGTCAGGCGGCCGTTGCAAGGCATGTGGATGCGATGGTAATCGCGTGGACTCAGGTAGAGGTTGGCAAAGCTGCCGTCATGGAATTGCGCGGCCAGGACGCTGTCGCCGCCGACCAGGGCGGTGGTGGAGTAGCTATGCCCTTTGGCCTGGAAAATCTGCCCCTTGGCGATAGGGCCGAACTGGCTGATGTTGCCGTCGACCGGGCACAGCAGATCGCTGTCGGCGCAGGGCCGGGCGCCGGCGCGCAGCGGGCGGGTAAAGAATTCGTTGAAGCTGGCATAGCTGGCGATGTCGGGATTCACGGCTTCGCTCATGTTGACTTGATAGCGCGCGACAAACCAGCGGATGAAGCGGGTGGTCAGGCGCCCGGCCTTGGCATTCGCCAATTTGCCGGCTAAAACGGTCAGTGCTTGCTTGGGGAGCAGGTATTGCGGCAAAACGGCAAAACGGTCAGACACGGTGCTAGCCTCTAAAAGTATGGGTCAGCGATTATAACGTTGACTGCGCCAAAACATGCAAACTGGTTAGCGGCCGGGAATCGATGCTGGCGCATGACGAGGGCAGTGGGTCTGAAGTGTCGCCGTGGGTGCGGGGAGGCATATTTTTTCACTAAATCTATGTTAGTTAAAATCTATTGGATGTTTAAAATTCATAGTGATATGCTTCAGTCCGACGTGGATATTTTGTCCACCATGAACCGTTAAACCAGGAGAATTCAATGAAAACCGTAGGTCAAAAACTCGACGCCTTTAAAGTTTCTGCCGCCAAGCCAGGCTTCAACCACCATGAAGAAAACGGCGTGTCCGCATTCGAAGACATCACCGAAGCTTCTTTCCCGGGCAAGTGGAAAGTCATTTATTTCTATCCTAAAGATTTCACTTTCGTGTGCCCGACCGAGATCGTGGAATTCGCCAAGCTGAACAATGATTTCGCCGAGCGCGATACCGTTCTGATGGGCGGCTCCACCGACAACGAATTCTGCAAACTGGCATGGCGCCGCGAGCACAAGGATCTGGACAAGCTGAACCACTATTCTTTCGGCGACGCCACCGGCTCCCTGGTCGACATGCTGGGCGTGCGCGACGTGAACGCCGGCGTGGCCCTGCGCGCGACTTTCATCGTCGATCCTGACAACACCATCCAGCACGTTTCGGTCAACAACCTGAACGTAGGCCGCAATCCGGAAGAAGTGCTGCGCATACTGGACGGTTTGCAAACCGACGAGCTGTGCCCATGCAACCGTACACTGGGCGGCGCGACTTTATAATTCCGCTGCGGATTGAAAACGATAGCTGCGTTGCTTAGCCTTGCCGTGCTGAAGCACTGTCTTCGGCGTCGCGCCTTGCTCTCCTTTCCAATCCACACCGGAATAGCTTAGCTTGACGCACTAGAATAAAACCCGCTGCGGCGGGTTTTAAAATCATCAACTGATAGGAAATTACTATGGAATTTCTAACTTTAATTAAAAATCGCATTCCAGACTATGCCAAGGATATACGCCTGAATATCGACGGCACGATTGCGCGTTCCAGTCTGGCCGGCAACGATGCGGTCGGGGTGGCGCTGGCGGCCGCGTTCGCCGCCAAGAGCAAAACCCTGATAGCCATCATCAAGGAAAGCGGCGCCATTACGGCGGAAGAAATCCAGGCGGCGCTGACGGCCTCGGCCCTGATGGGGATGAATAATGTCTGGTATCCGTTCGTGGACATGGCCGACGATCCCGACCTGAAAACCCAGGCGGCGCAACTGCGCATGAACGCCTACGCCAACCATGGCGGCCTCGACAAGCGCCGCTTCGAAATGTATGCGCTGGCCGCTTCCATCGTCGGCAAATGCCATTTCTGCGTGCGCTCGCATTATGAGTTGCTGAAAAAAGAAGGCATGTCGACCGTGCAGCTGCGCGATGTCGGCCGCATCGCGGCGGTGGTGAATGCGGCCGCCCAGGTGATTGCGGCGGAATAAACAACGGGGGCTGCGCGCCCCCGTTTCTTTTACTTGCCGCTCAGATTAATGAACGGTATCGCGCCGCCGGTCGTGCTCGGCAAACGGCCATCCCATTTCTCTATGGCCTTGGCTTGATTCTCGGTTTCGCGCAAGCGCAGCAATTCCGGCGTGACTTGCTGGCGCTGCAGGGCCAGCGCCTCGGCTTCGGCGCGTGCACGCGAGACTTTTTGTTTGGCTTCCACTTCTATCCGTTGCAAGTCGCGCTCGGCCTTCATCTTCAACTGATCAGCGGTGGTTTTCGCTTCTATCGCTTCATTGAAGGTTTTGCTGAAATTGAAGTTGACGATGGAAAATTCATCGACGATCAGACCGTGTCTGGCCATGCGTTCCTTGAGCGCCAGCACGATTTCGTCGCGCACTTGCGAGCGTTTCGAGATCAGTTCTTCGGCGGTGAACCTGGCGGTGACGGCTTTCACGGCTTCCTGCACGCTGGGGATGATGATGCGCTCGCCCGCTTCGTTGCCGAGGTCGCGGTACACCGACACCACGGCGTCCGGGCGCACGTGGTAATTGATGGCGATCTTGGTATGCACGGTTTGCAAATCCTTGGAAGCGGCGTCGCCGTCGCCTTCGCCCTTCTGGATCGCGACGCTGACCTTGTGCATGGTCTGCGCGACCGGCCAGACGAAATGTATGCCCTCGCTATACACCTCTTCGGAGGGCTTGCCGAAGGTGGTCAGCACGCCGCGATGACCGGCCGGTACCGTGGCAAACGGAGTCAGGGAAAACAGCAGGATAACAGCGACGATGGCAAGTGCAATTTTAGGCAATTTTTGCATGATGTGGTTTCCGGGATGGTGAGAATACCCGCCGAGTATAAATGCAACAGCGGCAAGTTTCTGCGGTAATTCTCGCCTGAAACAAGCGGCTTTAATTTTCGTCTGCGTAAATCGCCACTTGTGGCGCGGCGCCGACGCGCACGTGACCGCGGTACATGCCTTCGGTATTGAAGGGCAGCACGATATTGCCTTGCGCATCGATGCCTATCAGGCCGCCGCGTCCGCCGTATTGTTGCGGCAGCTTCTCCAGTATGACTTGTTGCGCCGCCTGCGCCAGGCCGCGCATGAAGGCTTCGCCGGTGCCGGTGGCCGACATCGCCGCCGTGGATCAGCAGCGTCGGCACGGCGCTCATGCCGGCCGGTCGCCGTCGATAACCTCGGCGTCGGCCGCCGTGGCCTTGCGCGTGGTGGCGCCTGGTTCCTGGTACAGCCAAGGCAGCATGAACTTGGTCATTTCGGAAGCCGCATGCACCGGCGCCTTGGCCTGATGCGCGACCGCGCTGCAGATCGCTTCGATCAGGCACAGCGCCGCGCCTTCGGAATTCGGCGAGAACTGGCGCCGGGTCTGCGCATATAGGGTGACATCGGCCAGCGATGCCAGCGGCGAATTCGGGGCGTCGGTCAGGGCCAGCACCGGCACCGCTTTTTCGCGCACCTGACCGAGGATGGTGACCACGTCTTCGGCGTAGCGCGGGAAGGAAATTCCTATCACCAGATCGCGCATGGTGTACTTGAACAACTGGCGCGCCACCGCCGAGGGGCCGCCCGAGCCTATCGTGCACTGTACAGTATTGCAGAACGGGTCGAGGCTGTGCGCCATCAAGCCGGCGAGGAAGGCGCTGGCGCCGTAGCCGAGTATATAGATCCGCTCGGCATTCAAGATCATGCGTACCGCCTGGTTGCACAGCTCGGGCGCCAGACCGCGCCGGGTCGCTTCCAGATTCGCCAGATCCTCGTTCAGCGAGCCGGCGATGATTTCGGTGCTGGTGGCGGGGCGCTGCACTTCGCTGCGCAGATTATCGATAGGCGCCAGCATCGCTTCGAAGCCATACACCAGTTCGGCGCGGAATTGCGGATAACCTTCGAAGCCGAGCGCGCGCGCAAAGCGATTGGCGGTAGCGACGGAAATCCCGACCGCATGCGCCAGTTCATCGATCGACATGGTGGCCGAGCGGAATACGTTGGACAGCACATAATCGGCCGCTTTCCGGTGCGCTTTCGACAGGTTCATATAGACCTGGCCGATGCGGGCGTTGACGGTACCACCTAGTGCTTGCGTATCAGGACGATTCATGAGCGGCTGGCTTTTCCGGTGAAATAGAAATGTAAATGTAATTTCATCGATTTAAATTGTAAAGAAATGATTCGTATCAAATAGATACGGACACGTCCTGCTAATAAACGGCGATGAAAATACGACAGGGCGGAAGCGGCACCAGCTTAGCGAAAGCGGGTCGAATTTTATTCTGTATTTACGCGTTTCCGCGCGATCTTATCAAAGCCGGCCGGAACCGTATGGTGCGGGGAGGAGGGCGGCGAGCCTTGCCGCAGGCGTTTGCGGCCTTAAATATACTCCCCTCTAGTATTAATTTTCGTCCTTTAAATTCAAGGGCGACAAGGCATTTTTTAAACATACTCCCCCCATAAATAATAAAAACAGGGGGCTAGCGCAGCGCGCTGTTGATGATGCCGCCGCCGAGGCAGACCTCGCCGTCGTACAGCACCGCCGATTGTCCCGGCGTGACGGCCCATTGCGCCTGCTCGAAATCGAGTTGGAATTGTTCGCCGTCGCCGCTGAAACGGCAGGCGACGTCGGGCTGGCGGTAGCGCGTCTTGGCGGACAAATTGCCGGCGGCCGGCGCCTGGCCCGCCACCCAGCTGACTTGCGCGGCTTGCAGCGAAGACGACAGCAGCCACGGATGGTCGTGCCCCTGCACCACATACAGGGTGTTGGTCGCCACGTCTTTTTTCGCGACATACCAGGCGTCGCTGCTGCCGTCGGCGTTCTGGTGCGACTTGATGCCGCCTATGCCTATGCCCTTGCGCTGGCCGAGCGTGTAGAAACTGAGGCCGACGTGTTGGCCGACCACCTCGCCTTCCGGCGTCTGCATGGGGCCATGCTGATAAGACAGGTAGCGGTTCAGGAATTCGCGGAAAGGGCGTTCGCCTATGAAGCAGATGCCGGTCGAATCCTTCTTCTTGGCGTTCGGCAGTTGCAATTGTTCGGCGATCTTGCGCACCTCGGTCTTGTGGATTTCGCCGAGCGGGAACAGGGTGTTCGCCAGCTGTTTCTGATTCAGTCTGTGCAGGAAATAACTCTGGTCCTTGCTGGCATCGAGCGCCTTCAGCAACTGGAATTGGCCGTTCACTTCGCGCACGCGTGCATAGTGGCCGGTGGCGATGTAGTCGGCGCCTAGCTTCATGGCGTGGTCGAGGAAAGCCTTGAACTTGATCTCGGCATTGCACAGCACATCGGGATTCGGGGTGCGCCCGGCCTGGTATTCGCGTAAGAATTCGGCGAATACGCGGTCCTTGTATTCCGCGGCGAAATTGACCGCTTCGATATCGACCCCGACCACATCGGCCACGCTGACCGCGTCGATCCAGTCTGCGCGCGTCGAGCAATATTCGGAATCGTCGTCGTCTTCCCAGTTTTTCATGAACAGGCCGATCACTTCGTAACCCTGTTCTTTCAAGAGCCAGGCCGAGACCGAAGAATCGACGCCGCCCGACATACCTATCACTACTTTTTTCTTACTCATCATTTAGTCCAAGTGCGCTCGGGTGGGTGTGCAACAGTGACAAGGGCGCGCGCTGGCCTTGCAGATAATCTTGTACGCATTGCCATACCAGCGGGCTGCGGTGGCGTTCTTGCGACGCCTGCAACTCGGCGCGCGTCATCCACAGCGTACGCAGAATGCCGCGGTCGAGCGCGCGCTGATGCTGCTGCCCGAGTTCGCCGGTAAACGCAAAGCGCAGATAAGTGGCGGCTGCGCCGGTTTTGGGCGAGACATAGCGCGACAGATAAGTGCCGACCAGCGCGGTCGGCGTGCAGTCGTGCGCGGTTTCTTCCAGCGTCTCGCGGATCACCGCCTGTTGCAGGCTTTCATCGGGATCGAGGTGGCCGGCCGGCTGGTTGATGCGCGGGCCTTCGGCCGTTTCCTCTTCTATCATTAAAAACTGTTGATCGCGCTCTATGATGGCGGCGACGGTGACGGCGGGTTTCCAAATAGTGGACATAACTTCTTTCAATAAGCCCGATATTTTACTTTGTCGTCAGAATTATTGTGGCGAACCAGCAAATCTGACGGCGAATTAGCTAATGCCTATTTTGTCTATGCGGCCGGGCGCTATGCCGGGCGGCCCTGGAATTAAGTTTGCACCAGATTGGGGCGGTCTTCAGAATTGATGGTAAGTGTTTGTTTTGTTTGACTTTTCTTTTTCATTAGCGAAATCCCTGGTATCTTGCGTACGACTGCGGCAAGTAAGGAATGCGGGGGCATGCCAGAAAAGCGAACGATTGTGCTGAAAAACATTTTGCGTGTAATATCGTTGTCGAATATTGCCCGTAAGATTCGGGTAAGCAAGCACCGCATCACTAGCAAGATTAGCAAGGAGGCCAGACAGCACGCGCTGCTTCCTCTTAACCAGCATTCATTCACAGCTATCGGGGAGCAAATCTATGAGAATCGGCATTCCCGCCGAGACACGGCCGGGAGAGACGCGCGTTGCGGCGACTCCAGAAACCATCAAGAAATATGTCGCTGCCAAACATCAGGTGATCGTGCAGGCCGGCGCCGGCATCGCTTCCAGCATTACCGATGAAGCGTATCAGGCGGCCGGCGCGCAAATCGGCACGGCGGCCGAGGTCTTCGGCGCCGAGCTGCTGCTGAAAGTGCGCGCGCCCGATGCGGACGAGCGCGCCCTGATCAAGCCGGGCACGGCCCTGGTCGGCATGCTGAACCCTTTCGATGCCGGGAATATCGCCGCCATGGCGGCGCACGGCCTCAGCGCCTTTGCGCTGGAAGCCGCGCCGCGCATCACGCGCGCCCAGTCGCTCGACGTCTTGTCTTCGCAAGCGAACATCGCCGGCTACAAGGCCATGATGCTGGCCGCCAACACTTACCAGCGTTTCATGCCGATGCTGATGACGGCCGCCGGCACCGTGAAAGCCGCGCGCGTGCTGATCATGGGCGTGGGCGTGGCCGGCTTGCAGGCGATCGCGACCGCCAAGCGCCTCGGCGCCGTGATCGAGGCGTCCGACGTGCGCCCGCCAGTCAAGGAGCAAGTCGAATCGCTGGGCGCCAAGTTCATCGACGTGCCTTACGAAACCGATGAAGAACGCGAAATCGCCAAGGGCGTCGGCGGTTACGCGCGCCCGATGCCGGCGGCCTGGATGGCGCGGCAGGCTGAGCTGGTGCACGAGCGCGCCAGACAAGCCGATATCATCATCACTACCGCGCTGATCCCCGGCCGCAAGGCGCCGGTCTTGATTTCCGAAGAAACCGTGAAGGCCATGAAGCCCGGTTCCGTGATCGTCGACATGGCGGTCGAGCAGGGCGGCAATTGCCCTTTGTCCGAACTCGGCCAGACCGTCACCAAATACGGCGTGCACATCATCGGTGAGCCGAATCTGGCGACGCTGGTGGCGGCCGACGCCTCGGCGCTGTATGCGCGCAACGTGCTCGATTTCCTGAAGCTGATCATCGATAAAGATGCCGCACTGGCGATCAACCGCGACGATGAGATCGTGGCCGCGACCCTGGTGTGCGCCGGCGGCGTAGTGTTGAGAAAGTAAGGGAAGCACGGATTTATTCTGATTTCGTCATCCCCGCGAAAGCGGGGATCCACCTACCTGTTTGATTTACATGGATTCCCGCTTTCGCGGGAATGACGTTTTTTGAATTAATCAGCGTTTCCTAAGCAGTTTTAGTTTTTAAGTTGCTTAGTTTTAAATTTTTTAGTTTCAAGTTTTTTCGTTTTTAGTTTCAGAAAGTAAAACCTATCATGCAAAGAAATATGCTCCGCGCCAAAATTCATCGCGCAACTGTGACCCAGTGTGACCTGCATTACGAAGGATCGTGCGGGATCGATGAAAATCTGCTCGATGCCGCCGATATCAAGGAGCACGAACAGATAGAGCTGTACAACGTCAACAACGGCGAACGCTTCTCCACCTATGCCATCCGCGGCAAGCGCGGCAGCGGCGAAATTTCGCTGAATGGCGCGGCGGCGCGCCGGGTGCAGCTCGGCGATCTGATGATCATCTGCACCTATGCGCCGATGAGCGATGAAGAGGCCAGCAACTTCAAGCCTAAAGTCGTGTTCGTCGATGGCAAAAACCAGATCAGCAGCCTCAAAGAATATTGATTCGTGCTGATTGAAATTCCCTCCACTTCAAGGGGAGGGTTAGGGTGGGGATGGGTTTTCGTAGTAAAGGAAACCCATCCCCCACCCGGCCTCCCCCTTGAAAGGGGAGGAGAAAACCGTCATTGCCGGCGACCCGGATCGTGATATTAATTTGCATGCCTCCATCCATTAAAAAGAGAGTACATCATGGAAGTTAGTCATACCCTTACCAACCTCATCATCTTCGTGCTGGCGATCTACGTCGGTTATCACGTGGTGTGGACCGTCACCCCAGCCCTGCATACACCGCTGATGGCGGTCACCAATGCGATTTCGGCCATCATCATCGTCGGCGCCATGCTGGCGGCCGGCCTGACCGAAGGCTTGCTGGCCCAGGTGATGGGCACGCTGGCGGTGGCGCTGGCCGCGGTCAATGTGTTCGGCGGCTTCCTGGTGACGCAGCGCATGCTGGAAATGTTCAAGAAGAAAGAGCCTAAGGCAGCCGGCAAGGAGGGTAAATAATGAGTATGAATCTGGTTACGATGCTGTATCTGATCGCCTCGGTTTGCTTCATCCAGGCGCTGAAAGGCTTGTCGCATCCATCTTCGGCGCGCCGCGGCAATGCGTTCGGCATGACAGGCATGGCGATTGCGGTTGCCACCACCATCGCCCTGATCGTCAAGCTGAAAGCGGAAGCGACCGGCGGCGGCCTCGGCTACGGCCTGGTGGCGCTCGGCGTGACAGTCGGCGGTGTGATCGGCGCCACCTTGGCTAAGCGCGTCGAAATGACCAAGATGCCGGAACTGGTGGCGGCGATGCACTCGCTGATCGGTATGGCGGCGGTCTGCATCGCGGTGGCGGTGGTGGCGGAACCCTGGGTCTTCAATATCGTCGCCAGGGACATGCCGATTCCTTTCGGTAACCGCCTCGAATTGTTCATTGGCACCTTCGTCGGCGCGATTACTTTCTCGGGTTCGGTGATCGCTTTCGGCAAACTCTCGGGCAAATACAAGTTCCGCCTGTTCCAGGGCGCGCCGGTCAGCTTTGCCGGCCAGCATATGCTGAACCTGGTGCTGGCGATCGCCATGCTGGCCTTCGGCCTCGCGTTCTGCCTGACGCAAAGCTGGGCGCCTTTCCTGGTCATGGCGGCGCTGGCCTTCGCGCTCGGCGTGCTGATTATCATCCCTATCGGCGGCGCCGACATGCCGGTGGTGGTCTCGATGCTGAACAGCTATTCCGGCTGGGCCGCGGCCGGCATCGGCTTCTCGCTGAATAACGCCATGCTGATCATTGCCGGTTCGCTGGTCGGATCGAGCGGCGCTATCCTGTCCTACATCATGTGCAAGGCCATGAACCGTTCTTTCTTCAATGTCTTGCTCGGCGGTTTCGGCGGTGCGCCGGCCGAAGCCGCTGCCGGCGGCCAGGCCCAGCGCAATGTCAAATCGGGCTCGCCGGACGACGTCGCCTTCTTGCTCGGCAATGCAGAAACCGTGATCATCGTGCCCGGCTACGGCCTGGCGGTGGCGCGCGCCCAGCATGCCTTGATGGAGCTGGCCGAGAAGCTCACGCACAAAGGCATATCCGTCAAATTCGCGATCCACCCGGTGGCGGGGCGTATGCCGGGTCACATGAACGTTTTGCTGGCGGAAGCCGAAGTGCCTTACGATCAGGTGTTCGAGATGGAAGACATCAACAGCGAATTCGGCCAGGCCGACGTAGTGCTGGTGCTCGGTGCGAACGACGTGGTGAATCCGGCCGCGAAAGACCCGAAATCACCGATCGCCGGCATGCCGATTCTGGAAGCCTATAAGGCGAAAACCGTGATCGTCAACAAACGCTCGATGGCTTCCGGTTACGCCGGGCTGGACAACGAGTTGTTTTACATGGATAAGACCATGATGGTGTTCGGCGACGCCAAGAAAGTCATCGAGGATATGGTGAAGGCGACCGAGTAGATTCGTCTGCATCAAGAAAAAAAGCCACATGGGCAACCATGTGGCTTTTTTATTTTACGCGCAGTCAAAACCGGCAAATGCAGAGGCGCAAAGAACACATGGGAAGCGTTAATGCCGTTCAGTTAAGCCGTATTCTTCGCTTCGTCATTCCGGCGAAGGGTGTAGCAGGGGTTTCGTGGGGGGGGATACCCCACGCCTGCGTAACGATCTTCGCTTGCAAGCGAAGATTCCTTAAGCGATAGCCGGAATCTAGTGACGTCATGGCCAAAAGACGCTGGATCCCTGCCTGCGCAGGGATGACGACTTAGAGTTTACGGCTTAACTGAACGGTATTGCATGGGAAGCGCCAAGTTTTTTCTGTGCTCTTGTGTCTACGGATATCTTGAAGTTGCCCATGATTAATTATCAAGAAAGGGTATTGACAAAATAGGATGGTTGTCCTAATCTTTACTGCAATGATTAGGGCGAGCGTCCTATTTTTGAATTCAATGAAGGAGAATATTTTGCCTGCGAATATTTTTGAGCCTTTCCAGCTAGGTGATCTGGTGCTTGCTAACAGAATGGTGTTAGCTCCGATGACGCGGAATCGGGCTGATGCAGAAGGTCTCGTGTTACCTATGACGGTCAATTATTACCAGCAACGAGCCACTGCTGGCCTGATCGTTACCGAGTCTGTGCCAGTTTCGCCTGAGGGGGTGGGTTACCCCTTTACCCCTGGGATATACACAGAAGCTCAAGCGACAAGTTGGCTAAACGTCACCGATGCGGTGCACGCGACTGGTGGGCACATTTTTGTTCAATTGCAGCACTGCGGTCGAATTTCTCACCCTAGCCTACAGCCGAATAATGCAACACCCGTCAGCCCATCTGCATTGCGGCCTCAAGGGCAAGCGGTAACATATACAGGCATGCAGGATTTCATCATTCCGCGTGCTCTGGAGATCGACGAAATTCCGGACATCGTGATGCAATTCCGGTGTGGCGCAGAAATGGCAAAGCATGCCGGTTTCGATGGCATTGAAGTACACGGTGCCAACGGATACATCATCGATCAGTTTCTGCGTGACGGCAGTAATCAACGTAGCGATGCCTATGGTGGCAGCGTGCAAAATCGCATGCGCCTATTAAATGAAATCCTTGATGCAATCTGTGAGGTCTGGCCAGCACAACGTATCGGCGTCCGTCTGAGTCCGGAAAACGGTTTTAACTCAATGTCGGACTCCAACCCGCAAGCGCACTTTGGCTTCTTTGCCGAGCAACTCAGTCCACGCGGATTGGCCTATATCCACATGCTTGAGGGCGACATGATGACGAGAACCAGTATGCTGGAGTACCCACGTTTACGCTCGCAATTTGCAGGCACATATATCGCCAATAATGGATATGACCTCGTTCGCGCTCAAACGGCACTGCGCAGCAATGCTGCGGATATGGTCGCTTTCGGTGTGCCGTTCCTGGCCAACCCTGACCTGGTCTGTCGTTATCGGGAGAGCCAGCCATTAAATATCGCTGATCCGTCGACTTTTTATGGTGGCGATGACGTTGGCTACACTGACTACCCGTTCTATAACATTAAAGATGCGTAAACAAACTAAGCTTTCAGGAGCAGTTTTCGAGGTGTTTCATGAAAGATAAAACAACCCGCGACCTTATAGTTGAAGCCGCCGATCAACTGTTTTACCAACAAGGTTACGAACACACTTCGTTTGCGAATATTGCGGATGCCGTGAAGATATCTCGCGGGAATTTCTATTATCATTTTAAGACCAAAGATGAAATACTGGATGCTGTCATTGCGGCGCGTCTGGTGAATACCCAAAAAATGTTGGATCAGTGGGAAGTGGAAGGACAAGAACCGATAGATCGTATTCGGTGTTTTATCCGTATCCTGATCGCCAATCAAACCAAAATCATGAGCTACGGGTGCCCGGTGGGTACTTTATGCAATGAGCTTGCGAAGTTGAATCACGCCTCGAAAGATCAAGCAAGCATGTTATTTACGCTCTTTCGTAACTGGTTGGGCGGGCAATTCTCACTGTTGGGTTGCAACACGGAAGCCGATGCGATGGCGATGCATCTTCTGGCTCGCAGCCAGGGTGTCGCCACCTTAGCCAATGCGTTCCATGACGAGATTTTTATTCAGCAGGAAGTTCAACAAATGTGCGACTGGGTTGAATTGTGCAAAGAGCGCGCCTCACCAAAAGTGGTTTGAGTGGCCGTATGCAAATCTAAAAGGAGAGCAGTAATGTTTATCGTGTTTCTGAAATTTTCAGAGAACAAAGGTCTCGCAAGTCAATTGATGGATGCTCACAAGGCGTGGATAAAACAAGGCTTTGAAGAGGGGGTATTTCTATTGGCCGGCAGTCTTCAAGTTGGTTCAGGAGGGGGGATTATGGCTCACAATATCTCATTGAGCGATTTGCAGCTAAGAGTCGGCAACGATCCTTTTGTTCGTGAAAATGTGGTGAGTGTCGAGATTGTTGAAATTAGTCCGTCAAAAGTAGATGAACGGTTACAGTTCCTGTTCAACTGAGCCAAGGCAATCGCGATTTCGGCTATCGTCAGTTCTTCGAATTTTCGCGTCAATGTATTTTGGGAGGAATTACGAGCAATGAAAAAGCCACATGGTCACCCATGTGGCTTTTTTTTTACACGAAACGAAAAATTACATCTTCACCAGCGTCGATTTGCCGAACAGGCTTTCTATCAGGTCGACCGCCAGGATTGCAGTCTGGTTGCGCACATCGAGGGCCGG
>JACPWS010000068.1 GCA_016196925.1 Burkholderiales bacterium | reverse complement strand
TAGGACTTAACCAGCGTATTCCATCAGGGACAGAGGCAAAAATTTCGCCTCATATAAAGTCCGGATCTATGGCTGCAATTTTTACCTGCTTCGATTCATGAATTTAAAGCTTGGCATCATGGGGGCGACCATCTATGACAGTTTGCTACGGCGTGGACATTCTTCCGGAGTTTATGTGGTACTACTAGGGGTCGTCTCAGAAAACGGAAAATAAAGCACGCTCAGGCCAAGCCGCTGCTCTGACGTTGAGCATCAATCTGGCGCTTTCATTGACGCTCTGCCGCGCACTCCTGGCAGAACACGACAGCCGGATCGGTGCTTAACTGTTCCGGCTCTATGTCCGCTGGCAGGCACAGCACATCCGGTAGGTGCCGGAGTCGAAGCGGGTCAATGCCGCCTCGATCTTGCGCCGGCGGATGACCAGTCTTTCCAAAAGCCCTTGGGCAAGCGCCTGCCGCTGGAGGGCGTCAATGCGCGACACCCGGCCGATGCTTGACTGATCGAGTTTGACAGGTGCGGCGGATTGCTGGCCCTGCTGAATGGCATCGATGGTTTCCTGCTGGTCAGCCAGCAGCCGATGGCGCAGCTGTTCCAGGTTCTGCCGCATCGAGGCCCCTCCTTTTCAGCGCAGCAACAGGGTAGGGATGCGCGACGAGCGCAGCAGATCGGTGGTCTTGCTGCCGATCAACAGACTGCGCAACGGTGAGTGACCGAATGCGCCCATGATGAGCATGTCGATGGACTGATCCTTCGCCGTCTTGGCGATGATGCCTTCCGCATCGCCGGGAATCAGCAATGCAGTCACATCGAAGCCAGCCGCTTCCAAGGTGGTCTTAGCCCAATCAAGCTGCTTGGGAGCATCTGAGCTTTCCTTGCCAGACATCAGCAGGGTGATTGGCAGGCCACGGAACAAGGGGCTGCCAGCCACCATTGCCACGCCTTGCCGGGTCACGTTGCCGCCGTCGAAGGCGATCATCACGCGCCGGGGTTCCTTGAAGCCTTCCGTCACGGTCATGATCGGCTTGTGCAGGGCGCGCACTACGCGCTCGACGTTGCGGCCGAGGTCGCGCCGGGTGGTCTCTGCGGCCTCTCCACGGCGACCCAGAACCAGGAGGCGCACGCCTTCTTCCTGCTCCGCCAAGGTTTCTTCCAGCTCGCCGTGGCGTTGCCGCACATCGACCTGTGCGGCCCCGGCAGCAACAGCCCGTTCCCGCAGCCGGTTCAGGAAGATGCGGCCTTGCTCGCGGGCATTCTTGGTGCGGGCCTCATCTGCGTCGGAGAGCTTGGTCAGTAGGTTTTCTTGGGCGTCGATGCCGATAGCTCCGCTGTGATCTTCGCCGGAACCCTGTTCGGGGTGACGGTCGATGACGTGCAGGAACTCCAGCGGCGCATCCATGCGGCGGGCGGCCCATGCGGCGTAGTCGGCCACGTATTCGGCGAAGTGGGATTGATCCACGCAGGCCAGCACTTTGTTTTCATTTTTCATGGGTGTTCTCCTCTCAGTGGCCCATCAGCATGTCTTCGGCAC
The DNA here is from genome assembly GCA_016196925.1 of Burkholderiales bacterium. GTDB lineage: Bacteria > Pseudomonadota > Gammaproteobacteria > Burkholderiales > Burkholderiaceae_D > Undibacterium. The sequence goes on along the minus strand of JACPWS010000068.1, from coordinate 27,510 downwards.
CGTCTTTGTCATGCACGGCGAACTTGTCCACCATCGTGGCGCTGGCTTCGTTCAAGCCGATGACTTCGACCTCGGTGGCCTCGCGCCGAAACTTGATGACCACCTTGTCCAAGGCGCTGACGGCGGTGATGTCCCAGAAGTGGGCGCGGCTCACGTCGATACGCACCTTCTCGATGACTTCCTCGTAGTCGAAGGCGTTGATGAAACGCTCTGCCGAGGCAAAGAACACCTGCCCTGTGATGGTGTAGGTGCGCAGGCGGCCTTCGTCTTCCGTTCGTGAGGTCACGCGCAGAATCTGCCCCACCTTGTGGGCGAAGAAGAAGCCTGATAGCAGCACGCCGGCCAGCACGCCCTTGGCCAGGTCGTGGGTGCCGACTGTCACCACCACGGTGGCCAGCATCACCACGCTGGAGCTTTTTGGGTGTCCGCGCAGATTGCGGATCGAGGCCCAGTTGAAGGTGCCAATGGACACCATGATCATCACCGCGACCAGCGCCGCCATCGGGATGCGAGCCACCCAGTCACCGATGAACACCACCATCAGCAGCAGGAACACGCCAGCGGCCAGCGTCGAGAGTCGGCCGCGGCCTCCCGACTTCACGTTGATGACCGACTGGCCGATCATGGCGCAGCCCGCCATGCCACCGAGGAAGCCGGTGGCGATGTTCGCCACGCCTTGCCCCACGCATTCGCGGTTCTTGTTGCTGTTGGAGTCGGTCAGGTCGTCGACGATGGAGGCGGTCATCATGGATTCCAGCAGGCCGACCACGGCCAGCGTGGCCGACACCGGGAAGATGATCTTGAGCGTTTCAAGATTCAGCGGCACGTCAGGCAGCAGGAACACTGGCAGGTTGTCCGGCAGCTTGCCCATGTCGCCCACGGTACGAACATCAAGGTCAAGGAAAATGGAAACTGCCGTCAGCACGACGATGGTGATCAGCGGCGACGGTACGGCTTTGGTGATGTAGGGGAAGCCGTAGATGATGCCCAGCCCGGCCGCCGTCATGGCATAGACGTGCCACGTCACATTGGTCAGTTCGGGCAATTGGGCCAGGAAGATCAGGATCGCCAGCGCATTGACGAAGCCGGTGACGACCGAACGCGAAACGAAGCGCATCAGCGCGCCGAGCTTGAGCCAGCCTGCAAGGATTTGCAGCACGCCAGTCAGCAGCGTGGCGGCCAGCAGGTATTGCAGGCCATGGTCTTTGACCAGCGTCACCATGACCAAGGCCATGGCGCCAGTGGCAGCCGAGATCATGCCGGAGCGACCACCTGCGAAGGCAATGATGGTGGCGATACTGAATGAGGCGTAGAGGCCGACTTTGGGATCGACGCCCGCGATGATCGAGAAGGCGATGGCTTCGGGGATCAGTGCCAGCGCGACGACGAGGCCCGCTAATAGGTCGTTTCGGACATTGGATAGCCAGTCCTGGCGTAAGGATTTCATCATTCTTCTATTCCGTTGTGGTTGTCAGCCAGTGGTGGCGGTTGGGGCGTACGCAAGCGCGTCTTCCCGGCCAGCGGAAGAGAGAACGAACCCCCGAGTGATCCGGGGCCAGCAAGACGCAGTGAATCGGACGTGTAGCCTCGTGCGAGCGTGATGTGTGGTTGAAGCTGGCTCGCAGCGAGAAAGAGGCTTACACGGGTAGGAACTCCGATTGCGGTCTGAACTGGGAAAAATAGGCGTGCATTTTAAGTCGCCTGCGACAGCTGTGTCAATATCTGAGCTATACCCTATCAGGGCAATCGCATGAAGAGAAAATGTCCACGAAAATCACGAAAAGCACGAACGACCAAAAAAGAAGAACACCGATTTTCAAACAATTGATCTTGGCTTTCGTCTTTTTTTCGTGGTTTTCGTGAACTGCGTGGATCAAACGATCTTGCTTTTCAATAAATCAAGCGTCATGCGATTTCCCTGCGGGCAACGCCGAGGCTATCGACCAGTCAACACGCGTCTGTCACTGGCGCGCGAGCGGCGTCGCGAACTAAAAAGACGCCGCTCAGGCGCCGGTTACGTTTGAAGTGTATTGGTAAATTCGGATTTTCTCGATGTAGAAAAATAATTCTAGACAATTATTTCTAGAACATTTATTCTGCAAGCATTCTGATATTGGATGCACATCTATTTGAGCGAAGCCATGACTGAAAAGCAAGCCGTACCAAAGCCGACCCCGGCGGAATTGAATTTATTGAAGGTGCTGTGGCAGACCGGCCCGGCGACCGCCAAGCAAGTCCATGCGGCGGCGCAGGCTGAGCGCCCCGATCTGGCCTATGCCACCGTATTGCGCCAGTTGCAGATCATGCATGGTAAGGGCATCCTGACGCGCGACGAGAGCCAGCGCTCCCACGTCTATGCGCCGGCCCAGCAGCAGGACGATCTGCAAACCAATTTGCTGAAAGACTTGATACAAAAAGTCTTCGCCGGTTCCGGCAAGGCGCTGGTGATGGCGGCCTTGCGCGGGCATGTCAGCACGCAAGAGCGCAAAGACATAGAGAATTTTCTGAACGAGGATGAAGCATGAATACTGTGCTCTCCGTCGCAGCTTTGGTCGAGATTCTGGGCTGGCCTTTGCTGCACTTCATCTGGCAGGGCGTACTGATCGCCTGCCTGACGGCGCTGGGCTGCGCGTTTTTACGCAATGCCCGCCCGCACAGCCGTTATGCGCTGGCTTGCCTGGGACTGGGGCTATGCTTGTTGTGGCCGGCTTTCGGCGTCTACCGGCAAATCGTCACGCCCGCCAGCATGAGCCTGGATGCGGCGCTGGCCTTGGTGAAAAGCTCGGCGGGCCAGGTCGATATCGTGTTTCGCTATGAATCGGAGCTGGCAGCCAGCCTGCAGCGCACTCTGCCCTGGTTAGTCACGGGCTGGATGTCCGGCGTCGCCTTCATGTTATGCAGAATGGCGCTGGGCTTGCTGTGGATACGCGGCTTGGGCCAGGCCATCGCCTCGGATGAGCAGCGCCGCCTGTCGGCGCTATGGCAGGCGCGCACTTCGCAATTGGCGCTGGAACTGGACTTAAGCCGCAGCGTGCAATTGAAGGTCGACAGCCGTCTGCATAGTCCGCTCACGACCGGTTGCTGGCAGCCGGTGATCGTGATGCCGCTGGCCTTGCTCAGCGGTATGCCGCCGGATTTGATCGACGCCTTGCTGGCGCACGAGCTGGCGCATATCAAGCGCTGGGATTATGCCGTCAATCTGCTGCAAAATCTGGTGTTGTCGCTGCTGTTTTATCACCCGGCCGTATGGTGGATAGCGCGCCGCATCGACATCGAGCGCGAGCAGATTGCCGACGATATCGCGGCCGGCGTTTTGGCAAAGCCGCGCGATCTGGCGCTGGCCCTGCAAAAACTCGATCACCTGCAATACGCAGCGCTGGCGCAAGCTGCCAATGGCGGACAACTGCTGATCCGCATCAAACGCCTGATCCGCCCCGATCAGCAGCCGTGGCGCTGGAGCATGGCCGCCCCGGTGCTGGGCGTGCTGGTCGCCGCCGCCCTGCTGCTGGCGTATCAGCATCCCGCGCCGGAACCAGTGCCTGCGGCCGCCCGGCTGGCGGGGCAGGGCGCGCAGCTGACCGCCTACGTCAAGACGCATTCGCAGCATGTGCTGGTGCTGGACGAAGCGAGCGGCCGGATCTTATTGCAAAAGGATGCCGATGCCAGCGTGCCTATCGCTTCGCTGAGCAAGCTGATGACGGCGATGGTGACGCTGGACGCCGGCCTCGACATGCAGGAATCCATTACCATCAGCGCGGAGGACGTGCCGCTTGGGCTGCATAGCAAGTCGCGCTTGCCGGTCGGCCTGAGCCTGAGCCGCCAGGCGCTGCTGGATCTGATGCTGATTCCCTCCGATAATCGTGCCGCCAAGGCGCTGGCGCGCACTTATCCGGGCGGCGAAGCCGGCTTTCTGGCCGCCGTGCAAAGGAAGATCCAGGCCCTGCGCCTGCAGCAAACCGTAATAGAAGAGCCGACCGGTATCTCGCCGCGCAACACGTCCAGCGCCACGGATCTCGCCAGACTGGCGGCCGCCGCCTCCGCTTATCCCGAGATCAGCCGCTTGACGACCACCAGCGAACACAGCGTGCGCATCAAGGGCAAGGATGTCGCCTATCAGAACAGCAATCCGCTGATCGGGCAGAAAGACTGGGATATCGTGGTTGCCAAGACCGGTTTTTCCCGGGATGCCGGTCGTTGCATGCTGTTGCGGGCAAAGATCGCAGGCAAAAACATCACTATGGTGTTGTTGAACGCCCAGAACCCTGACCTGCGGAATGAGGATGTCGGCAGCATCCGGCGCATGGTCGAAAGCATGGCCTCGCTCACGCCGCTTCCACCCCCGAAACGCGACCCCGGGTTCCGCGCCGTGATCGCATAGCCACCCACCCCTAATCCCCCCCCGCACCCGTTTTCTTTGCGCCACGCTCGGCGCAAGGACGGTGCACGTCTGTACCACCGCATTTTTAGAGAAAGTGTTGCCCATGTCAGTGTCACGTTTTTCGTATTGTCTGTCCATGTTAGTCGCGCTGGCCGCGGTCTGCGGTCCGCTCGTGCAGGATTGCATGGCCATGCCGCAGGATGCGCCCGGGGCGGCGCAACGCGTAGAAATCAAGGCGGCGCCGTCGTCCGGCCAGCAGAGACAGGATGAACTCACCGTACGCAGCGTTTTCGGCCGCGAGGAATTGGACAAATATGGCGACACCAGCGTCAGCGAGGTGCTCAAGCGCTTGCCCGGCGTCACGGTGGACGAGAATACAAGCAAGGGCTTGCAGATACGCATGCGCGGCCTGGGCAATGGCTACACCCAGATACTCCTGAATGGCGAAGCGACCCCAGCCGGATTTGCCGTCGACGCCATCGCACCGGACATGATAGAACGCATAGAAGTGCTACGCGTGGCCGGCGCCGACATGAGCGCGCAGGCGATCGCCGGCACCATCAATATCGTACTCAGGAAGAAAGCCGGCAAGCCGGGCGGCGAGTTCAAACTCAGCCTCGGGCTACAGGCAGGGCTATGGTCGCCCAACCTGAGCTGGAATACGGCTGGCGAGTTCGGCGCGATCTCTTACGGCATCAGCGCCGGCGCGGAGGCGAATCGGCAGAACAAATCGACCGCGATAGACGAATATTTGACGAAACGCTTGGCGGACAGTGACGCCGATGCCTTGCTATTGGCGCGCCATCTGCAGCGAGAAAACCAGGGGCGGCGCGATGCCTTGAATTTGGCGCCGCGCCTGAACTGGAAGCTGAGCGAACAGGACAGCCTCAGCTGGCAAAGCTACGCCAGCGTGGCGCTGCATGGGCAAGACCGGCAAGAGCAGGAAAGCACGCTGCTTGGCCTCAGTACCGATTTTCCACAAAACCAGAACACCTGGGCGGCGCATGCCACGATCTGGCGCAATACCCTGACGTGGGACCGGCGCCTGGCCGACAGCGCCAGGCTCAGCGTCAGCGCCGGCTGGAATTACTTTCAGAGGGATTCCAGGTATCGTTTCTGGGGGCGCGATGCCGGGTCTGTGCTCCGCGAGCAGCGTTTTGTGGTAGCCGATGCCGATGAAAGGGAGGTTAAATTCAGCGGAAAATATCTGGCGCCGTACATGGATAGTCATGTGCTGAGCATGGGCTGGGACAGCAGCAGGGGGCTGCGGCATGAAACGCGCGACGAGCGCGACATCCGCATGGATAGCGGCACCGGCGGCGATAGCCACCGCTATCAGGCCGCCGTGCGCAAACTGGCCGCCTATGTGCAGGACGAATGGACGCTGCGGCCGGATTTCTCCGCTTACCTAGGTTTGCGCTGGGAGCGTATCGCCAGCCAGAGCAGCGAGCCGGGTGTGTTTCATGTCGATAACACGGTGGACATGTTCAGTCCCATAGTACAAACGGTCTGGAAGCTGACAGACAAGCAGCAATTGCGCCTGGCGCTGAATCGCAGCTTCAAATCGCCGGCCCTGGTCAAGCTGGTGCCGCGCTTGTTCAGAATAGATAACAACAATAGTCAGCTGAACCCCGATCAGCAAGGCAACCCGGACCTGCGGCCAGAAAAAGCCTGGGGCCTGGACGCCGCTTACGAGCAATACCTGCCCGACGGCGGCGTGCTCAGCGCGAGTCTGTATGCGCGCAAGATCGCCGACCTGAACCGCGAGCTGCTGTTGCGGCGTGGGGATGCCTGGCTGCAGACGCCGGTGAATGATGGTGGCGCGCTGGTCATGGGGCTGGAACTGGAAGCCAAGCTGGGCTTGCAAACCCTGGACCTGCGTTGGCCCGCGATCCAGTTACGTGCTCATCTGGGGCGCAACTGGTCGCGCGTGCAGCGCGTTGCCGGCCCGGATAACCGGCTGCCGGAGCAGATCGCTGTGAGCGCCAGTCTGGGGGCGGATTATCAGCTCAGTCGCGCGCTGAGCGTAGGGGGCGATTTCGGTTTTCAGCAAGCCGGCGTGCTGCGCGAATCGGACACCCTGCGTTCAGACAGCAGTCCCACCCGTAATCTCGATCTGTATGCGGTATGGCGTTGCAATGACAAAGGGCAATGGCGTCTCTCGCTCGCCAATCTGCTGCGGCAGACCAGGATGGAACAGGATGTCTATCAGGATCAACAGGAGCGCCGCTGGCAGCTGAGCACCACCCCATCCGGCCTGCGCTGGGGCCTGGTGTGGGAGCAGCGTTACTGAGTGTCCTTGGCGGTAAGTACGGGCAAGTGCATGAAGCAATGTAGATACACGTTCAGTGCATATCATTTCAAACACCGTCATTCCCGCGGCGATTTTGAGGTGAAATGGGGAATTCGAGCAACATGTTGCTCGCCCACGCAACGGAATGCGCATACTTGCGCATTTGCGCCCTGCAAGGGGGAATCCAGCGGCTTTCTCAGCAGGCGTGGAAAAAACGACACTGGATTCCCGCTAAAACCGCGCGGGAATGACGATAAGTTTGGCGTAAATGGCACCATGCGATTGCCCAGGCGCTAAGTACAGCTGCCGATGGGAAACGCTACGCCGCGAAGTATAATGAAAATTGTACAGTCGGCATTTGCCTCACTTTTCGACAATCACTTACCTTGCCATGACAACTGAACCTTACCCCTTGTTTCCTACCGCAGAACCTTACCGCAGCGGCATGCTGGCGGTCGACGAACTGCACACCCTGTATTGGGAAGAATGCGGCAACCCGGACGGCCAGCCCGTGCTGTTCCTGCATGGCGGCCCCGGCGGCGGCATCACGCCTACCCACAGACGCTTCTTCGATCCCGAACACTATCGCATCGTGCTGTTCGATCAGCGCGGCGCCGGCAAATCGACGCCGCTGGGCGAATATCGCGCCAACACCACCGCCTTGCTGATAGACGACATAGAAAAAATCCGCGACATGCTGGGGATTTCGCAGTGGCTGGTGTTCGGCGGTTCCTGGGGTTCGACGCTGGCGCTGGCCTATGGCGAAGCGTATCCCGAACGTTGCCTGGGCTTCGTGCTGCGCGGGATTTTCCTGTGCACCAGGGCGGAAGTCGACTGGTTCGTGAACGGCATGCGCAATTTCTACCCCGAAGTGCACCAGCGCTTCGCCGCAGGCGTACCGGAAGCCGAGCGCGGCGACTTGCTGCCAGCCTATGTCCAGCGCCTGTTTTGCGACGATCCGGCGATCTACATGGAAGCGGCGCGCAACTGGAGCCGCTACGAAGGTTCCTGCCTGTTCCTGGAGCCGCAACCGCAAGCGATAGAAGATTTCGAGTCGGATGCCGTCAGCCTCGGCATAGGCCGGCTGGAAGCGCATTACATGCTGAACGGCGCTTTCATGGAAGACGACCAGTTGATACGAAACATAGGCAAGATACGCCACTTGCCGGCCGTGATCGTGCAGGGGCGCTATGACGTGATCTGCCCGCCGGTGTCCGCTTACCGCTTACATCAGGCCTGGCCGGAAGCGGCGTTCCACATGATAGGCGACGCCGGCCACGCGGCGATGGAGCCGGGCATCGCGCAGGCGCTGGTGCGCGCCACCGAGCAATTCAAGCGCGGCGTGAAGTTCAGCTAGTCCCTCCTTGTGTCGGGGACAGGCCTGACCGCGCCGCCCCCGGCTCAGATACACTATCCCCCCACGTATTGCCGCCGACCGACTTCTCGGTATGTCGCTTCTTGATGCGCCGCATTGCATTGCGCGCTGTTTCCACTATTCTTGAAATTAGCTGTGCCGCCCCAACTTCTTGCTTAACCAACCCTACTGGAGTTTTGGAGAAAATAATGCGTCTCGATAAACTGACCACCAAGTTGCAGGAAGCGCTGGCCGATGCACAGAGCCAAGCCGTCGGCAATGACAATCAATACATAGAGCCGGTGCACATGTTGCTGGCTTTGCTGAATCAGGAAGACGGCGGTAGCCGTTCCCTGCTGCAACGCGCCGGCGTGAACGTGGCGGCGCTCGCCACGGCCCTGAAGAGTGCGCTGGAGCGCTTGCCCAAGGTCACCGGCACCGGCGGCCAGGTGCAGCTAGGGCGCGAGTTGACTGGTTTGCTGAATCTGGCCGATAAAGAGTCGCAAAAACGCGGCGACCAGTTCCTGGCCAGCGAAATGATCTTGCTGGCGCTGGCCGACGATAAATCCGAAGCCGGCAAGTTGGCGCGTGAAAACGGCTTGACGCGCAAGGCGCTGGAAGCCGCGATTGCGGCGGTGCGCGGCGGCGGCAAGGTCGATTCCCAGGATGCCGAAGGGCAACGCGAGGCGCTCAAGAAATACACGCTGGACCTGACCGAGAGGGCGCGCCAGGGCAAGCTCGATCCTGTCATCGGGCGCGACGATGAAATCCGTCGCGCGATCCAGATCTTGCAAAGGCGCAGCAAGAATAACCCGGTGCTGATAGGCGAGCCCGGCGTAGGCAAGACCGCCATCGTCGAAGGCCTGGCGCAGCGCATCATCAACGGCGAAGTGCCGGATAGCCTGAAATCCAAGCGCGTGCTGTCGCTCGACATGGCCGCCTTGTTGGCTGGCGCCAAGTATCGCGGCGAGTTCGAGGAACGCCTGAAAGCCGTGCTGAAAGAAATCGCGCTGGACGAAGGCCAGACCATCGTCTTCATCGACGAGCTGCACACCATGGTCGGGGCCGGCAAGGCCGAAGGCGCGATCGACGCCGGCAATATGCTGAAACCGGCGCTGGCGCGCGGCGAGCTGCATTGCGTCGGCGCCACCACGCTCGACGAATATCGCAAATACGTGGAAAAAGACGCCGCGCTGGAGCGCCGCTTCCAGAAAATACTGGTGGACGAACCCACGGTGGAAGCCACCATCGCCATCCTGCGCGGCTTGCAAGAGAAATACGAAGTGCACCACGGCGTCGACATCACCGACCCGGCCATCGTGGCCGCGGCCGAGCTGTCGCACCGCTACATCACCGACCGCTTCTTGCCGGACAAGGCGATCGACCTGATCGACGAGGCAGCCGCCAAGATCAAGATAGAAATCGATTCCAAGCCCGAGGTGATGGACAAGCTCGATCGCCGCCTGATCCAGCTGAAGATAGAGAAGGAAGCGGTCAAGAAAGAGAAAGACGAAGCCTCGGTCAAACGCCTGGGCCTGATCGAAGAAGAGATCAGCAAGCTGTCGCGCGAATACGCCGATCTGGAAGAAATCTGGAAAGCCGAAAAAGCCACGGTGCAGGGCAGTGCCCACATCAAGGAAGAAATAGAGAAAGTCCGCCTGCAGATGGAAGAAGCGCGGCGCAAGGGCGACTGGCAAACCATGTCCGAACTGCAGTACGGCCGCCTGCCGGAACTCGAGGCCCAGCTCAGGCAAGCCGATACCGCCGGCGCCGATGCCGAAATCGCGCCGAAAAACAAGTTGCTGCGCACCCAGGTCGGCGCCGAAGAAATCGCCGAAATCGTCTCGCGCGCGACCGGCATCCCGGTCTCGCGCATGATGCAGGGCGAGCGCGAAAAGCTGCTGCAAATGGAAGACGTGCTGCATCAGCGCGTGGTCGGCCAGCACGAGGCGATCACGGCCGTTTCGGATGCGATCCGCCGCTCGCGCGCCGGGCTCGGCGACCCGGGCCGGCCTTACGGCTCCTTCCTGTTCCTCGGCCCGACCGGCGTCGGCAAGACCGAATTATGCAAGGCGCTGGCCGGTTTCCTGTTCGACACCGAAGAAGCGCTGATACGCATAGATATGAGCGAATTCATGGAGAAGCATTCGGTCGCGCGCCTGATCGGTGCGCCGCCCGGCTACGTCGGCTACGAAGAGGGCGGTTACCTGACCGAAGCGGTGCGCCGCAAGCCGTATTGCGTGATCTTGCTGGACGAAGTCGAGAAAGCGCACCACGACGTGTTCAACGTGCTGTTGCAAGTGCTGGACGACGGCCGTATGACCGACGGCCAGGGCCGCACGGTCGATTTTAAAAACACCGTGATCGTGATGACTTCGAACCTCGGCTCGCACCAGATCCAGGCGATGGAAGGCAGCGAACAATCGGTGATTAAGATGGCGGTGATGGGCGAGGTGAAGACCCATTTCCGCCCCGAATTCGTCAACCGCATCGACGAGATCGTGGTGTTCCACGCGCTGGACGCCAAGCACATAGGCGCGATCGCCAAAATCCAGTTGCATACGCTGGAACAGCGGCTGGCGCAGATGGACATGGGCTTAGAAGTCAGCGAAGACGCCTTGCAAAAAATCGCCGAAGCCGGCTTCGACCCCGTATATGGCGCCCGGCCTTTGAAGCGGGCGATCCAACAGGAAATCGAAAACCCCTTGTCGAAACAAATTTTGCAAGGCAAGTTCGGCCCCAAGGACGTGATCGCGGTGGATGCCCGCGATGGTGAGCTGGTGTTTGAGAAGGGCTGAGCGTTACCGGGCAAGCCAGTCTGATGTTGGGTGAAAGCGAACGGGCAATGTGTGAGCATTGCCTATTTTTTAGCAACTATTCAGCCTGCTACGAAAGTCCCCCCCTCACGCATCATAGGTATCTACACAAGTGCCAAACGTCTGCAAGCACGGCGATCAAACTCCCCTCGCCCGCTCGCGGGAGAGGGGTAGGGGGTGAGGGCCGCGCTAATTAGCGAAATGCCTGCTTTCCTGGAAATTTGTGCATGTCACTTGATCGAGTATGCATCTTAATTAGGAGCCCTCACACCATCCCTACCCATGCACTGTCCGGCACTTTCGAGCGCAGCGTGACCCATGCGGTGGCCGGCTGCGTCAGCCCGCGTAGGTACGATTAGCGCAGCGTAATCGCACGCATGTTTTCATCAAAATCCAAATCAACTTTATATGCAATCGCGCCACCGCTGTCCACGTGAAAAATCTCACTTTCAGCATCGCGGCGACATGTCGATCATGCGTGCGATTACGCTGCGCTAATCGCACCTACGCGGGCTGATTGCCAATTTCTTAAGTAGATGTCACTATTTCACTTTTGTCCGCGACCTTACCCAGGAGCGATTCAAGCTACAGAGAGGGAGTTTCAATGCCACAGAATTACCAGGTCATGATTGAATCCGAACCCAAGCCGGCAGAGATGGGCATGGTCGTTAAGGGACTCAGCGCTTACAACGCGTCCAAAGCCGATGGCGAGACGCCCAATTATCTTTTTATCACCGTACGTGGTGCAGATGGCAGCATAGCGGGCGGCCTGGTCGGCGCAACCTACCTGGGGTGGTTGCAAGTGCAGGCGGTCTGGGTTTCCGACGCATTACGTGGCCTTGGTTATGGCACGGCGCTCATGCAAGAGGCGGAAAATGAAGCCCATCGTCGCGGCTGCCCACGCGTCTTTCTCGAGACCCTCAGCTTTCAGGCCCTGCCGTTTTACGAAAAACGCGGATATGTGGTGTTCAGCCGCCTCGCCGATTTCCCGCCCGGCGGCGCCCGCTATGCGCTGACAAAACAACTCGAAGGCTGATGACATCTACTTTGGAATGGACGCTTATTGCTGTAACCGGTCATAAGCGGATATTCAATTAGTATTAGCCCGCGTAGGTGCGATTAGCGCAGCGTAATCGTACGCATGTTTTCATCGCAAACCAGATCAACTTTATATGCAATCGCGCCACCGCTATCCACGTGATAAATCTCACTTTCAGCGTCACGGGTGCACGGCTATCATGCGTGCGATTACGCTGCGCTAATCGCACCTACGCTTGCTTATTTTTCACGATTCCTAACGCGAAAACGTTCATTATTTCTGCCGGAAAAACGCCGAAGGCGATTTGCCTAAGGTTTTTTTAAACATCGCTGAAAACGCCGACTGGCTGGTATAGCCGAGCTCGGCCGCGACCTGCGCAAGTGGCAAGCCGCTGGCGATCAGCGGGGTGGCGCGGGCCAGGCGCATTTGCTGGCGCCAGCTGCCGAAACGCATGCCCAGATCTTGTTCGAACAGGCGCGCCAGGGTGCGCGAAGAAGCGCCGACCTGCTGCGCGAATTCTTCCAGCGTGGTGCTGCTGGCGGGGTCGGCCAGCAACATTTCGCACAAACTCCTGAGCCGTTTGTCATGCGGCATGGGCAGGCGTATCGGCAGCGGCTGCGCTGCCTGCAATTCATCCATGATCACGGCGGCCAGATGATCTTCACGTTGCCCGGCCTGATCGAGCTGTCCCAGACCGGCGACCAGTTCGCGCAATAAGGCCGAGACTTCCAGCACCAGGCAATCCGGACCGGAAAACGGCGAGCGGCTGGCGTGGATGTGCAGCACCCGCAATTGCGATGTTTCCAGCACCCGCACCTCATGCGTGATCTGCGGCGGTATCCAGATCGCGCGCAGCGGTGGCACAAACCAGACGGTGCCTTCGGCGATCACTTGCAGCATGCCGGACGGGGCATACGTGACTTGGCCCCAAGGATGGCTGTGCGGCTCCAGTGTCTGGGACGCCAGCAGATCGCGGGCCACCAGGCGGATTGGCCGCTCGGGTGTCGGATGCATTTCTTCCGGGCGCGGCAAGGTGTGTCTGAGGATGGCGACTGGCATGGGGTAGGTTGGCAGGTTTGTCTTAACGGCGATAAATTATGTCCATTTATCTTAAAACAGACTGAGAAATTTTGCTTACACTCGTAGCAAGTTATTCATTTTGACAAGCTGAAAGGACGGTGTATGAGCAACACTCTCGCGGCCAAGGCCAATTTCAAACAAGATGCGCTGGTGATCAGCCTGGTCGGGCTGGCGCACGGCGTTTCGCATTTTTTTCACATGATACTGGCGCCGCTGTTTCCCTGGATTAAGGAAGCCTTCAGCCTGTCGTATGCGGAACTCGGTTTGCTGATGACGGTGTTTTTTGTGGTGTCCGGCATAGGGCAAGCCTTGTCCGGCTTTATCGTGGACAAACTGGGGGCTAGGGCGGTGCTGTTTTTCGGCGTTTTCTGCCTCGGTGTAGCCGCGCTGCTGCTGTCTGCGGCGCAAAATTATGCGATGTTGCTGGTTGGGTCTATGCTGGCCGGTGTCGGCAACAGCGTGTTCCACCCATCCGATTACACCTTGCTGAATAAGCGCGTTTCACCCCAGCGCCTCGGGTATGCGTTTTCCGTGCATGGCATCAGCGGCAATCTGGGCTGGGCCGCCGCGCCGGTGTTTTTGGTGAGTATCGCCGGCCTCTCCAGCTGGCGCAGCGCCTTGTTCGCCGCGGCTTTTTTGCCGTTTGCCGTGCTGGCGCTGTTGCTAGTGTATCGCGATATCTTGCGCACGGAAACCGCACCGAACAGCGCCACCGCGCAGCAGCACCGGTCTGGCGAAGGTGCGCTGGACTTCCTGCGGATACCGGCGGTCTGGATGTGCTTCGGTTTCTTCTTCCTGACAGCCATGGCCTTGGGCGGCATCCAGAGTTTTTCCGCCGCCAGTCTGCGCGATTTGTACGGCATGTCGCTGGGCTGGACCACTACCGCCTATACCGGGTATATGCTGGCCTCGGCTGCCGGTATGTTGTGGGGCGGCTTCCTGGCGGCCAGAACCGCGCAGCACGACCGCACCATCACGCTGGCCTTCAGCTGTGCCGGCATGCTGGCCTTGCTGGTGGCCGGCGGCTGGGTGAATGCGCTGCTGGCCGTGGTGCTGACGATTGCCATCGGTTTCTGCTCCGGCGTGGCCGGCCCTTCCCGCGATTTGCTGATACGGGCCGCCGCACCGAAGAACGCCACCGGCCGCGTGTACGGCGTGGTGTATTCCGGCCTGGATACCGGCTTGGCGGTGGCACCGCTGTTGTTCGGCGCGGTGATGGACGCCAGGCACCCATCCTGGCTGTTTGTCTGCATAGGCATGTTCCAGGCGCTGGCGATTTTGACGGCGGTGAATGTCGGCAGCAAGACCAGGGCATTGGCGGTATAGGTTTTGCTCGTTAGAATGGGAGATTGTCACTCTTTCCATTCTTAATTAAAGGATCTGCCATGAGCTTCTCTACCTGCGATATCTGCGACGCCAACGAAGACAAGCTTGCCAGCGGCGCCTTGGCGGTGATCCCGCCTATCTTCATGCGTTTCGGCCGCAACGCGCAGTTTTGCGGCCCGGCAACGACCCTCAAGGTGTTTGAAGACAACGGCATGGTACGCAGCACGTTGGAATTGCCCGGCAACGGCCATGTGCTGGTGATAGACGGCGGCGGCAGTTTCCGTTGCGCGCTGGTGGGCGGCAACCTGGCCGCGCTGGCCGAGCAAAACGGCTGGGCCGGCATCGTGGTGCATGGCTGCATCCGCGACGTGGATGAGATCAACCTGTGCAACATCGGGGTCAGGGCCTTGGCGCCTATGCCTTTGCGCAGCATCAGGCGCGGCGGCGGTGAGTGCAACGTGAAAATTTCCATCGCCGGGGTAAGCATCGTGCCTGGCGATTGGATTTATGCCGATACCGACGGGGTGCTGGTGTCGCGGCTATCCTTGCAGTAAACCGGGGTGGGAGGCGTAGGCTGAGCATCTTATTGAGTCGGCAAGAAAATAGTTTTATTTTTCTTGCCGCCGTTCTCACCCTCTCCCGCTTGCGGGAGAGGGCCGGGGTGAGGGGAGTCGGCTCCATCTATTCAATTGCCGACTCTATAGCCGCCGTTAAAAAATTATTGTCACTTTTGGAGCGGCTCTGGCCGGCGCGTTGCGGCGTTGCTCGTCCTCGCCCCCCGCCCTCGCGGGGGCAGGCTACGCTCGCTATGACTCGTCCTCGCACCTTGCATCGCATCCCGCCAGAACCGCCCAAACGTAACACTTATTTTTTCACGGCTCCTTAGCCGGACAGGGAGTAAGCTGTTACGCTAAGATGATGAAGATACTTGGCGAAATAATCATTTTTTGCGATGGGTCTTATGCTTATGCGAGTGGCGGCTTATTTGTTGGCCCTGATACGGCGCATTTCCCCCAATCTGGCGGCGGTCTTGATCGTGCTCTCAGGGATACTGGCGGCCATTTGGGGCGCCAGACTGGAAATGGATGAGCGCAGTGCGGATCGGCAGAGACGCTTGCTGTCGCAAGTGTCGCTCGCGCAAATTCGTCTGGCGAACGACATACGCAATACCTTCAACGCCGCCGACGGCCTGGTGCATCTGATCGGCATGGAGCGGCAAATCGGACAGGAATTATTCGATCATATCGCTGCGCAGGCGCTGAGAAGCGCACCGCAAATCCGCAGCATTTCCCTGGCGCCGCAAGAACGAATCGCTTTGATTTACCCCCGGGCCGGAAATCAGGCAGCACTGGGGTCGCGTTACGATACGCAATCCGAAGACTACGTCGCTATCGCCCAGGCCAGGAATATTAAACAGGCGGTGCTGAGCGGCCCGCTCAAATCGACGCAGGGAGAGATGCATTTCGTTTTGCGTTGGCCGATTTTTTTGCAGGATGGCCGCTATTGGGGGCTGATGTCTATTTCTGCCGATGCCGAGCAGATGCTGGCCGCCAGCACGCTCGCTGGCGCGGAAGATATCCGATACGCGCTGATCGGCGAGGGTGGCCGTCGTATCGGCAGCCGCGCCGGAGCGGGTTTTGACGGCAAGGCGACGCTTAAACTTGACTTGCCTGTACCCGGCGGCGTGTGGCAATTGCTGGCGGCGCCGGGGGCGCGCGCCGGTGAACGCTGGCTATGGGCATCGAAATATTTCGTTTCTCTGCTGGCCGCTTCCATCTTGCTGGCTGGCCTGGTCTGGCTGGTCTTGCAGCGGCAGAAATTGATAGAAGTGCGCAACGCACTATTGTCGGAACAACTTGCCTCCAAAGAACAGACCGAGGGCAGGTTGGCGGCGGAAGAAAACCGCTTTCAATCGATGTTCGACTCTTCGCCCGATCCGACCTGGATCATAGACGGCCATCAGTTCGCCACTTGCAATCAGGCGGCCGTGAAGATACTCGGCTACGCCAGCAAGGACGACTTGCGCCACACCCATCCGTCGCGCTTGTCGCCGGAGTTTCAAGCGGATGGAGAAGCTTCCTATTCGAAAGCGGAACGCATGATGCGGCTGGCGGAAGAGCGCGGCTTGCATCGTTTCGAATGGATACATACCCGCCTGGACGGCAGCAATTTCCCGGCCGAAGTGACGCTGTCGCGCATGACGCTGAAGGGGCGGCAAGTGATTTATTGCGTCTGGCGCGATATCTCGGAACGCAAGGCGGCGGAAGCCAAAGTGGCGGAAAATCAGCAACTGTTGCATGCGGTGGTAGAAAATGCCCCGGCGCAAGTGTTTGTATTCGACGCCACCGGCAAGCTGATTTTGTGCAATCAACAGTTCGAGAAAGCGGCGGGCCACCCGCGCGAAGACTTGGTCGGGCGCGACAGGAGCACATTTTTGCCGGCCGAGATCGCGCGCGAACATCTGGAAAACGACTTGCAGGTGCTGGCGACCGGGCAGACGATTTCATTTGAAGAAAATAACCTGGAGCCGGACGGAAAACACATCTATCTGACGGTCAAAAGCCCCTTGTATTCAGCGTCAGGTGCGGCGTGGGCCGTGGTCGGCGTGTCCACCGATATCACTCAGCGCAAGCGCAGCGAAAACGAGAGCCGCCTGGCGGCGACCGTGTTCGAACATACGGCGGATGGCATCATCATCGCCGACAGCCAGGCCAACATTGTGTCCGTCAACCGCGCGTTCAGCGAGATTACCGGGTATTCCGCCGCCGATGCGATCGGTTCCAAACCCAGCATGCTTAAGTCCGAACACCAGGATGCCTTGTTTTATCAAAATATGTGGGACGCCATCCTGGAAGACGGCGTCTGGCAGGGCGAAATCTGGAACCGGCGCAAGAATGGCGAGCTGTTCCCTTGCTGGCAAACGATCACTGCGGTGCGCGGCATCGCCGGCGAGATCGATAATTTCGTTTCCGTGTTTTCGGACATCGCCGCGATCAAGCGTTCGCAGAAAGAACTCGAACATCTGGCGCATTTCGATATCCTGACCGAATTGCCGAATCGCGCCTTATTCAAGGACAGGGCGAGCCACGCCTTCGAACAGGCGCGCCGCTATCAGCATAAGGTCGCGCTGTTGCTGCTCGATCTGGACGGATTTAAGACGGTGAACGACAGCCTCGGGCATCCGGTAGGCGATCGCTTGCTGCAAAGGGTGGCGGCGCGTCTGAAGAAGTGCGTGCGCACCGATGACACCGTGGCGCGCATGGGCGGTGACGAATTCGCCGTGGTGCTGTCCAATCTGAGCCGCGGCGAAGATGCGATCGAGGCCGCGCGTAAAATCTTACTGTCGACGCAGGACGCCTACTCGATCGACGATCATTCGGTCAGGGTGACTGCCAGCATAGGCATCGCGGTATTTCCGGACGACGGCGAAGACATCAACGACCTGATCCGCAACGCGGATGCCGCGATGTACGAAGCCAAGGGAAGCGGGCGGAATAATTACCGGTTTTATCAGATAGAAATGACGCAGGCGGCGCAATTGCGTCTCGACAATGAGCGCGGTTTGCGGCGCGCGATCGAGCACGATGAATTCGAGGTCTGGTATCAGCCGCAAATTTGCCTGGCGAGCGGCGCTTATCTGGGCGCGGAAGCCTTGCTGCGCTGGCGCGACCCCGAGCGCGGCCTGATTTCTCCCCTGGAATTTGTTCCCCTGGCGGAATCGAGCGGCATGATCATTCCTATAGGCGAACTGGTGTTGCAAACGGTTTGCCGGGATGTGCGCCGCTGGATGGATGCCGGGCTAGACACCGGGCGGTTGGCGATTAACGTGGCCGGGCCGCAACTGTATCGCAGCGATTTCGTCGGCGCCTTGCGGCGCAGCCTGAAGCAATACCGGATTCCGCCAGGCGCGCTGGAAATCGAGGTGACCGAAACCTTCATGATGGAAAATCCGGACGAGATCAGGAATATACTCAACGCCGTGCAAAACCTGGGTATCACCACCGCGATCGACGATTTCGGCACCGGCTATTCTTCGCTGGCATATCTGAAGGAATTGCCTATCGATACGCTGAAGATAGACCGCGCCTTCATCCGCGATTTGCCCGGCAACGCCAGCGACATCGCCATCGTGCGCGCCATCCTGGCCCTCGGTCACAGCATGGGTTTCAACGTCATCGCGGAAGGCATAGAAACGCCGGAACAACGCGATTTTTTGCAAGCCGAAGGTTGCAAGGAAGGGCAAGGCTATTGTTTCGCCAAACCGATGCCGGGCCTGGAGTTTGCCGTCTGGCTGCGGCGCCATCAAGCCGCCATCGCCGGCAATGCGCTGGCCGGATAATTGAGCGCGCCTGGTCCGGGTTTTGGTCCTGGTCTTGGTTCTAGTCTTGGTCCTAGATCAACTCTATGTTTTGCAAATTCAGGTAACTGCTTTCCCGGATGATGGCGACGAAATCGCTGAGATAGGCTTTCTCCGATAATTCCGGCAGGCATGCCGCATACAGGCGGCCGGTCAAGCCGTCGGCAGTGATGCGCTTGGGCAGCACGTAAGCGCGGTTTACATAATTTTGCGCCGCCCATACCGGCAGCGTGGCGATGCCGCGTTTGCTGGCGACCAGCTGCAGCATGGCGACCGTGAGTTCGGTCGTGCGGCGCGCCGCAGCCTCGACCCCGGCCGGCTTCAAGATCTGCCTTACCACATCCAGCATCTCGTCCGGCACCGGGTAAGTGATCAGGGTATCGCCGGCAAAGTCTTGCGCCCGCAGATAGTCGCGTCCGGCCAGGGCGTGGTCTTTGGCCAGCAAGGCGACGATCTCGAAGCGGAACAGCGGATGGTAGCTAACCGTTTCGCTGTCGTCCATTTCCGAAACGATGGCGAGGTCGGCCTGGTGTTTGTATAGCAGCCCGACCGGATCGGCCTGAAAGCCCGACACGATATCGAGCTCGACTTCCGGCCAGCGGCTGCGGAACACATCCATGGCCGGCATCAGCCAGTCGAAGCAGGTATGGCATTCGACCGCGATCCGCAATTGTCCGGCCACCCCTTGCGCCAGCCGCGCCAGATCGCGCTCGGCGTTGGCGATCTGCGGCAAGACGCTGTCGGCCAGTTGCAATAAACGCTCGCCGGCCGGGGTGAAGCGGATCGGCGTCGATTTGCGTTCAAACAGCGGCATGCCCTGATGTTCTTCCAGCAGCTTGATCTGGTGCGACAAGGCCGATTGGGTCAGGTTGAGCAAGGTGGCGGCCCGCAACAGGTTGCCGGCTTCGCGCAAGGCGCGCAAAGTTTTCAGGTGACGCAGTTCCAGGATAGATTGCATTATGAATTAAATTCAAGTTGATTCTTAAAATATGTCGTTTGAATCATAATGCCGGATGGCCGATCATGGCAACACTTACTGACACAGGAGATAGGCATGACGACGGCACATATTTTGGGTTTTCCGCGCATAGGCGCGCAACGCGAATTGAAATTTTCGCTGGAAGCTTACTGGCGCGGCGAAATTACGGAGGCGACCCTGCTCGATAGCGGCCGCGACTTGCGCTCCCGCCATTGGGCCTTGCAGCGGCAAGCCGGGCTGGATATGGTCAGCGTCGGCGATTTCGCCTGGTACGACCAGGTGCTGAATACGCTGGCCTTGCTGGGCGCCTTGCCGACCCGTTTCGGTTTCGATGCGCAAGCTTTGTCGCTGGCCGATTATTTCGTCGCGGCGCGCGGCAACCAGCAGCATGTCGCCATGGAAATGACTAAATGGTTCGATACCAATTACCATTATCTGGTGCCGGAATGGACCGCAGACACGCGTTTCGACGGCGGCGTGAACTGGCTGTTCGATGAACTGGCCGAGTCCAAGGCAGAAGGCCAGGTCGCCAAAGTCAGCCTGATCGGCCCGCTCAGCTTGCTGTATCTGGGCAAAGTCAAAGGCGGGCTGGCCCATGCGCTGGACTTGCTGCCCGCGCTCATCCCGGCTTACCAGACTATCCTGGCGCGCTTGCAGCAAGCCGGCGTGGCCTGGCTGCAAATCGACGAACCGATTTTGGCGCTCGAGCTCGATGCGCGCTGGCTGGACGCCTATGCGCCGGCCTATACGGCGCTGGCGGCGCAGGCGCCGAAGCTGATGCTGACGACGTATTTTGAAACGGTGCAAGAGCGCGCCGGCTTGTTGCACAGCTTGCCGCTGGCCGGCGTCCACCTCGATCTGGTGCGGGCGCCGCAACAATTGCCGCTCTTGCTGGCCGGCTGGCCGCAAGGCCGCGTCTTGTCGGCCGGTGTGATCGACGGCCGTAATATCTGGCGCGGCGACCTGGCTGCTGCCTTGCAGCAATTGCAGGCTGCCCGCCAACAGCTGGGACCGGATTTATGGGTCGCCAGCAGCTGTTCGCTGCTGCACGTGCCGGTCGACCTGCAGAGCGAGAGCGCGCTCGATGCAGAAATCAAAAGCTGGCTGGCCTTTGCGACGCAAAAGCTGGCCGAAGTGGCGGCGCTCAAGCGGTCCTTGCAGGGAGAGGCCGCTGCGGTGGCGCCGCAATTCGAGGCGGCGCGACAGGCGCTGCACAGCCGCCGCAATTCGCGCCGCATTCACAACCCTCTGGTGCAACAAAGGCTGGCGCGCATCGCGGCGGAAGAGAGCGGGCGCCGCTCGGCTTTCCCGGCGCGCAGCAAGGCGCAACAGGAGCGCTTTCAATTGCCCTTGTTTCCGACCACGACGATAGGCTCCTTCCCGCAAACCGCGGAGTTACGCCAGGCGCGCGCCAGCTATAAGCGCGGCCGGCTCAGCCACCTCGACTACCTGGAAACGATGCGGGCCGAGATACGCGCCGTGCTGCAGCAGCAAGAGCGGCTCGGCCTCGATGTGCTGGTGCACGGCGAACCCGAGCGCAACGACATGGTCGAATATTTCGGTGAGCAACTGTGGGGTTACGGCTTTACCCTGAACGGCTGGGTGCAGAGCTACGGTTCGCGCTGCGTCAAGCCGCCCTTCATCTACGGCGACGTGTACCGGCCGGAAGCGATGACGGTGGCCTGGAGCGCCTACGCCCAAAGCCTGAGCGAGAAACCGGTGAAGGGCATGCTGACCGGCCCGGTCACCATGCTGCAATGGTCGTTCGTGCGCGACGACCAGCCGCGCGCCACCACCGCGCTGCAAATCGCGCTGGCGCTGCGCGACGAAGTCGCCGACCTCGAGCAAGCCGGCATAGGCATGATACAGATAGACGAGCCGGCCTTCCGCGAAGGCTTGCCGCTGCGCGCCGGCGACCGGTCGCACTACCTGGCGTGGGCGGTGCGCGCCTTCAAGCTATGCTCGTCCGGCGTGAGCGACGCCACCCAGATCCATACCCATATGTGCTATTCGGAATTCAACGACATCCTGCCGTCGATCGCCGCCATGGATGCCGACGTCATCACGATAGAAACGTCGCGCTCGGACATGGAATTGCTGGACGGCTTCGGCGAATTCGCCTACCCGAACGACATCGGCCCCGGCGTGTACGACATCCATTCGCCGCGCGTGCCGCGCGTGGCCGAGATGCAGCGCCTGCTGCAAAAAGCCCGCAGCGTGATCCCCGATGCGCGCCTGTGGCTCAATCCCGATTGCGGCTTGAAAACCCGCGACTGGCCCGTCACCATCGCCGCCCTGGAAAACCTGGTGCAGACCGCCCGCCTGTTGCGCGCCAGCGTGCAAGAGACGGAGGAGCATGTGGATTGCTGTTGACGACAACAAGGTCTGGCGGCGCGGCAGGGTGGGCCGCGCCGACGCGGGTTTTATGCGAGAGCCGTCGGCCCCCGGGCCCCGGTTTGGCGCTGGCAGCCCCCGAATGCCTAAAAATACTCCCCCTCAGTATTTTTTAAAGCCCAATGAATTCCGCGACGATAGGGCAGTTTTTTCATATACTCCATTATTTTTGTCAATTCATGGGAGTTTGCGGCGGCGCACGGCGCTTGCTTCGGCTCTTGCAAACTGATATTACGCACTTCAAAAAAACAAGCTGTCCATGAAAATCACGAAAAGCACGAAAAAATGCTGATGCGCGCTGACGCAGACGATAAAGGCGCGAAGCGCTGCCTTCAACCCTCTCGCCACGGAGACACAGAGTAGAGCTTGTGCCTCACGTTTTTTCTTAGTTTGTTGGCGGTATTCGCTTATAATTCTGGCATGATTCCAGCAGTGCGCTGACGCTGCTTCCTCGCATTTTTCTTGTGTTCTTTGCTTGGGCCGATTCCATGTGGATAGACACGCATTGTCATCTGGATGCCAGTGAGTTTGGCGGCGCCGGCCTTGCACTGGCGGAGCGCGCCGCGCAGGCCGGGGTGTCCGGCATCGTGATACCGGCGGTGCATCCGGCTAATTTCGCCGCCGTGGCGCAGCTGGCGCAGCAAAGCCGCAGCTGTTTTTATGCGCTCGGCATCCACCCTATGTATGTGCCGACGGCGCAAGAGTCGGATTTGCCGGCCTTGCGCGCCGAAGTGGCGCGCCTGATGGCGCAGCCTCTGCCAGCGAGCCGCCTGGTCGCTATCGGCGAAATCGGCCTCGATTTTTTTGTGCCGGCCCTGACGCTGAGCCCGCTGCGCGAGAAACAGGAATTTTTCTACGTCGAACAGCTGAAGATCGCCCGCGATTTCGGCTTGCCGGTGTTGTTGCATATCCGTCGTTCGCAAGATCAGATACTGAAACAACTGCGCCGCATCAAGGTGGCCGGCGGCATTGCGCATGCCTTCAACGGCAGCCTGCAACAGGCGCAGGCTTTCATCGCCCTCGGTTTCAAGCTCGGCTTCGGCGGCGCCATGACTTACTCCCGCGCCTTGCAAATCCGCCGCCTGGCGGCGCAATTGCCGCTGGAGGCGATCGTGCTGGAAACCGATGCGCCGGACATGGCGCCCGCCTGGCTGCAGCCCGGCGTCAACCGCCCGGCCGAGTTGCCGCAAATCGGCGCAGTGCTGGCCGGCCTGCGCGCGCTGCCGGCGCCGCAAGTGGCCGCCGCCACCAGCGCCAATGCCCATGCGGCCTTGCCGCGCATGCAGCTGGTTTGAAACGATGCGGACGGCGATCGTCTTTTTTGTGCTGGGGGTCGCCGTCTTGCAGCAGCAGGCGGCGCTGCAGAATTTTTTCTACCTGAGCATGCTGGCGCTCGCTTGCCTGGTCGCTATTCTGAGCGCTCGCTACCTGATCAAGTTGCCGGCCCTGCGTTTCCCGCTGGTCGTGGCGGCCGCCGCCGGCGCCGGATTCGTGTGGGCCAGTCTGTATGCACATGCCTATCTGCGCGACTCGCTGGCGCCTGAATGGGAAGGCCGCGATGTGAGCGTGGTCGGCATTGTGGATAGCCTGCCGTATCAATTCGGGCAGGGAGTGCGCTTCAATTTTTCCGTGGAAAACACGGTTCCGGATGGCGATCGGGCCGTGCCTGCGCTGCCGCCGAGGCTGGCCTTGTCCTGGTATGCGAATGCGCAGCAGCGCGGCGCGCTGCCCGAGCTGCGCCCTGGCGAACGCTGGCAGCTCAGGCTGCGTCTGAAACGCCCGCACGGCAACGCCAATCCTGACGGCTTCGACTACGAAGTCTGGTTGCTCGAGCAAAATCTGCGCGCCACCGGCACCGTGCGCGGCGATAGCGCGCAACCGGAGAACCGGCGCCTGGACGCGTTCGTCTGGAGCGCCGGCAATGCGGTCGAGCGCTGCCGCGCATTGCTGCGCCAGCGCATTCACGACGCCTTGCCTGCGGCCCCGTACGCCGGCGTACTGGTGGCGCTGGTGGTCGGCGATCAGCGCGAAATTGCCCAATCGGACTGGAAGGTATTCAACCGCGCCGGCATCGGGCACCTGATCAGCATCTCGGGCTTGCACATCACCATGGTGGCCGGCTTATTTTCCAGGCTGGTGTTTTTTCTGTGGCGCCGTTCATTTTTTATCGGCTCACGCCTGCCCTTGTATTTGCCGGCGCAAAAGGCGGCCGCCGTGGCCGGAGCCTTGACGGCGCTGCTGTATGTAGCGCTGGCCGGCTTCGGCGTGCCGGCCCAGCGCACCCTGACCATGGTGAGCGTGGTGGCGCTGGCCTTGTGGCTGGGGCGCCTCACCAGCCTCTCCCATGTGCTGTGCCTGGCCTTGGGGGCCGTGGTCTTGCTCGACCCCTGGGCCGTGTTGTGGCCGGGCTTCTGGTTATCGTTCGGCGCGGTGGCGGTCATCGTATTCGCCGCCAGCGGCAAGCTCGAATTGCCGGCGCCGGCTACGTGGCGGCAACGCTGCCTGCGTCTCTGGCGCGATGCCAGCCATACGCAGTACGTCGTGACTATGGGCCTGGTGCCGCTGACTATTCTATTGTTCGGGCAGCTATCCCTGATCAGCCCGCTGGCGAACGCAGTGGCGATCCCCCTGATCAGCTTCGTGGTGACGCCGCTCGCTTTGCTCGGCAGCGTCTTGCCGGCGCCCTGGTCGGGATGGCTGTTGCAGCTGGCGCATGGCTGCGTGGCCTTGCTGGCGCAGTTGCTGGAATATCTGAGCGGCTGGCCGCTGGCAAGCTGGAGCACGCCGCTGCCGGCCTTATCGCTATTTGCCGTCGCGCTGGCGGGCGTGCTGTGGTTGCTGGCGCCGCGCGGATGGCCGCTGCGCTCGCTCGGATTGCTATGCTGCCTGCCTTTGTTTGCGCAAACCAGATCGCAAGTGCCGCAAGGTGAATTGCGCGTGATTGCGCTGGATGTCGGGCAGGGCATGGCGCTCTTGCTGGAAACGGCGCAGCACAGACTGTTGTACGACAGCGGGCCGGGATATTCTCCCGAATCGGATGCCGGCAGCCGCGTGATCTTGCCGTATCTGAGTGCGCGCGGCATCAAGCGGCTCGATGCGATGCTGATCTCGCATAACGACAGCGACCATTCCGGCGGCGCCCTCAGCATTTTGCGGCAATTGCCGGTGGCGTCGCTCATCACCTCCCTCGCGCCGGACAGTGCGATTGTGCAGACGGGTTCCGCGCGGCATCGGCGCTGTCAGGCCGGCCAAGCTTGGGACTGGGATGGCGTACGTTTCGAGATACTGCAGCCGGTGGCGGCCAGCTATGACAGCCGGAAATGGAAGCCGAATGCGCGCAGTTGCGTGCTCAGAGTGTCCGACGGCAAGCACACGCTCTTGCTGCCGGGCGATATCGAGGCGGTGCAGGAAGATGAATTGCTGCACAGCATACCTGAGAAACTGCGCGCAGACGTGCTGCTGGCGCCGCACCACGGCAGCGGCACTTCGTCGACCAGCGCTTTCTTGCAGGCGGTGCAACCAGAGCTGGCGCTGTTTCAAGTCGGCTATCTGAACCGCTATCACCACCCGAGGCCGGACGTGTACGCGCGTTACGCCGATTTTGGAGTAAAACGTCTAAGGACAGACCAAGCGGGCGCAATCACATTACAATTCGGCACTTCATTACGATTTTCCGAATATAGACTAGAGCATGCGCGTTACTGGTACGGCCGGTGAGCCGCATGCGCTCCTGATTATGCCCAATAGTTTGCACAAACCCATTATCCATTTTGTCCACGGCAATAGTTTTCCGGCCGGGACTTACCGCGTTTTTCTCGACTATCTGCGCCCGCATTACGAGGTACAGGCGCTGGAGGCGCATGGCCACGATCCCGCTTATCCGGTTACCGATGGCTGGTCTTATCTGGTGCAGGAACTGATCGCCACCCTGGCAGCGCGTTACCGGGAACCGGTAATCCTGGTCGGGCATTCGCTGGGCGGCATCCTCTCGCTGATGGCGGCCAAGGCCCGGCCCGATCTGGTGCGCTGCGTCGTGGTGCTCGATTCGCCGGTGGTGGCGGGCTGGCGCGCCATGATACTGAGGCTGTTTAAATTCCTGGGTGCCGACAAAAAATTTTCCCCGGCACGTTTTTCGGAAAAACGCCGGAATCTATGGAAAGACGCCGAAGCCGCTTATCAGCATTTCGCGTCCAAGGAAATGTTCGCGATCTGGCCGCCGCAAGTATTGCGCGACTATATCGACGCCGGCACCGTGCCGCATCCCGAGGGTGTGGCGCTGCGGTTCAGGCGCGAAATCGAAACGGCCATCTACCTGACCCTGCCGCATCACCTGGGACGCTTGCTGCGCAAACCGCTGGCCATGCCGGTCGGTTTCGTCGGCGGCACCGAGTCGGTCGAATGCCGGCAGGCGGGGCTGGGCGCCATTCACAAGCTGGTCGGGAAAAATTTCGTACAAATTCAGGGCGGCCATCTGCTGCCCATGGAAGCGCCGCAGCAGACCGCCGCCGCCGTGCTTGCCATGCTGGCCTCCTTTAACCTGTCATAAGATCGATGATGCTTACATTGCCAAGAATTCGCGCGACATTTTTTATAGGACTTACGCAAAACCGCCCCAGCGGCGTTGCAGCTCCTGGCCGTACATTCGTACTGTCTTCGTCGCAGCGCCTTGCCGGGACAATTTTGCGTAAGTCCTATTTTATTCTTGCGTTGTTTGCTACTAGCCAGGCCATGGCCGATAACGCTCTGCCTTCCTGGCAGGAATTTAAGCAAGTCAGCGCGGCCGGAAACGCCGTCTGGCAAGCGACGATAGAGAACGACAGCCTGTTAATGAAGAAAGACGACGGTTTTTATACCAGCGGCAACCAGATAGAACAGCGTTTCGTGCTCGGCACGGCTGTGCAGGCGACGACTTACGGCTGGCGCCTCGGGCAAGAGCTGTATACCGCGTCCGACATTAAATTGCGTCCGGAGGAAATCGCTGCCGACGACCATCCGTACGCAGGCTGGCTCTACGCCGGCATTTTCCGCGAGAAGGCTGAGGCTACCGGTCACAGCCTGCGCCTGGGGCTGGATCTCGGTTGCTTCGGGCCTTGCGCTGGCGGCAGCCGGACGCAAACCAATATGCATCGCTTGCTACAGCAGCCCTTGCCGCAAGCTTGGGGGGCGCAGTTGCAGCGCGAGTGGGGCGCGGTATTGTCGGCCGAGATGTCGCCCGGACGCCTGTTGCCGCTCGGCGGAGTCGATCTGACGCCTTACCTGAAGGCGCGCTTCGGCAATATCTTCACCGATGCCGCGGCGGGAGCCAGCCTGCGCGTCGGGCTACTGAATACCTTGCCGGAGCAAGCCGCCAATTACGGTTATTTGCGCGCAGAAGTAAAAGCCGTTGCTTATAACGCGACTTTGCAGGGCGGATATTTCAACCGGCAGCCAAGCTGTATCAAGCCTGAGCGCGTGGTCGGCGAGCTGGAACTCGGGTATCTGTGGCGGGCCGAGC
>JACPWS010000091.1 GCA_016196925.1 Burkholderiales bacterium | reverse complement strand
CGACAGTAAATCCGGGTGGATGGTGGTGCGGCACTCGTGCGCGACGCCGCTGGCGAGTATCAGTTCGGCGCAGGCTTGGGCGTTGCGGCCGCTGCCGGCGACGCCGGTGATTTTTTCGTAGTCGGCGAATGGCGCCTTGATGTCGAAGCCTACCCAATCGAGCAGCGGCAATACTAGTTTCAGTTGGCGCGGATAGATGCAGGCCGTGTGCAAGCCGCACAGGAAGCCGAGTCGCTGCACGTCCTGCAGCGCTTGCGGCAAGGCTGAGTCTATAGTTGGTTCGCCGCCGCTGAACACCACGGCGTCGATCAGGCCGCTGCGGCGCCGCAGCAGTTCCAGGGTGTGCGGCCAGCCGGGCGCGTCCTCGGCCTGGCGCGTTTGCAGGTGCGGGTTATGGCAATAGCCGCAACGCCACGGACAACCTTGCACAAACACCACGGCCGCCAGCCGGCCCGGATAATCGGTGGCGCTGAACGGCGTGACGCCGCCCAGCTGTAAGGGCTTCTGCCTCATTGCGCGCGTTGGGCGCTTTGCTCGGTGAAATAAGTGCGCTCGTAAAACTCGCCTTTCTTGCCGGTGTTGAACGAGGCGACGGGGCGGTGGTAGCCCATCACGCGGGTCCAGATTTCGCAGGGCTGGCGTTCTGCGTCGCTGAGGGTGAGGGCGGGGTTTTGGTCTTGCATGCTGGCTCCTGTTGGTGGTGGGTGAAAAGGCGGTGTCCACGAAAAACACGAAAGGCACGAAATTAGTTGAGCGTTGCGATGCCAGTTAATGGGCAATTTGGATATGTAAAATCACCTTGAATATCCCCTCCCACTTTAAGGGGGAGGGTTAGGGGGGGTAAAAACGTCAATCTACCGTGCCGGTATTTTGACCATTCGACCCCCATCCCAACCTTCCCCCTGCCAGGGGGAAGGGGCATTCCTAGCGGGTTGAACAGTTACAAATTTTTTCGTGTTTTCCGTGGACCAAGTTCTTTAGCCGCTGACGGCGGCACGCTGCTTGCGCGCGATCAGTTCCGCATCGCATTTCGGGCAATACTTGTGGCTGCCGCTCAGGTAGCCGTGTTTCGGGCATATCGAAAAAGTCGGCGTCACCGTCACGTACGGCAGGCTGAAACGCGACAGGGCGCGCTGGATCAACTGGCGGCAGGCCGACGCGCTCGACAGCGGCTCGGTCATGTACAGGTGCAGCACGGTGCCGCCGGTGTATTTGCGCTGCAATTCATCCTGCCGCTCCAGCGCCTCGAACGGGTCGTCGGTAAAGCCTACCGGCAATTGCGAAGAATTCGTGTAGTAAGGCATGTCGGCCGTGCCGGCTTGCAGTATGCCGGCGTGGCGCTTCTTGTCTTCCTTGGCGAAGCGGTAAGTCGTGCCTTCGGCCGGGGTCGCTTCCAGGTTGTACATGTGGCCGGTCTCGTCCTGGAAGGCCAGCATGCGCGCCCGCACGTGATCGAGCAGGCGCACCGCAAACGCATGGCCCCATGCGCTCGTGATGTCGTGTTCGTCCTGCGTGAAGTTGCGTATCATTTCATTGACGCCGTTCACGCCCAGCGTGGAGAAATGGTTGCGCAGCGTGCCGAGGTAGCGTTTGGTGTAGGGGAACAGGCCGTTGTCCATGTGGCGCTGGATCACCTTGCGCTTGATTTCCAGGCTGGTCTTGCCGAGTTCCAGCAGCGCATCGAGCGCCTGCAGCAAGGCCGCTTCGTCGCCCTGGTGCAGATAGCCGAGGCGGGCGCAATTGATGGTGACTACGCCCAGCGAGCCGGTCTGCTCGGCCGAACCGAACAAGCCGTTGCCGCGCTTGAGCAATTCGCGCAGGTCGAGCTGCAGGCGGCAGCACATGGAACGTATCATGTTCGGCTTCAGTTCCGAATTCAGGAAGTTCTGGAAATAAGGCAAGCCGTAGCGCGCCGTCATCTCGAACAGCAATTCGGCGTTGGTGCTGTGCCAGTCGAAATCGGGCGTGATGTTATACGTCGGTATCGGAAACGTAAATACGCGGCCCTTGGCGTCGCCGGCCATCATCACTTCGATATAGGCGCGGTTGATCATGTCCATCTCGGGCTGCAGCTCGCCATAGGTGAAGCTCATTTCCACCCCGGCGATCAGCGGCACTTGCTGGCGCAAGTCTTCCGGGCAGACCCAGTCGAAAGTCAGGTTGGTGAACGGGGTCTGGGTGCCCCAGCGCGAAGGCACGTTCAGGTTATAGATCAGTTCCTGCATGTACTGCCGCACTTCGGCATAGCCGAGCTTATCTTGCCGCACATATGGCGCCATGTAAGTGTCGAAAGAGCTGAAGGCCTGGGCGCCGGCCCATTCGTTTTGCAGGGTGCCGAGGAAATTCACGATCTGGCCGACCGCGCTCGACATGTGCTTGGGCGGACCGGATTCGACCTTGCCCGGCACCCCGTTCAAGCCTTCGTTCAGCAACGTGCGCAGCGACCAGCCGGCGCAATAGCCGGCCAGCATGTCGAGGTCGTGGATATGGATGGCGGCGCTGCGGTGCGCGGCGCCGACTTCGGGCGGGTAGACATGGTTCAGCCAGTAATTCGCGATCACCTTGCCCGACACGTTGAGAATCAGGCCGCCCAGCGAATAGCCCTGATTCGCGTTGGCGTTCACGCGCCAGTCGAGCTGATCGAGGTATTCGTTCATCGAGGCTTCGACATCGACCAGCGAACTACGGTCGCGCCGCAATTTCTGGTGCTGCTCGCGGTACACGATGTAGGCGCGTAGCGTGGCGCGATAGCCGGCGTCGTACAGCACCGCTTCCACCGCATCCTGGATTTGCTCTATGTGCAACCCGTCCGGCGGCGCCAGCCTTGAGATATTCAGCAAGACTTGCTGGGTCAGGTAGCGCGCTTCCTGGGCATCGAATTCGCCGCCGGCCTTGCCGGCGCGCAGCAGCGCGGATTCGATTTTTACCGCATCGAAAGCCTGGCTGCTGCCGTCGCGTTTCAGTACGCCAGCCGGCAGGGCTATGGTCTGTAGTGTCATTATTGTCCCGTATAAACACAAGATGTAGTGCGTTTCTTAGATTAATGACTAAATGTTGTATGGTCAATCGCGGATTTTGAAGTTATTGAAATCTTTGATGCATATCAATTCTGCATGCGTTGGCGCCTTCGATGTGCAGTGTTGCTTTATGCTCTTTCGTCGGAAAAAGTCATCCGCAAGACAATCTTTTCATGCGGCATGTTCTATTCTTGCTGCCACGCCCGGGCCGACCTAAGGGCCCGGCGATGCCGCCGGCCGGCCGACGCCGATCAAACTGGAGACGACATGTGCAAGCGATTTTTTTCTTATCCGACCGTGCGCAACGCTGTGCTGGCGACAGCCGCGCTGCTGTGGCAGGCGGCGGCCGGCGCGCAAAGCAACGAGATCGTGATCGGGCAATCGACCGCGCTCACGGGTATCCTGGCGGAACTCGGCACGGCGCATACCGCCGGCGCCAAGGCGTATTTCGATTATGTGAATAGCCAGGGCGGGGTGAACGGCCGCAAACTGCGTTTCGTGGTGCTGGACGATGCTTACGACGTCGCCAGATCGGTGGCCAATGCGCGCCAATTGATAGAAAAAGAAAAAGCGCTGGTCTTGTTCGGCATGCTCGGCACACAGGCCAACACCGCCTTGCTGCCCTTGCTGGAAGAGCGCGCCATCGTGAATTTCGCCCCGATCACCGGCACCGAGGCGGTGCGCACCCCCTTGAACCGGCACATCTTCAACATCCGCGCCGGCTATGGCGTGGAGACGGAAAAAATCATCGCACACCTGAGCGTGCGCGGCATAAGCAAGGTCGGCGTCGTCTATCAAAACAACGCCTTCGGCAAGGAAGGCTTAGCCGGCGTCGAGCAGGCTGCGCATAAATACCAGCTGAAGCTGTCCGCCGTGGTCAGCCTCAACAACGATTCATCCGATCTGGAGCAGGCGGTCGGCGCGATGAGCGCGGCCGAATTGCAGGCGATTATCCTGGTCACCGCCGGCAAGCCTTCCAGCGATTTCATCAAGGCCTACAACCAGAAAACGAAAGGCGTGCAGTATTTCGCCTTGTCGGTGCTGGCGTCGCAGGCCAGCGTCAATGCGCTAGGCAAAGACGGCGTCGGCGTGATCGTGTCCCAGGTGCTGCCGTTTCCGTTTTCCGCCACCACCGGCCTGGTGCGCGATTACCAGAAGATCATGAACAAGATGGGCGTCAAGGAATACTCGTATGTGGGCATAGAGGGCTTCCTCGACGCCAAGGTCCTGGTCGAGGGCTTGAAGCGCAGCGGCCGCGAGCTTAGCAGCGACAGGCTGGGCGCGGCGCTGGAAAGCATGGGACGCGCCGACTTCGACGGCTTCGTGGTGAACTTCAATAAAAACCGGCACCAGGGATCAGAGTATGTGGAGCTGACCGTGATCTCCAGGGATGGCCGGTTTTTGCGTTGAACGCTTCAGCGTATGCCCCAGACGAAA
The DNA here is from genome assembly GCA_016196925.1 of Burkholderiales bacterium. GTDB lineage: Bacteria > Pseudomonadota > Gammaproteobacteria > Burkholderiales > Burkholderiaceae_D > Undibacterium. The sequence goes on along the minus strand of JACPWS010000091.1, from coordinate 16,009 downwards.
GGATCTCGCTCGTCGAGCAAGAGGCTGGCTTCGGCGTTGACGAAGGCGCTGCCGCGCAGGCTGGGGCGTATGCGTTTGCCGTCGGCCTGATAGCTGGCTTCAAACACGCTGCCCAGGATGCTTTCCTGGCGCCAGATTTCACCTGGCGCCAGCTTGCCGTCGGCCGCCAGGCAAGCCAGCTTGGCGCTGGTGCCGGTGCCGCAGGGCGAGCGGTCGTAAGCCTTGCCGGGGCAGAGCACAAAGTTGCGGCTGTGATTGTCGGCGCTAGCCGCTGCGCCGAATAACTCTATGTGATCGATCAGCGCACCGTTTTCGCCGGTGACGCCTGCGGCTTCCAGCGCTTGCCGTATGCGCCAGGCAAAATCGCTCAGCGCATCGACCTTAGCCAGTTGCAATGGCTGGCCATGTTCGCTGACCAGAAAAAACCAGTTGCCGCCCCAGGCGATGTCGCCCGTGATCACTCCTATGCCGGGCACTTCCACGCGCACCTCCTTGCGGTAGCGATAGGCCGGCACATTGTGCACCGTCACATTGTGCTCTCCCGACAGTTCGACTTCGACCACGCCGACCGGCGTTTCTATGCGATGGCGGCCGGCCGCCAGCAGTCCCTGATGCGCCAGCGTGACCACAAAACCTATCATGCCGTGCCCGCACATGCCGAGATAGCCGGCGTTATTGAAAAAGATCACGCCGGCCGCGCAAGTAGGGTCGTGCGGCGTGCAGGCCAGCGCGCCGACGATCACATCCGAGCCGCGCGGCTCGCACACGGTGGCGCTGCGGTAATGGTCGTAGCGTGCACGGAATAGCTGCAGGCGTTGCGCCAAAGGGCCGTTGCCGAGCTCCGGGCCGCCGTCCACGATCAGGCGGGTAGGTTCACCGCCGGTATGGGAATCGATGATGGAAATTTTTTTCATGGGAGTAGCTTAGCGAAAAGAAGATCGGCGCGCTTGATGGGAAAATTTTGGCGAAGTGACGAAATCGGCATAGTTACGGAGGACGCTGCGCAGGAATTGATCGTTGCCGCAGCACTATCATATCCTGGATGGCGGACCTGGGCGGCGATAAACTCAGCGTCGTTTTTAACTTGTGATAATGTTGCCGGCCCAAGCAATTTTTTATCCAGCTGCATGAATCTGTTTTCTGTCCAACCTGAACGCGGGCTGCCCGAAGAGATCAAGAGGCGCCTGACCGCCGGCTTGATCGTTTCCCTGCTGCTGCATGCGTTCGTGTTGTCGCTGCAGTTCGGCCTGCCCGGCCTGGGTTTGCCGGCGCTGGAAGCACCGTGGAATAAACGCCGCGCGCAAATCCCGGATATCAGTATACGGATCGCCAATCTGCCGGCGGCGCCTGTGCTTGGCGCCGCCGCGCCCCCGGCGGAGCCTGTGCTGCCGGCCAGCGTAGCGCAAGCCCGGGTCGTGCCGGAAGGCATACGCTTGCTGGCGCCGCAACCTAAGCCTGCCGTAGCCAAGTCCGATGCTGTGGTCGGCATTAAAAAAATTCCCGGAAAACAGTTGGCCGGCGCGCCGGCCGCCGCGCCCAGGGTACGCCAGCAGGCGGCCCCGGATGTGCCGCGCATCATTGCGCAGGATAGGGCGCGCGACGACAGTTTTGTGATGCCGGTACCCGATCCGGATGAACCGCTAAAGAAAACCGAAGAGGAGACCGCGCAAGCAAAAGATGAAATAGCGCAAGCCGGCGTCGACCCGGAGGCCGGGCAAAAGAAAATCGAAGCAGCCGCAGCTGAGCAGCAAAAACGGCAACAGCAATTAGAACAGCAGCAGCGCCGGCAGGATGAAGAACTGGCGCGCCAACAAGCCCTGGAAATGGCGGCGCAACAACAGCAGCTGACCAGACAACTGGAGCAAGACAGCCGCAAGCAGGCGGATCAAGCGCTTAGGCGGCAAGCGGCCGCGCTGGCCTTGCAACAGCAGCAGGAAGCGCAACAGCAGCAGCGACGGCTTGAGCAGGAAGCCGCGCGCAGCGAGGCGCTCAGACTGGACGAGCAAAAACGCCTGGAAGACGAGCGGCGTTTGCAAGAGCAGCGGAAAGAACAGTTGCAGAGAGAGCAGTTACAAAAAGAACAGGCGCAGCAGGAGCAATTACGCAAGGAGCAGCAACTGGCGCTGGAACAAGAGCGCCGCCGGCAGGCGCAGGAGCGCACCGAGGAAAACGCCAGACAGCAGGCGTTGCAGCGACTGGAGCAGCAGGCGGCGCAAGCCCGGGCGGAAGCAGTGGCCGCAAGACAGAAAGCGGAAGATCTGGCAGCCCGGCAACGCGCCGAGCAAGTGGCTGCCCAGCAAAGAGCGCGCGATCTGGCGCAAGCCCAGGCCCAGGCCGCCATGGCGAGCGCAAATGCAGCCGCCGCTGCCGAAGCAAATCAGGGCGGCCACGCCGGCGCCGGCGAGAAAACGGGCGGCTTCGTGCTACCCAAGAGTCTGCTGAGCAGCGAGCTGGCCAGCCACGCCCAGCAACAGGCGCGCGGCATGGACTTGTTGCGCGGCACGCCGCCGCGCGCAGAAGTCGAGCAAACGCCGCGCCGCCGCAGCATCCTGGGCAGCCTCGACAAAGATGTGCCTTTGCGCATGTATGTCGATAGCTGGAAGCAAAAAATCGAACGCAACGGCAACCTGAATTACTCGCAGCTGGCCAAGGACCGCGCGCGCGGCGACCCGCTGGTGACGGTGGCGCTACGCAGCGACGGCAGCGTGGAAGAAATCATCATCAACCGCTCGAGCGGCCGCGCCGACCTGGATGAGGCGGTGCGCCGCATCGTGCGCCTGAACGCGAAATACGCCGCATTTCCGCCCAACGTGGCCGCGCAGTATGACGTGATAGAAATCCGCCGCGTCTGGAATTTTGACGAAGTGTTACGCATCGTCGAAGAGCTGCGCTAAGCAGCGGCGCATGAATCGATTGATACCAGAAGCGCCGAACTCAGGTTGGTATTATCCGTATTGGCAAGGTCAATTCAAACCTGGCGCCGAGATCGAGTTTGCTGCTCACCTGGATATTGCCCAGCAAGATCGTGTGCACGATGTTGTACACGATATGCAGCCCGAGTCCCGAACCGCCTTTGCCTAGTTTCGTCGTAAAAAACGGATCGAAGATGCGTGGAAGATTTCCCGGGGGGATACCGACGCCATCGTCGGCAATCACGAGCGACAATTGGTTGGGAGAAATCGTATGCGCTGCGATGTGGATCTTGCCGGGACGCTGATTTTCAAATCCGTGCACCAGCGCATTGTGAACCAGATTGGTAATCACCTGACCGAGCGGGCCGGGATAGCTGTGCATGCTGATTTCCGGCGGGATGTCGGTCATGATTTCAACCTCCATCTTTTTGTAGATCGGGTGTAGCGTCAGCAGCGTTTCATGCACGATATCGGCCAGCAGAAATTCACGGAATTGCGAGGTTTGCCGGTCTACCGCCACTTGTTTGAAGCTGCTCACCAGCTCGCTGGCGCGCGACAGATTGCGCAATAAAATTTCACCGCCGTGCTGTATTTCCTTCAAATGCTGATCCAGTTCAGCACGCCGGAGTTGGTGACCGGCGATACTTTCCGTTATCAGTCGCGTGAGATCGGTGATGGTGCTGGCGGCCAAGACGCTATTCCCTAGTGGGGTATTCAATTCATGCGCAACGCCGGCGACCAGGGAGCCGAGCGCCGCCATTTTTTCACTGGCGACCAGATCCGTTTGTGTGCGCTTGAGCGTTTCTACGGTAGCCTCAAGTTCACTGTTGGTATTTTCCAGCGCTTCTGTGCGTTCCAGCAAACGGTCGCGCATGCTGCTCATGACGGACAGCAGGCTGGTTTGATCGCCTTTCATCAGCAAGATTTGCGAGCTCAGGTTGCCGTGCGCAATTTGCTGGGCTACCTCGGCTGCGTAGTCCGGTTCGCCGCCGAGCTGCTTCAACAATGAACGCGTGATCACGGTAGTGATAAGCAGGCTTAACAAGGCGGCGAACAACGCCAGGCCGAGTATGACATTGCGTGCCGACACGTAAGTCAGGGCAACTTCGGAGCTGGCGTTGGTCATTAATTCGCTCTGGTATTGATTCAGCTTGCGCAGCAGATCGAAGTATTGGACCTGGTAGGGATTCAGATCAACCAGCAATAGATTTTTTGCCTCACTCATGCGCTTTTCTTCAAGCAGGCGGATAAAGTCTTCCTGATTGACGATATAAGCCGAATGCACGATTTCCATTTCACGGATAATGGCGCGCCCTCGTGCGCTGGTGATGTCCTGCTTGAGTTGGGTCAGGGTCGCTGCCATCCTGTTATTGGCGGATTTGATATCGTCCAGTTGTTCCTGGATTTGTGCGGCTTCATTCAGGAACAAGGTGTTGCGCATGGCGCGCGCAATGACTTCCAGTTCGTTGACGACTTGATTCACCAGGATGGTTTTTGGATACTTATCCTTCAAAGCGTCATCGGTGGTTGTGCTGAGTCTGGACAGCATGCCGAGACCGACAAAGCTCATCGCTATCAGCAAGACAATCACGGCACCGTAGCTGAGCGCCAGACGTTGCCCCAACTTTAAATGCAAGCCTGACATGGTCGTATCATCGCAGATGAAAATAAATGGATACGGTTGCCGCGACGTGCGTAAGTTCGCAGCACTGGGGAAGCACGGATTTAATCGGATTTCGCAGGAATGACGCTTTTTGAATTAATCTGCGTTCCCCTGGCTATTTCGATTCGGCGCCAAACACCGTCTTATTCGCAATCGGCAACAGCTCGTTAATGTTCTTGTTGGTTGCATCCAGGATAGGTATCAGAATCTGCTTGGACGGCGTTTGTCCCTTGAACACGGATAGCAGCGCCTCCGCCGCCTTGCTGCCGATCAGGTAGGGCTGTTGCATGCCGACCGCCACCAGCGAGCCGTTCTTGAGCAAGTCCACGAATTCCGGTATGCCGTCAAACGAGCCGACGACCACATCGGCGCTCCGGTGTTTATCTTTCAGGGCTGCCAGCGCTCCCAGGGTGGGCTGATCGACTTCAATGAACAAGGCGCGCAGCTTGGGGTATTCCGTCAAGATTTCAGTCACAAAGCCATAGGTTTCTTCGGTGGAATAGCTTTGCATCTGCTTGATGGTAACCATGTTGGTCAAGCCCGCTTCCTTCATGGCGTCGCGGAAGCCGTTGGTTCTGTCCTGTCCGTTTTTTCTGGCCAGTGAAATCGTACAGAGCGCAAACTGCGGATTGATCCAGCCGCGCTCCTTGATCGCAGCCGCCACCGCGACGCCGACGCCATAAGCACCCTTGTAGTTGTCGGATTTGACGTAAGACACATAGTCGCCGCCGTTGGTGCCGATGTCGGCTATCACGACCGGCACTTTGGCTTGGCTTGCGACCGCCAGTACCATCCAGGCGGATTTGCTGTCGGTAGGCGAAAGCACGATACCGGCGGCGCCTTTGGCGATGGCCGATCTCACGTGCGCCATCTGATTGTCATCGCTATTCGTGCTATCCATTACCTGATATTGATAAGCGTTAGCCTCAGCCACGCTTTGCACGCCGCGCCCTAAAGTGCGCCAGAACGGCAGATCGAGTCCCGGCGTGATGTACACGATCAGTTTCTCGCTGGCATAGGCGGGCAGGCAAAACAGCCCGCTGCTTAGCAATGTGTAACAGCCCAGCAGCAGTAAAGTACGGAATATTTTTCGCATTGGTTACTCCTGAAATATCTTTCGGACGACGAACGTGAAAAACCTGGCCACAATTTTGCCTGATTGGAAGCTGGCTGCTAGGCCTGCTGCACTCCATTAAGCATAGCAAACATTTGCAATAAATAAATGTTCTACTTGATAACAGCGTTGTCGCGCGTTAAGGGATAGGGACGGGCGCCCGCTCAGAGGCGGAGAGGAAAACAAGCAGCTTAGTCGCCGTTCAAAAATTACTGTCATATTTGGATAGCCTCTGGCCGGCGCGCTGCGGCGTTGTTCGCCTTCGCCCCCCCGCTTTCGCGGGGGCTGGCCATGATCGCTATGACTCATCCTCACGCCTTGCGTCGCATCCCGCCAGAACCGCCCAAACGCAACACTTATTTTTTCACGGCTCCTTAGCACAGCGGGCATGGCGAGAATGACAAACGGGCAACCGGGGACTACACTGTTAAAATTTAGGCAGCAGGGAGAAGCAGGCCATGCGCATACTGATTACTGGCGGCACCGGTCTGATAGGGCGGCACTTATGTCAGGCCTTGTCGGCGGCAGGGCATCAGCTCACGGTCCTGAGCAGGCGCCCGGCCATGGTGCCCAGCCTGTGCGGCCCGCAAGTCGAGGCGCTGGCTACGCTCGACGAATACGGTCCGGAGCGGCACTGGGACGCTATCATCAACCTGGCCGGCGAACCGATCGTCGATGCGCGCTGGAGCGCACGCCGCAGACAGGTATTGCGCGCCAGCCGGGTCGCGCTGACGGCGCAACTGGTCGAACGAATCCGTCGCGCCAAAAGCAAGCCTGCGGTGTTGCTCAGCGGTTCCGCTATCGGCTATTACGGCGATGGCGGTCAAGCCTGTCTGGATGAAGGCGCCCCGGCCGGCAAGGACTTCGGCGCGCAGTTATGCGCCGAATGGGAAGCCGCCGCGCTGGCGGCCGCGCCGCTCGGCTTGCGGGTCTGCTTCTTGCGCACCGGTCTGGTGCTGGCCGCCAGCGGCGGCATATTAAAAAAAATGCGACTGCCGTTCAGCCTGGGCTTGGGCGCCAGATTGGGCAGCGGCAAGCAGGGGATGAGCTGGATACACATAGACGACTATGTCGCCATCGTCTTGCGCTTGCTGGACGATGCCGGCGCGCAGGGCGCCTACAATATGGTCGCGCCGCAGCCGGTCAGCAATGCGGAATTCACGCAGGCGCTGGCCGGCGCCTTGCACCGTCCGTCTTTCCTGGCCGCGCCGGCCTGGCTGCTGGAGTTGGCGCTGGGAGAGGTGTCGGCCCTGCTGCTTGGCGGCCAACGTGCCTCGGCGGACCGGGTGCAGGCGCTGCCCTATACGTTTCAATACCCCGACCTGGCTGCAGCCTTGCGCGCCTTGTTCCGGGCGACTCCTTAACGCATTAACAACTCCGCCCCCACGCCCGGCCGCATCGATGCCGGCGCCGTCCATGCGCGTGCGGATTTGCCCGGCCGCGTCCCGCTCCTAAACCGAGAACTTGTTGCCGCCCGGTGTTCCACCGGGCCAGGTAGCGGCGCGCCTTCACTGTCGGCGCCTGATTTCCCTAAAAAACATCGGTCGCGCTGCAAACCGGGCTGCGCCCGCAATGGGCGCGGCTGGCCCGTCATTGCGCGGGCAGTTTAGGAATGAGGGATTTGCAAAACAGCAATTAAAACATTGCCATTAATTTTAAAAATATCAACTACACCTTGTATCAAATGAATTTCAAAAAACAGCCTTTAATAAAGTTTAACGCTGGATTTCATTGATCAAAAAATCCACGAAACAGCGCACGCGCGTCGATAAATGCCGGTTTTGCGGATACAAGAGATTGAAGCAGCGCGTGCGGCCGGCATAGTCGGTCAGCACTTCTTTCAATTCGCCGCGCTCCACTTCGTTTTTTACGATGAAGTGGTAAATCTGAAATAGGCCGCCGCCCGCCTTGGCATAGTTGACGCAACCTAAGATGTCTTCCTGTACCCGCATCCGGCTCGTGAAATTGAAGTCTATGTTTCTCCCCTCCTGCTGAAAAATCCAGGGCATAGAGCGGCCGGTACTCGGCAATACAAATTGTATGCACTGGTGCTGTTCCAGCGCTTTCAGATCGCGCGGCACGCCGTGCTTTTGCAAATACGAAGGCGATGCGAAAACGCCCAGGCTGACGTCTTCCAGCTTGCGCGCGATCAGGCGCGAATCCGGCGCCACGCCCAGCCGTATCGCCAGATCGTAACCTTCTTCGATGAAGTCGATGTTGCGATTGGAGATATGCAGTTCTAGCGTGACATCCGGGTATTTCGCCATGAACTTGGGCAGCAAGGGCAGTAAGCGATAGTGGCCGTAAGTGGTCGGTGTGCTGATGCGCAACAGGCCCGAGGGCTTGCTTTGCGTGCCGGAAATCGCCTGTTCCGCGTCCTTGATTTTTTGCAGGGCCTGGCGGCATTGCTCGTAATAGACTTCGCCGTCGTCGGTGAGTCGTATCAGGCGCGTGCTGCGCACGAACAGGCGCACGCCCAGACGCGCCTCCAGTCGCCCGACCGAGCGGCTGACTGCCGCCGGCGTAATCCCCAGCACGCGGGCGGCGGCGGTAAAATTCGCCAACTCCGCTGCCTTGCAAAAAAGCTCTATGCTGCCGAGTTGTACCGGATCGAAATTGCGCGCCATAATATTTACACCGTGTAATCAATGAATTGCAAAACTGACACTTTATACGACTTTGAGCACTAAGTATACTGCGACGCATGGTGCCGCTGAGATGGCATCAAATCAAAAATTTCTAGGAGAAATCATGAGTCGCCACGTATTAATGATCGTTACTTCCAACGCAAAAATGGGCAATACAGACAAGCGGACCGGCATCTGGACCGAAGAGCTGGCCGTGCCTTACTACGCACTGCTGGATGCGGGTGTGCAGGTGGAAATCGCGTCACCCAAAGGCGGCGAAGTGCCGCTCGACCCGTCCAGCATCAGGCCCAGAGGCCAGAACGATGCTGCCGTCGAGCGTTTCCTGGCGGATAGCGCTGCGATGAAAAAAATTGGCAATACGCTGGTGGCGTCCAAAGTCGATGCAGCCACTTTCGATGCCGTCTTTTTCCCCGGCGGTCACGGCACGATGTGGGACTTGCCTTTCGATAGCGGGGTGAGCAAGGCGGTCGAAGCGGCCTTTGCCGCCGACAAAATTATCGCCGCCGTCTGCCACGGACCGGCCGGCCTGGTCAGCGCCAAGCGCCCCGATGGGAAATCGATATTGTCCGGCAAGCGCGTTAATGCTTTCACCGACGCCGAAGAAGATGCGGCGGGCCTGAGCCAGGTGGTGCCGTTTAAATTGGAAGCACGCATACGCGAACTCGGCGCCGATTTCGAAAACGGCAATCTGTGGCAAGCGTATGCAGTGCGCGACGGCAAGCTGATTACCGGACAAAACCCGGCCTCCTCCAAACTGGTGGCGCAGCACGTTTTACAAGCACTGGAACTGGGTACAGAAAAATTCGCAGCATAAATTTGCAACATCAACCTGGCAAGATCATCTGAACAAGGATTTCAACATGCAATTCAAGACTAGGGTATTCGCCGCTGCGTTGTCCGCCGCCGGCAGCCTGGCCGCCGGCTATGCCCAGGCTTTCGAACTGAGCAGCCCGGACATCGCCGCCAGCAAGAGCATCGCGCAACAATTTGCTTTTAACGGTTTCGGCTGCACCGGTAAAAATATTTCCCCGGCCCTGATGTGGAAGAACGCGCCGGCCGATACCAAGAGCTTTGCCGTGATGGTGCACGATCCCGATGCGGTAACGGGCGGCGCCGGGTTCTGGCACTGGGTGGCGATTAACCTGCCGGCCGACGCCAGCGGCTTGCCGCAAGGCGCCGGTACGCCGGACGGCAAGGCTTTACCGGAAGGCAGTCGCCAGATCGCGACCGATTTCGGCACCCCGGGCTGGGGCGGCCCTTGCCCTCCTACCGGCGACGCGCAACATCGCTATCAATTCACCGTCTATGCCTTGAAAACGGCGAAGCTCGATTTGCCCGCCAACGCCACCGCTTCGCTGGCAGGTTTCATGGTGAACATGAATAGCATCGCCACAGCCAGCTTCACCGGGCTGTACGGCCGCTGAGCGTTACACAGGCCCGCATACCGGCCCGCTATCCGGCCCGGTATGCAGGGCCGGTACGCTTTACCGATTGCGATACCTCCCCCTTGGCCCCGCCCCGTGTCCGCACGCGGGCCGGGTCTATTTTTTAACACTATCTATGCAATCTACCGCCTATCCCCTATCTCAAGAAAGCGGCGCCGCCTGGCTGGCTACGGTGCCGGTGCCCGTCTTTGGCGCCGCACTCGGCCTGACAGGCTTGAGTGTGTTGGCGCAGATTCATCCGCGCTTAGTGCTGTTCCCTGCGCTTGCGCACGGCAATTTGCTGCTGGGCGTCGCGGCCTTGGCGGCGAGCGTAGTCCTGCACCTGTTGCGGCTTGTGCGGCACCGTGCTGCGTTTAAGCGCGACCTGCAGAACGCCGCCATCGCGCCGTTTTTCGGCCAGCCTGGCATCGCCTTATTGCTGTTGGCCGAAGCCTTGCACGGCAGCGCCCACGCGCTGGCCGGCTTCGCTTTTTACGCCGCATCGTTGAGCATCGTCGCCGCCAGCCTGTGGTGGATATATCGCATGACGGCAGCGCGCCTGGCCCTGGCGTCGGTCTCGCCGTCCTGGCTGGTGCCGCCGATAGGATGTTGGTATATCGCCGTGCTGGCGCCCGGTTTTCAACTCGCCTGGCTCGCTTTCCCGGCGCTGCTATGCGGGGCGCTGGCGGCAGTTTTCTCTATCTTCATGCTGGCTTTGCGCTTGAGTAAAGGCCCGGCTTTGCCCGGGCCGGCCCGGCCCGCGCTGGCGATCTTCTTTGCCTTGCCCGCCTTGATTTTGCTGTGGGCGACGGCGCAGGCACAGGAAGCAGCCTGGCTCGCACGCTGCCTGTATTGGCTGAACGCCGCGAACTACGTGGCCGGTGCGCTCATTTTTTGCCTGCTGCTGCGGCGCAGGTTCGTCATTTCCTGGTGGGCATTCGGCATGCCGCTGAGCGCGACTTCGATCGCGCTGACGCTGGCCGGCACCGCACACTTTTCGCAGGCGAGCATGCTGGCCGATGCCACGGCGGCGTCCAGCATCGCGATCACCGCGATCCTGAGCGTTTCAGGCATGGCGGCGGCGTGGCGGCACATGAAGCAGGCTTAAACCATATTGAAAGACGTATCATGATTTACGAATTGCGGACCTATGATTTTGCGCCGGCCGATCTGGCGCCTTATCTGAAATTGTTTGAGGCGGAAGGTTTGCCTGTCATCAGCGGCTACGCCGACCTGACCGGTTACTGGATCGCCGATACCGGCGCGATGCCGCGTACCGTGCATTTATGGGCGTATGAAAGCCTGGAACACAGGGCGCAACAAAGACGCGCCTTGTACGACGATGCGCGCTGGGTGAAAGATTTTCTTCCGCGAGCCTTGCCGCTGATACGGCGCCAGCATAGTCAGTTGCTGAACCCGCTCTCCATTTCTGTCGACAGCAAGGCGCTGGCGGAAAAAAAGACGGCCGGGCATGCCTTGTTTGAATTGCGCCGCTATGGCGTCAAATTCGGACAGATGACGGCCGTGCAGCAAGCGCTGCATGCGTCCGGCGCCTCGCTGCTCAAGCATCTGAACATGGTCGGCTACTGGCAAGCGATCACCGGCAATCTGAGCGAGCTTACCCATCTCTGGATGTACCGCGATGCGCCGGCGCGCGAGCTGCAACAGGCGGCGCTGGCCGCCGACGCCGGCTTCCGTAATGAATTTCTGGCCGATGTCGCGCCCCATTTCGATTCCATGAGTACGGAATTTTTCCGCCCCGCAGATTTTTCACCGCTACGCTAAACATGAAAACCCGTCTCTTATTTTCTTTATTGTTGGCCCTGCTTGGCGCATCGGCAGGTGCCGCCGATAGCGCGGCGGAAACCTACGGCAAGCCGGAACTGCAATATGCCTGGACCCGCAGCATGTGGGAGTTTCGCAATGAGGCCGAGCGGCAGGATTACCTCGCGCAGCAGATTTATAAAAAAGCGCCGCTGCACGGCGTGAAACTCGACCGGCACGACAATATCTACCTGAGCGTGGCGCGGATACTCGATGGGCGCGTGCCGGCCACGCTGAACCGCCTGATCGTGAAAGACGGCGTGCCGCTATTGCAGCCTTTCCCCGACTGGCAGTCGAACCGGCTGGGCGATCCGCAAGCCTTACAAAACGTGCTCGGCTTCGCGATCGACAAGAAGAACCGCATGTGGATACTCGATCAGGGTTTTGCCGGCGGCGTGGAACAGACGCCCGACGGCGCGCAAAAAATCGTCGTGCTCGATCTCGACAGCGGGCAGGAATTGAAGCGCTTCACTATCGCGGACGACCTCGCCGACAGAAATACTTCTTTCCTCAACGACATCGTGGTCGATGAACGGCGCCAGCTGGCCTATCTCAGCGACAGCGGTTCGCGTGCGGCGGGGCGCGCGGCCGGCGCCATCATCGTCTACGATTTCAAAACGAATAGCGCCCGCCGCGTGCTGGACCGCAGCAGCGTCACCAGCGACGACCGCGCCCGACCCTTGCAAGTGAACGGCGAAGCGGTCTTTCCCGGCAACCCGCTGAAAGTCGGCATCAACGGCATCACCCTCTCGCCCGACGGCCGGCGTCTGTATTGGAGCATCACCACGGGCGATGCCGTGTATTCGGTGGCGACGCGGCATTTGCGCGATGCGTCGATGACGGATGCGCAATTGCAGAAAAAAGTGCGCGGGCCCTTGCGCATAGGCGGCGGCTCGGATGGTTTGACTATCGACGATGTCGGCCAGGTGTATATCACGAATATCAGCAAGAATGCGCTGCAAATGTTCGATCCGAAAAGCAAGCGGCTGCGTACGCTGGCCAGCGGGGCGGACATGGTCTGGCCCGATTCTATGGGCTGGGACAGCAAAGGCGGCCTGTGGTTGTCGACCAATCATCTGAACCACGCGTTTGCCGGGACCATGGATTTCGACACGCAAGTGGCCAATTTCCGGTTGTGGCGGATACAGACGCCGCATCATCGCCTGAATTGATTGCTGCGGGCTTGCCTGCAGCCGGGTGATCGCGCAGAATGCGCGCATGAATCTCATCGCTAAACGCCCGCTATGCCCGGTTTGCCTGCGTCCGCAATCCAGCTGCATCTGCCGCTGGATTGCCGCGACGCAAAATGATGTCGACGTCTTGATCTTGCAACATCCGCTCGAACAGCCGAATGCCAAGGGCAGTGCGCGCCTGCTGCACCTGAGCCTGCCGGCCTCGCGCATGCTGGTGGGCGAGGCGTTCGACGCGCAGGAATTGCAAGCCGCCTTGCACGCGCCGCGCGCCGGCGGTGCCGGGCCGGGCTTGCAGCCGGTCTTGCTGTATCCCGATACTTCCGCCAGCGATGCCCGCGATCTGGCGCATGGCGCGCCGCCGTTTTCTATCGCGGACCGCGCCCCGCAAGACTTGCGGCTGGTGTTGCTCGATGCGACCTGGCGCAAGAGCCGCAAGATGCTGTACCTGAACCCGCTGTTGCAAAGCGTGCCGCGCCTCAGCCTGCAAGCGATGCCGCCTTCGCACTACCGCATCCGCAAGGCGCACGGCCCCGACCAGTTGTCTACGCTGGAAGCCGCCTGTTACGCGCTGATGCAACTCGAGCGCGATACCGAAAAATATAGCCGCTTGCTGCAAGCCTTCGACGGCTTCGTGGCGCAGCAGCTCGCTTATGTAAAGTAGGATGGGTAGTAAGGTAGGATGGGTAGAGCGCAGCGAAACCCATCAAATCACGAACAAAAAAAAAGCCCCGCCGGCACTGCAGCCGGCGGGGCTTTTTTCATGAGCAGAACATCAGATCAAGACATTGATGATCGCATTGCCTATGCCCATCAGGGCCGCGCCCGAGATCAGGCCGGCACAGATAGGTTCGCAACCTTCGACCCAGAAATCGTGGCCGGAACTGCCTTTTTCTGTGTGCTTGCGGCCCATCCACCAGAACAGCGCGGCGCCCAGCCACATGGCGATGCAGGATTCGGCCGGCAACACCACGCCGAGGCCGATCGAGACCGCGGACAGCGGGAAGCGGCCCTTGGTCACGATGCGCGCCACTTCTATGCACAGCGCGGCAATCGCGGCCACCACCATCGAGATCACGGCCGTGGTCGGCAAGCTGCTGACGCCTTTGGCGATCAGCTCGGCCACGCCTTTCCATTGCATTGCGGCCGGCATCGCAAACTGGTCGGTAACGATAGTGGCGGTGCTACGCAGACCTTGTGCATCCGGCGGCAGGAACAGCAGGTAGAACAGCGGCACGCAAGCGAGCGAACCGGCGATGATGCCGATCACGTGGCCGACCGCTTGCTGGCGCGGCTTGGCGCCCAGCATGTAGCCGGGCTTGATGTCGGACAGCAGGTTGGAGGCGTTGGCGGCGACTTCGGAAGTCATGCCGGCCGGCAGCAGGTTGCTGGCCGGGTTCGAGCGGTCGATCGCGCCGATAGAGAACTGGGTAATCTTGGCCAGCGCGCCGGTCGGGGTCCAGGACGTCAGCGCCATCGAGTTGGCGCAAATCACCGTCAGCACGAAGATCAGCGGCAGCGAGATGAAGGCCAACAGCCACGGCACGCCGAAGAAGCTATGGGTAGCCCAGGCGCCCAGTACGCTGAACAGCGGGATGCCGACGATAGAAATCCAGAGCGGGAATTCGATATCCTTCAAGATATCTTCGCCTTTTTCGGCGGTTTTCTTCTTGCCGAAAGCTTTGAACGCGCCGGTGAAGATTTCCGGCTTGGCCGCCAGGCTGACCAGGGCGCCCACCACCATCATGGTTACGGCCCACCACAAGGACCATTGATTCACGATTTCCACGCGCGAAATCGGGATCAGCTTGCCGCTCGGTGCGATCCTTTGGATGATGTCGCCGCGGTTGATCATCACCGGCGCCAGCAAGACGAAATTGATCAAGGAACCCAGCAAGACGCTGCTCGCCACGCGTATGCCCATCAGGCCGCCGACGCCCATCATCGCGGCATCTGCGGTAAAGCGCAGGCCGAGCGTGCGGAAATCGACGCCCATGATTTTCGGTATCCACAGATCGTATTTGACGGCGGCCGTGTAGTAATACGTGTCCAGGCGTTCTTGCAAATTCCAGGCTTCTTTCATGCCGGCCCATTTATCCATCTGCAAAATTTTGAACTGGATCAGCTTCATCCAGCCGTCGCTGATGATCATCTGGAAAATTCCGGCCCACATCGCGGTGTAGCCGAGCAGGCGCGCCTTATACATGCCGCTGGCCGCTTCGCCGGTGTACAGCGCATCGAGCACCACGCCGCAGGCGCGGCCTTCCGGGAACGGCAACTGGTCTTCATTGATGAAGCGGCGCTTCATCGGGAAGGCCACCAGCACCCCGAGTATCGACGCCACGGTCATCCAGATCATCATCTGCCACCAGGGCACGATCACCCCGGTCACCAGCATATATGCCGACAGGCTGGCGATCATCGGTGAAATCATGTAACCGGCGGCGGTCGCGATCGACTGCGTGCAATTGTTTTCCAGAATGGTGAAATCGGTGGCCAGGCCGGAAGCGTGCAACAGGCGGAACAGGGCGAAGGCCAGGATCACCGAAGTCAGGCCGACGCCAATCGAGATGCCGGTCTTGCCGCCGATATACAGCGCGGTGGCCGACAAGATGCCGCCCAGCAAGAAACCGGTCAGGCCGGAACGCAAGGTCAATTGCGGCATGTCGCCGCGATAGACATTCTTAAACCACCACGCGTCCTTTTGGGCGCGAGTCCAGGTGCGGATCTGTTCATCGTCCAGATGTAGCAGGGCCATAGAGTCTCCGGAAATATATTTATGGAAATTTTTTAATGCACCGTCCTGCCGCCGTTTTGCTGCGCTGCATGAAAATGCTTGTTGGAAATATGAAAATTTTCTTTCAAGGCCGAAGTATCTGAGCCTAGCCGCCCGCCTGTCAAGCCGGGCGCGGAAAAATGTGGGTTTTATTGACGGGGATGAGACGGACGTCTGGCTACGATTTCGATATTTCGAGTCTCAGCCGAATAATCCGCGCTTTGGGGAGGCGATATCGTAAAAACGGGCTCTGTTTGCGTTGAACGTTGTTCTCTCAAAATATGGCTGCATGTTAATTTACTGACACCCTTCAAACCGTCATAGATGGTCGCCCCCATGATGCCAAGCTTTAAATTCATGAATCGAAGCAGGTAAAAATTGCAGCCATAGATCCGGACTTTATATGAGGCGAAATTTTTGCCTCTGTCCCTGATGGAATACGCTGGTTAAGTCCTAAT
>JACPWS010000081.1 GCA_016196925.1 Burkholderiales bacterium | reverse complement strand
GTGCCCACATTTATTGACTGTTAATTGTTAAAGAACCGTATTCTTTTTTAGCGCCGCTATCGATTCTCACCGACCACTTTACCATCCCTGCATTTCGCTACGAAGCGTTGTGTTCGTCAGCAGCAGAGAAACGAGATTATGCAGCACTTTCTAATTCTTGTCAACTGCGTTTTTTACCGTTTCAACTCGCTACTTCCTGAATCAAAACAAAACGCGCCGACTTCTTTACTTCTTCTCGCCCGCTCTTCAGCGGGAGGCGAACTATAGCAAACCCCCAGGGAGAATGCAAGCGCCCGAAAAAAAACAAAATGCGGGCGAAGATATACTCTCGAGCTTAAGTCCGCAGCAAAGTCTGCTTATCCGTAACAACATGCGCCTATGAATTTCTCTTTATTCGACGATCATGCAAGCGACACAGTCTGGACAGAAGACCTGTGTCCGGGTGCAGTCGTGTTGCGCAATTTTATAAAACCCAAGTCAGAGGAAATACTGGCTACGCTTGAGCGCATCGCGGCGGCGGCGCCATTCCGGCAGATGACGACGCCGGGCGGCTACCAAATGTCGGTTGCGATGACTTGTTGCGGCGATCTTGGCTGGGTATCCGACCGGCGCGGTTATCGCTATGACGGGTACGATCCGGAAACTGGGCTGCGCTGGCCGGCGCTGCCGGCGCTGTTTCTGACGCTGGCGCAGCAAGCCGCTGCCGCCGCCGGCTATGCCGATTTCATCCCGGACAGTTGCCTGATCAACCGCTATCTGCCGGGCACGAAGTTATCGCTGCATCAGGATAAGGATGAGTGCGATTACGCCGCACCCATCGTCTCGGTGTCGCTCGGGATTCCGGCCAGCTTCCTGTTCGGTGGCCCGCGGCGCCAGGACAGGGTGCGGCGCATACTGCTGACGCATGGCGATGTGGTGGTATGGGGCGGACCGGCCAGATTGTATTACCACGGCATCGCCGTCATCAAAAGCGATGCACACCCGCTGCTCGGCCCACAACGTATCAACCTGACCTTCCGCAAGGCGGGCTGATTGTCTGCGCCGGCATTTTGTGCCAGTCTGGCGCCTCTATCCTATTTACCTGAATTGCCATGGCCTTTTCTCTCGATAATCTGTTGGTGGTAGCGATCTCTTCGCGCGCCTTGTTCGACCTGGAAGTGGAAGAAGCCATTTTCCAGCAGCAGGGGCTGGACGCCTATCGCCAACATCAGCTGGCAAATGAAAACGCGATGCTCAAGCCGGGGGCCGGCTTTGCGCTGGTGAAGGCTTTGTTGAAGTTGAATGCCCTGACGCCCGGCCACAGGATGGTGGAAGTCGTGATCATGTCGCGCAATTCTTCCGAGACTTCGCTGCGCATCTTTAATTCGATAGAGCATTACGGCCTCGACATCACGCGCGCCGCCTTGTCCGGCGGGGCCCCGCTGGCGCCTTACCTGCAAGCGTTTAACGTCAGCCTGTTTTTATCTTTGCACGAAGACGACGTGCAGGCGGCGATCAATTCCGGCGTGGCGTCGGCCCTGCTGTATCAGATGCCGGAAAACGCCGCCGACCTGGAACAGATCAGGATAGCCTTCGACGGCGACGCGGTGATTTTTTCGGACGAATCGGAACGCATCTATCAAGAGCAAGGGGTGGAAGCATTCGAGCAGCACGAAAGAGAGAACGCGAAAAAGCCCCTGCCAGAAGGGCCGTTCGCGCGCTTGCTGGTGGCGCTGTCGTATCTGCAAAACAATTTCAAGGCGCCCGACGGCCGGGCCTTTCCCTTGCGCACGGCGCTGGTCACGGCGCGCTCTTCGCCGGCGCACGAACGGGTGATACGCACGCTGCGCGCCTGGAATATCGCCATCGACGAAACCTTTTTCATGGGCGGCGTCAATAAATCGGCGGTGCTGGCGGCATTCAAGCCGCATATGTTTTTCGACGATCAGCACGGCCATTGCGTCAAGGCCGCCAGCGTGGTGCCGACCGGGCGCGTGCCGCTGAAGCAATAAGCGCGGCTCGCCGTTCAACGCTGCGGCTGCACCTGATTCCGGCCGCCGCGCTTAGCCGCATACAGCCATTGATCGGCGCGCTGCACCAGCGACGCCATGTCGTCCGCCGCTTCCCTTTCGGCCACGCCGAAACTGGCGCTTATCTGCAATTGCGTCCTATCGTCCAGCTGCAGGCGCACGCCACGCCGCACGCCCAGGCGCAAACGCTCGGCCGCTTCCAGCGCGGCCGGCAGGGCGGTTTCCGGCAGCACCACTAAAAATTCTTCGCCTCCATAACGCACCACCCAGTCGACTTCGGCGCGCAATTCCTGGCGCAGACAGTGGCCGACCATCGCCAGCACCCGGTCGCCGGTCAGGTGGCCGTGCGTGTCGTTGACGACCTTGAAATGATCGACATCGCAAAAGATGACAGACAAAGGATGGGCGTAACGCTGGGCGCGGTTCATTTCACTGGGGAAGCGTTCGCTGAACAGGCTGCGGTTGTAACAGCCGGTCAGCTGATCGCTGCCGGACAAGGTTTTCAGCGACGCCAGCGCCGTTTCCAGCTGCTGCGTGCGCTCTTGCACTTGCGCGTCGAGCGTGGAAATGTGGCGCTGTATACTGGCCTGCAAGGTCTGAAAGCCTTCCGCGACCATGTCGATTTCATCATAGCTATGGCCGGCCGGCCGCTCCAGTTGCAACCGGGGGGACAGATTGTCGGCCTTCAGGCTGGTGACGAACTCCGCCAGTTGCCGCATCGGCTGCGCCAGATTGCGACGCAAGATGAGAACCCCGGTCCCCAGCAACAGCGCCGTCAGGACTATCGACTCCAGCAACACCAGCAGCACGCTGTGGATCAGCTGACGGTATAACACGCTGCGGTCCAGCACTAATTCCAGCGTGCCGATAGCGCCGACTTGCTTATTCGGCGGCGGAATCTGAAAGCGCAGCGTGGTGCCGCCATTCAACACCCCGGCTTTGCCGCCGGCAAATTGTTGCCCGGTATTGACCTTCACGCTGGCATAGGCGATTTGCGAACTCTCCAGCAACAAGTCGATCTGGCCCTGGATCGCCCGCGGCTCTATATCCCAGATGGCCAGCGACAATAAAGGCACATGGGTAGTGGCAATGCCGCGTACGGCGCTCTGGAAATCGCGCTGCACATTCTGATACGCCAGCCAGGCTTGCAAGCCGCCGAACACCAGCGTGCACAGCACGGCCCATTTCAAAGCCCGCCGTATCAACGCGTGGGTGATCGGTTGAAATGCTGCTGGCTTCATCGTAGGCATGCGCGCTAATTCAATAATTGACGGAAGTTGAAATCATAGCGTTTCAGCCGGGGATTATAGACCTTGCTATAGCGGCGGAAATCGAGCCGGTTAAAATTCAGGTCGCCGAAGCGCGCCTGGAAACGCGCCGCCTCCGCGCGCGAAAACAGCATGAACATCGATTGCGCCATTTCCAGCCCTTCGCCGGCGAAGTCGCGCCCATGATGATAGTCGTACAGCAATACCAGCGCCCAGGCGCCGGCGATGAAATGGCCGCCGGCCAGGGCCGTCAGACGGCCGCTCTGCAGCGCCGCCAGCGCTTCCTGCGAAGTATTGATGGCGCTGAACCAGGCATCCTGCCCGGGCTTGCCGCCGCGTTTTTCCCAACTTTGCATGGCGCCGAAAGCCATCTGGTCATTGCCGGACCACACCAGTCTGGCCTCCGGATAGCGCTGGAACAGCCAGTCGCTTTGCTCGGCGGCCTTGGCGCGGTTCCAGGCCGCGTACACTTCTTGATCGACGATCACGTCGCCGGCCTCGGCCACGGCGCGCCGCATGCCCTCGTTGCGCAAGATCGAGGTCGGGGTGGAGCGGTCGCCGGCCAGCGCCAGCAAGTGCAGCTTGCCGTCGGCGGCCAGCAGCGCAGTCTTGCGGCCGTGCGCGATCAAGGCTTGCGCGGTCAGGTAGCCGGCCTCGTCGGCGCGCGGCTCGAGCGAACCGAGCCAGCCGCGATACCGCTCGCGCGCGCCGCCGCTCTGCTGGCGTTCGCGCGGGTCATTGATGCCGCTGAACGCGAAAAAAGTCTTGATGCCGGCCGCATCCAGGATGCGCAACATTTCCAGGCCGACCGCATAATCGTTCGACATGATCACGTAGTCCGGGCGCCGCTGCGGCGGGCGCGCCGCCAGTTGGCGCGCAAACACCAGCTGGCGCGGGTGGTCGCGCTCGGCATACAGCACTTCCAACTGCACATCGAGACTGCGCGCCGCCGCCTGCATCGCGCGCGCGGCAGTCAGCCAATAGATTTCGTCGGATTTGCCGGGATTGATAAACACCACCGACATCGCCAGCACGGCGCCGCTGCAGCAGGCCATGCAGCATCCTGCCAACCAGCGTCCCAGTTTGATTTCCATATCCACCACCCGCCCTCGGCCGCAAACACGGCGCGCTTACTAACTAACTAAATCTATGCCACGCGCCGCTGTTTAGCAAAACATGATTTTCTTGCCACGGTGAAATCTTGTTAAATTCCTGGCCTTGCGCCAGGATGGGGCGACGACGGTGGGAGGAGCGCATGCCGGATAGTGGCGCGACAGCGAAATAATACTAGTGGGGAGTATATATAGAAGTCCTTTGTTTATGCTGGACGACAACATAAAAACGCCGGATACTTCCCTTAACAAGACAAAAAACCAGGCGTTCTGCGCGGCAAACGGGAGGGCGGTCGGCCCGGGAATGATGAAGAGCGTCTGCGCGGCGAGCGGCGCCGCTGCGCTGTACGCCGCATTCTTGCGCCGCTCCGGGTGGAACTTAAAAACGATAAGCGATGGAGCCGCCCACGCCGGCGGTGGTGCGATGCTCAACCAACGGGCTGTCGGCTGCGCTGGCGCCGAGGCGGGTGACGCCGGCGTCGAGGGTAGTGACCCAATTCTGGTTGATCGCATGGCGCCACATCAGCCCGGCGCCGCTACCGGCCAGCGCCGCTCCTGGCGTATACAGCGCGTTGCCGCTGGCGGCCGACTGCGCCGGCGTCACGCCGAAGAAAGTCTGCATTTCCGTCTTGTTCGCATACATCAGACCGGCCGACACCTGTACCAGGTCGGTCTTGCTGGCCAGCACGTCATAACGCCCGGTGAGATCGACCGAGGTACCGCGGCGCTCTCCCAGCGTTTGATGCAAACCGGCATTCACGTGGAAAAGGCCTGCATCGTAATTCACGAACAAATTCGCGGCGGCGCGCAGCTTGACATCGCCCATCCCCTGCAAACGGTTACGGCCGTTGCTGTCGCCGTCCGACTCGTTGCGCGAATCGCTGCCGCCTATGCTGGCCGCCATCGAGAAACCGTTATAGTTGTTCAGGAAACGGTAGCCTATCCCGTCCACGGTGCTGAGAAACACGCCGTTCGAAAAGTTCGCCTCGCCCAGCAAACCCGCGCGCCACACCGACTTGCTGCCGAAATAGCGATTGCCGACACCGAGGCCGACCCCGACCGCCTGCTCCGCCTGCTCGTTCGAGCGCTGGCTGGCCATAGGCGAGGCCAACATGCCATCGTCCGCCGCGAAAGCCGGCAAAGCCAGGAAAGCGCTGCTCAAGGTAAGAAAGGCAAGTACGTGACGCTTCATGATAAATATCCTTTTGATATGATGGTTTTTGCTCGGATGAACCAGGCCGGCTTGGAATCACGTCCAGCCGCAAGCTCGCAGCAAAGATTAGCCAATTGCGGACAAAAGTACCATCTGGATATGCAAAGATGCAAATTACAACATGACTAGCACCGCATAACGATACCTTTGCGCGATTTTGAACTTTTTATACGGTTGCCGGAGCAGCGCCGAAGCCGCGTCACGCACCAAGCGGCGCCGCCGTGGAGCGGGCGTAGCGGAGCGCCTTCCCATGCCTCTTGGACGCACTTAATACTGGGTTGGAGTATATTTTCAAGCCATTTGTTTATACGGGCAATAGCGCTAAAAATCAATATACTCCCGTAAAAACGTCGATTTTTAAGAACGCGGAAGCGCCCTGCCCCTGCAGGCTGACGTCGCACGATTTTTGTAACTATACGGATAATGAAACTGGTAGAATATCAAGCTACAGGGAGCCGGGCGCCTGCCTGTAACGAACAACTACAACGCGCCGTTCATAGAGGAGACTGGAAGATGGGTGCAATCGGCAATTTTCTGTGGTTTGTTTTTGGTGGCGTGATGATGGGCCTGGGCTGGTGGCTGGCCGGCGCGCTCGCCTTCCTCTCCATCGTCGGCATCCCCTGGGCGCGCGCCTGCTTCGTGATCGGCCAGTTTGCGTTCTTTCCGTTTGGCAAAGAAGCCATCAGCAGAAAACAGCTGTCGCAGGGCACCAGCGAACTCGGCACGATAGGTAACGTGCTCTGGTTCATCTTCGCCGGCTGGTGGCTGGCGCTCGGCCATGCGATCGCGGCGCTGGCTTGCTTCGTCACCATCATCGGCATCCCTTTCGGCATCCAGCACCTGAAGCTGGCTGGAATAGCGCTGGCGCCGATAGGCAAGACCATCGTCAGCAAGGAAGCTGCGG
This sequence comes from Burkholderiales bacterium, assembly GCA_016196925.1. Taxonomy (GTDB): domain Bacteria; phylum Pseudomonadota; class Gammaproteobacteria; order Burkholderiales; family Burkholderiaceae_D; genus Undibacterium. The sequence continues at coordinate 29,190 of JACPWS010000081.1, read as the reverse complement.
CCGCAGCGCGCAGGCAAGAGGCGGAAGCGAGCGTTTCCAAAATGCGTGCGAACGTCTGATAAGCAAGCACAGCCTTCATCCGCCGCGGACGGAAATTGCAGGCATGCTGCGCAATGCGGTTTCGCTCAACAAAAAAGCCGGATCCCCTTTCAGGAATCCGGCTCTTTCACGCCTTCAATTCAAGAATGAATCAACGTTCCGCCAGGGCATCCACCACGCATAGCGCCGTCATGTTGACGATGCGGCGCACGGTGGCGGACGGGGTCAGGATATGCACCGGTTTGGCGCAGCCGAGCAGGATGGGGCCGATCGCGATATTGTTGCCGGCCGTGGTTTTCAGTAAGTTGTAGGCGATGTTGGCGGCGTCGATATTCGGCATCACCAGCAGGTTGGCGTCGCCCTTGAGCGTGGTGCCGGGCATCGTCTTCTTGCGGTAGGCGGAATCGAGCGCGGTGTCGCCGTGCATCTCGCCGTCGATTTCCAGGTCGGGCGCAGCGCGCTGGACGATCGCCAAAGCCTCGCGCATCTTCTGAGCCGAGGCGCTGTTGCTGGAGCCGAAATTGGAATGCGACAGCAAGGCGGCCTTAGGCAGCAGGCCGAAGCGGCGCATTTCTTCCGCGGCCAAAATCGTGATCTCGGCGATCTGCTCGGCGCTCGGGTTTTCATTGACGTGGGTATCCACCAGCACCAGCTGGCGGTCGGGCAAGACCAGGCCGTTCATGGCGGCGTACACGTTGACGCCTGCGCGCTTGCCCAACACCTGGTTGATGTAATTCAGGTGCAGGCCGGTGGTGCCGAAGGTGCCGCAGATCATGCCGTCGGCGTCGCCTTTATGGATCATCATGGCGCCGATCAGGGTGTGGCGGCGGCGCATTTCCAGTTTGGCGTATTGCTCGGTGATGCCTTTGCGGCAAGTCATCTCGTAATAACTTTGCCAGTAATCGCGGTAACGAGTATCGAACTCGGGATTGATGGCGGTGAAATCGACGCCGGCCTTCAGGCGCAGGCCAAATTTTTCTATGCGTTGCTCCAATATCTGCGGGCGTCCGACCAGGATAGGGGTCGCCAGTTTTTCGTCGACGATCACCTGCACCGCACGCAACACGCGCTCTTCCTCGCCTTCGGCGAACACGATGCGCTTGCGTTCGGCCGGGGCTTTCTTGGCGATCTGGAACAGCGGTTTCATGAAGGTGCCGCTGTGATAGACGAACTGCTGCAACTTGTCGATATACGCTTGCATGTCTGCGATCGGGCGCAGCGCCACGCCGGAATCCTCGGCCGCCTTGGCCACGGCCGGCGCGATCTTGATCATCAGGCGCGGATCGAAAGGCTTGGGGATCAGGTATTCGGGACCGAAAGACAGGTTGCTGACGCCGTAGGCGGAAGCCACGATATCGGATTGCTCGGCTTGCGCCAGTTCGGCAATCGCATGCACCACCGCGATTTCCATCTCGCGCGTGATGGTGGTGGCGCCGCAATCGAGCGCACCGCGGAAGATGTAAGGTAAGCACAGCACGTTATTGACTTGATTCGGGTAATCCGAACGGCCGGTGGCCATGATGGCGTCGTCGCGCACGGCCCTGACTTCTTCCGGCAAAATTTCGGGCGTAGGATTGGCCAGCGCCAGGATCAGCGGCTTAGGCGCCATCAGCGCCACCATGTCTGGCTTGAGCACGCCGCCGGCCGACAGGCCGAGGAAGATATCGGCGCCGTTGATGACGTCCTTCAGGCTGCGCGCCGCAGTGTCTTGCGCGAAGCGTTGCTTGTCCGGGTCCATCAGTTCGGTACGGCCCTGGTACACCACGCCGGCCAGGTCGGTCACGTAAATATTGGCGATAGGAAAGCCGAGATCGACGATCAGGTCCAGGCAGGCCAGCGCGGCGGCGCCGGCGCCCGACACCACCAGCTTGCAGTGTTTGATGTCTTTTTCTACCACTTTCAAGCCGTTCATGATCGCGGCGCCGACGATGATCGCGGTGCCATGCTGGTCATCGTGGAACACCGGGATTTTCATCTTGTCGCGCAACTTGCGCTCGATGTAAAAGCACTCGGGCGCCTTGATGTCTTCCAGATTGATGCCGCCGAAAGTCGGCTCCAGCGCGGCGATGATATCGACCAGCTTATCGGGGTCGGATTCGCTGATCTCGATATCGAACACATCGATACCGGCGAATTTCTTGAACAGCACGCCCTTGCCTTCCATTACCGGCTTGGAAGCGAGCGGGCCGATATTGCCCAGGCCCAGCACTGCCGTGCCATTGGTGATGACGCCGACCAGATTGCCGCGCGCCGTGTATTTAAAGGCGGCGGCCGGATCGGCCACGATTTCTTCGCAGGGCGAAGCGACGCCGGGGGAATACGCCAGGGCCAGATCGCGCTGATTCGTCAATTGCTTGGTCGGCGTGACGCTGATTTTGCCGGGCGTAGGGAACTCGTGATATTCCAACGCCGCCTGGCGCAATTGTTGACGTATTTGCTCTTTTTGATCTGTTGACGAATCCATGCGGCCGACCTTCTTTCTTTTTGCTTACGGAAAACTGACGTGATTAGCGATTCTAGCAGAGGGAATCTGCTAACTTTATACGTATTTGTACGACTCTTATGACTTTGCTGGATAAGTAAATCAGGTTTTTGCGTGCAGCCGCGCCTGCGATCGGCAAGCAGACCCGCCAGCGGCGCGGCTTGCAGGGCATTTTCGCGCCAAGAGGCGCATGGAATAAGCGGCTTGTCGCCTGGACCGGTTAACATTGCAAAAAATACAGTTCTCGGATAACTTTGCAAAATCGAGCCGGAAGGCTTGCTGCGCAGCTAGCGCATGGTGCGCGGCCATCCTAGCAATTTCTGGATGTATTCGCATGTTTCGCCTATCGCCCCCGCCTCCTCACCGCAAACCTGAGACGCCGCCATGCCCACCAAACTACACGCCCTGCAAGCCGACCTCACCACGCTGGAAGTCGACGCCATCGTCAATGCCGCCAACGCCACACTGCTCGGCGGCGGCGGCGTGGACGGCGCGATCCACAGTGCGGCCGGGCCCGAGCTGCTGCAAGCATGCCGGCTGCTCGGCGGTTGCCGGACCGGCGACGCCAAACTCAGCCGCGGCTATCGCTTGCCGGCCAGCTACGTGATCCACACGGTGGGTCCGGTCTGGCATGGCGGCGATCAGGGCGAGCCGGAATTGCTGGCCTCCTGTTACCGGCGCTCGCTAGAAATCGCTGCCGCGCATGGCATCCACAGCATCGCCTTCCCCTGCATCAGCAGCGGGATCTACGGCTATCCGCACGCGCTGGCGGCCGCGGTCGCCGTAGCTGCGGTGCGCGCTGCGCTGCAGGATTGCCCGCAAATCGCGGAAGTGATTTTTTGCTGCTACGGCGCATCCGACCTGACCATCTACGCGCAGTTGCTGCAGGCGGAAGCTGGTTAAGTTATCGCTCAGTTCCGTAACATAGCTAATCAGCGCCACTAGCTTTAGGCAAGATCACCCTGAAGGTCGTGCCCTGTCCCAGGACGCTGGCGACCTCGATCCGGCCCTCGTGTTTTTTCACGATGCCATACGACAGCGACAAGCCCAGCCCGGTGCCCTGTCCTACCGGTTTGGTGGTAAAAAACGGCTCGAAAATACGCTGCAAGTGCTCAGGATCGATGCCTTTGCCGGTGTCTTGCACCTCTATCCATAACTGGCTGTCGTCGTATCCGGTGCGGATCGTGATCACGCCACGCTCTTCAATCGCATGGGTAGCATTGACCAGCAAGTTCATGAACACCTGGTTCAGCTGAAACGGGAAACACTCCAGGGGCGGGATGCCGCCGTACTCCCTGACCACCTCGGCCTTGTATTTGATCTCGTTCCAGACGACGCGCAAGGTGCTTTCCAGCCCCTCTTCCAGATCGGCCCACTGGCGCTCGCTTTCGTCCACGTGGGAGAAATCCTTCAAATCCTTGACGATGCGCGTCACGCGCTGGAGGCCGTCGCGCGATTCGTCGAGCAGGGAGACGACATCTTCGCGCAGAAAATCGATCTCGAGCTCTTGCTTGAGCCGCTGAATATCCGGCTTGGCGGCTTCCGCCAAAGAACTTTCCGCCTGTTCGTAAGCCGTCAGCAGCCTGAGCATATCGCTCACGTAGCCGTGCAAAGACCCGAGATTGGAACTGACAAACCCCACCGGGTTGTTGATTTCATGCGCCACCCCGGCCGCCAGTTGCCCGATGGAAGCCATGCGCTCGGACTGCAACAGCTGATTTTGCGCCTCTTCCAGCCGCTTGATCAGGGCGCTCAGTTGCTCGCGCTCTTCCACCAGCGCCGCATTGGCGGCGTTCAGGTCTGCCGTGCGCGCCTCCACCCTTTGCTCGAGCAAGTCGCGCGACTCGCGCAGCGCCGCCTCATCCAGCTTACGCTGCGTGATATCCTGGAAACTGAACACCCGGCCTATGATCTGCTCGCCCAGATACTGCGGCAGCGACCTCAGCTCGAAAACCCGGCCGTCGTGATGGTGCAGCAGGTCTTCAGTCTCACGTTTATCGACAATGGCGCCCAGTCGCGCCTGCAACAGCTCGGACTCGGCGACCAGTCCCGCGACAAAATCGAAAATGTGCGCATCGTCGTGAGAGTTAAGCAATTCGTTGGAAATCTTCCACATCTTGCCGAACAGGCGGTTCATGCCGTCGATGTTTCCCTGCCAATCGACCACCAGTATGCCGTTGCCGGTAGACTCCAGGGTGGCGCGCAACTGCGACAGGGTATGCGCCAGTTCGTCCTCCGCCTTACGTTCGTCGCGCGTCGGCGTCGCCTGCACCAGCAACAGGCTAGCCCCTTCATGGGCAAGCCGCCGGATAGACTTGGAGACCGTCATCAACTCGCCATCGGCGCAGCAATACAGCCCCTCCTGGTTCTGTATTTCCTGGTACTGCCCGCCGCGCACTTCTTCCCAATAGAACACATCCTGCAAGGCGCTTTCCACTTCGGTGATCGCCATCCCCTGCAATTGCTCCACAGTGTAGCCCAGTGCCCTGGCCACCGCCGCATTGGCCAGCGCTATCTGCAGCGTCGCGGGGTTCACCAGCAGCAGCATCTCCGTACTGTGGTCGAGCATCAGTCGGGCCAGATCGCTCATGCTTTCCCATCCTTGGACCGTGCGGCGTTCGCATCGAAGTAATAGCTGACACGTTTGCGTGGACTTAAATAGTTGTACACCTCGCGCGGGACCTGGGCGGGCCGGATAGACTTGGCGATATTGACCTCGGTTTCACGTTCCATGTCCAGCATGATCGCTTCCTCCTTGGGTACATCGGCGTCATACACCACCAACACCGGCTTCATCGGCCGCTCCGTGTTGACGGTCGCCACCATGCCGATGACGCCGTTGGACAATTGCACGATGGTGCCTGGCGGATACACGCCCAGGCAGCGTATGAAGCACTGCAGCAGTTTGGGGTCGAACTTGGCGCGTAGCTTGGCAAACATGAGCGACAGCGCTTCATGCGGCGTCAGTGCATTGGCGATAGCCAGCGGATTGCATAACTCGTCGTAGTAGTTGGCGATCACCACAATGCGCGCCAGCAGGCTGATCGCTTCGCCCTTGAGCTTGGCCGTGTAGCCGCTGCCGTCAAACAATTCGTGGTGCTCGCGTATGATGCTCAATACCATAGGATGCAGCTGCAGATGTTTTCCTATGTCCTCGCCGTATTGACAATGCAGCTCATAGAAGTTGCGCTCCGCCTGCGTCAGCGGTTCGGTTTTCGTCAGAATTTTATCGGGGACTTCCTTGCACCCTATGTCGTGCAGCAAGGCCCCCATGCCCAGCATGCCCACCACCTGCGCCGGCAATTTGATGTCGCGCGCCATCATCATGGACAAAACGGTGACATTGAGCGAGTGCAGGTAGAGCTCTTCGCCACCGGTGACATCCCCCATCACCTGGATCGCCAGCTCGGGCGCACTGAGTATGGAGTCGGCAATCTGCCCTATCAAGTTATTGGCCTGCTGCACAGTCTGCTGCGGTTTGCTGTACAGGTTTTTTTCTATGTCGCGAATGACGTTGGCGGTATTGGCAAAGGCTTTTTCAACGCGTTCCGCATCCAGCCGGCGCAAGTGCATTTGCTCCATCATGGCGCGCTTGGCGAGCATGACCGGTGACAGTTCCGGCTCGGGTGCGGCCACTGCCGCACCCGCGGCGTCTGGCGCGGCAGTGGCCGCGGCCGCCTGTACCGAGCCGCTTTCGCTCAATTCCGGATTGAAGCGCACGGCCTTGAGACCCAGGCTGCGTATGGTAGCTATCTGGTCTGGCGTCTTGATTTTGAATTGGCTAAACGCAAACGGGTGCTCAAACCACTTCAAATCGAGGTAAACATACTGCCCCACCTGGAGCTGCTCCATCGATAGAAAGTGGCTGTCGTGCATGGAGTGATCTTCCCTTAAAGACATGACTAAGCCTCCCTGTACATGCTGCACACTTGCTGATGCCGGCAAGCCGACAGCACGTCCATCCGCACCGGAAATGCTTGCTTGATTTGCCATATTAGCTTAAACGCTTTGCTGCGCCAAATAAGAATATAGCACCTGTGCCCGACGGAAATATGCAAGTGCAATCGCATGAGGCCAAGCATATAGGCACGGGATCCACAACGAGCAAAGCTCTCAACACGGAAACAATCTCGCTGAAGTCCACCCTCCTGTCCAAGATGGCGCGTCGTGACTGAGAAAGCGAGAAATCATCCATGGTTTCCTCTGTACCATCTCTGTGTCTCTGTGGTGAGGTGTTTTGTTTACTATCCTTCATGCGCTAGTCGGGGAAATACCTTGCCTGCGCCGGCGGCCGCGCAGGCTACAATGCCGCATGCTTACCGAATTCGATCTGATCAAGCGCTATTTTGCGCAACACAGCGTCACCGACCCGCGCATTGCGCTCGGCATAGGCGACGATTGCGCCTTGCTGAATCCTACGCCTGGCATGCAGCTGGCGATTTCCAGCGACATGCTGGTGGCGGGCCGGCATTTCTTTGCGGATGCCGATCCTGTCCTGCTCGGGCATAAATGCCTGGCGGTGAACCTGTCCGATCTGGCGGCGATGGGCGCGACGCCGCTGGCGTTTACGTTGGCGCTGGCGCTGCCGGAAGCGAATCCGGCCTGGCTGCAGGGATTTTCCGGCGGCTTGCTGACGCTGGCCGACCGGCATGGCTGCAGCCTGATCGGCGGCGACACCACCAAGGGGCCGCTGACGATCAGCATCACGATCTTCGGCGAACTGCCGCCGGGCACAGCCTTGCGGCGCGATGCGGCCCTGGTCGGCGACGATATCTGGGTCTCGGGCACGCTCGGCGATGCGCGGCTGGCGCTGGCCGGCTACCGGGACGAAGTTGCACTGGACGCCGCCGCCCACGGCCAAGCGGCGCTGCGCATGCACCAGCCGACGCCGCGTATCGCGCTCGGCCTGGCCTTGCGCGGCATCGCGCATGCGGCGCTCGACATTTCAGACGGCCTCAGCGGCGATCTCGGGCATATCCTGGAACGCTCGGGCGTCGGCGCCAGCCTGCTGCTCGACGCCTTGCCGGCCGGCCCGGTATTGCAACGGCAAACGCAGGATTTGCGGCGTCGCTTCACGCTGGCCGGCGGCGACGATTACGAGCTATGCTTTACCGCGCCGGTTGCCAGACGTGACGCCGTGCTGGCCGCCGCCGCAACGGCCGGCACGCCGGTCACCCGCATCGGCCGGATAGAAGCCGCGCCCGGTTTGCGCTTACTCGATGCGCAAGGGCAGGCAGTAGCGCTGACAATTTCTTCTTTCGATCATTTCTCTACCCCATGACGACTCTGGAACCCGGCCAAACGGCATTGATTACCAAACCGACCGCACGCTTCATGCTGGCGCATCCGGCCCATCTGATCGCCCAGGGTTTCGGCAGCGGCCTGTCGCCGATCATGCCCGGCACCGCCGGCACTTTGTTCGCCTGGCTCAGTTTCCAGCTGCTGCCTGCGCGCTGGCCGGCAATTTTCACGCCGCTGGGCTGGGCCCTCATCATCGTTGCCGGTTTTGCGCTCGGGGTCTGGGCTTGCGCCGTCACCGGGCGCCACATGGGAGTGGCCGATCACGGCAGCATGGTGTGGGATGAAATCATTGCATTCTGGCTGGTGCTGCTATTGCTGGCGCCGGCCAGTTTCAGCACGCAATGCTGGGCGTTTTTCTGGTTCCGTTTTTTCGACATGCTGAAGCCGCCGCCGATAGGCTATTTCGACCGCCGCTTCAAGGGCGGTTTCGGCGTAATGTGGGACGATATCGTGGCGGCTTTCTTCACTTTGCTGGGGTTCGCCTTGTGGCGCGCGATTTAGGCACCGTGAAAAAATAAACGTTTGGGAGGTGATTTTTGAACGGCGACTTAGTCAAGTAAATGCAAGAAAAACCCTGTCGTTTGCTTCACTTCCGCGCGGACATGGTGGTAAAGTAATCCTGCCGCCTCCCAAAAAAACAGACAGGAGATTCATCATGCCCAACGCCATTGAACTAGCAGCGCAAATCGGTGCAGCCCTCAAAGCCAAAAATCTATTACTCACCGTTGCAGAGTCCTGTACCGGCGGCGGCATTTCTCAAGCGATCACGGAAATCGCCGGCTCGTCGGAATGGTTTGACTGCGGCTTCGTGACTTATTCGAATTCATCCAAAACCGAATTGCTGGACATCTCGGAGGTATTGATCGCCCAACATGGCGCGGTCAGCGAGGAAATCGCCGCCGCCATGGCGGAAGGCGCACTCGCCAATTCAGAAGCACACGTTTCGCTGGCCACGACCGGCATCGCGGGACCCGCCGGCGGCGTTCCCGGCAAGCCGATAGGCACTGCTTGTTTCGGCTGGGTAGTAGGCGGGATCACGCATACCGAGAGACTGGTCTTCAGCGGAGATCGTCATGCGGTGCGCGAGCAGACGGTGGTGCATGCGCTAGACAAATTGCTGCGCTTGATTCAGGAACCCTGAGTCTCGGCGCTTTTTCATACTTGCCGGTGCCGCCGGATGACGGCGCCGGAAAGCTGTCTATTTAACGGTGTCGCTTCTGTCTGGCGGCATCAAGCAATTCCCAGCCTAACTGGCGCCGTATTTCCTCTATGTCCGGTGGCGGACTATGCTCTGTTCTGCGTTGCTGCAAATACTCACGCACTCTTTGCTTGCTCGGTAGTTTGGACTGTTCCATGATTTCCTCCATGCGTCTCCATCATGGTGCTTTAACGAGTCATCGTACTTCGTGTTGACCGTCTCCAGCATGCATACTAATTCCGATTTTGTATCAGCAATTCCGTCAGTAACACCGACTGAATTTTATCGTCTTGCAAGGCTTTATTCATCCCGGTTTTCAATTGCGTCTGCACTGCCTCGAAGCCTTCTTCACTGTGCAAATCGCCGGGGTCGATCTTAGCGACTTCAATCTGGAATAAATCCGCCAACACTTTCTTGTTCTCCTGCAACCAGTACTCGTCGCTGTGATTGACTTGTATCGTGACCTGCATACTTATCACCTGACCTTTTAGATTGGTGACATTTTTAGGCAAGATGATATAGCTGAGGCCGGCGGCATTTTTATTACCGACATTACTGTAGAACAAGCCAGCAAATACAAATACCAGTGCAACCAAAGCGAATATCGCTGCATAACGGGCAAAATTATCGGCATTGCCCTTTTTCGATAGGTTGGCGTTTTTGGAATTTTTCACCGGTTTACGCTCCGACATCGGCTTGCTCACGGATACTGGCTGGACGATGGCCGCGACCGGCTTGGGCGGCGGGACAGGCTGATCGACGAGAGGGGAAATGGGAGGAATACCGGTACCCGGCGTTTCCGGCAAAATAAAGTCGAGCAAAGAAAAATCGTCTTGGCTGGGAGAAATCTCGTCCCACCCTTCAAAGTCCAGCTGTGCACTTAACAGACTCGCACTTGCCTTCTCTTTCGACATAAAACCTCACCCAAAATACCTGTTGCAATAGCGCATTGTATTGCAAATTTCCCCTACGGAAACAGCTTTCATCGCATATGCACTCTCTTATATCGTACTACATCTATGTTCCGAATCAACGTGGAACACGGCCCTACCGCAGGAAATTTTCCGGCGCTCATTTCACTCACCCAGACTTGCCCGCACACTTGCCGTCCGGCATTCCGGCGATGCGCGCGTGCGACAGCAACTTGCAGAATACGCGCAGATCAGCTGCAATCGAGCTTCGTTACAAACAAAACGCGCAAAATCTGGATAGTTTCGCTATCATGGCGTGTTTTCGGAAGATCAGCCAATCGACAATGTCCCTCACTATCAGCACTCCAGGCAGAAACGCAAGTATCGACAACATCAAAGCGGTTTTAATATTTCTGGTGGTATTTGGCCATCTGTTTGAAACTTATGTGGGAAACGACCACTTCCTCCGCTCAATCTGGATTTTTGTGTACAGCTTCCACATGCCGATGTTTGCCCTGGTCTCAGGCATGTTTTCCAAGCCGCTACTGGATGAACGGCAAACCGGGCAATTGCTCAAGAATATAGTGATTCCCCTGGTCGGCTTCGAATTGCTGTACGAGGGCACAGAATTTTTACTAAAAGGCAATGTCAGCGTCTACGCCAATCTGGTCGCACCGTATTGGATGTTATGGTATCTGCTGAGCTTGCTATGTTGGCGTCTGTTGCTGCCGCTGTTTGCCCGTATGCAATTTCCTGTGATGCTGGCGCTGGCTTTGTCGCTGGCCGCCGGCTATTCGGAGCATGCCGGGTACTTTCTGAGCCTGTCCAGAACCCTGATTTTTTTCCCGTATTTTTTGCTGGGCTGGAAAATCGGCCCGGACGCTGTGCTCGCCAAAAAAAACAATTTGCTGCTGGTCAGCCTGCCGCTGGTGGGCCTGGCGATCGTCGCGTCTTTTTTATTAAAGCCTAATTTCGATTACCGCTGGCTGTATGGCAGTTACTCCTTGCACCGTCTGGAAATGGCCAATCTGAGCGGCACCTTGTACCAGGGCTTGCAATACCTGATATCGACGGCGGTCGGGCTGTCGGTCTTGCATGTGCTGACACGCAAGGATCTGGGCCTGGCCCGCATAGGCCAACGCTCGATGTATGTATTCCTGTGGCATGGCATGGCCTTAATTGCGCTGCAGGAAAGCGGCCTGCTGCGTCGTATTTTTGCCATGGAGGACGCCGCCGCGCTGTTGATTTCCCTGTCGATCACCGCCGCGATCGTCTGGCTGAGCAGCCACCCGCGTTGCGAGCAACTGACCCAGAAGTGCCTGCTCCATCCGCTCGCCTGGCTGTTGACCAGGCAAACCGGACAGTCCTTAGCGCCGAAATCGGGCGAATTGCACGACCAGCCGGCCCAACTGGAACCCTGAAGCCACGGCTCAATAAGCGACCGTCATCACTTGCTGAGGATGGGCCGCGGTTTCTATCTCGGTCACAAACGCATCGGCGTAATCGGCATAAGAAATCCGGCTATTCCCAGCAGCATCGCTGATCAGTTGATCGCTGCCTATGCGAAATTGGCCCAGCTGTTCGCCGGGGCCTATCATCGCGGCCGGTGCAAAGAAAGTCCATGCCAGACCGCCCGCTTCGCGCAAGACGGCCAGCGCCTCGCGGTGCGCCAGTGCGTACGGTTTGTACATTTCGGGAAACGCAGGCGTATCCACCAATTGCAGGCCCGGCGCCACATACAGGCTACCGGCCCCGCCCACCACGATCAGACGCTTCACGCCGGCCGCCCTGGCCGCCGCCACCAGAGCCTGGGCTACCTGCGGCACGCCGGTGGCAGAGGCCGGACCCGGTCCGTAGGCGCTCACCAGCACATCATGGCCGCGGATGGCAGCCGTCAATGCGGGCACGTCCAGCGCATCGGCCGGGGCCAATTGCGCACCGGCCAGTTCAGCCGGCAATTCGGACCGACGCGTTACCACGCTCACTTGATGGCGGCGCTGCAGGGCCTGACGTGCGATTTGTAGACCGATATTGCCGGTTGCGCCGATGATTGCGATTTTCATGATGTTTCCTTTCGACTTATATGTATCCAATATAGTTACATATTGTGGTAAAAAAATGGGTCGCGTCCTCGCCACCCGTGTTGCAAAACTTTATTGCGACTTTTTTTCTTTCAGCGACAGCATAATGTCTTGTACTGAAATGCCGGCAATCACCGTTTCCATCGCATTTTCCGCCCGCCGTATCACATCTTCCAATACGCCGGTAATGCCTTTCCCGACTTCGCAGGCCGGATTCGGCGCATTGCTGTGCAACGCCAGTATGCCCGGCTCGTCCACCGCGCGGTAAATCTCCAGCAAGCTGATCTGCGCCGCCGGCCGTGCCAGCGTCGTGCCGCCCTGGCTGCCCATACTGGAGATCGTCAAGCCGGCCTTGCCCAGCATTCCCAGTATGCGCCGTATCATGGCCGGATTGGTGTTAACACTAGCGGCGATCAGGGAGGAAGGGACCGGCCCCTCCTGCATGGATAATAAAGCCATGATATGGACGCCGACGGCAAAACGATGACTGGTATTCATTTAAGCTTCCAATATGTGTCTATTGTAGATACATATAAATCTAGGCGCAAGCGTTTTTTATTGTTTGGGTGGCGCTTATTTAAGCTGGATGTTTCCGGCATCGAAGTGCTGCGGATTCTTGCCGCTGATGCCGCTATAGAATTGCCTGATGTCCGCCATATCGGCGGCAATATCGCCGGACAATTGAAACATCTTGCCGATGCCGCCGGCTTTGCGTTTGAAATCGAGATAACCGAGCGCGATCGGCACGCCCGCCCCCTGTGCGATGTAATAAAAGCCGGTCTTCCAGTGCGTTACTTTGCCGCGCGTCCCTTCCGGCGGCACGATGACGGTCAGGCGCTGGCTGGCGTTAAAGGCGTCCACCGTACTTTGCACCAGATTGCCGGCCTTGCTGCGGTCCACCGGGATCCCGCCCAGCCAGCGCATGACCGCGCCCAGCACAGGCGGGAACAGGCTGGCCTTGCCCATCCAGTACACCCGCAAGCGCAAGGCAAAACACAGCATCAGGGTGAAGGGAAAATCCCAATTGCTGGTATGCGGCGCGGCGATCAGCACATATTTTTGCTGCGCTGGCGCCTGCCCTTCGATACGCCATCCTATCAGGCGCAAGGTGACGATGGAAAACCAGCGCATCAGGGTGTTAATCAGGGGGGTATCGAATATAGTGGATTGCATGCCGTAAGTCTTTGATAACAAAAGAGAAATCAGCCTTCTCTTAAAGCAGACGGCATTATAGTGAGGTCGGGATGCGGCGGGAAATAAATCTTCAGGTTTTGCGGCACGCTCTGATCGAACGCAATGAAAAACCCGAAGTTTATTGCAAGATTTCCCAGAATTTAAGGCGACCAATTCTTATTTCTGCACCCAGTCCAGTATCGCTTCCCATTGCGGCAAATCCTTGTCGACGCGGGAAGGCGCCACATCCCATAAAGTTGCGCCATGGGCGGCCAACTGTATGTAATTCTGGGTATCGCGCAGATAACCGAGTACCGGCAAGCCCAGCCGGGCGACATAATGCGCCAGTTGGTCGGCGGCGCGACTGCGCGCATTGACGCGCATGCCCATCACCGCGACCTTGCAACGGTGATCGCATTTGGCCAGTTTTTGCAAAAATTCTTCGGTCGCGAGTATATCGAAGATAGACGCTTGCAGCGGCACGATCAGCTTGTCGGCGGCGCTTAATATCGCCTCCAACCGGGCTCCCTTTAAGCCGGCCGGCGTATCGAGCACCACGTGGGTGGTTCCTCGCGGCGGTTTGGCGACATGCCCGTCCATCACATCCCAGGCGCCTATGACCGGCAAGTTGGCGGGACGCAATGACAGCCAGGTGCGCGAAGACTGTTGAAGGTCGGTGTCGCCGAGCATGACCTTGTGCCCCTGGGCGGCAAAATAACCGGCCAGGTTAGTGGCGAAGGTGCTTTTCCCTACCCCGCCTTTGGGGTTGACGACTGCAATGACTGGCATATCTTCTCCTTTCATTCCATGCCCGCTCCCGGCTCACAAATAAGCCAGCTGATTCATCCCGCGGCGCAGCGTAAAGGCGTCAGGCCGGCATTTCAGGCGGTCGGCACCAGCAAGGCCAGTTGCTCCGGCGTCAGGTAACACCATTCGCCTTCCTGCAATTGCAAGGATTCCAGGGTCAGCTTGCCGATCGCCGTCCGTTGCAGCGCCGCGCAATGATTGCCGGCCGCCGCCAGCATGCGCTTGACCTGGTGGTACTTACCTTGCTCCAGGATGATTTCTATCCGATGCGTATCGAGCGCTCGGCACGTCTGGGCCGCCAGCGGCGCCGGTTCATCGTGCAACTGTACACCCGCCAGCAAGGTATTGACCAGTTCCGGCGTCACGGCCTCGGCGGTGCTCGCCTGATACACTTTGGGGATATGCCGCTTCGGCGAAGATTGCGCGTGGATAAACGGGCCGTCATCGGACATCAGCAACATCCCGGTCGTATCGTGATCGAGCCGGCCCACCGGTTGCACGTCGCGCCAGCTGAATTGCTCCGGCAACAGCGTCAGGACACCGGGGTGATGACTCGGCTTGCGCGAGCACTCGAAGTTGGCCGGCTTATTGAGCGCGATATACACGTGCGCGCGGTATTCCCAGTCCTCGTCGAAAATATGGAAGCGCAAGCCCTCGGTCTCAAGCGCCTGCTTGTAACCGCGCACGGTTTCGCCGGCGATGCTGACTTCGCCGTCTTCTATCAGTTCACGACAATATTTGCGTGTGCCGAAGCCCTGCGATTGCAGGATTTTATCTAGGGATAATTTACTCATGGCGCGACTGTAGCAGATCGCGGACAGTCTGCGCTAGCCGTGACCGGCAATCAGAGCGCCTCTGCCGGGACTTCCGGCATCTTCGGCGCGCACGGCAAAATCAATTTAAAGCTCGTACCCTTGCCGGCTTCGCTGTCGACCATGATGTTGCCGCCAAGCACACCCGTCACCAGGTTATACGCGATATTCAGGCCCAAACCGCTCCCGCCCTGCCCCAGCCTGGTGGTAAAAAACGGGTCGAAAATGCGTCCCAGATTCGCGCCGGGTATGCCTTTGCCATTATCCGCCACCACGATCTCTACCGTGTCCGGCGTCTGGAAACGGCCGGAAATCGCCACCGTCCCGCGAAAATCCCCTTCGAAGGCATGGATGAAGGCGTTATTGATCAAATTCGTCAATACCTGCCCCAAGGCACCGGGATAACTATCCAACAGAATTTTTGGCGGCACGGTATGCATCACATCGTGCCGCGTCTTCCTGATGGTCGGACCCAGCGTGACGATAATTTCGGTCAGCATTTCATCGAGGGTGAATACCCTGCGATTGGCGCTGGTGCGGTCCACCGCGACTTGCTTGAAACTGATCACCAGTTCAGACGCCTTGCTGAGATTGCGCAACAGGATATCGGTGCCGGTCTTGGCATTTTTCAGATATTCATCGAGTACCGAGCGCCGCAAGCCCTGGCTCATCTCCTGCAAGATGTCGTCGGTGTGATGTTGCAGGGTGCTGGCGATGGTGACGCTGGTGCCTATCGGCGTATTCAACTCATGCGCGACACCGGCCACCAGCGAACCGAGCGCCGCCATTTTTTCGGTGCGCAGCAATTCGCGTTGGGCGCGCTGCAAATTTTCCAGCACGATAGTGAGTTCGCTATTCGCCGCTTCCAGCGCCTGCGTTCGCTCGGACACCCGCCTTTCCAGTGTGGTGTTCATGTTGCGGATTTCCTGTTCGTTCCGGCGTTTCTCGGTGATGTCTTCCTGCACCAGTATCAATAAAGGTTCATTGCCGAGACGAATGATGCGCCCCGAAACCTGGCACAGCAGCAGCTGTTCCTGCCTGCCGCAACGCAACCACGCCTCATGGTCGTGCACCTCGCCGTCGCGCTCGAGCAGCCGCAGGATTTCCGCCAGATCGTCAGGATTGCGCCATAGCGCATGCTGCGCATCGAGATTGCCGAGGATGTCGTCATGCGACCAGGAAAATTGCCTGACCCAGGCATCGTTGACGTCGATCATGCTATAGCCGGCGGTCTTGCGCAACACCGCCATGGCGACCGGGGATGCCTGGAAAATGGCGATGAATTTCTCTTCCGTGATGCGCAGGGTTTGTTCGACCCGCAATCGTTCATTCAACTCTTGCTGCAGGGTGATATTCTGGGTTTCGCGCTCCGCTATCAAGGCGCCCAACTCCAGCCGCATCTTATCGAGGCCTTGCGCCAGATTGCCGATTTCATCCTGGCGTTGCCATTCCAGCGGCTGATCGAGTTTGCCGCGCGCCAGACGCGCCGTGGCCAGTTGCAATTCATGTACCGGGCGCACGATACGACGCTCGAATAACAGCCAGATAAAAATAAAGGAAAAGATCACTTGCGCAATCAAGGCCGCAGCCAGCTTCATGAAGTCGGCCCACAAGTCTTTTTGCAAATGTTCGGTGGTCGCTTCTATGCTCAGCTTGCCGATCACCTTGCTATCGAGCACGATGGGGCGCTCTTCATATAACACTTCGGAACGGGACATCCAGGTCGCATCGCCGCGTACGAAGACTGTCCCGGACTCATCCTCGATGACCACGCGCACCACTTCCGGATTGCGCATGATGGCCTGTACAAACTGATAGGCAACCGCCTTATCCACGTTCCAGAGCGGCACCGCCACGGCGCGCGCCAGCATATCGGCATACTGAGACATCGGATTGCGCACCCGCAGTTCGACTTCGCGCTGATAACGATCATGCACCAGGAAGCGCCCGAGTATCAGCGCCGGCAATACGATGCCGAGCGCAACGCCGAAGATCAGGATTTGCCGGAGGGAAAGCTTGCGCAATGTGTGGCCTGTGAAATAAAACCGCTACCTCGTCTGCTGCTTGCGCCACAACTGGATATTCGATGCAATCAATTTATTCATCACATTTTGCTTATCCAGTTTGTATATTGCTTTGGCGATGCGGCCACGCATCTCGGCGGAATTGCAGGCGGATTTGTGGGAAAACGTCAGGTACAGATTTTCATTGGTAATCGGAGGCGAGATCGTAGTCAGCCCTGAGATATTCAGTTTGGCGACATAGGCCAGCCCCGGGTCTTCTTCATAGATCAGGTAATCGGCCCTGGACAGGCTCAGCATTTTTAAGGCTTGCTCCAGGCTGGGCACCATGGAAATTCTCAGCGACTCTTTGGCATAACGGTCAAATTCTTCGCCGAAGCTGTTGTTAATGACGGTGACGCCTTGCCGCCCCGCCAGATCGGCCCACTTTTTATACGAAAATTGATGATTGCTGCGGGTCCAGATGACGGTGCGGGTTTCCCGGAAGGCCGGGTAAAAATAATCCATGTAATCGAGACGCGGCAGCGTGAAGAAAGCGCCCGCCAGCAAGTCGACGCGGCCTAATTTCGCTTCTTCCTGTACCCGTCCCCATGGCCCCACGTACTTTACCTCGATCGCCAGTCCCAGCTCTTTAGCCAGCAACTGCATTAAATCGGCGTTGGCGCCGATCAGGCGCGACTCGTCATCGGGGTCGCGCCACAGATAAGGAGGATATTCGGGATTGCCGGTAGCGAGCAGGCTCTTGCAGGACTCGCTGGCGACGGCGGACTTGCCGGCTGACATGAGGATAGCAAGCAAGAACAGGCTGACTAACTGCAACACGGCAGGAATTCTGAGGCGATTAGCGGCCTTCATAGTGCGACCTTCTTTTGCAAGACAGCGTAATTGGACGCACTAGTCTAACTGCAGGGGGATATGCTTGGCAAGAAAGGCGTGGCCCGAAGGAAATATTTCCCTCAAACCAGTGAATGGGCCGCCCGATTTTTCCGGGCGGCCATGCTCTTCATAGATAAATTTGGATGAATTAACGTCGCACTATGCTGTTGCCGTTATTTCGCACCAGGTCGCCGGAATTGAAGCCGGGGTCGTGATCGAAATGGAAGGAGTTTTTATTTCCATTGTCGTACTGCACGGTGACGGTCCAGACTTTGGTCGACTTGACCTTTTGTTCTATCTTATGTCCGGCCATGGCGCCACCGGCCGCGCCGGCGATGGTGGCCAGATCGCGCCCGGTACCGCCGCCGACCTGATTGCCCAGCAAGGCGCCGGCCACACCACCGGCGATCACGCCGAGCGCACCGCCCTCACCTTCTTTTTCGCCGACATGCACCGCCACCACCCGGCCGCAATCGATGCATGCCGCGGCAGACTTGCCGTTGCCCGGCACCGGTTCCTGCTTGCTCAAATTGGTTTTAGCGGCAGTCATGGCGTTGTTGTATTCATTTTTTGCGTCGCGCAGGCACTGCATGCGTGCAGCGGAAGAGGATTCTTCTGCACACAATTTCTTATCGTCGGCATAACGCATGCTGGCGCGTTTGCTATCTTCAGTATATTGCTGCCTGGGCGATGCGTTTTGCGCAAACGTAGCGCTGACTGCGCTCAACATGAGCGTCATGATGAATACTTGTTTTTTCATTTTATGACTCCTGAAACATTTAGTGTTTTTACAAAAGTGTAGCGATCGTTTGCCATATGCCCATAACGCAGCAGGTTTGCGCTGGCTGACCCGGCTCACAATTGTTGACAGTTTCTCAGTACACCGACTTCCAGAGTAGGCGCATTTCCCGCTTTTGACAATTGTGAACAGGCCCGAATAAGCCCACATCGCCGCCGAAACCGGGCGCCGCCGCACCGTAAAAAACCCGCCTGTGCGGCGGGCTTTTTGTACGAGCGCTGGCCTCGTATCAGATTCTGGCCGTGAACAATTTGCCGAGTTTCGCGATGCCCTCATTGATGCGTTCCGGCGACACCGTCACGAACGACAGGCGCAAGGTGTTTTTCTCGACTTCATTCGCGTAGAACGGCCCGCCGTGCACGAAGGCGACGTTGTCGGCGATTGCCTCATCCAGCAATTGCTTGGCGTCCATGTGCTCCGGCAGCGTCACCCAGATGAACATGCCGCCTTCCGGACGGGTCCAGTGCACGCCTTGCGGGAAATGCGCGCTCATCGCATTCAGCATGACATCGCACTGTTCAGAATAAAACTTGCGGATGGTCGGGATATGCTGGTCCAGGAAACCGTCCTTGATGACTTCATACACCACCATCTGGGTCAGTTGCGCGGTGTGCAGATCGGCCGCCTGCTTGGCTTGCTCGAGTTTGCGGATCAGCGGCACCGGGCCGACCACGTAACCGAGGCGTATGCCCGGCGTCAGAATTTTGGAGAAAGAGCCCATGTAGATCACGCCGCCCGGATTCATGTTCAGCATCTTCGGCAATGGTTCGCCGCTATAGCACAGGTCGCCGTAAGGATTGTCTTCGATCAGCGGGATGCCCATGCGCGCGCACGTCTCGACCAGCTCATAGCGGCGCTCCACCGACAGGGTGCGGCCGGTAGGATTCTGGAAATTCGGCAGAGCGTACATCAGGCGCGCGCCCTCGCCCTTTTCCGCGACCGAAGCCGGAATCAGGCCGTGCTCGTCGGTATCGACCGATTCGAAATGCGGCTGATAGACTGAAAACGCCTGCAGGGCGCCGAGATAGCTCGGGGTTTCCACCAAAATCTTGCTGCCTTCGTCGATCAAGACCTTGCCTATCAGGTCCAGGCCTTGCTGCGAACCAGACACCATCAGAATCTGTTCCGGCAAAATTGTGCAAGTCGGCGTGGACAGGGATTTCGCCAGGAATTCGCGCAAAGGCGCATAGCCATCGGTAGGGCCGTATTGCAAGGCAGCCTTGCCGTTTTCGCGCAAAACTTTGTCGAAGGCGGCGCGCATGCGCTCGATAGGGAAGGTTTCGGGCGATGGCAAGCCGCCGGCAAAAGAAATCACTTCCGGACGCATGGTCACCTTCAGAATTTCCCGGATGGCGGAGCTTTGCAGCTGCTCGGCGCGTTGGGAAAATTTCCACTCGATAGGGCTAGGATGTTCAAGTTTCATGCTGGTCTCACTGGAAGTAATTGCTCTTGTAGCAAATGGTTTATTGTAGGTAAATCAGGCGATTTCGGCGATCAGTTCGATTTCCACACAAGCGCCGAGCGGGATTTGCGCCACGCCGAAAGCGGAACGCGCATGCTTGCCTTGTTCGCCGAAAATCTCGCCGATCAGCTCGGAGGCGCCATTCGTCACCAGATGTTGCTCGGTAAAGTCAGGCGTGGAATTCACCAGGCTCATGACTTTGACGATACGCTGTACGCGGTTCAGGTCGCCGCCGCAGGCGGCCTGCAGGGTGGCGATCAGGTCGATAGCGACGGCGCGCGCCGCTTGCCGGCCTTCTTCGGTAGAGGTGTTCTTGCCGAGCTGGCCGACCCAGACCTGGCCGTCTTTCTTGGCGATATGGCCGGACAGGAAAACGGTGTTACCGGTTTGCGCATACATCACGTAAGCCGCTGCGGGCGCCGCCACGACGGGCAATTCTATGTTCAGGGCTTGAAGTTTTTCGTAAAAAGACATGGTAAATTTCCGGAAAATAGTTTGCCGGCCATCACCGGCACACTGATATGAATATTTTTTATGCTTGTTATTATGTTCGGCGGACACTGGGCGATCTCGCAGAACCTCCTATTGTAAGCCCGCCCCAACGCGATTAACACCCCCAATTGCCGGGCTTGTTACGGATTTAATTCGGTCGCGCCGCCGATTTCCTGGCAAGCGCCGTCGAATCTTCACTGCGGAGCGGACCTCACAGCGACAGCATCCAGGCGGCCGTCAGGGCCAACGCCGCCCCCATCGTCAGATTAAAGCGACGCAGGCGTTGACCGACCAGCAGCCAGCCGCGCAAGCGCTCGCCCATCCAGGCCCAGGTCAGCAGACTCAGGGCGCTCGGAATCGCGAAGCCCAGGCTCATCCACAGCATGCGCGCTAAAAAATCTTCGCGCCCTATCGCATACGTCGAAGTCGCCGCCACCAGCATCATCCAGGCTTTCGGATTCACCACCTGGAACAGGGCGGCCCGGCTCAGGCTGAAAGGCTGGATAAGGGGTGCGGCCGACAACCGGTCAGAACGACACAAGTTCCACGCCAGATACAGCAGATAAGCGTTGCCGGCCAGCTTCATCGCCTGCAATAATACGGGATGACCTTGCAACAGCGTCGCACCGCCCATGCCTACCGCCCACATCATGGCGACGAAGCCGAGCGGCACCCCGGCCACTTGCGGCAAGGCGGCGCGCAAGCCGTGATGGACGCCGGTGGTGGCCGCGATCGCCACGTTCGGCCCCGGCGTGAACGAGCCTATCCAGGCAAAGATGCTGAAAGCAATCAGATCGGCATGCAGCATTTCTTTCCTTTAATTCGTAGCGACTAAGACGGCGTGCAGCGGCAAGCAGCCGGCCACAACCGGTCCGGTGGACGCGCCCGGCAGCAAATGGACATGACTGTGCTCGCGTTGCGCCTCCAGCACCACGTGCCGCTGCGCCGGCACGCGCATGCGCTGGCCGGCGCCCAGCCAGTAATCGCATTCATCGTTTTCCACGGTAATCCACAGCAGACCGTGTTCGACCTCGATATCGAAAGCGCTTTCGGCGGCGACCGATAGCAGCGCGCCTGGCAAAAGCAGCAGGTTTTCGTTCACAGTGAGTTTTTTCATGGCGTCCTCGCAGGTTTGACGATTCGATTTCTGTTATGCTAATCGCAAACACCAGTACAGTACCGATACAATCAAAACGATAATTTCCGTACTGTTCTGGCATTTTTCCCATTACAGCTCAGGAGCGCGTCTCATGCTTACGCCCACTTTTTTCATTTCGCGCGATTCCGGCGGTTCGCTGGTGGAGCAGATCGTCAATGCGGTGGCGAATCGTATCGACGACAAGCTGCTGCGCACCGGGGCGCGCATGCCGTCGATACGGCAATTCGCCGATGAACAAAGGGTGTCGCGCTTCACCGTGGTCGAGGCTTACGACCGGCTGGTCGCCAAGGGTTATCTGGAGTCCAGGCGCGGAGCCGGCTTCTTTGTGCGCGAACGCGCCTCCATGCTCGGTACGACGCCGGCTGCGGCGCAGGCGACGCCGGCTTCGCAACAGATGGATGTGGTGTGGCTGGTGCGCAATATGTTCCGTCAGTTGCCGCCGCAAAAAATGCCCGGTTCCGGCGTCTTGCCGCACGATTGGCTGGATGGCGAACTGGTGGCGAACGGCTTGCGGTCGATCAGCCGCCTGAATCAGAACCTGTTGCTGCATTATGGTACGCCGCAAGGCTTCCTGCCCTTGCGCCAGCAATTGCAACTGAAGCTGGCCGAACTGGAAATCGCCGCCGCCCCCGAGCAAATCGTGATGACGACCGGCGTGACGCAGGCGCTGGACCTGGTGGCGCGCGAATTCACCCGCCCCGGCGATACCATCTTCGTTGACGATCCGGCCTGGTTTTTAATGTTCGGCTCGTTCGCGATCCTCGGCGCCAAGGTGATAGGCATACCGCGCCTGCACGACGGACCCGACGTCGCCAGACTGGCGGAGCTGGCTGCGCTGCACAAACCCAAGCTCTATATCATCAATTCGGTGATGCATAACCCGACTTCGACTTCGCTCTCGGCCGCCAAAGCATTTCAAGTGCTGAAGACTGCCGAAGAACACGATTTCATGGTCGTGGAAGACGATATTTATTGCGACATGCACCCCGGCCCGGCCGTCCAGCCGGCCACCCGCATCGCCGCCCTCGATCAGCTGAACCGCGTGATTTACCTCGGCGGTTTTTCCAAGACGCTGGCCGCCAATCTGCGCGTCGGCTTCATCGCCACTTCTCACGAAACGGCGATCCGCCTATCGGACCGCAAGATGCTGTCCACCCTGACCACCACCGAGATCGGCGAGCGTGTGGTGTATAAAATCCTGTCGGAAGGACATTACCGCAAACATGTGGACCGCATCCGCGTCAAACTCGACACGGTACGCGACCACATCACCAAACGCCTGGAAAATCTCGGCATGAAAGTCGATTACCGCACCCCGGCCGGCATGTTCCTGTGGACGGAAACCGGCTGCGACACCAATAAGCTGACCGAGCAAGCGCTGGAACAAGGTTATTTGCTGGCGCCGGGCAGCCTGTTTTCGCCGAATCAACTGCCCTCAACCAAGATGCGCATCAATATCGCCGCCATGTCCGACCCTGGTGTGTGGGAATTCCTGAAGAAGGAAGTCCGGCCTTAGGGGCTGACTCAGGGCGTCGGCGGCTGGGGCTGCTCGGCATCGGGCGCCGCCGCGTCGTTCTTTTTGCCGCGCGCGGCGTCCGCCCTTTGCAGCAGGGTGATGGCGGTATCGCCCTCGCGCATGGTGGCGATGCCTATCCTGGCCGTCACTTTTAATTCCTTACCGGACACAGATACCGGCATCGCGACCACGGTGGCGCGGGTGCGGTCGGCGATCTTATCGGCATCGTCGGCGGTCGCTTCCGGCAATAAGATACAAAATTCATCGATGCTGTAGCGCGCCAGGGAATCGTAATTGCGCATCGCGCGTTTCATGCGGCGGCTGACTTCCACCAGCACGATATCGCCCGCTTGCGGGCCGTGCGCATCGTTGATCTGTTCGAGCTGGTCGAGATCGAGCACCAGCACCGAGAGCGGTTTGCCGGCGCGCAGATGACGCTGCAACTCGGCATCCGAAATCCGTATGAATTCGCGCCGGTTCGCCACGCCGGTGACCGGATCGATGCTGGCCTGCCTTTCGAGCTCGCGTTCTGCGCTGAGTATCTTGCGGCGGCAGCGATGCACATAGGCGGCGATCGCGTGCCCGGTCACTGCGCCGGCCGGCAACATCAGCGCCGCGCTGACGGCATACGCAAAAACCGGCGGCTGCTTATACAACAACAGAACCAGGGAAAACGCGACGAAGGCGATCAGCGGCGGCCGCATCACGCGCAAGGGCAAGGGGATCACGATGAAAGCCATCAGGCCGAGCCAGATGTCGACCATGTAATGCCCGAAATAATCGCGCGGCAAGCTGGCGTTGCTGGCCAATTGCACCAGCAATACCATCACGATCCAGCGCAACATCGGCTGCGCCAGCGCCTCCGAGCTTTCCTTGCCGGAAACCTGTCTCAGCAGCCACCAGGAATACAGCAACTCCACCACCCGCGCCGCCATCAAACCGTCCCGCAGCAGCCCGGCCGCATGAAAGCTGAAGTCGACAAAGGCCAGTGGCAATACCGCCCACATCGCCACCCGTATCACCCTGCGGCATTGGGCCCGGTCTTGTTTCAGATAGTAATATCGATAATTCTCTTCGCTGATATCGGAATAATGGTTAGGCATATGATTTCACTCAAGATTGAGTCCCAATCCGGACAAAGTAACTAGCATTGCTTCCAGCCGGCGCGGCTTAACTATGCTACATTGTCGTCCTGAATTTCCCTGCACACACTTATCACATTATGCCTATCGCGCTGCCGCTACAAGCTGATTTTTTGCCGGGCGCCCTGCCTGCGTTCAGCGCATGCGCAGCGCAGCCGGCTTCGCACCGGCTGGTGTATCGCTGTTGTTGATGCTGTTTAACCGGAGCTGACCAGCATACGTCGGCGCAGCAAGTTTCGTTTTCCTCTACATTATTTTTTCCAGACAAGATGGACATCTTTCTCTACGACAATTGGGAACGCCGCCTGCGCCCCTTCACCCCTTTACGCTCCGGCCCGGTCGGCCTGTATTGCTGCGGCCCCACCGTGTACGACTACGCCCATATCGGCAACCTGCGCACCTATCTGTTCGAAGACTTGCTGCGCCGCACGCTGGAATGGAACGGCTATGCCGTCCAGCACGTGATCAACATCACCGACGTCGGCCATCTGGTGTCGGACGCCGACGAGGGCGAAGACAAGATGGAAAAAGGCAGCCGCAAGTCTGGCGAGAGCGCCTGGCAAATCGCCGATAAATTCACCGCCGCCTTCAAGCAAGACTTGCAGCGCCTGAACATGCTGGAACCGGCAATCTGGTGCAAGGCCACCGAACATATCGCCGAGCAAATCGACTTCATCGCCTGCATAGAAAAAAACGGCTACACCTACCGCACCGGCGACGGCATTTATTTCGACACCAGCCGGCAAGACGATTACGGCTATCTGGCCCGCATCAAGCGCGATGCGATCCAGGCCGGCAGCCGGGTCGAACTCGGCGAAAAGCGCCACGCCACCGATTTCGCGCTGTGGAAATTCAGCCCGGCCGGCGAACAGCGCCAGATGGAATGGGACAGCCCTTGGGGCCGCGGCTTCCCCGGCTGGCACATAGAATGCTCAGCGATGTCGGCCAAATACCTGACGCCCTGGTTCGACATCCATTGCGGCGGCGAAGACCACATCGCTATCCACCACAGCAATGAAATCGCGCAAAACCAGGCTTGCCACGGCACCCGCCTGGCGAATTTCTGGCTGCACGGCTATTTCCTGCAAATCGACAGCGGCAAGATGTCCAAATCGAGCGGCGACTTCCTGCGCCTGCAAACCCTGCTGGATCAGAACATCGACCCGCTGGCTTACCGCTACCTGTGCCTGAGCGCGCATTACCGCAGCCAGCTGCAATTCAGCTTCGACGCCTTGCAGGCGGCGCAGACCGCGCTACAGCGCCTGCGCGAAACTTACTTCGCCTGGCCGGCCGGCGGCGTGGCCGATGGCGCTTATCGGGAAAAATTCACGGCCTTCGTGAATGAGGACCTGAACCTGCCGCGCGCGCTGGCCCTGGTGTGGGAAATGCTGAAATCCGACTTATCCGACGCCGATAAGAAAGCCACGCTGGCCGAGTTCGACCGCGTGCTCGGTTTGGGGCTGGCGGACTGGCAAGCGCCCGTGCTGGAGATTCCGGCCGCGGTGCAGCAGCTGGCCGAACAACGCCAGGCCGCGCGACTGGCCAAGAATTGGGCCGAAGCCGACCGTCTGCGCGCCGAACTGCATGCGCTCGGTTACGAGGTGGAAGACCAGGCGGGCGGGATGCGGATCAAGACACGGATTTAACCAAGAAATGCGCAAGGAATACTTGCGCATTCCCGTACCCGATACAAAATTTGCAGGACGCGGCTTACGCCCTCGAAAGTGACAGTGTCAAGCCACCAGCAAACCCGCATCCATTTCAGCCGCCCGCGTCTCGACCGCCTTACCCTCGTGCAGTTCTGCTCGTTCGCCACATCGAGATGGCTGGTGGCCTCGTCCAGCGCCAGTATCTTCGGTTGCTTGTACAAGGCGCGCGCCAGCAGCACGCGCTGTTTTTGCCCGCCCGACAGGCTGCTGCCCATGTCGCCCACCAGGGTTTGGTAACCCATAGGCATCTTGGCGATTTCTTCGTGGATCGCGGCTTGCCTGGCGCAGGCTTCGACGTTTTCCGGGCTGGTATGGGCGTCGAAGAAGCTGATGTTGTCCATGATCGAGCCGGCCAGCAGCACATCGTCTTGCATCACGGTGCCGACCAGTTGGCGATACGCCTTCAGGCCCAGCTGCTTGATAGGAATATCATCGAGCAGGATTTCGCCCTCGGTCGGCTGCAGCAAGCCGAGGAGTATCTTGCACAGCGTCGTCTTGCCGCAACCGCTGGGGCCGACCAGGGCGATGCTTTGCCCGGCCGGTATCGTCAGATCGATACCGTTCAAGACCCAGGGTTCGCCTTCGGCATAGCGGAACTTCAGATTCTTGAGGGTGATGGTCGGCTGCAGGCGGCTGGTATCGGTTTCTATGGCGGCGTCGGTCTCGGCCTCCTCCAGCACGATGTCGGCCAGTCTTTCGCTGTGCAGGCCCAGCATCTTGAGGTTCACGAACAAGTCGATCAGGCCGAATACCCGTCCTGAGAAGGTGCCGGCATAGCTGGAGAAAGCCATCAGCATGCCGACCGTCAGCGCGTTTTGCATCACCAGGCCGGCGCCGATATAAAACAGCGCCAGACCCTGCGCCCCGAACAGGGTGGTGTTGGCGATCTTGAACAGGATGGACATCTTCTGGGTCTTGATGTCGCGGTTCTGTACATCCATCTTCAGGTTCAGCCAACGGGCGCGGCGCTCTTCTTCGCGTCCGAATAACTTCAAGGGTGAGACTGCGCGCAGGGTTTCCAGGAAGTGGCTGCTTTCCTTGGAGGCCAACACCAGCCGCTCTTGCGAGGCTGCGCGAAATGGATGATAGAAGGCCCAGCGCAACAACGCATAAATCAACACCGTGACCAGCACCAGCATGCTTAATTTTGGGCTATACAGCAGCATCATGCCCAGCGCCAGCAAGGCCATCAGACCGTCGAGTGCGCTTTCCACGAACAGGCTGGTCAGCGTGCTCTGGATCGCCCCTATGCTGCCGAAGCGCGACACCACATCGCCCAGGTGGCGCTTCTCGAAAAAGGACACCGGCAAGTGGGTCAGATGGGCAAACACGCGCGCGCTCCACTGGAAGCTGATGTCCATGCCCCACTGCGCCGCTTGCAAGCGGCTTAGATTCGTCAGGCGTAAAGAGCATGCTCTTTACGTCCAGACTCATCCAGCGCATCAGGAACCAGGAACGCGCCAGACCGATCGCGGTTTGCGTCAGCATCAAGATTGCAAAGCCGGACACCAGCACCGTCAGCAATTCGCGGTCGCCGCTGACGATGACTTCATCGATCACGAACTGATTGAACAGCGGCGAGCATATCGCGAAGATTTCCAAGGCCAGCGCCAGCAGCATCACCTGGACAATCGCGCTGCGCAGGCCGAGGATGGGGCCGGTCAAATCGCGGATCGCGATCCGCTTGCGCTCGTCTTTCGGCTTGAAAGCGGCACTCGGCGACAACTCCAGCGCCACGCCGGTGAAGTGGGCCGAGGCTACTTCCAGCGAAACGCGCCGTTCGCCCACCGCCGGATCGAGCAGCACCAACGTGACTTTGCCTTGCCAGTTTTTGCTGACTTTCTTCAGCACCACGAAGTGGTTTAAATTCCAGTGCAGGATGCACGGCGTTTGCAGCTGGGACAGCTCGTCCAGTTCCAGCCGCAGCGGCCGGGTGGAGAGCTGCATGGCGGACGCATGCCGCATCAGCTGCGCCAGGGTGGCGCCTTTCAGGCTGATGGAGAATTGGCGGCGTAGGTCGGATAAATCGACGTGATAGCCGTAATGGCTGGCGACCATGGCCAGGCAGGCCAGGCCGCATTCGCTGGATTCGGTTTGGAGGAGAGGGCGCATATCAAATTCAGTTTACTGTCAAGGCGCAGTGCCCATTTAAGCCGACCTTCGAACAATCAATTGTGACAAGCCTCTTGTATCGCACTTCAACTGAAGCACGTGCTTCTCCGTCGATAAGGATAATGGGCTCGGAAATTTTTAACAGGTCGCCAGTTTTATCAGAGAACGCTTCTTTCAAATCAACAAGAATTTTCTCTATTAATGTCTGGTGCATGCCTAACTCGGTAAATAGCTCATGCGGAATCCCCTTAATTAAATGAATCCGGAATTTCTGTCCTTGATGAAATTCTGTTTTTGATAATTCGCCAATATCATCATAAAAAACAAACCTGTCATCTTCGGTTAAAGCATAGTAATAAACCGGCGCCCGATATTTCGACAATAGCGAGAGCGTGGATCGGTCAAAACAATTCCTTTCGCCCAAATAGGTATCCCCGCCTACTAAAAGTCCATCAGAGGAATAGACAACATTCGTCGTAGATCTACATGATTTGCCGATATAGTTAATGCGCCAATGTTCGAGATCGTTTTGAATAGCTTCGACACGCGTCTGAAAAGGAAGCTCAGTCCTGTCCATTAATGCAAACGTATCCTTTGAAATGAACTCTTCCGTCTTGATGTCAAAGAAATTGTTTTGACTATTTCTTAGCCTGGTTTTAAGAGCAGTACCATATTTAAAATTTGGTTCGCGTTGAATCATCTTAGTCATGTAGTCCACCCACAACACTTTGCGCGACACGTCCCAAAATCTTTTGATACTTGAAAAGCCCGTGGACAGCATTAGCAAAGCCGCTGGCCTTAGGTTTCCGTCATTAATTGCCTTAGCTGCATGTAAGCCGCCTTCAGAGTTCGCCAATACCACAATTTTTTTAGCGTCAATTTCAGGGGACGTTTGTATATGTTTATAGACGTCGATCATATCCTGCGTCACAGTGTTGAAAGTAACGGTGGAGCGCTCATTAATGAGGACGCAATTATTTTTTCGCAATTCTTCCGGATCGAGGCTGTCAACGAAGCGATATAAGCCTTTTACATCGCGGAAATATTTGGTAACTATATCATCGGCATTACGAACACAATTTCTGCACCCCTCGCGCG
>JACPWS010000003.1 GCA_016196925.1 Burkholderiales bacterium | reverse complement strand
GAGGTACATCTTTGCCGACACAAGCGCTCGCAGCGACCAATGCATGCTGCCCGATACGCACCCCAGGCAAAATTACCGCCATGGTCGCAATTATCGAAAAATCGTCTAAGGTGACTCCTAATAGTGTTTCACTGGGAGGAGTAGGATCATTTGTTAAAACAACGTATGGGAATACCCAAACGAAATTACCGATAGTACTTTTTTTCCCAATGTGGACATTGGAGTGAAACCTGACAAAATCACCAATAGTACAATCACCTTGTATATCACCAAGGGTACCAATCTGAAGATTTTCACCCGCAACAGTGTTCTCTCTGACTGTAACGCGATGCCCGGTTACTAAGCGATCGCCAAACTGTGATGACTCATAAAAAACAGAATGAGAGCGAATAGTAGATTGCTTACCTATTTCCAGACGCGTTCCATTTCCCAATGTCGTCTCCACCCCGAGTTCACAATAAGAACCCACTATGGTACCGTCGCCAATTGAGACGTTTTTATGAATTATTGACAACGGCCCGATAACGACATCATTTCCAATGACGGCACCTGGTGCTATATAAGAAGTAGGATGAATATTTAAATTCATTTAATTCTCCAAATCAGGCAAAAAATCAGTATTAAAATAAAAATCGGAATGAATGCCAGATGCAGCACCGTCTACCGGCGCACCGAGGCCGTAGAGCACAGTTAAACCGCTCGCGCAAGCTATATTCTGCCAATACCAGTAACTCGTATCGGGATACTTTCCTATTAAAATTAACATACGTGCATTAGGGCGAGCAAAGATCATGCTAGCTAACGCCGCACCAGATGAACCGATAATCACCTTCGCACGACTAAAAAGTTGAACCTGCTGTAAAAATGTCAATTTTTCTGGCTCAACAATCACGTAATTCTGAGCAATCAATAGTTCTTCTAATTCTGTCGCGTTCGTTATTTTCCTTATTCCCGAATTGCGGCGCAGGTATATCTTTTCTGGCCATGTTTGTTCCGGCAATTTCTCCGCGAACGAAAAAACTTTCTTTCGAAGCGATTCCAAAGCCCATGGACTGAATACCCCATGCGAATGGTCAGAAAATTTGTTATTTCGCCTCTCGAATGGGACATAGCCAGCAACTGACGTGAGGTACAGTGCGTCGACCTGAAGTGCTCTTCCTATCGGTAAGGTGACGATTTCCCGCCCCTCTCCCGCCACTAGAAACAAGGATTCCAGAATATTTTTGTGAAGTCCGTCGTTGACGACGATAGGGATACCCTTGAATTGTTCCTCAGAGCAAAACGCTACGATACGAGGCAACACTTCTGTCAGCCAATGGGCATAGTTGGGTGCGCAGGCATCGACAAAAGCCGCAGCGGCAGGTAAGTGTGCAGGGGAATCGTCATGCAACAACCAACGGATTCGACTTTTTCCTGGATCAATCAGATTCCGACCATGGGTTTCTTCACTCGTATAGTCACGCTCGAAATCATACAAATCATGACAGATTACCTCGTCATTTTTCAGAATAAGGTTGGTGCCACCGTAAATCATCCCATCCTTGATCGTGGCAACATAAATATGAGGGGAGCTATAACGGTCGTGTGGCGATATCAAATAGCCTTGATCACTAGCCGGAAAGACTTCGGGAGCAGGCGTTTCAACCTGAGCTGTATCTGTCACTTGGATGATCGTTATCTGGTTTGTTTTTACAAACTCTCGCAGAGTGATCAGTTGACGCCAGCGTTTCGCATTTCTCTTGCGAAGATGAATAGCAACGTAATTGACGTAAATTGGATAGAAATTCCGCCACGTCCAGGCAATTAGTCTTCGTACGGAAGGGTACTGCTTTAGATGCGTTATGTAAAACCGGCCCAGCCCTGTTGCTTTCAAGCGGGCGGCTATGTCTGGCGATTTGTCCTGCTGCTTTTCAATCTGATGAACTTTATTTGGCAGGCGACTGAAGTCGATCGCGCTGTCCTCGGGCGACCAAACAAGTTGCGCCGTGTCCTGCAGCGGCAGGTCCGATTGCTGAAGAAAAACCGTAACCTGCTCAAGCAACTGCTGGTGTCGTACCGCATCCGTTCGCAACTCACGGATAATATCGAGCACGTTTGATGCGTTAACGACGGTGGCAGGGGAAGTAAGATTGTTATCCATTTTTTCCCACTGCCAGATAACGTTCGACGATTTCGTCTGGAGTACCATCTGCCACCAACCTGCCGCGGTCCATCCAGATAACGCGGTTGCAGAGCGACTTGACCAATAGATGGTCGTGGGAAACCATAATCATGATATTCGCCTTGTCGATCAGATCGTGCATTCTTGCTTTAGCCTTGTCCATAAAGGTGACATCGCCCCCGGCAAAGATTTCATCCAGCACCAGGATATCGGGATGCATGGCCGTAGCGAGTGAGAACGCTAACCTCATGTACATGCCGGTGGAGTAATATTTGACAGGGGTGTCAATAAACTCTTCCAGTTCAGCAAAGGAAATGACTTCCGGTTCGATTTCTTTCAGTTGTTGTTTGCTATAACCAAGAATGGAACCATTCAAGTAAATATTTTCACGTCCGGTAAATTCCGGGTGAAACCCAGCACCAATTTCCAGTAAAGGTGCGATACGACCTGTGACTGAAATTTTCCCGTCAGACGGCTCATATACCCGACACAAAGCCTTGAGCAAGGTACTTTTACCTGCACCGTTGTGGCCAATAATACCTACACGGTCACCCGCATTAATTTTAAAAGAAACATCATTAACTGCCCAAAAATCAGAATAGGCAGTCTGCCGATTTCGTTTGAACAGGTTAGCAAAATAATCTTTTAAAGAAGGCGACCGATCATGGTAAATGCGAAACTTAATCGAGATGTTTTCAACGTAAATACTTGACATGTCTGCTCACAGCCTGAAGACGATTTTTTTCTCTTGCCTGAGAAAAACGAATAAACCGATAGCAATGGCAGAGAACGATATCGCGGTCGCTTGCAAGATGACAGCGGGCTCCGGCCAAGCGGCTTGATAAAGCGGCGCTCGAAACAGTTCAATGAAAGGGATTACCGGGTTCCAACCAACCAGCCAACCAATCTTGCCCGCTAATGCATCATGCTTGTAAAGGATGGGAGTTAAAAAGAACACTCCTTGCATGACAATGAGGATAACGTGCTGAAGGTCTCGGAAAAATACGGTCGTAATGGACATGATGAGGCCGATCCCCAGGGCGAAAAAAAACAATATTACGAAGGCTACAGGTATAAATAGCGCTGACCAGGACAACGTGCCACCGACGGCGAGGATGATGGCAAATAATGCCAAAAATGACAGCACACTGTCGATCAACAATGCGAAAGCAATGCTTAAAGGGAAAATAGCCTTGGGTAGGTAGATTTTTTTTATCAGCCCTTCGTTATTAATGAAGGAAGTGCCGGACTGCGTGATCACAGAACTAAAAAAATTCCAAGGTATCATTCCGGAAAACAGAAAAACCGTGAATGTTTTCAAGTCTGACTTAAACAGTGCAGAAAACACCAAAGCCATAACAGACATCATTAACAACGGGTTAATGAGAGTCCATAAATACCCCAAAGCAGTGCGACGGTAACGCAATATTAATTGTTGAGATACCAGTTGCGACAACACATCGCGACTTCGGTACAATTCGGTAAAAAATGTGTTAACGTTACTAGCATTCATCGCAATACTAATTCCCTAAACTCGCTCAACAGTAAGTGGCTATAGTTGTTTTTTAAAAAGCCACAACATTAAGGCTTCGAGCTAAACAGTCAATCGCCCAGCATACTTCGGCAGCCCCCCCTCACCTCTCTACCAAGACATCATCAAAAACCAAGGAGGAGAGCTTTTTGAAAATGACGAGAATATAGTGATTGGAACCAATAGTGATCATGGCCAACAAGCATAAGTGCAGCGCTAACTGCAGCACGAAGTTATCAAGGAAATTCGCAATGCAAACTCCAAGGCTACGCGATTTAAGACATTTTCCTTCAAAGCTTCCGGACCAGCGCATATGACAACAGCACGGCAAAGACAATCACTGCCGCGCAGTGACCTTGTCGCCGCACGCAGAACATTGAAACCAGCCAAGCATGGACGCAAATTGAAATTAATAAAATAACATTTAATTATAACACTACTCATCCTTTCCAGCAATCACTTTGACGTAAAATCGGAGCAATCGCAAATGGTGTTTTGATTTCAGAAACACAGAAGCTGAGTGGTATAAGAACCATCCCGTTTAGCATTCCGGCGTTTATTGCTGACGCAGCATTGCTGCTCACCATCTTACGAGCGGCGCAATGACATTGGCAAACCGGGAATCCTGCTGCAATCAGTCCAACTAGCTTTCGCTTTGCTATCCGCACTTGCCTCTCTACAATATCTGGCCTGCATCACCTGTATTATATCATGCCAAAAATCATCTCCGCCAACCTGAACGGCATACGCTCCGCCGCGAAAAAAGGTTTTTTTGAATGGATGTCGCAACAGGACGCCGATGTGGTGTGCGTGCAGGAACTGAAGGCGCAGGCGGCCGACATGACGCCGGAGTTTTTGCGTCCGGACGGCTATCATGGGCATTTCCATTATGCCGAGAAAAAAGGCTATTCCGGCGCCGGGGTCTATAGCGTAAAAGAACCGGATGCGGTGCAGATCGGGTTCGGCAGCGCGGAATTCGATGCCGAGGGGCGTTATGTGCGTTGCGACTTCGGCAATCTGTCGGTGATTTCAGTGTATTGCCCGTCCGGCTCGTCCTCGCCGGAGCGGCAGGAAGCCAAGTTCCGTTTCATGGACTTGTTTTTCCCGCACCTGGCCGGTTTGCAGGCCGAGGGGCGCGAGCTGGTGATTTGCGGCGACTGGAATATCGCGCACAAGGAAATCGACTTAAAGAACTGGAAGAGCAACCAGAAAAATTCCGGCTTCCTGCCGGAAGAGCGGGACTGGATGTCGCGCCTGTTCGACGAGCAGGGCTGGGTCGATGTGTACCGCCGCCTGCATCCGGATGCCACCGGCGAAGCGTATACCTGGTGGAGCAACCGCGGCCAGGCCTGGGCCAATAACGTCGGCTGGCGCATCGATTACCACGTCGCCACCAGCGGCATCGCCGGCACGGCGCAGGCGGCTTCCATCTACAAAGAACAGCGATTTTCCGACCATGCGCCGCTGGTGATCGAGTACGCTTGAAAATAGCGCAAAAATACTCCCCTCCAGTATATTTTAAAGCGCTTTGTTTACACTGGCGACATGGCGATTTTTAAAAAATAAGGGGGGAGTATATTGATACTACGGCTGTATTCAGATTTCGTGTTGATGCCGTTTAGTTGATCCACCAACCTCTAAGTGACGTCATTCCGGCGCGCTTTTAGCCGGAATCCAGAGACTTTCGTTGTTTCGATATACATTCTCAGAAAGCGAAAATGGTCGTTGTATAAACAAAGACACTGGATTCCGGCTAACACCATGCCGGAATGACGTTAAAAAGGGTTGGGATACTCATAAAAAATGCTATCAACATGACTTCTGAATACAGCCGTTATTGCCTCAATCCGCCCGGCGTACCCGGTCGGTTTTCACGTTAGCTAGCCGCTCGCCCTGTGCCTGCACATAGGCTTCCAGCGCCTCCAGATCCTGGCCTATGGACTGGCGTTGCGTGCCCTGCTTCAGCACGCTGAAGCCGTCGCCGCCGCCGGCCAGGAAACTGTTCACCACCACGCTGTATTCGCGCTCAGGCAAGAGCGGCTGGCCGTTCAGCCTGACGTCTTGCACGCGCTCGTCTATGGGGCTGGCCGGATTCCAGCGATAACTGAAGCCATCCGAAACGAACAGTTTCTTGGGGTCGTCGGCCGTCCGCCCCTGCCATTGCTGCTGCAACAAGGCGAGGATTTGCGCGCCGCTCAGGCGCAGGCGCACCAGCGTATTGCCGAAAGGCTGGGCCGCATACAGGTCGCCGTAGCTGAGCCTGAGCGGCGGCGCCGGATGGCCGGACGGCAAGTCGGCGCGGATGCCGCCTTCGTTCATGAAAGCGATTTCGGCCCCGCCCTGGTTTTGCGTCTGGCTGAGCTGGGCGTCGGCGATCACATTGCCCAAAGCGCTGTCGAACGCCGCCCCCGCGCTGTCGCGCATCAGCGCGCCGGCCAGCGTGGCCACCGGGCGATTGCGCACGGCGGCGGTCAGTGCGGCGACGTGCTGCACCAGTTGCTGCGCCTGCGGCTCGGCGCTCAGCTGGTGCTGCGCGATCAAGTGATTGTAGGCCACCGCCCGCAGCACCTGCCTGGTGTTACGGTCTATGCTCAGCGTGGCCTCGCTCAGGTAAGCGCCGTAGCTGCCGCCCTGCATCACCAGCCGCCCATCGATCTTGCAAGTGTAGGCTTGATGGCTATGGCCGGACACGATCAGGCTGATGGCGGGGTCCAGCTTCTTGCTGATGGCGATGATGGGGCCATGCAAACCTTCACAGCGATAGCTGGGGTCGTTGGCCGCACCGGCATAGTCGGCGCCCTCATGGATCAGCAGCACGATGGCGGCCACGCCCTGCCTTTGCAATTCCGGCACATAGCGATTGACCGCGCTCGCCTCATCCTCGAAGCGCAGCTGCCCGACCTTGTCGCCGGCCACCAGATTCGGCACATCGGCCGTCACCGCGCCGATGAAGCCGACCTTGAACTCGCCGACCTGGCGTATCACATAGGGTTTCAGCCACGGCTGCGCGCTGCCCTGCTCGCTCACATTGGCCGCCAGATAATCGAAAGCGGCGCCGCGGAAACCGGGATAGGCGCAGCCGGTCGCCGGGCACTCACCGCGTAGCTTGCGCAACAGCGTGGCGGCGCCCGCATCGAATTCATGGTTGCCGACCGCGGTCGCCGCCAAGCCCAGTTGATTCAAGGCTTCGATTACCGGCTCATCGCGCAAGATGGCGGAGCCGATGGGCGAAGCGCCGATCAGGTCGCCGCCGCCCACCAGGATGCTGGCCGGCGCCGCGGCCCGGCGCTGCTTCAGCAAGGCCGCCAGATAAGCATAGCCACCGGCCGGCACGGACATCTGCTGGCCCGGATGCCCAGGATCGGCCAGCGTCGCCATATAAGGCACAGGCTGCGCGGCTTGCAGGTTGCCGTGGAAATCGTTGATGCTGAAAATCGTGATGTCGGCCGTGGCCGCCGGCTGACGCAACGCCGGCTGGGCGCAGGCCGCCAACGCAGCCAGCAAAACGGCGGAAGAAAAAAATTTGATTGTGGCCATAGCGCACTCTGTCACGACAAATAAAAAAGGCCTGCAACAACGGAGACCCTGTTGCAGACCCAAAGGAGTCCTGTGCTGCGATGACGTCGGCCGGCGCATCGCAGCTTGCTTTTGGTCAGATCAGAAATCGGCTGACAAAGTGACTGTGGTCAGGCGTGGCGCGCCCATGTAATAGTACACGCCTTTGGGAGCGGCAAATGCAGTAGCTGAGCCATATGGCTGCGCATTGGTGACGTTGAAGCTGGACGGATTGCGATACTTCTCATTGAAGATATTGCTGATGCTCAGACGCAGCGTCGGCTTTTTCAACCAACCGGTATTGGCAAACTGATAGCCAGCATCGAAGCCAACGGTAGTGTAAGCAGGCACCAACTCATCATTGGTCATGGTGGCCCATTGATCGCCGGTGTATTTGGCTTTCAGGCGTGTATACCAGACCGCAGTTTCATATTGCGCGCTCAGGCCGGCTTTCCATTCCGGCGTCAGGGTCATTTGCTTGCCGGCGGTAGGCAAGGCGACGACAACCTTCTGTTTGCTGACGTTATCAGTTACCTGTACCGGCAAGTTATCGTTAATCTCGCTGTTGGCATAACCGACCGAACCGTAGAACGACCAGCCGTTGACCGGCGTATTGCCCAACTCCAATTCGAAACCACGAGTCTTGACCTTACCGACGCTGGTCAGGCTGCTGGTGTTGGTAGTTGGATCGTAAGCAGTCGCCTGACGGTCGCGGAAATCCACCGAGTACACCGTGGCTTGCGCGGTCAGCATATCGCTTTGATGGCGGTAACCGATATCGAGGTTATACGAAGTCTCAGCCTTCACATCCACAGGCATGGTCGCCACGCCGTTTTTGATCTGCACATTGCTCGACGTCGCATAGACGAAATTCGGTGGCACTTTCATATTCTTGGCCAGGCTGGCAAAGACTTGATTGCTATTATCGATCTGGTAGCGCGCACCGAGTTGCGGCAACACCTCGTTATACGTCTTCTGGATGTTGTAGGTGATGCCAGAACCTTCGTTGGCGAAATTAGTGAAATCGCGCTTCATAGTCGGCGCACGCAGACCGAGGTTCACGCTCAGCTTGTCGTTCATCAGGCTGATCGTGTCTTGCGCGAAGAACTGGTAAGCGGTGCTGATCGTCTTCCAGTCGCGCGACTGATACGGCGTGCCGTCCGGGCGCAGGATGCGGCCTTCCTTCAACCAGATATCGGCCGCATTGCCATTGGCGTCGACCGCCACCATGGGGCCGAATTGCTCATGGGTGGCGCGTTCATACCAGAAACCGGCCAAGAGCTGATGGTTGTCGATATTGTGCATTACAGAAGCCGTGATACCGGGGCGATTGGTACGGGTCACGCTGCTGTTGGCCACGATCACGTTATCCAGAGTATCGCCATCGCCATTCAAATCGACTGCGGCGTTGTTCTTGCCGGTAGCAACATTTAAGAAAGAGGATTGGATTTTCTTGGTGACTGGATGAGGATTGGGACCTTCAGCCATCCATTTTTGTTGATTGCCGCCGGTGCCGTAGCCATACCAGTAGTAAGGAATAAGCTTGATATCGGTGTTCTCGCCTATGCGGAATTTACCGGTGACCGAGGCGATCACGTTTTCAAACGGATTCTTGGTCAATTGATAGTAAGAGTCGGCAAACGCAGAATCGGTATCGTAGTCAGCCTGCCCCTTTCTCGGAGTAGCGTGGCCGACGAACTTGCTGGCGAAATCGTAGTCATAACCTTTGCTCTTCAGATCGGCCAGATTGAAGGTGCTGATGTTCTGGTTGATCGCGCGGTTATACAGCACGGTGCCGTTGATAGAATTGAAGCGGTCGAAGTCGGTACGGAAGCCGACGTCCACGTGATCGCGCTTGGCGCCGCCTTCACCCTTCCATTTGTCGGCCTGAGCATGCGAGCCGGAGATAAAGAAACGGGTACGGCCGTCGGCCCACATGCCGGTATCGTAACGCATATACGTCTTGGACATGTGCAGGCCGCCGACGGTTTGCATCACGCGGAAGCGCTGGTCCTTGGCCGGATCGCAGGTGGTGATGCCGAAGTTGCCGCCGGTCGCGCCGATTTGCGGCGAATCGACGTCGGTCGAGCCCTGGGTCACGAACTGGGTGCAAGTGTTTTCCTGATCGACGAATTCTTGCGGAAACACCGAGAAGCTGCCGGAATCGTTGACCGGCACGCCGTTGATGGTAGCGCCGATCTGGTCGCTGTTGAAGCCGCGCAGGGTCAGGCCGCCACCGAACAAGCCGGTCGCGTCGTAGTTATAGCTGTTCACCGCCGGCATCAATTCCAGCGCTTCATAGGCGTTGCCGGTAGGACGCTGCTTGGCCAGTTCTTCGGCGGTGATGGTGCTGCGCGCCTTAGGGGCGCTTTCCTGCACCATCAAGCCCATGCCGACTTTTTTGCCGGTAATAGTGACGCGCTTGGCGTCGGTCGGCTCGTTCGATTCCGTGCTTTGCGCATAGACGGACATGCTCATGCATGCCAGTTGGCAAGCCACGGCGAGCATCGACAGACGCGATGGAAATACGGACAACTTTCTTGCTTGTTTCATTGACTGCTCCTGGACCAAGTTTTCAGTTATAAAAAAAATAGAATAAAACCTTGTCTATCGTCTCCAGCCACGATCGCTGTCTGACGACATCCCTGCATCGCTCATTTATTGCCAAAAAAATCGGCTATTATTTTGTAACTCGTTGTTATTTCACAACAAATTATGCTATCGCGGCACCTGCTCCCCCGTATTTTTGCGCCCTGCATGCCGTGCGCAAACGATTGCTTTTCCGGTGAAAATGCTATTACCAAAACCGCGCAAACGATTGCTTTTTCCGGATAAAAAAACAGACGTAGCTTTGCAGCATGCGTCTATCCGGGTGACATCTTCAGGGCGGGGGTGGAATGCGCAAGGCAAGTGTCCGTCGAGTAGATATATTGATATGTGAAAGCAGTCTATCACATAAAAATTGGCACAGGCAGAGTGTGGCATCTAATCATGAAAGGACGATGACATGCTTATTTTCATGCCGGAAAGCAAACGCAAATCCGCGTCCGGCATAAGAATAAGGCAGGCTGTCGCTTACCTGGCGGGATAAGCCAGCGCCGCGATCCCCTTGACATTGCTTTGGTAAGGAGCAAGCGCATTCAGGGAAATTCCCCTGGCGTGAGCATACAGCGGCATGACTTCCGGGAAATGACGCTGAATTTCAGCGATGCGGCTGGAGCCTGAGGGGTGGGTGGAAAGCCACTGCGGCGGTGCATTCTTGCTGACCATGCCCATTTTTTGCCAGAGCGCGACGCCGGCGCGCGGATCGTAACCGGCGCGCGCGGCGATATCGAGGCCGACGATATCGGCTTCGGTTTCATCGCCGCGCGAAAATGCCAGCATGCCCATTTTTGCCACCCCGCCGCCGACGGCGCCGACCAGGTTAGGATCGTAACCCTTGGCGCCGGCGATCACTTCGGCTAGCTTGATGCCAAAGTTGGCGACATTCGCTTTGCCGGCGCGCTCCGCCCCGTGCTCGCGCAAGGCATGGGCAAT
Organism: Burkholderiales bacterium; assembly: GCA_016196925.1. Lineage (GTDB taxonomy): Bacteria > Pseudomonadota > Gammaproteobacteria > Burkholderiales > Burkholderiaceae_D > Undibacterium. The sequence continues at coordinate 80,159 of JACPWS010000003.1, read as the reverse complement.
CTCGTGCCCCATCACGATCGCGACTTCATCGTCGGTCAGTTTCAGGGTGTCGAGGATGCCGGTGTAAAACGCGATTTTGCCGCCCGGCATGCAATACGCATTGATTTGCCTGGAAGCGATCAGGTTGACTTCCCACTTCCATTGCGGCGCGCGCGCATTCCAGCGCAGGGCAAACGGGATCAGCTTGTGCGCGATCGCGCGCAAGCGCAGGACTTGCGCATTGTCGTCCGGCCCCAGCGCGCGCTGCTGCTGGGCCTGGCGCATGGTTTGCGCATATTGCGCGGCGGCCTGGCCTTCCAGTGCGCCGGTCGGCGCCAGCTTGCGGAAGATGGACATGGAACCGACCTTGACCCCGTCCGTCGCCGGCGCGTTTTGCGCCTGGCTGACGGTGGCGGCGCTCAACAGGCTGGCGAAGGCAAGGGACAATAAGCTCGGTTTCATGATCTGTGCAGACTAAGGATAGCGATACCGAAATGGTAGCAGCTATGCCGATTTAAAGAGGCGGGGCCGCCAATTCCGGCTCAGGCAGGACGATGACATGAAACTTGAGCGATCGAAAAGCCAAATTATTTTGTCCACAAAAATCACGAAAGCCACGAAAAAAGACGAAAGCCAGGATCAATTGTTTGAAAGCCGCTGTTCTTCTTTTTTGTTCGTTCGTGCCTTTCGTGATTTTCGTGGACAGTTTTTTTAAATGCAATCGCCCTGCAGGTTCAGGCCGCCCGCTTGCGCAGACGGAACACGGCCAGGCTGCCGCGCAGGTTCGGCAGCCAGCCTATCGGCCGGCCCTCGTGCAAGGCCACGCATTCCAGCACTTCGAGCCCGACTTCCCGTGCCAGATCGGCGAAATCGACAATCGTGGCGCAACGCAGATTGGGCGTGTCGTACCATTGATACGGCAGCGATTTGGAGACCGGCATCTTGCCGCGCAACAGGGCGCTGCGGTGCGGCCAGTAACCGAAATTCGGGAAAGACACGATGGCTTCGCGGCCGACGCGCGCGATGTCGCGCAGCAGCGCTTCCACGTGTTTCATCATTTGCAGCGAAGACAGGCACAGCACGGTGTCGAAGGCATTGTCGTCGAACATGACCAGGCCGTTTTCCATGTCTTGCTGGACGACGTTGACGCCGCGCGTGACGCAAGCCAGCACCTTGTCGTCGGCGATTTCTATGCCATAGCCCTGGCATTGCTTGTCGCTTTGCAGGTAATCGAGCATCACGCCGTCGCCGCAGCCGACATCGAGCACTTGCGCCTGCGGCTTGATCCAGTGCGCGATGAAGGCGAGGTCGGGGCGCAAGCGGCTCAGTTCGGAAAAATTCATGCGAACTCCCTTGCGATATTGTTAAAGTAAGCCGCCACCAGATTCAGGTAGCGCGCATCGTCCAGCAAGAACGCGTCGTGCCCGTGCGGCGCATCGATTTCGGCATAGCTGACGGTGCGTTTATTGCTGAGCAGGGCGCGCACGATTTCGCGGCTGCGCTCGGGTGAAAAGCGCCAGTCGGTGGTGAACGACGCCAGCAGGAACTTGGCCTTGGTGTGCGCCAGCGCACGGCTCAGATCGCCGCCGAACTGGCGCGCCGGATCGAAGTAATCGAGCGCCTTGGTGATCAGTAAATAAGTATTGGCGTCGAAGTAATCGGAGAATTTATCGCCCTGATAACGCAGATAGGATTCGATCTCGAAATCGACGCCGTAGCCGAACTGGTAGTCGCCGTTGCGCAAGTCGCGCCCGAATTTCTCGGCCATGTCGTCGTCCGACAGATAGGTGATGTGGCCTATCATGCGCGCCACCCGCAGCCCGTTGCGCGGCAGCACGCCATGCGCGTAAAAATCGCCGCCGTGGAAATCGGGGTCGGTCAGGATCGCCTGGCGCGCCACGTCGTTGAAGGCGATATTCTGCGCCGACAGTCTGGCGGTGGAGGCGATCACCACGCAATGCCGCAGACGCTCGGGAAACAGCATGCTCCAGGCCAGCGCCTGCATTCCGCCCAGCGAGCCGCCCATCACGGCGGCGAATTGCGTGATGCCGAGCCGGTCCGCCACACGCGCCTGGGCCTGCACCCAGTCTTCCACCGTCACCACCGGGAACTCGGCGCCGTAAGGCTTGCCGGTCGCCGGGTTGGTGTGCATGGGGCCGGTCGAGCCGAAACAAGAGCCGAGGTTATTGATGCCGATCACGAAGAAACGGTCGGTGTCGACCGCCTTGCCGGGGCCGACCATATTGTCCCACCAGCCTATGTTCTTGGGCTGGTCGGCGTAATAACCGGCCACATGGTGCGAGGCGTTCAGCGCGTGGCAGATCAGCACGGCGTTCGACTTGTCGGCGTTCAGGCTGCCGTAGGTTTCCAGCATCAGGGTATAGCCGGCGATGCTGGCGCCGCTTTGCAAAGCGAGCGGTTGCTCAAAATGATAGGCCTGCGGCGTAACGACGCCGGCCGAGCCGGGTGAGGATGACATACACTCTTCCTTCGGGACGCGTGTCCCGCACTCAAATACAAATCCAGGAAGGCTAAAAGAGGGGCTTGGAAGGGGTGAACTGCGCAAGCTCGCTTTAGCCGTATTTATTGTCCGGGAAAGTTCCCAGACGGCGCCCGCAAGCTGATTTTCAAATCGGCGCAATGGATGAAGAATAGCGAAATTTCAGGATGACGTCAAACCTTGGCGGGCGCCGCGCCAAGGCCGCTCTCGATTTGGCGCCGCAACATCTGCACCTGTGCCAGGGTGGCGGGGAAATCGTAGCGCGCCGCCAAAACGGCAATTTTCTGGGCCTCGCCTGCCAGCGCATGTCCCTCCAGCGCAAGCGCCAGTTGCGCTGCCAGCTCCGCCGCATCGGCATTATCTTCCTGCAGCAAGCTCTCCAGTTGCAACAGCATAGCTTGCACTGCGCTGGCCTCGACCAACCTGGCCGGCGCCGGCGCGCTGCCGTTCACGCTCGCCGTCCATTGCTGCAGCCCCTGCATCACCACGGTGAAGCTGGCTTCCAACCGCTCCAGCAAAACCTGAAGCCTGGACAAGCCGGCCCCGGCACGCAAGGCGGCCTCCAGTTGCGCCGCCGCATCGGCCAGCGCCGTTGCGCCGATAGAGGCCGCGACGCTCTTCAGGGTATGCGCCAGAAAAATGGCGCGCTCCTGATCGCCGGCCGCAGTCGCCAGCCGTATATTTTTGAGCGCGTCGCGCTGATTCGACTGCATTTTCCCCAGGATTTTAAAATACAAGCCGGGCTTCTTACCGGCATTCAGCAAACCGCGTTCCAGGTCTATGCCCGGCAAGACTGGCGGCAATTGCACCGCATCGTGTTGTGCGGTCCCGGGCGACGACGATTGCGCTTTTTTCCCATGCAGCCAGCGCTTCAGTACGCGAAACAATTCGTCGATATCGATAGGCTTACCCAGATGATCGTTCATGCCGGCGGCCAGACAGCGCTCGCGGTCGCCGGCCATGGCATTGGCCGTCATGGCGATGATGGGCAGGCTGGAAAATTGGGGCAGCTTGCGAATTTCAGCGGTGGCGGTTACCCCATCCATGACCGGCATCTGCATATCCATCAAGACGCCATCAAAACTTGTCTGTTGCAGCATTTGCAGAGCCTGCGCGCCGTTATCGGCGATCGCGACTTGAAACCCTGCATCTTCAAGCAACTCTTGCGCCACTTGCTGATTGATTTCATTGTCCTCGACCAGCAACAGACGGGCGCCGCGCAAATGGGCGAGGTCGGCGCGCACGTCATGCATGTCTTGCTGCTCCATGACGGCCGCGGTGTGGCTATAAGAGCGCATGATGGCGTCGAATAATTGCGAAGGCGCCACCGGTTTGCTGAGGAAGCAGCGGATGCCGGCCAGGGCGGCGGCCGGCTGCAACTCGTCTGCGCCGGAAGCGGTGACGATGATGATGTGCGGCGCCGGCGCAGGAGCGAGCTGTTCGAATATCCGGCGGCTGGTCTCTATCCCATCCATTTCCTGCATCTTCCAATCCATCAGAATCAAGCCGTAACTGTGTTCTGCGCGCTGGCGGGACACGGCCGCCAGCGCCGCCGGACCCGAGGCCACGCTATCCACCTTGAACCCCATGTTTTCCAGATAGCCGACCAGAATTTCGCGCGCATGTTCGTTATCGTCCACCACCAGGGTAGGCTGGCGCAAAATCTCGGGCGGCAGCAGGTAGTTGTTTGAAAGTCGCTGCCGGTTACGCTGCAACTTCACCGTAAACCAGAAAGTGGAACCCTGACCGAAGCTCGATTCCACCCCGACTGCGCCGCCCATCAATTCCACCAGTCGCTTGGAAATCGTCAGGCCGAGGCCGGTGCCGCCGTATCTGCGCGTGGTGGAAGTATCGGCCTGAGAAAAAGCCTGGAACAGATTATTGCTTTGTTCAGGGGTGAGGCCGATGCCGGTATCGCTGACGGCAAACCGCAGCCGTATGCTGTCCTGGTCTTCCGCGGCTTTGCTGATCTCCAGCCGGATTTCGCCGCGCTCGGTGAACTTGACGGCATTGCTGGTGAAATTCGATAAGACCTGGCCTATGCGCAGCGGGTCGCCGATAAACTGCACCGGCAAACCCGGCTCCAGTTTGAAAATAAATTCCAACCCCTTGTCCGCCACTTTTTTAGAGACCACATCCACCAGGTTTTCCAGCACGTGATTCAAGTCGAACGGGATGTGTTCCACGCTCAGTTTGCCCGCTTCTATTTTGGAAAAATCGAGGATGTCGTTGATAATGCGCAGCAAATTATGGGCCGACTGGTTGATCTTGCCGATATAGTCCGCCTGTTTCGGCGTGAGCGGAGTGCTGATGGCCAGATGCGACAAGCCTATGATGGCATTCATAGGCGTGCGGATTTCGTGACTCATGTTCGCCAGAAAATCGGATTTTGCCCTGGTTGCGTCTTCGGCGACTTGTTTGGCTTCGCGCAATTGGGCCGCGACTCTTTTTTCCTCGGTCACGTCTTGCCAGATGCCGGTGTAAATGATTTCTTCGCCGGCCCGCGATTCCAGCTCGGGGTTGGCTTCGGAACGTATCCAGACCAGGCGCCCGTCCGGCAAGATAATTCTGTATTCGTCGCACCAGGTCGCATGATGCTGCACGACGTTTTCAAATCCCAACCTGACCCGTTCACGATCATCGGCATGAATTTGCTGCAAGACCAGGGCCGGATTGTCCAGCACCGCTTGCGGCGCCAGGCCGCGGATCTGCTGCATGCTGTCGGACACGAACAGATAACGTATGCCGTCCCGCCCGCAGGCGGCCTGGAATACCACGCCGGGGACGGAATTGGTGATATTGCGCAAGCGTTGTTCCACTACGCGCAACTCTTCTTCCTGTTGTTTGCGCAAGGCGATATCGGTCATGGTGCCGGCAATGCGCAAGGCCCAGCCTTGCCGGTTGCGCTCCACCACCTTAGCGCGCCCCAGCATCCATAGCCACGCCCCGGATTTTTTCCTGAGACGGAATTCGCAGGCATAGCTGCCGACGTTTTCTTGCGTGATGATCATGCGCGTTTGCGCCAGCAATAACGGCAGATCATCGGGATGTATCAGCTGCTCCACCGCCGCGATAGAAAAAGGCAGGGTGAAATCCTGCTCGTCGTAGCCCGTCATCTCAAACCAGCGCGGGGTAAAGCTGATTTGATTGCTGAGCAAATTCGATTCCCAGGCGGCATCGTTGGAAGCGGCAAACGCTTCTTTCAGGCGGCGCTCGCTGCGCTCGAGCTCTTGCTCCGCGCGCCGCCGCTCGGTGATATCGGAAAAACTGGTGACGCTGCCTACCAGCTGGCCGCCGCGCAACACCGGGGCGACGGTATACGAAACCGGAAAGGCGCTGCCGTCCTTGCGCCAGAACACTTCGCTATCGCATTGAAAACCGGCTTGCCTTTCCAGCGCGACGCGGGCGGCGCATTCTTCGATAGGATATTTGCTGCCGTCCGGATGGCTATGGTGCATCAGCTCATGCGCCAGCTGGCCGATTAATTCGGCGGGACTCGCATAGCCCAGCAGTGTCGCCGTGGCGCGATTGGCAAAACCGATGACGCCCTGGCGGTCCGTGCCGTAAATGCCGACCTCGACCGCGTCGATCAACTGTTGTACCTGCTCTTGCTGTTCATGCGCCGCCGCTTCTATGCGTTTGCGCTCGCGCAAATCGAAAACGACGCCGAGTATGACTTGACGGTGGTCCAGCCGCATCGCTATCGTGTGCAACTCTATCGGGATCGCGTGTTGCCGCACATCGAGCAAAGTCCAGTCGCAGGTGTGGCTGCCGGCGCTTTCGGTGGCTTGCACTATCTGCGCCAGTTGCAGCGCGGTTTGCGGACCCGGCGCCGCGGAAATCTGCAACAGCGACTGGCGTACGACTTGTTGCACGTCTGCATAACCGAGCAGATCGAGCATCGCGCTATTCGTTTCAAAAACCAGATCGGCATCGAAAATCAGTTGCGGCACCGGCGAGTCTGAAAACAATTGCTGAAAACGTTTTTGCGCCTGATCGAGACGTTGTTTTTCCGCTTCCAGTTGCTGAATGAAATTGGAAATCTTTTGCGCCGCCCTATAAAAAGCCAGCGCAACCCGCCCCAGTTCGTTGCGCGCCGGCAGCGCCGGGAAATCCCTCATGGCGTTGTCGCGCCCGAAGGTTTCTACCGTGCGGACCAGCTGATACAAAGGCCGCAGCACGCCGCGGTAGACGTAAGCCAGACCGAGTATGGCGACCGAGACGCTGAACACCGCCAGCGCGACAAGATAGATCCTCAACTTGCGGGCTTTATCCGAGAATGAGATATAACGCTCGCGCGCCTGTTCCTGGTGATAATCCATCAGCAGCTTTACCTGCTCCACGATGGAATCTAGCCCGAGATACAATTTTTCATCGATATGCCGGTTCAGTGCGGCCCGGTCTTCTCTCTGCAGTATCTGCACCACTTCAGCGCTGTGCCGCAGAAACATGGCGACGCGCGGCGCCATGACGGCGGCCAGCGCCTGTTCTTTGGCGTCGCCGGTGGAGATGCGTTGATAAGTGTTCCAGTAAGCGCTTAATTCAGAGGCTCCGGTATGGACGCGCAGCGCGCCTACCTGCATCGGCAGCATATCGTGGCGTGTCTTGATCAGGGTCGTGGCCTGGTCGGCGGCGGCTTCAGACATGGCGCCCAGCAAACGGATCGGTTCGATGTTGCTGCTGTAGACCAGATCGAATTTCTGCTGCCCGTCGCTGATGGAAAAAACCGCATAAGTCGCCAGCACCAGCACCGAAACCGTGATGCTCAGTATCAGCAGGCTAAGACGGAATTTGATAGTGGAAAGCATGCATCTCTCCGTTCTGACATCTACCGCAAATATTGTGTCAGGCCAGCTCGCCCTGACTGCCGTCCTGCCCCAGTTCCCGCTCCAGCTCTGCCAGCAAAGAATGTTCGTGCCCGGTCTGTTCGGAATAGCGCGTGCGTATTTTTTCTATTTCCGGCAATATGGCGAGAAAATTTTGTATCAGCTGCGGATCGAACTGCTTGCCCGATTCCGCCTGCAAATACCGGACCGCCGCTGCGCTGCTCCAGGCTTCCTTGTACGGCCGTTTGGACGTCAGCGCATCGAACACATCGGCGATGGTGACGATTCTTCCTATCAAGGGGATAGCTTCGCCTTTCAGGCCTTGCGGATAGCCGCTGCCGTCCCAGCGTTCGTGATGCGTCAGGGCGATAATCTTGGCCCATTGCAGCAAGGGCGACTCGTCGTCGCCAGACAAGATATCGACCCCGATTTCCACATGTTTTTTCATGACCGCGGATTCGCTGCCGTCATGCCGTCCCGGCTTTAACAAGACCTGGTCGGGGATGCCGATTTTCCCGACATCGTGCATCGGGGCGGCCACCATCAGGATGCGCGCCTGCTCTTCGTTCATGCCGCAGGCCCGCGCCAGCAGATAGGAAAAATGACTGACGCGGATTACGTGCAAGCCGGTTTCATTGTCGCGATATTCGGCCGCCTTGCCCAACCGGTTAACCACCGATTGCCGCGATTGCTCCAGTTGCAGAGTACGTTTTTGCACCAGACTTTCCAGGTGCTTTTCCTGATTGTGCAACTGCAAATGGGTTTTCACGCGCGCCAGCACGATCGGCGGGCTGACCGGTTTGGTGATGTAATCGACCGCACCGAGCTCGAACCCGAGCGCTTCGTCCTTGACCTCGCCCATGGCCGTGATAAAGATCACCGGGATGGCACTGGTGGCCGGATCGAGTTTCAGCGCACGACACACATCCCAGCCGTTTAAGCCGGGCATCATCACATCCAACAAGATCAGATCGGGCGCCGGGTCGGCGTGTGCTATCGTCAGCGCCCTGCTGCCGTTGATCGCGATCTTGATCTTGTATTCGTCTTTCAGAATGCCGGACAGCACATCGAGATTTTCCGGTGTGTCGTCGACCACGAGTATTGTCTGCCTAAGATCATTCATGCCTCAGACCTCTTCAGAGTTGCATCATGTCGCCGCAGTAAAGCGCAGCGATGATGACGTCAAACAACAATCTCAATCTGGCTGGCCCGCCCCGATCAGGCGGCCCGGCGCCGCCGGGCGCGCCGGCTTAATGCAAGGTCTTGCCTATGGCGTCCATGACCGCCAGGGTTTCCCGTATGGCCGCCGCGTCGTAACTGCGCAGGATTTTTTTGATGTGCGGCTGCAAGGCTTCCACCCTGGTATTCAGGATTTCTTGCTTAATCTCCGGCAACAGCGCCGCCGGCATCGATAATTCGCGAAAGCCCATGCCGGTCAGCAAACGCGTCAGGCGGACGTCGCCGGCCATACCGCCGCAGATGGACACCGGGACGCCGGCTTTCTGGGCCGCAGCGATGGTCATTTGCAGCAATTGCAAAATGGCTGGATGCAAGTCGTCGTACAGGTGCGCGACTTCATGATCGGCGCGGTCTATCGCCAGCGTGTACTGGATCAGATCGTTCGTGCCTATCGAAAGGAAATCGAGTTTTTGCAAGAACATCGGCAAGGCCAGGGCGGCGGCCGGCACTTCTATCATGGCGCCGATCTGCAGCTCGGCATTGTAATCGCGGCCTTCCGCTTTCAACTCTTGCTTGGCTTGCTCTATCATCGCCAGCGTCTGGTCGATTTCGAAACCGTGCGCCATCATGGGAATCAGTATCTTGACCTGGCCGAAAGCGGAAGCGCGCAAGATGGCACGCAACTGGGTCAGGAATAATTGCGGTTCGGCCAGGCAATAACGGATCGCGCGCAAGCCCAGGGCCGGGTTCAGGACATTGTGCTCGCTGCTGTCCATAGGCTTGTCGGCGCCGACATCGAGCGTGCGTATCGTGACCGGCCGCCCCTTCATCGCCAGCACTGCGGCGCGGTAGGCCTCGAATTGTTCATCTTCGCTCGGCATCTTGTGTTCCTGCCCGCTGCTTTCCATGAACAGAAATTCGGAGCGAAACAGGCCGACGCCGCTGGCGCCGGCTTCCAGCGCATGCGCCGCATCTTCGGGCAATTCTATGTTCGCCAGCAGGGTGATCTCGACCCCGTCCTGGGTGACGGCCGGCGTCTTTCTGAGCCGGTTCAGCTTTTTGCGCGCCTTTTGCAACACGCTCTGGCGTTCGCGGTATTGTTCCAGCACCAGCGTGGTCGGGGCCACGATCACCACGCCGGCGTCGCTGTCGATAATCAGCCAGTCGTCCTGCTCTATCAGGCGCGACGCATTGCCCATGCCGACCACGGCCGGTATGCCGAGGCTGCGCGAGACGATGGCGGTATGCGAATTCTGGCCGCCTTCGTCGGTGACGAAACCGGAAAATGCGACATCGCGGAATTGCATCATGTCGGCCGGAGAAATATCCCGCGCCACCACGATCATGTTGGCGTTGCGCTCGTCTACGCCGTCCGAACGCGGCACGCTGTGGGCGCTGCCGGTCAGCACTTTCAAGACGCGTTCGGCGACTTGCTGGATGTCGGCCTTGCGTTCGCGCAGGTAATCGTCTTCGATTTCGTCGAACTGCGCCGACAACTCATCGATCTGGGTCACCAGCGCCCATTCGGCGTTGTAGTGGCGGCTGCGGATGATGTCCAGCGGCGCCTCGGAAATCATGGGATCGGACAAGATCAGCGCATGCACGTCGATGAAGGCGCCAAGCTCGGTCGGCGCATCCTGCGGCAAGTCCGACCAGATAGTCTGCAACTCCTTGTGGACCCGGGCGATCGCGTCCTGCAGGCGCAGCACTTCCGCTTCGACCTGTTCCTGCGCCACAAGATAGTGCTGTACATCCAGCGCCGCCGGGCGCAGCAAATGCGCGCGCCCGATGGCGATGCCGCGCGATACGGGGATGCCTTGTAATGTGAAAGAGGCCATGCCTAATCCCCCTGAAAGTGTCGTTCCGCCACGGCGCGCTCAATTGTCTCTGCGCGCCGCCGCTGTACTCAAGCTCTGAGTCTCATGTCCGCCCCCCGGGCCGGGGAAATCCATGGTATTACTCGCCTTCGCCGAATTTGTCATTGATTAAAGTCAGGATTGCATCAAAACATTCCTGCTCATCCGCGCCTTCTGTTTCCAGATTGAGCTTGCTGCCCTTGCCTGCCGCCAGCATCATCACACCCATGATGGATTTGCCGTTCACGCGGCGACCGTTGCGGGCCAGCCAGACTTCGCTCTTGAACTTGCTGGCCAGTTGCGTGAATTTTGCCGATGCCCTGGCGTGCAAACCGAGTTTATTTACGATTTCAATTTCCTGCTGGATCATGCTTTCCTTTCCAAATCACTATATTCAGGGCGCCAGACGCACCCGGTCGTCGAGGCGCAACGCGCCGTTCTGGCCGCCTGCCAGCGCCATCTCGACCACCACATCGAGCGTGTCGTTACGATAGGTAATGGCGCGCAGCAACATCGGCAAGCTGATCCCGGCCACGATCGCGACCTGATCCGGCTCACCCAGCTGGCGGCAGCAATTCGAAGGCGTGCCGCCCATCACGTCGGTCAGGATCAATACACCGGAACCGTCGTTCAGGCGCAGTACCGCAGCCCGCGCAAGACAGTTCACTTCGTCAATATTCTGGTCGGCGACCACATCTATCGCCTCCATGCGTTCCGGCATGCCGCGAAACACATGCGTCGCCGCCTGCAAGAATGCAGAGCCCAGCGGTGCGTGCGTCATCAAGAGTATGCCTACCATAATTCACTATTCCTAGGGAGTATGCAGAAAAACATCGCCACTCCCGCCTGATTTACAAGGGCAAATTAACATACTAGGAGGGAGTATCAATTACCGGAAAGGGCGGATTCCAGCGCGTCTATCATCATCCCGGCCACATTAAACCCCTTCTGGTTGGTGATTTCCTGGAAGCAGGTCGGGCTGGTGACGTTAACCTCCGTCAAATAATTGCCGATCACATCTAATCCTACCAGTAACAAGCCTCTTTGATAAAGCTCGGGCGCCAGAGTCTGCGCGATTTCCAGGTCGCGCGCCGACAATTCCTGCGCCACGCCGACGCCACCGGCCGCCAGATTGCCGCGCACTTCGCCCGCTTGCGGGATGCGCGCCAGCGCGAACGGCACCACCTTGCCGCCGATCAACAGAATGCGCTTATCGCCCTCCACGATCTCTGGAATATAACGCTGCGCCATGATAGTTCGACTGCCGTTGGCCGTTAAGGTTTCAATCACAGAACCGAGGTTCATGCCGTCTTCGCGGATCCGGAATACGCCGGCGCCGCCCATGCCGTCCAACGGCTTGAGTATGATGTCGCGCTGTTGCCGGTGAAAATCGCGCAGGCGCGCGCCATCGCGCGTCACCAGCGTCGGCGCGGTAAACTGGCTGAACTGGGCGATGCTGAGTTTTTCGTTGTGGTTACGGATCGCCGCCGGCTTGTTGTAGACGCGTGCGCCCTGCCGCTCGGCCAGTTCCAGCAGATAGGTCGCATAGATATATTCCATGTCGAACGGCGGGTCCTTGCGCTGCAAGACCGCGTCGAAATCGCCGAGCGGCATGGTTTGTGCCGGGTCCAGGCGATACCAGTCGTCGCCGTCGCCGGTCAGCGTCAACCTGCGCCCGCTGGCGACGACCTTGCCGCCTTCCAGCGCCAGCTGTTCCGGGCCGAACGCATACAGCGCATAGCCGCGCCGCGCGGCCTCCCGCATCATGGCGTAAGTCGTATCCTTGTAGGTTTTAAACTGGGACAGCGGATCGGTCAGGAAGGCGATTTTCATGGCGGTATCTGGCGAGATGGGCATTTGGCCCACTATTATTTTGAAAAATCATTGTCCACGAAGTCACGAAAAGCACGAAAAAAAAACAGCTTTATATCGTCATTCCCGCGTAGGCGGGAATCCATTTGAGTGTCTGATTAACGTGGATTCCCGCCTGCGCGGGAATGACGAAGCTAAGGTATTAGTTTTTGTTCGTGCTTTTCGTGTCTTTCGTGGACCAGTGTTTTTAGTAGACTTCGGGGTTCGGATCGGTCTTCTCCAGCTCCAGCGAAGCGGCCAGCAAGGCCAGGCGCGCCACCACGCCGTACATGTAGAAGCGGTTCGGCGCGGCCGTGCCCGGCTTGGCGTGCATGTCGGGCACCGCGTGTTGCTGGGCGAACGCCAGCGGCACGAAATGCATGCCGGGCGCGTTCAGGTTTTCATCGACGCCGCGGTCTTCATGCACGCGGTAGAAGCCGCCGATCACATAGCGATCCATCATGTACACCACCGGCTCGGCCACCGATTCGTCGATCTGCTCGAAGGTGTGCACGCCTTCCTGCACGATCACGTCGCTGACTTCCAGACCTTCCTTGACGACCGACATCTTGTTGCGCTGCTTGCGGTTCAGGTCGCGCACTTCGCTGGAGTCGCGCACCGTCATGATGCCCATGCCGTAAGTGCCGGCATCGGCTTTCACGATCACGAAAGGCTTTTCCTTGATGCCGTATTCCTTGTATTTCTTGCGAATTTTGGCCAGCACGCTATCCACCGTGGCGGCCAGCGCGTCTTCGCCTATGCGCTCATGGAAATTGATGCCGCTGCACTTGGCGAAATACGGGTTCAGCATCCACGGGTCAATGTCCACCAGCTTGGCAAATTTCTTCACCACCTCGTCGTAAGCCGCGAAGTGATTGGTCTTGCGGCGCACGGCCCAGCCCGCATGCAGCGGCGGCAGCAGGGTTTGTTCGTGGATATTTTCCAGTATCGGCGGGATGCCGGCCGAGAGATCGTTGTTCAGCAAAATGGTGCAGGGATCGAAATTCTTCAGGCCCAGGCGGCGGCCGTTGGCCGAGCGCTCGAGCGGCTCGAGCACCAGCTGGCTGCCGTCCGGTAACTCGATAGCGGTCGGTTCGGTGATGTCTTCCGCCAGCGTACCGAGGCGCACATTGAGGCCGGTCTGGCGGAAAATCTGCATCTGGCGCGCAATGTTTTGCAGATAGAAAGTGTTGCGGGTATGGCGCTCCGGGATCAGCAGCAGGTTCTTGGCGTCCGGGCAGTATTTCTCTATGGCCGCCATCGCAGCCTGCACCGCCAGCGGCAGCATTTCCGGCGACAGATTATTGAAGCCGCCGGGGAACAGGTTGGTGTCGACCGGGGCCAGCTTGAAACCGGCATTGCGCAAATCGACCGAACAGTAAAACGGCGGGGTGTGTTCCTGCCATTCGAGACGGAACCAGCGTTCTATTGCGGGTGTCGCTTCCAGTATTTTTTTTTCGAGATCGAGCAAAGGCCCGTTCAGGGCGGTGACGAGGTGCGGAACCATATTGACCTTTTTTGATGAGCTGAAATGCGCCGTGCCAACTGCGATTCTAGCTGGAATCGACAGCCAGCGTGCCGGCTTTAGGCTCTGTTAGCTTGGGACGAAATCCCGATTATCAAGACGCTATGGCGTAACGCCGTCCGGCGCTCCCGCCGACTTGTCCAGTAAATTGAAATGCTCGACCACCGGCGGCGCCGCAAAAAACGGGCCGACGATAGAGCGCCATTGCAAAAAAGCCGGCGACTCGCGGAAATCCACGGTGTGATTTTCCAACGTATCCCAAAATATCATCAACACATAGCGTTCCGGCGACTCTATGCCGTGATTGACTCGGTAGCCGCGAAAGCCGCGGGCATGGGCGATCACTTCTTTCAGGCCGCGCTGGATGGCGAGGTCGAATTCAGCCTGTTTGCCGGGCTGGATGCGGATATCGGCGAGTTCAAGAATCATGCTTAGCCTGCAAAAGAAATTAATAAGGGTGAGCGGATTATGACAGCAATCAGACCATGCCTCGGTCGCTCAACTCTTTCTTGCCATACGCATAAAATACCGGCGCCGCCACCACGCCGGGCAAGCCGAACAGGGTTTCCATCACCAGCATCGTGATCAACAATTCCCAGGCGCGCGCATTGATCTGGGTGCCGATGATGCGGGCATTCAGGAAATATTCCATCTTGTGGATCACCACCATGAACGCCAGCGAAGCCGCCGCCACATGCAGCGAATGCGACAATGCCACGATCACGATCACCGTATTGGAAATGATATTGCCGACCACGGGAATCAGGCCGGCCAGGAAGGTGATCGCTATCATGCTCTTGGTCAGCGGCAGGTGCACGCCTGCCAGCGGCAGCACCAGCACCAGATATATCGCCGTCAGCACGGTGTTGATCAAGGAAATCCTGACCTGGGCGAACACGATCTTATGGAACATCTGGCTGAGATTCGCCACCCGCTGATGCAGGGCGGCCGCAAACGGCTTGTGATTACTGTCGCCGCTGGCGTCACGCAAGGCGATCATGCTGCCTATGATCAAACCCAGCAGCAGGTGCACGATCAGGTGGCCCGCTTCCGGCACCAGCGATTTCGCTTCGCCGGCATGTTCGCGCAACCAGTGGGCGATCATCTCCTGCAAGGCAGCGACATCTTCCGGCAAGTTAGTACTCACCCAATCCGGCACCTGGCTGCGTGAAGCGTCGATAATGTCGGCCAGCTTTTGCAGCAAGGTATGCAAGTTGCCGGTATCGCTGCGCAAGAAAGCATGCGCCCCCCACAGCGCCAGCGTCAGCGCCACGATCAATACGGTAGACAACAGCGCGACCGCGATCATGCGCGGCTGACGATTGCTGAATCTGGCGGCTATCGTCGGCGCCAGCAAATGGATCAGCGAATATACCAGCAAGCCGGAAAATAAGGCGACCAGCAAGCCCGCCTTCAGCACTATCCAGAGCGCCAGCATGGCGAAGAAATAAGAAGCCCAGACCGGGGCGGTGAGTTTGTTAGCAGTATGCATAGAATTTTTCATCAATATCAGCGCATGCTCATGCCGGCTATCGCGCCCAGCAACAGCGCGACAGCGGCCAGCAGAGAAATCGTAAAGCCGGGGCCGCGCTTTTCAGCGGCGCGATAATACGCCAGCGCATACCAGATGCGCCCCAGCACCCAGACCGCACCGCCAGCTGCCGCCAGCCGGTCGCCGGACCAGAAGGCACACAGCCACAAGGCGGGCAGGAAAAAGATCAATTGCTCGACAGTGTTGCCCTGCACCCGCAAGGCGCGCAGGAATTCGGGCGGACCATCCACGAAAGGCGCCCTCACCTGGCAACGCATGCGCGCCTTCGCCACCGCGTAAGCGGTCCAGAAATACATGGCCAGTGCGGCAATCGTTATCCAGGAAGTCCATAGTAAAGTCATCTGTTTTCCTTGCAGATAAAACACGATAAATATGGGCGATTAAAAAATATGCAAGGAAAAAATACCTGAAACAGACTCTTACATTTATTCTGTCGTCTTTTTGCATAGGCTAAGCGTTAAATGCAGACTATAAGACAAGAGGTGCGATATGACCATTTTCATTAAAAAACTTTCCATTACAGCATCCCTGTTAGGCTTGGCAGCCATCCTGCCCACCGCACACGCCGCCGATTTTGAAGATTATGCCCGTGTAACCAATGTCACACCGCAGTTAGAACAAGTCAACGTGCCGCGCCAGGAATGCCGCAACGAATACGAAACCGGCCAGCGCCATTATCAGCAGCATCCGTCCGAACGCAGCGCCGGCGGCTCGATTATCGGCGGCATCGCCGGCGGTTTGCTGGGCGCGCAGGTCGGCGGCGGTAATGGCCGCATCGCCGCCGCCGCGGCCGGTGCGCTGACCGGCGCCATCGTCGGCGACCGCATCGAAAACAACGGCAATAACAATAGCCAGCCGGTCTATGAGAGCCATCCGGTGCGTCAATGCCGCAATATCGACAACTGGGAAACCCGCACCAATGGCTATGCGGTCACCTACGAATACCACAACCGTACTTATACTACCGTGATGCCGTACGATCCCGGTTCGCGCCTGCGCCTGCATGTTTCGCTGACGCCGCGCCCGTAACCGGCTGAGCATCCCTGCCGAAAAAAAATACCGCCGCGCGCGGTATTTTTTTTGCTCATAATTTCCACAAACCAACACTTTTCTACCCTAATTTGCCGGGGAAACGCCAGGGTTTATAGTATGATCTTGCCGCAAACTCACCCCCTATTCCGTCACTGACCCATGCAAAACTTGTTTAAGAAATACGGTCTGCTGGTCTGGCTTTCCCTGATCCTGATTGCCGGTTTTGTGTTCACCTCGGTCGCCGCCTATATCGTTTCGCGCGATGCGATACAACAGGGGCTCTCCGAGCAAACCCTGCCGATCACCGGCGACAACGTCTATTCCGAAATCCAGAAAGACATCTTGCGCACGGTCTTCGTTTCTTCGCAGATGGCGCACGACACTTTCTTACGCGACTGGATCATCAACGGCGAGCAAGATCCTGCGCAAATCACCAAGTACCTGAAAGAAATCAAGCAAAAGAACAATGCCATTTCCAGCTTTCTGGTGTCGGAACAGACGCGTCAATACTATTACGCCGACGGCGTACTGAAAACCGTGCAGGAAAACGAAGCGCGCGACCAATGGTACTATCGCGTGCGTCAGTTAAAGAGCGCCTATGAAACCAATGTCGATATCGACATGGCAAATCGCGACAGCATGACGATCTTCATCAATTACCGCATATTCGATTACAGCGGGAAATTCATCGGCGTGACCGGCATAGGCTTGACGCTCGATACCATGAAGCACCTGATAGATAATTATCAGTCGCGCTTTCACCGGAATATTTATTTTGTCGACCAGCAGGGCAATATCGCCCTGGCCGGCAACAATATGAAAAAAATCCGCAACAAGCTGAGCGACATCCGCGGCATCGGCAGCCTGGCACCGCAAATCCTGGCCAGCCGCAAGAGCGAATCGCTGCATCTGGAATACCAGACCGACAACGACACCATCCTGCTCAACTCGCGCTTCATTCCGGAACTGGGATGGCATCTGCTGGTGGAACAGGAAATGAACAAGGACATCAAGCCCTTGCAAAATGTGTTCTGGCTGAATATGGCCATCAGCGCCGGCATCACTCTGGTCGTATCGCTGATCCTGTTGTTGACTGTGCGACGCTACCAGGGCCGGCTGGAAAAATCGGCTTCCACTGATGCCCTGACCACGCTACTGAACCGTCAGGCCTTCGATTTCGTTTACCAGCAAGCGCTGCTGGACGGCGAACGCTCGCGCCAGCCCATGTGCGCGGTATTGCTGGACATAGACTTTTTCAAGAAAGTAAATGACAAACACGGCCATCTGGTCGGCGACCATGTATTGAAGGAAATCGCCATGATCGCCAAACGTTCGCTGCGCGAAAGCGATGTCATCTGCCGCTGGGGCGGCGAAGAATTCTTGATCCTGTTGAAAAACTGTGCGCTGGAAAAAGCCACCGCCATCGCCGAAAACCTGCGCAACACCATCGCCAACAACGATTTTTCGCGCACCACCGACTTGACCAGAACCCGGCTGGCGATTACCGTCAGCATGGGCGTGGCGCAATGCCGCGACCAGGAAAGCGAAGACAGCGTGTTCGAACGCGCCGATCTGGCGCTGTATCAAGCCAAGGATAACGGCCGCAACAGCGTGTATTTTTCCGAGTAAGCCTGACCCAGAACCACTCCGGCGGCGCGACGGCTACCGCGCGCACCGCTTTCTTAGCGGTGCAACTTTCGCCAGCCCCCGGTTTATTTGCGCGCCGCCAGCGCCACGGTCGGCGCGATGAAAGCCTGATACAAGTCGCCCGCCTGACCATCCCAGGCAGCCACCGCCTGCTGTTGCGCGTTCACCGTGGCCAGGTCGCCGCGCGCGATCGGGCCGGTCAGGGCCGCCGCAGTGCCGAGCGCAAACACGTTTTCCAGCGTCTGGCGGGCCAGCGGCGCGGCCATCGCTTGCGCCAGATCGGCCGGGATGCCGGCCGCCTGATAAGCGCGCAGCGCCGTTTCCATCAGGGTCACCAGGTAATTGCAGGCAAACACGGAACCGGCGTGATACAGCAATTTGCTGTCGGCGCTGATCTGCACCGCCTGAGCCGCCACCGCCTGCAATGCAGGTATCAGCAATTCCAGGGCGCGCGCATCGCCTTCCACGCTGCAGATGGTGCCGGCGAATTGCTGCGCCGCCTGCGCGGCATCGGCAAAGCTGCGCACCGGATGCAGGCTGGCGACCGCCGCGCCGCACGCCGCCGCCGCCTGCAAGGCGGTCGAGGCTTTGGCGCCGCTGCAATGAAACACGATGCTGGCCACATCCAGCACGCCGCGCTCTGCCAATGCCGCACAGGTCGAGCCGATCTGGTCGTCCGGCACAGCCAGCATGTATACATCGGCGCGCTGCAAGTCCGCCATGGACGCGACCGCCTGCCCGACGCCGATGAAGGCGGCCGCCCGTCGCGCGCTGGCCTGCGTGCGGTTCAGGATTTGCGCCGGCAGCAGCGCCTGCTGCTGCCAGAAGACGCGGCCGAATACCTGGCCGACCTTGCCGGCGCCGATGATGTTCAGGGTTTTCATGCGGGGAGCTCTTCGGGAAAACGGCGCAAACCTTCCAGATTCAATATCGTGATGCCGCCGTAATCGACCGTCAGCAGCTTTTTCTTTTCCAGTAATTGCAGGGCCTGGTTCGCCCTCTGCCGCGAGACGCTGGAGATATAGCCGATCTCTTCCTGCGAAATCTGCAGCTGCATGCTGCAGGCGGGGTTCAGATAAGGGTTGAACATGGCGGCCAGACAGCGCGCCACGCGCGTATCAGGATCAAGCATGCGGTCGTATTCGACCAGCGAGATGAACAGGCCGAGCCGCTCGTTCAGTTGCTGCAGCAAGAAGCGATTGAAAGGAATGCTGTTGTCGAGCAGCCAGTTAAATGTGTTGCGCGGCATGTAAGCCACGCGCGTATCGCGCAAGGCCACCACATCGTAGCGCCTGAGCTCGGTCTTCAGCAGCGAGCCTTCGCCAAACCAGCCGCCGGCCAACATGCAACTGAAAGTGACCGTCTTGCCTTCGGGCGAGATGCTGCTCATCTTCAGGAAACCGTCGATCACGCCCATCCAATGCTCGATCGCATCGCCCTTGCGGCAGACGTAAGCGCCGGCCGGAATGAAGCGCTCAGTCACCTCGGCCTCGACCCGGCGCAGATGCTCGGGCGCCAGCATGCGCGCCCACATGGTGCGCGCCAGACGGTCTTTGGTATCGCTGTTTTCTTTTATCATATTTGTGCAACGCAGCACCGATAGTTGGCCGATTCCGTGAGATTGTCAGCCGGATGACAGCAGTCCTGTGGTGAACTGTCTACCATCCAATCAACATAAAGCGGACTTACGCAAAAATGTCCCGGCAAGGCAGGGCGAAGCAGGCAGTATGAATAGGTCGATTAGTAGCCATAACACCGCCGGGGCGGTTTTGCGGAAGTCCGAGAATTACGGAGACATTGTAAGCGAGCCGGTGCACTACGGGTATCACCGTGGTTTGATTTAAGTCCATGCATCGTCGCGCCACATCAAAGCGCGCTCCGCAATGTTTCTGCACGAATCCAGCCGGGTAAGCGTGGCGTAAGGGTCGGTGCGGAAACTCGCAAGAAAATATGCAGTACAAAACAAGTTTTGGTGGAGACCATGACGAACACAAATACAGAGAACACGACCTTCCCGCGCTTACTGCTGCAGCATGCGCAAACCCGGCCACAGCATCCGGCTTTCCGCGAAAAGGATCTCGGCATCTGGCAAACCTGGAACTGGCGACAGGTCAATCAGGAAGTGCGCGCACTGGCTTGCGGCCTGGCGGCGCAAGGCTTCCAACGCGGCATGAATCTGGCGATCATCGGCGACAACCGCCCGCGCCTGTACTGGGCCATGGCGGCCGCGCAATGCCTGGGCGGAATCGCCGTGCCGCTGTATCAGGATGCGCCGGCGGCCGATATGGCCTACGTGCTGGAAAACGCCGAGATCGCGTTCGCCGTGGTGGAAGACCAGGAACAAGTCGACAAGCTGCTCGAAATCAAACAACACTACGCCGGCATCCGCCACATCGCTTACGACGACGAACGCGGCATGCGCCATTATGACCAGCCGGAACTGACTTCCTATCTCAAGCTGCAGGAACTCGGGCGCGCTTACGATCTGGCGCATCCGGAATTTTTCATGCAGCAAGTGGCGCTGGGCCAGGCCGATGACATCGCCGTGATGCTGTACACCTCGGGCACCACCGGCAAGCCGAAAGGCGTGTGTCAGTCGCACCGCTCTTTCATGGCGGCGGCGCGCGGCGGCGTAGCTTTCGACCAGCTCAGCGATCAGGAAGACATCCTGTCGTATCTGCCCATGGCCTGGGTCGGCGATCATCTGTTCTCGTATGCGCAGGCGCTGGTGGCCGGGTTTACCGTGAATTGCCCGGAATCCGGCGACAGCGTGACGATCTGCCTGCGCGAAGTCGGCCCCACCTATTATTTCGCCCCGCCGCGCGTGTTTGAAAACATGCTGACCACGGTCATGATACGGATGGAAGACGCCGGCCTGATCAAGCGCAAATTGTTCGAGCATTATATGGAAGTCGCGCGCCGGGTCGGCGCCGATATCCTCGACGGCAAGCCGGTCGCGCTGCCGGACCGGCTCAGTTACGCGCTGGGCGACCTGCTGATCTACGGCCCGCTGAAAAACGTGCTGGGTCTGTCGCGCGTGCGGGTCGCCTACACCGCCGGCGCGGCGATCGGGCCCGACCTGTTCCGCTTCTACCGTTCTATCGGCGTGAACCTGAAACAGTTGTACGGCGCCACAGAAACCTGCGCCTATGTCTGCCTGCAGCCGGACGGCCACATCAAGTTCGACAGCGTAGGCCAGGCCGCGCCGGGCGTGGAAGTCAGGCTAGCCGACAACGGCGAAGTGCTGGTCAGATCGACCGCCATGCTGAGCGGCTATTACAAGCGCCCGGACGCCACCGCCGAAGTGATGGACGAACAAGGCTATTTCCACACCGGCGACGCCGGCATCTTCGATCAGGAAGGCCATCTGAAGATCATCGACCGCGCGGCCGACGTCGGCAAACTCAGCAACGGCGATATCTTTGCACCGAACTATATCGAAAACAAGTTGAAGTTCTTCCCCTTCATCAAGGAAGCGGTGGCTTTCGGCCATGAGCGCGACACCGTGTGCGCCTTTATCAACATCGACATGGAAGCGGTCGGCAACTGGGCCGAACGGCGCGGCATCGCCTATTCCGGTTACACCGATCTGGCGGCCAAGGCCGAGACTTATCAATTGATCACCTCTTGCGTGGAAAAAGTCAACGCCGACCTGGCCGGCGAAGCGCTGATGGCCGGCACGCAAATCCACCGCTTCCTGGTGCTGCATAAGGAACTCGATCCGGACGACGACGAACTGACCCGCACCCGCAAAGTCCGGCGCCGTTTCATCGCCGAGAAATATGCAGTGCTGATCGACGCGCTGTATTCCGGCAAGCGTTCGCAATACATCGAAACCCTGGTCAAGTTTGAAGACGGCCGCCAGGGCAAGGTCAGCGCCGATCTGCATATCAGCGACGTCAAAACCTACGCTGCCCAGCGGCAGGCAGCCTGAGGAAATCAGCAATGGCAGACCATAGAAAAATCGGTGAAGTGATTTTGGATTTGCAGGGCATTTCGCTGGCCTTCGGCGGCGTCAAGGCGCTGACCAATATTTCCTTCAATGTGAAGGAGCATGAAATCCGCGCCATCATAGGCCCGAACGGCGCCGGCAAGAGTTCGATGCTGAACGTGATCAATGGCGTGTACCGCCCGCAGCAAGGCGAGATCACTTATCGCGGCCAACACCGCAGAGGCATGAACACTTACGCCGCCGCCAGGAGCGGGATCGCGCGCACCTTCCAGAACATCGCGCTGTTCAAGGGCATGAGCGTGCTGGACAACATCATGACCGGGCGCAACCTGAAAATGCACAGCAACTTCCTGCTGCAAGCCTTGTACTGGGGCCCGGCGCAAAAGGAAGAAATCGCGCACCGGGAAAAGGTGGAAGAGATCATCGACTTCCTGGAAATCCAGCATATCCGCAAGGTGCCGGTCGGGCGCCTCTCGTATGGCTTACAAAAACGCGTCGAGCTGGGTCGCGCGCTGGCGGCCGAGCCGGAAATCCTGTTGCTGGACGAACCGATGGCCGGCATGAACGTGGAAGAAAAGCAAGACATGAGCCGCTTCATCCTCGACGTGAACGACCAGCTCGGCGCCACCATCGTGCTGATCGAACACGACATGGGGGTGGTGATGGATATCTCGGATAGGGTGGTGGTGCTCGATTACGGCAAAAAAATCGGGGATGGCACGCCGGCCGAGGTGCTGGCGAATCAGGAAGTCATCAATGCCTATCTCGGCGGTGAAGCCGGGGTTTCGGGCGGCAAGCCGCCCGCCGACGGAACGACTCGCCCCTACCAGGGCGAGGCTCCGCGCACTTCCAAAATAGGAGATTGAGAAATGGGCATGTCGTTTTTCTTTGAAGTGCTGATCGGCGGCTTGCTATCCGGCGTCATGTATGCGCTGGTCGCGCTCGGTTTCGTGCTGATCTACAAGGCTTCCGGCGTGTTTAATTTCGCCCAGGGTGCGATGGTGTTTTTTGCGGCGCTGACTTGCGTCGGCCTGAGCGAGGAATTCGGCCTCTCGCTGTGGCTGGCGATCCCGCTGACCATGGCGGTGATGGTGGTGCTCGGGCTGGCAATCGAACGCATCGTGTTGCGCCCGCTGGTGAACCAGCCCGAGATCACCCTGTTCATGGCAACCATAGGCCTGACGTTTTTCATCGAAGGCCTGGCGCAATTACTGTGGGGTTCGCAACCGCACCGGCTGGCCCTGCCGATAGAAGACGTGCCGATAGAATGGCTGATGGAAAAATTCAACATCATCGTTTCGCAATTCGATGTGATCGCGGCGCTGATCTGCGCTCTGTTGGTAACCGGGCTGGCGCTGCTGTTTTCCAAGACCAAGATAGGCCGCGCCCTGCGCGCCGTGGCCGACGATCATCAGGCCGCGCTGGCGGTCGGGATTCCGCTACAGCAGATCTGGGGCATAGTCTGGGCCGTGGCCGGCTTCGTGGCGCTGGTGGCCGGTTTGCTGTGGGGCGCGCGTAACGGGGTGCAGTTCGCACTGACCTTCGTGGCGCTGAAAGCCTTGCCGGTGCTGATCCTGGGCGGCTTCACTTCGGTCCCCGGCGCCATCGTCGGCGGCCTGATCATAGGCGCTTCGGAAAAGCTGGCGGAAGTGTATATCGGCCCGCTGGTCGGCGGCGGCATCGAAGGCTGGTTCCCTTACATCCTGGCGCTGCTGTTCCTGCTGGTGCGGCCGGAGGGTTTGTTCGGCGAAAAAATTATCCGGCGGATTTAACGTAACTATTTAACTTGCAGTGAACGTTCCTTCCCCCGGGCAGGGGGAAGGTTAGGATGGGGGTCGAACGGTTAAAAATATCGATATGGTTGATCGACGTTTTTACCCCCTCCCTAACCCTCCCCCTTAAAGGTGGAGGGAACATTAAACGTCTTTTGGCAGATCCATATCGCGAGCCAAAATTTGCGATTTGAAGCAGACAACAACGTAGAAACAACTTAGAGGCAAACCATGTTCTACCGTGAAGCAGGTCAGTTTAAAACCAGCTACCAGGCTGACAACCAGATTTTCCCTATACGCCAGGACCGCATCGCGATTGCGCTGGTGTTGCTGGCGGCTTTTCTGCTGGTGCCTTTCGTGGCCTCGCCGTATGCGTTTTCGGCGATCCTGATTCCCTTCCTGATTTTCTCGCTGGCGGCGCTCGGCTTGAATATCCTGACCGGCTACGCCGGGCAACTGTCGCTGGGTTCGGCCGCGTTCATGGCGGTCGGCGCGTTTGCCTCTTACAACTTTGTGTTGCGCATACCCGGCATCCCGGTCTTGCTGGCCTTCGTGCTGGGCGGCTTGGCGGCGGCCATGGTCGGCATCGCTTTCGGCCTGCCTTCGCTGCGCATACGCGGCTTTTATCTGGCGGCGGCCACGCTGGCCACCCAGTTCTTCGTGGTGTGGTGCCTGACCAAGATACAGTGGTTCACCAATTACAGTTCTTCCGGCGTGATCACGGCGCAAGAGATGGTGATCTTCGGCATCAGTTTCAACACGCCGCTCAAAAAATATCTGCTGACGCTCAGCATCGTCTGCGTGCTGGCCTTGCTGGCCAAGAACATGGTGCGCTCTAACGTCGGCCGTTCCTGGATGGCGGTGCGCGACATGGACGTAGCGGCCGAAGTCATAGGCTTCCGTCCTATGCGCACCAAGCTGCTGGCGTTCGCGGTGTCCTCGTTCTACTGCGGCATCGCCGGCGCATTATATGCCTACGCCTACCTCGGCACGGTGGAGCCGGAAGCCTACAACCTCGATCTGTCTTTCCGCATCCTGTTCATGATCATCATCGGCGGGGTCGGTTCCATCCTCGGTTCTTTCCTCGGCTCGGCCTTCATCATCTTGCTGCCCATCTTGCTGAACCTGATCGCGCACGGTTTGTCGCTGCCGACCAATGTCGCATCAAATCTGGAATTGATGGTGTTCGGCGCCCTGATCATTTTTTTCCTGATCGTGGAGCCGCACGGACTGGCGCGTCTGTGGCAGATCGCCAAGGAGAAATTGCGGCTGTGGCCATTCCCGCATTGAGGTAGAAATTGCAGTTCATAACAAAGGCGCCGCCTTCCTTGCAGACGGCGCCGGGTAATCAATACTAACGACAGGAGACAACATGAAACTGATGAAATCACTATTGCTGGGAACGGCATTGCTGGGCGCGCTCGGTCTGGCCCAGGCGGACGAACAATTCATCCCTATCCTCTCTTACCGGGTCGGCCCCTATGCCGCAGGCGGTTCCGGCTTCTACGGCGGCGCCATCGATTACTTCAACTTGGTCAACGCCAAAGGCGGACTGAACGGCGTCAAGATCAGCTGGGAAGAATGCGAGACCGAATACAACGCCTCGCGCGGCGTCGAATGTTACGAGCGCTTAAAGAAAAGCAACGGCGGCGCTTCGCTGATCGAGCCGCTCTCGACCGGCATCGCTTACGGCATCCTCGACCGCGTCGGCGACGATAAAATTCCTATGACCACGCTCGGCTACGGCCGCTCCGACGCCGCCAACGGCAAGGTGTTTCCGTATGTATTCCCGCTGATTACCAGCTACTGGAATCAGGCTGCCGCCATGATCAAATATCTGGGCGACAAAGCCGGCGGGCTGGACAAACTGAAAGGCAAGAAAATCGTGCACCTGTACCACGATTCCGCCTTCGGTAAAGAGCCGATACCGGTGCTGGAAGCGCAGGCCAAACAGTATGGCTTTGAACTGATCAAGATCCCGGTCGCGCATCCCGGCAATGAACAACAATCGCAGTGGCTGCAAATCCGCCAGGCCAATCCCGATTACGTGATCCTGTGGGGCTGGGGCGTGATGAATCCGGTCGCGATCAAGACCGCGCAGCGCAACGGCTTTTCGCGCGACAAGATGCTGGGCGTATGGTGGGCCGGCTCGGAAGAGGATGTGATTCCGGCCGGCGACGCCGCCAAGGGTTACACCACCATGACTTTCAACACGCCCGGCAATTATCCTGTGCTCGATGAAATCCGCAGCAAGGTGTACGCGGCCGGCAAGGGCAACCTGAGCGACAAGGCGCGCATCGGTTCCGTATATCACATGCGCGGCATGACCGCCGCCATCCTGTGGACCGAAGCGATCCTGAAAGCCCAGGAAAAATTCGGCAAGGGCAAGCACATGAGTTCGGAACAGATACGCTGGGGCTTCGAAAACCTGAACGTGGATGAGGCGCGCCAGAAAGCCCTGGGCGCGCTCGGCATGTTCCCGCCGGTGAAAACCTCGTGCGAAGACCACGAAGGCTCGGGCGCGGTCAAGGTGCAGCAGTGGACTGGCGACAAGTGGAAAGCCATCACGCCTAACTGGGTGACCGGCGACAAGGCGCTGACGCGCGCCATGCTGGAAGAGTCGTCCAACAAGTATGCGGCCGAGAAAAAAATCACGCCGGCCTGCATGAAGTAAGCCAGCACGGCAGGGGCGATAGTGCCCCTGCCAGCCGCACCCTAGCTAACCCACAGCAAGAGTCCACATGAGCATCCACACCCTCACACCCGACGCCGCGGCGATCCATCCAGCTTACCTGAGCGTCAACAATATCGAAGTCATTTACGATCACGTGATCCTGGTGCTGAAAGGGATTTCGCTGCAAGTCCCGCAGGGCAAGATCGTGGCCTTGCTGGGCGCCAACGGGGCCGGCAAATCGACCACGCTGAAAGCCATTTCCACCCTGCTGAAAAACGAGCGCGGCGACATCACCAAGGGCGACATTTGCTTTCAGGGCCAGCGCGTCGATCACCTGACCCCGAACGAGCTGGTGAAGCGCGGCTTGTCGCAAGTGATGGAAGGCCGCCACTGCTTCGGCCACCTGACCGTGGAAGAAAACCTGCTGACCGGCGCCTACACGCGCAAGCTGAGCCGCAGCGAATTGAAAGAGGCGCTGGAAAAGGTGTATCACTATTTCCCGCGCCTGCGCGAACGGCGCGCATCGCAAGCCGGCTATACCTCGGGCGGCGAACAGCAGATGTGCGCGATCGGACGCGCGCTGATGGCCAAACCATCGATGATCTTGCTGGACGAACCCTCGATGGGGATTGCGCCGCAACTGGTGGAAGAAATTTTTGAAATCGTCAAGAGCCTGAACCAGCTGGAAAACGTGTCTTTCCTGCTGGCCGAGCAAAACACCAATATCGCGCTGCGCTATGCCGATTTCGGCTACATCCTGGAAAACGGCCGGGTCGTGATGGAAGGCGACGCCAAGGACCTCAGCAGCAATGAAGACGTCAAGGAGTTCTATCTGGGCGTGTCCGGCGCCGGCCGCAAGAGTTTCCGCGATATGAAGTTCTACCGCCGCCGCAAGCGCTGGCTGGCTTGATCCCGGCCAGGAAACCAAGACCATGGATTTCATGCTCGCCAGAGAATTTTGCGCCGGCCTGCCCGGCGCGAGCGCCGACATCAAATGGGGCAATGTGCTGGTGTATTCGGTCGGCGCCAAGATGTTCGCGGTGACCGGCGCCAACCAGGAGGACAGCCAGCGCTTCAGCTTCAAAGTGGAAGACGGGCGCTTCCTGGAACTGACCGACCGGCCCGGCATCGTCCCGGCGCCGTATATGGCGCGCTGCAAATGGGTCCAGGTCAACGACGCCGGCGCGCTGGACGATGCGGAAGCGCAAGCGCTGTTGCGCCGCTCGTATGAACTGGTGTTTGCCAGACTGACTAAAAAACTGCAAAGAGAGTTAAGCCATGACTGACTACCTGGATGCCCTCGAAACGCGCGATCCGCTCAGCCGCGAACTAGCCTTGATGACGCGCCTGCCGCAACTGGTGGCGCAGGCGCAAACGGCGTCCGGCTGGTCCGCCATCCTGGCCGGCGTGAACGCGGCCGACATCCGCAGCCGCGCCGCCCTGGCGCAATTGCCGGTGACACGCAAATCCGATCTCAAAGATTTACAGTCCGCCAGTCTGCCTTTCGGCGGCCTGAACAACACGCCGGCGCATCAGCTGCAGCGCATCTTCATGTCGCCCGGACCTATCTTCGATCCTGAGGGGCGCGGTCAGGATTGGTGGCGCTTCGCCCGCCCGCTGCATGCGGCCGGCTTGCGCGCCGGGCAGTTGATCCAGAATTGCTTCAGCTACCATTTCACGCCGGCCGCCTTCATGGTGGAGGGCGCGGCCGCCAAATTAGGTTGCGTCGTGCTGCCGGCCGGCATAGGCCAGACCGAGATGCAGGTGCAGGCGATGGCGGAATTGCGCCCCGATGCCTATATAGGCACGCCCAGCTTTTTGAAAATCATCATAGAAAAGGCGCTGGAAATGGGCGCCGATATCTCCAGCGTGCAAACGGCCGTGGTCGGCGCCGAAGCCTTGCCGCCGGCCTTGCGCAAATGGTTGCAAGAGCACGGCGTACCGCGGGTATTGCAGTTGTACGCCTCGGCCGATATCGGCAATATCGCCTATGAAACCATGAGCGACGCCCAGCTCAACCCGGGCATGGTGCTCGACGAAGACCTGATCCTGGAAATCGTGCGGCCCGGCACCGGCGATCTGGTGGCCGAAGGCGAAGTCGGCGAAGTCGTGATCAGCTCCTTCAATCGCGATTACCCGCTGCTGCGTTTCGGCACCGGCGACCTGTCGGCCACCCTGCCCGGCATCTCGCCCTGCGGCCGCAGCAATACCCGCATCAAGGGCTGGATGGGGCGCGCCGACCAGACCACCAAGGTCAAGGGCATGTTCGTCCATCCTTCGCAAGTGGCGGAAGTCGTCAAACGCCATCCCGAGATACGCAAGGCCAGGCTGATAGTCAGCGGCGAGATGGCAAACGACGCCATGACCCTGCACTGCGAAAGCGACAGCCCGGATCAGGCGCTGCGCGCCGCCATCGTCCACAGCCTGCGCGACGTCACCAAGCTGCGCGGCGACGCCGTATTTGTGGCGGCCGGCAGCCTGGCGAACGACGGCAAAGTCATCGACGACCTCAGAAAATACGACTGAGTTATCCGCTGCGCCGCCGATTGCTATTGGCCGGGGCAAGGGCTAAGATGAACCGCGGCACGACCCTTTTTTTCAAATAATGAGGTGACTATGAAACGCTATTTTTTTACTGTATTGCTTGCGCTTGCAAGTCTGTTGTCCACCGCTCCGGCAAGCGCGGCCAGCGATAAGGGCAGTGCCGAGGAAGCGGTGGCCCTGGTTAAAAAGGGTGTCGCCTTCATCAAGGCCAACGGCACGGAAGCGGCCTATGCCGCCATCAGCGATACCAAGGGCCAGTTTATCGACCGCGATCTTTATTTATTCGTATTCGACATGAACGGCAAGGCGCTGGCGCACGGCGCGAATCCTAAGCTGATAGGCAAAATTTTGATGGATATGAAGGACGCCGACGGCAAGATGTTCGTCAAGGATTTCTACGAGGTCGCCCATAAAAAAGGCAGGGGCTGGGTCGATTACAAATGGCCGCATCCTGTCACCAAGGCGCTTGAGCAAAAATCGACTTATATAGAAAAGCTCGATAACGACACCATCATAGGCTGCGGCGTCTACAAATAAGCGCGCCGGCGGGCTCGCCGTTTTTTTTCGCGCTCGCGGCCATGCGCGGCATGCATCGCGGCGCATCAATAACGGTTCATGACCAGGGCGCGCACTGCGTATACGGCCGGGTCCACTGTTTCACGCGCGCTTGCAAGGCTATGCTCGTTTCCGGCTTCAATTTTTTCAGTGCGCGTAATTTTTTTCCCGGCGTCCTGGCGCCGTTTTTTTCGGCGATCAGCGTCCACCGCAATTCTTCCATGCTGTCCGGCTTTACGCCCTGCCCGGCGCCGTACATCGCGGCCAACGCCAGCTGGGCGTGCGCATGGCCCTGGTCGGCGGCTTTGCGGTACCAGCTCAGCGCACTGGCATAATTCTGCGCCAGCCCGGCACCGTTCCGATACAGCGTTGCCAGCTGATACTGGGCGGCGGCATTGCATTGCTGTGCCGCTTTTTGCAACCAGTACGCGGCCTGTTCGTCGTCGCGCGGCCGGCCATTGCCGCTTTTTAACAGCGCCGCCAATGCCAGCTGCGCCTCGCCATGCCCTTGCACGGCCGCCTTACTCTGCCACTCGGCCGACTGGGTAAAATCGCGCGCGACGCCTTGCCCGTTTTTGTACATGATACCGAGCCGGTATTGCGCGTCCGCATGTCCTTGCAAGGCGGCCTGGTGCAACCACGACCAGGCCCCCGTATACGACTGCGGCGCACCCGCGCCATCGTAATAAATCAGCCCCAGGCGATATTGCGCCACCGCCGCCCCCAGCTGCGCCGCGCGGCGATACCATTCCATGGACAGCTGTTCGTCGAGCGGGACGCCGATGCCTTCTCTATACATATCGGCCAGTTTTATTTGCGCCGGGGCCGATCCCTGCAGCCCCGCCTTGCGGTACCACTCCGCCGCCTGCTTACGGTTTTGCCTGGCACCGACGCCCTCAAAATACATGTCGCCGACGGCAAGGCTCGCTTGCACGTCGCCGTATAACGCGCAGCGCGTCCATTCCGCCAATGCGGCGCCGAAATCTTCGCGCCGAAACGCTTGCAAGCCGGTCTGATAATCGGCGCGGGCGGAGACGCTGGCGGCCATCAGAAAAAATGCAAGGATAAATTCTTTCAGGCGCATTTTTTATTTTTCAGATAAAAATCGGACATTTTCATCGACAGGCGCGATCCGCTTGCCGCGCGGTCGGCGCAGCCGGCTTCAGCCGCCGAGGTCGTGTTGCCTGCCCTGCGCTATCATCTGCTGCGCCACCTTGCGCGCTTCGGCCTCGGCTTGCGCGGCGCTGGTCAGCACCGCATCGAGCGCCACGCGCTGCATCGGGAACACGCAGTTTCTGTGCATGGGGTTGCGCGACGGGCCGTAGATGGTCAGCATGGCGGCCCAGTGTTCGCTGTCGGGCAGGCGCGCGCTGGCGTACTCGACTTCATATTCGCGCATCATCTCGTAAGGCATTGCACTCTCCCGGCCCAGCGGCGCCTATATGCGAAGCAAGAGCGCCACTACTCTTCCATCCCGGCCAAGATTTCGATATCGGCGATCGCCATGCGCAGCATCAGCTCGGGCGTCGCCTCGTGCGGAGTGATGCTGACGATGATGCCGTCCCCCACCGATTTCTTCACCAGGCCGTCGCGCTGGATAATATACTCGCCCTGTTCGTACAGGATGGTATAGGTCAAACGCTGCCCGCCGCTACGCGTATGTTCATAGACTAGCATGTCGCTCTCCCGGTTAGTTTTGCCGCGTCTGAAGCGAGGACCGGCCGCTGCCGGCATTTCAGTGAGCATATCTCTAAATATAGTCGAATTAAGCCGGGCAGAGCGGAGTTTGATGCGTATCGGCGCGGCGGCAGCTGAAAAACGCTATTCGATGACCTGAAAAATACTCACCCCCAGTATATTTTCAGACCCTTTATTTACACGGACGACAGGGCCATTTTCTCTTAAATAGGGGGGAGTATATGGAAACTAGTTTGATTCCTTGATCAGGCGGCCGGAAATTTTTTGCAGGGGGCGGGCATTCATCGGATACAGGCGACTGAAGATGGCCAGTTGATCGGCGGAAATCTCCACCGGCTCTTTCATCACCAGCCACAGCACGCCTTCGCTGCACGGCGGCGTGGTCAGCGAGCCCATGTAAGTGTAGTAATCGCGCTTGACCGGCAAAATCTGGTTCATGTCCAGCGCCGTCAGCGGCTGCACCGCTTCGTTTTTTTCCAGCGGCAGGTTGTTCCAGACCGCCTGCACCAGGCTGTGCGCCTTTCCGCGCTCCAGCAGCACCGCCACCACGGCCAGCCTGCCGTCGGCATCCTTGTGCACCAGGTGCGCCACCATCTCGAAGCTCTTGCCGTTGACGCGCTCTTCCGACGGTTTATGGAAATGGAATT
Source organism: Burkholderiales bacterium (assembly GCA_016196925.1). Taxonomy (GTDB): domain Bacteria; phylum Pseudomonadota; class Gammaproteobacteria; order Burkholderiales; family Burkholderiaceae_D; genus Undibacterium. The sequence goes on along the minus strand of JACPWS010000003.1, from coordinate 48,370 downwards.
GCACCAATTCGTAATTATGGCCGAGCACCGAGATGTAATTGCCGGCGCCGATATTGACCTGGATCGTGTGGCCGTTGTCGATCACATTGAAGCGCGACGGCTTGTAATCGAAGGCGATAGGTTCGAGATCGACGCGGATGCCGTCGCGGATGTCGATCGGCGATTGCCGCTCGCCGCTGTCGCACTTGGCGTTGGCCGGATTCAGCTTGGCCCAGTTGAGCGGGCCGCCTTCGCCCTGGTAGCTCCAGTGCACTTCGCCGTGATTGTTGCTAGCCAGCCCAGTGTGTTCGGCAGCCTCGACCCTGGTTTTATTGCTTTCGGCTTTTTTGAGCGACGGCGCGTACGGGCTGCGCACCACCGGGCGCGGCCCCAGGCGGGCGGCGGCCTCGTCCTTATCCTTGCGTATCACGGCCAGCCTTTCGGCGATCTTGGCGGCCAGCTCATCGGCGGCCAGCGCGTCTTTGGCCTTGGCGGCGGCTTCCTTGGCAGCCTCTTTCGCTTCCCTGACGCTGGATTTGCGCTCTTCCTTGGCGGGCGCCGCGCTTTCGGCGCTGGCCGGCTTGATAGGCTTGGAGGAGGCAGGCTCGTTAGCCTGGGCCGATGCGAGCATCAGCAGGGAACAGAGCAAGGCGAGATAGCGGCGCATAATCGGTCAGTGTGAGCGTGGGATGTACCGGTTACGGCAAATCCCGCGCCAAACTTGAATCCCTGCGGCAATTTCTACTCAGGGCGCCAGCAATCTGGCGCGCGCCGCCGCATATTCCGTCGCCAGGCGCGCCACCACTTCAGCCACCGTCGGCGCATCGTGCATCAGGCCCACGCCCTGGCCGGCGCCCCAGATGTCGCGCCAGGCCTTGGCGCCGCTGCCGCCGCCGAAATTCATCTTGCTCTTGTCGGCAATCGGCAGGTTTTCCGGATCGAGCCCGGCCAGCATGATGGATTTCTTCAGGTAATTGCCATGCACGCCGGTGAACAGATTGGTGTACACGATGTCGGCCGCGGTCGATTCCAGGATGGCCTGACGATAGGCGTCGTCCACGTTCGCTTCCGGCGTGGCCAGCCAGCGCGAACCGATGTAGGCGAAATCGGCACCCATGGCTTGCGCCGCCAGGATCGCGTCGCCGGTCGCAATCGAGCCGGACAAGGCGATCGGCCCTTGAAAGAACTTACGCACCTCACCCACCAGCGCAAACGGCGACAACGCGCCGGCATGGCCACCGGCCCCGGCTGCCACCAGGATCAAGCCGTCCACGCCCGCCGCTAAGGCCTTTTGCGCGTGGCGGATAGAAATCACATCGTGCAGCACGATGCCGCCGTAGCTGTGGATCGCATCCAGCATTTCCTTGGGCGGCGCGCGCAACGAAGAAATGATGATGGGCACCCGGTGCCTGACGCACACCGCCACATCTTGCGCCAGCCTGTCGTTGGACTGGTGCACGATCTGGTTCACCGCGATCGGGCCGACCCTGGCGTCCGGATGCGCGGCTTGGTACGCCGCCAGCTCGGCTTGCAACTCGGTCAGCCAGGTATCGAGCAATTCGGCCGGGCGCGCATTCAGCGCCGGGAAAGAGCCGACGATGCCGGCCTTGCACTGCGCCGCCACCAGTTTCGGACCGCTGGCGATGAACAGCGGCGAGCCTATCACCGGCAGCGCGAGGTTTTGCAGGGCTTTGGGGAAATGCGGGGTAGTGCTCATGCTCTGGTCTCCTTAAAGGTTAAGATACTGCATGCTCAAATCAGAACGCGCGCCATCCCGCTAAGCATAGCGCCGAATTGGCAAGCAAGCGACTGCACAGATTTTATTTACGCCAAGCCGGCAAGGCAGATAGCAATTCAATTGCTTGTCTTTGACGAATGACATTTTTATCTTTAGGCAAGTCCGGTATGATGAATTCCAAAGCGCACGACTTCCCTCAGCGACCTGGAAGCCCTGCCAGAGTTTTCCTTAAGACAGCCCCAGGAGTTGCCATGAACTACCAATGTTTCGACTTCAGCATCAGCAACAAGATCGCCCATCTGCGCTTTAACCGGCCGGACAGCATGAACACCATGCAGCCGGTGTTTTTCCGCGAACTGGTGAACATCCTGCAGCGCCTGCAGCACGAAGCCTCGGCGCGGGTGCTGGTGATTTCCTCGACCGGTAAGCATTTCACGGCCGGCATGGCGCTCGACGTGTTCGCCGGCGGCGCCATCACGCTCGACGACAGCCACGCCAGCGGCCGCGCGAATATCGCGTTGCTGCTGCAAGAGATGCACCGGTCGTTCAACCTGATCGAGCAATTGCGGCTGCCGGTGATCGCCGCCATCCACGGCGGCTGCATCGGCGGCGGGGTCGACATGATCTGCGCGGCCGATATCCGGCTGGCGTCGGCGGACGCCTTTTTCTGCATCCAGGAAATCAATATCGGCATGACGGCCGACCTCGGCACCCTGCAACGCCTGCCCAAGCTGATCCCGGAAGGCATAGTGCACGAAATGGCTTACACCGGGCGCCGCCTGCCGGCCGCGCGCGCATTGGCGGTGGGGCTGGTTAATGAAGTGCTCGAGACGCAGGAAGCAATGCTGGACGCGGCTTTGCAGATGGCGACCGAGATCGCCGAAAAGCCGCCGGTGGCGATCTGGGGCAGCAAGCAGGCGATCCATTATGCGCGCGATCATTCCACCCAGGACGCACTGCAGCAGATGGGCTGGTTGCAAGCCGGCATCTGGCAAAGCAGCAATCTGATGGAAGCCTTCATGGCCAAGCAGCAGGGCCGCGCCACCCAATTCGCCGACCTGGCGCCGCTGCACTCGTTTGCGGATGCGCATTACAACTTGAAATAAGGCAGCCCTAGCGTCCGTTTATCAACAAATCGCCTTCCAGCCGGGCGGCGCCGGCGCGTACCAGTTCGGCGGCCAGCTCGCTCATCAGCAGCTCCGGCGGCATGTCCAGTTGCTGTGCGGCGGCGCGCATCAGGCGCTTGTCGCCTAGCTGTCCGACCACCGTGCTCAGGGCGATCTGGCGGCGTTCCAGCAGCAGGAAGGCCAGCATCACTTTCAGGGCGTTGCGCGCATTGCGTTTCGGTTCGGCCGCCAGATAAGCCAGGCGGCTCTCGGCGCGTTGCAGCGCGCCTGGCACGTCGCTGAACGGGGCGCCGTGGCCGGGGATCACCAGCCGCGGCGCCAGTTCGCTGATGGTTTGCAGCACGGCCGCTTGTTCGGCAAAGCCCGATTCGCCTTCCAGCTCCGGGAAAATCACGCCGAAGCCGTGTTCCCACAAGGCGTCGGCCGAAATCAGGATGGCTTCTTGCGGGCAATACAGGATAATCGAATGCGGATCGTGGCCCGGTGCGCCCAGCACTTGCCACTCGAGTCCGCCCAGCTGCAGACGGTCGCCGGGCGCGATGACGGCGTCGAAACCAAAGCGCGCGCATTGCTGGCCGGTGGCTTCGTAAGGCAGGCGGGCCTGGTCCCAGGCCGCCACCGCTGCGGCGTCGGCCTGCGGGATCAGGGTGCGGCAAGCGTAAGTCTGTTGCAACAAGGCGTTGCCGCCGCAATGGTCGGAATGTAAGTGGGTATTCAGTAACAAATCGAGCGGCCGCCCGGCCAGCGCTTGCTGCAGCAGCGCCAGCGTTTGCGGTGCATGGCTCAGGTAGCCGCTATCGACCAGCGCGGTTTGCTGCTCGGCTATGAACAGGATGTTGTTGGACGACAGCCAGCCGCGCTCGAATACCTGCATGCAGGCCGGCAAGTTCACGCGGCTTGCTCCGGCAATTCCAGCCATTCGCTTTGCAGGTAGGCGAACGGAGAAATGAAATCGGAATACCAGTCGAGCTGCTTCATGTCAGGCTCCTGTTTCGTAAAAACAAAGATTTACTACCAGTATCCGGTAAAACTAAGCTAGCGCCAGCACAAAATAAGGCGTGAAAAAATATACTGTAGGGGAGTATATTCAAGGCAACAGGCGTTGATGGATTTTATGCCAGATATGCAATTTCTCCTGATTGCCGACTTTACTCCAGCAAATGATCTCGTCTATGCTGCGGTAACAACCGCTGCACCAGCCGTTCGCCTCATCCATGCGGCAGACGTTGACGCAGGGCGAAGGCACCACGGCGCCGGATTCAGCCTTGAAATGCGCCGGGTCGAATTCGAATAGGATACTCATGCTACTCGTGCGCCGAGCGCCACGTCGGCCAGCGGCGCGCCGGTCATGGCTATCAGTTGCGCCGGGCTGAGCCGGAACACCGCATTCGGATGGCCGGCGGCGGCCCATACGCCTTCGTATTGCAGCAGATCGCGATCGATCAGCATCACGGTTTTTTCCAGATGGCCGATAGGGCAGACCCCGCCTATCGCGTAGCCGATTTTTTCCTTGACGAATCTGGCGTCGGCCTTGCCGAGCGCGCCGACCAGCGCGGCGACCTTGGCTTCGTCGACGCGATTCGCGCCGCTGGCGACCACCATCACGGCCGCATCGTCGTGCAGGCGGCGGAATACGATGGATTTGGCGATTTCGGCGACGCTGCAGCCGAGGCCGGCGGCGGCTTCGGCCGAAGTCTTGCCGCTGGCCGGCAGCATCACGATGCGCTGGTCGTGGCCGAGCGCGGCCAGCAATTGCGCCACACGTTGGGCGGTTTCGGGGAGAGGGTGGGCGTCAGGCATGGCGGCAAAATGAATTTGGTCATCGCAATTTATAACACAGGCTAGCCGGCCGCGCTGGCAAGGACAGCCGCTCAGGCGGCGGCGACCGTGCGCCCGCCCCAGCTGGCCAGCAAGCCTTCATGCTCGTAGGGCACGTCGAAATATTTCATGCCGGCGCGGTATTCGCTGCCGCTCAGTATGGTGTACAGGCAATCGGCCCGGCACACGACCTGGGTGCGTTGCGACGCGTCGCGCTGTTGCGGCACTTCCATCATCATCTGGTAAATCTGCTTTTCTTTCAGGGCGACGCTGCATTGCAGCTGTATGCCGTTGCCTGAAAAATTCAGGATTTTAGCGGGGACGATACGGCCGGGCGCCACCAGCACGGCGGCGCGCCAGTTGACATTGGCGCGCGGGTAAGAACGGAGATCACTCATACTAAGGAAAACAGTAACCGGCGGTAGCGCCAGTCGTTGCGCTCAGCCCTTTGTAAAAAAACAGGATTGTAGCAATTTCCCTGAAGTAATTCAGCTATTTGCCGCTCGCAGCCAGGACAAGATCCCGAGCGCGGCAGCCTTGCCGGTGGCGAAGCAGGCGCTCAGCAGGTAGCCGCCGGTCGGCGCTTCCCAATCGAGCATTTCGCCGGCGCAAAATACGCCGGGCAAGTGCCGGATCATCAAGTGATCGTCGAGCGCCTCAAAGCGCACGCCGCCGGCGCTGCTGATCGCTTCGTCGAGCGGCCGCGCGGCGCGCAAGGTCAGCGGCAAGGCTTTGATGGCCGCCGCCAGTTGTTGCGGCTGCTGCAAGATTTGCTGGTCCAGGCATTCGTGCAGCAAGGCGATTTTCAAGCTATCGAGCCCCAGCCGGCTATGCAAATGGCTGGACAGCGAGCGCGAGCCGCGCGGATGCGCGACGTCGGCGGCGACCCGTTCCGCGCTCTTGTCCGGCGACAGATCGAGCTGCAACAACGCCTGCCCCGCGCTGTTGATGCGCTCGCGCAAGGCGGACGACAAGGCATAGATCAGGCTGCCTTCCACCCCGCCTGCCGTGATCACGAATTGCCCCTGGCGCATCGCTGCAGCGTCGCCGGCCACGCGCGCCGCCACGGTCAGGACCGGCTGACCGGCAAATTTTTCCCTGAAGTAGTCGGACCAGCCGAGGTCGAAGCCACAATTGGCCGGCTGCAAGCGCGCCACTTCCACGCCGCGCCGCTGCAGCGGTGCGACCCAGGCGCCGTCCGAACCGAGCCGCGCCCAGCTGCCGCCGCCGAGCGCCAGCAGTGCGGCATCGGCCGTTATCAGCCGTTCACCGTCGGGCGTGGCGAAGCGCAAACCCTCGCCGTCTTCCTGCCAGCCCAGCCAGCGATGCCGCATGTGAAAGCGCACGCCCTGGCTGCGCAAGCGCTGCAGCCAGGTGCGCAGCAAGGGCGCGGCCTTCATATCGACCGGAAACACCCGGCCCGAGCTGCCGACAAAGGTTTCCACCCCCAGGCCCAGTGCCCAGGCGCGCAATGCGGCGGCGTCGAAGGCGCGTATCGCCGGTTCCAGCGCTTGCCGGCGGCTGCCGTAACGCTGCATGAAACAGGCAAATTCTTCGGAATGGGTCAGATTCATGCCGCCCTTGCCGGCCAGCAAAAACTTGCGGCCTGCACTGGGCATGGCGTCGTACAAATCGACAGTCAGGCCTTGCGCGGCCAGCGTTTCGGCCGCCATCAAGCCGGCCGGGCCGCCGCCTATCACGGCCACGCGCCGGCCGGCCGGCGTCTGCTGTTTCGTCAAATCTGTTTGCATGCTTTTGCTTAAAAAAGGGTCGGTTGCCGCAGCGATAAAACCTGCGGCGGCTATGCCTGGCTTGCTGCGCCGGGACGCCATGATACGCCGTCCACCGTCCGGAATAGCATTCTTGCCGCGCCGACACAAATATCCAACTAAGACGCGTAAAGCTTCTACAATGAAAATATCCGCTTTTTCTCGCTAGTCTTCATGACATCGCGCCCGCTCAGTTCCCTGTTGCTGTGCTGCTGGCTCTCCGGCTGCAGCGCCCTGTTGCCTAGCGGCCGGCAAGAAGACCGCCGTCCCTGGGCCAGCTACCAACAGGCGCAACAGACATTTGCCGACATCAAGACCGGCGTCACCACCTTGAAAGATTTGCAGCAACTGGGGCTGATCCCGGACACCACCCCCAACATCACTTTGCTCAATCATGTCGACCTCGGGCGGCGGCTAGGCACGACGGCCGGAATCGACCTGCGCATCTTGCCGCCTGAGCTGCAACTCTGCCTAGCCAGCCATACGCATTGCTATGCCATGGAAATCGAGGAAAAACATCTGGAGCGCAACCGCTATGGCGGCTTCTGGTCGGACTTCCTGAACTTCGAGCGCAAGGTCCAGGTTTACGGCTGGCAATTCAACGCCCTGATCATCCTGCAAAACGATCTGGTCGTGTACAAGCTGTGGAGCGGCAAACCCAATATAGAACAACAGGAACAAGAGCGCAGCCCGCTCGGCCCCTTGCAGGGGCTGGGAACGTCGCTGCTGCGTCCCTGAAGCGGCAGGCATAAAAAAGGCAGCCCGCGCTGCCTTTTCCGTAACTGTTCACCCATTCTGTATGCATCGCCGGCTATAGCACAAAAACGCTAACCGCGGTGGCGCAGAGGACGCAGAGAAAAGCTTTTTGACTCCTCTGCGCCTCTGCGGCTAAGGATTTTCATCTCCGGCTGAATAGCGACCCTTTTTCTATCGTTCGCCGCCGGCGTTCATTTCGCCCAGCTTTGCTGATAATGGCCGCGATAATCGTTGCCCGGATCGAAGCTATTCTTTTGGCCGCCGTCGTAAGCGATGTTTTGCGCCGTCACCAGATGGACCGCGGTGACATAACCGCTAGGCTGGGCCCCAGAAAAAGCGCGGTTCATTTCATCCACCACCTGCCAGGCATGCATGGCCAGCGGCTCGGGGACGGTTCCGGTTTGCAGGCCGTTCGCGCGTATGCGCTTGTAAGCGGTGCTCGAGCCGTCGCCGGCGGATATCCCGACCAGCTTGTTATTGGCGATCAGCGGGGCGATAGCAGACGCTTCCAGCAAGTCGAAATAAAAGTCGTTGACGCCGATCGCATGCGTCCACTTACTGCCGTAACGCTTGACCAGATTGTCGACCACGTTCTTCATCTTCAGATGCGCATCGGCCAGCGGCACGTCTTCCACGCTCAGCAGATGGCAGCCTTCGCATTGTTTGATGACCTCGACCATGGCGCTCGACTTGGCCAACAGATAGGGATTCGAGGAATCGGTGAACACCACGATGCCGGCTTTATTGTTTGATTCCACCACGCTGTACAAGGCGGCGACTTGCGCGACTTCTTTCGGGTTGGTGGTGATATTGGTGAACAAGCCATCGGTGGCGCCGCTCTTGACCGAGGCATGCCAGCCGACGACCGGCACCCTGGCCTTGGCCGCCGCCGCCAGGCCCTTGGCCTGGCTGGTGGCGTCCACCCCGGCTAAGACGATGCCGTCCGGCTTCATGTCGAGCGCCTGGCTGACGATCGCCGCGCCCTGGTTGCAACGGCCGCGGCAATCGATGAACAGGGTTTCCCAGCCGGCGCCGCTGCTCGCTTCGCGCATGCCGTTAAAAACGCTGGCAATCCCGGCATCGCTCATGTCGGCCGCGATAAACACGATCTTCTTTTTCTTTTGCAGCCTGGGTCCTTCTACCGGACCTTCCCAACGGTTTTTAAGCGAGGCGGCGCGCGCCACCTTGGCATTGGCGCGACTCAGGAATTGCATCGGGTTTTCCTGAGCGATGGCGCCGCCGATAAAACTGAACGCAACAAACAATACGGTCAAGCACTTACTTAGCATAGCAGTCATGATACTCGGTCGGTCAGGTTGGAGGCGGGCCGGCGTCGCGAAACGCAGACATTGCGGAACATCAATGAAACAATTTTTACACTTGAGTAACGATTATTGCAGAAAAATGTGGCATGTAAATAGAGTTTCAGCACCAGGCGACTACCATCAAATTTTATAGCGCCAATCAACGCAAGGAAAAGAGAAAATTTTCCACAAGCAAATTTTTCCTGTGGAAAATTTCATTCCACGAGGCAACACGACAACAATAGACGCGCTTTCCGCTTGGAAATATCGGCTTTCAGGCGGAAATCTGGCTTACTCCCAGCGTATGTCGCCGGAACCGATGCGCTCGACATTGCGTCTGGCCGGATTGCCGTAAACTTGCGCATCGCCGCTGCCCATCAATTTGATTTTGACTTCCTGGGACGCGAAGATTTTGGCGTCGGAAGCCCCCATGGAACTCAGGCTGACTTGCTGTGCTTTCAGTGCCGTACTGTCAAGGTCGCCGGTACCGTCGATTTTTGCTCTCAGGGCCCGCGCTTGTCCTTTGATGCTGGCATTGCCGGCGCCTAGCATGCTCAGTTCGACGTTTTCGGCATTTCCCAGGCTCATGCGCAAATCGCCGCTGCCGCTGAGGCTGGCCTGCACTTGCTGGTAATCGCCGTCAAACACCAGGTCGCCCGAGCCGCGCAGCACCAGTTCGATACGCTGCCCGCGCAAGCCGATAAGATTGGCGTCGCCGCTGCCCTGCATCTGCAATTTTTCTAGATTCGGCAGACTGAGTTCTATGCGCGATGCTTGCTGTGCGCCGATGGCGATGAAGATGCCGCGCGTGCCGACATACAGGGTATTACCGTCTACCCGCGTAGTGATGCGGGCCACCAGCTTGGGGTCGCCCTTGACCAGCAATTCCGGCGTGGCGGACTGCCTGAGCCGCAAGTCTATCGGCCCGTTCATGATGACGTTGACGACGCCGGCGGCTATCGCCCGGCTTTCGCTGCCGGCCGCGCTCTGCGGCGGCGCGGCGCCGGCCGCATGGGCGGGCATGAAGGCGACCGGGGCGCCGCTCAAAACCAGCGCTAAGGCCAGCATGCCGGTCCCGGTGCGGATGATGTTTTTCATGTTGTTCTCCTTGCTTTATTGAGGGTAGAAATACGAGGAAATTGCTTCAGGCGTGCTGGCTCATACGCAACTGGGAAACCTCAGGAATAGGGTAAGTATGCGAGCGAGGCAAGGCTAGCGGCTTGCGATAAGTCGCATTTTCGCGGTACTGAACTGCAAAAGCGCCGGACAGGCGGAATGCGTTTAGTGCTGTCAGCGGCGGGTCATCCAGGCATCGAGCCGCTCTGCGGTGCCGGCCGGCACATGCAGGCCGAGGCGGGAACGGCGCCACAGCACATCGTCGGCAGTGCGCGCCCATTCGTGCTGCATCAGGTAGCTGACTTCGGCCGCATACAGGCCGGGCGCCAGCATTTCTCCCATCTCGGCCACCGATTGCCGCTGCGCCAGCAAGACATGGATGCGGGTGCCATAGGCATGGGCATAGCGCGCGACCAGCGTCGGCGGCAGCCAGGCATAGCGCTGTTGCAGTTGTTGCACAAATTGCGGGAATTCACGCACCGCGCGATTGTCCGGCCCGGTGCCGTACAAGTCGCCGCCGGGCAAGCAGGCTGAAGCGCTCCAGGCCGGGCCGCAATTCACCAGCAGCGGGGCGAGCATATCCAGCGCTTCCTCCGCCAGTTTGCGGTAAGTGGTTATCTTGCCGCCGAATACGTTCAGCAAAGCGGCGCCGGCGCTATCGAGTTGCAGCCGATAATCGCGCGTCAGCGCCGCCGCTTTGCCGGTCTGGCCCGCATGCATTTCTTCCACCAGCGGCCTGACCCCGGCATACGACCAGACCACGTCGGCCGGCGTGATCGGGCGGGCAAAATACTGCCCGGCCAGCTCGCACAGATACGCCACTTCATCCGCGCTGATGCCGACCCGATCGAGATCGCCGCTATAATCGAGATCGGTGGTACCGATCAGGGTAAATTCGGCTTCATACGGAATGGCAAACACGATACGGCCATCGGCGTGCTGAAAAATATAGGCATAGGGATGCTCGAACAAGCGCCTGACCACGATGTGGCTGCCCTTGATCAGACGCAAGTCCCGGGTCGCCGGCTGTTGCAGCACTTGCTGCAAGACCTGCACCGCCCAAGGGCCGGCGGCATTCACCACGCAATGCGCCCGCAGCTTCTGGCGCGAACCATCGGCCGTCTGCAATTCCGCCAGCCAGTGCGCGCCTTCGCGCCGCGCCGAGATACAGCGAGTGCGGGTCAGTATGGCGGCGCCGCGCTGCGCCGCATCCATCGCATTCAAGACCACCAGCCTGGCGTCGTCGACCCAGCCGTCCGAATAGGCAAAAGCGCGCCGGAATTCCGGCCGCAGCGGCACGCCGCTCGCATGGCGCCGCAAAGCGATGCTCTCGGTGCCCGGTAGCAATTCCCTCTTCGCCAGATGATCGTACAGGAACAGGCCGGCGCGTATCAGCCACGCCGGCCGCCGGCCGTGCTCATACGGCATGATGAAACGCAGCGGACGGATGATATGCGGCGCCGCACGCAGCAAGACTTCGCGCTCGATCAGGGCTTTCCGGACCAGCGCGAATTCGTAATATTCGAGATAGCGCAGTCCGCCGTGGATCAGCTTGGTGGAGGCGGAAGAGGTATGCGCGGCGAGATCGTCCTTTTCACATAGCAAGACTTTCAGACCGCGCCCGGCCGCATCGCGGGCGATGCCGGCGCCGTTGATGCCGCCGCCCACCACCAATACATCGTAATCGACAGCACCAGTCATACCGCTCAGTTTCTTTCTATGCGATTGCGGCCATTTTTCTTGGCGCGATATAGTGCATTGTCGGCACGCTGCATCACGCTGCTCAGGTCGTCGCCGCCACGGATGCCGCTCACGCCGAAACTCATGGTGATACGCAGATCCGGGGCGATGGAATTCCAATTATATGTCTCTATTTTTTTGCGCAGACGTTCGCAGACTTCCAGCGATTTCCGTTCGCGGGTGCGGTTGATCGCCAGCGCAAACTCTTCGCCGCCTATGCGCGCGGCCATGTCGCCGGAGCGCAGGCTGGCGCGCATCAGCTTGCCGATGATGCGCAATACCTGATCGCCTATCATGTGGGAAAACCTGTCGTTGACGTGTTTAAAAAAATCCACGTCCGCCATCACGAAGCTCATCTCGGTCCGGGTCGAACCCAGATGCTGTTGCATATGCGCTTCCAGCGCGCGGCGATTCGGCAAGCCGGTCAGGCTGTCTTCATGCACCTGCACGCGCAAGCTGCGGTTGAAATCTTCCAGCTGGTTGACGCGCGATTTGTGCACCTGCGCTTCGCGCTGGGCGTGCTCCAGATCCATCTTGGCGGCAAAAATCTGGGCGCTGATCTGCGCCCTCTGGTCGCGCGCCTTCAGGCTCACTTGATGAAATTCCTTGTACGCCTGCAGGGCAGCGGCAAAATCGGTGGCCGCCTCATAGGCATTCGACAGAATTTTCAGTAAGTCGGTCAGATGCGGATAATTACCGAGTTGCATGGCGAAATCGCGCGCCTCTTGCAGGCAAAATATGGCCGCATCGACTTGCCCCATACGCAGCAATAGCGCGCCTATGCGCACTTTGATATCGAGCTCTTCCTTGGGAAAACCGCGGCCGGACAAAGCCAGAAAGCCGTTTTCCAGTTGCTCCAGCGCCAGGCTATACCAGCCGCGCTGTTCCAGCGTATGCGCCAGCGTCTCTAACGCCAGCAACTGGGTGCGCGGCAAGTTGCATTGCGCCGCATACAGGACGGCTTGCTGCGCATAAGTGATCGCCTGCTCCAGCAAGCCGACATCGGCCTGCTCCTGGTTCTCGCTCAGGTGTTCGAAGTAACTGACCAGCGTATCGGCCCAGTTGTTGAGCGCCCGCGACAGGCAGGCCAGCGCATTAATGCGCTGGCAGATTTCCACCACTTCGCGATTGATGGCGATCGCCCGGTCGAATTGCTGGGTCAGCGCAAACACCACCGCCAGGCTCAGCCGTATCTGCAGCAAGAGTTCTTCATCGTCCAGCGTCAGCCCCAGCGTCAAGGCCCGCTCGCAATAATCGAGCGCACTCTGGCTGTCGCCGAACGCGATAAAGGTGCGCGCCAGGCCGTGAAATACGACGGCCTTCAAAGCCAGGTCATCGCTTTGCTCCGCGTATTCCAGCGCCACTTCGAAATCGCGTATCCCCATCAAATCATGCAATGCGATACGGCAATACCCCAGTTTGCAATACAGATTTCCCAGCAAATACGGGTTGGCCGTCTGGGCGCTGCGCTGACAGTCGTCCAGCGCCGCCGTCGCCAGCTGTATCGCGGCCGCCGGCTGGCTATCGAGGATGGGTTCGATGCGGGCGATCGCCTCCGCCAGGGCGGCATCGGCGAGATTGCCGGGGACAGCGGTCAGGGCGCGGGATGTCATCAGGGTATGCTCCGGCTAATGGCTGAAACTATTCGGCATCCATCCTATGCCGTGGGCGTGCAAGCTGTGTATATACAGCCTGTCGGCGGTTTCGGTCACGCCTGTGGTTTCCGGATAGAGGCCAGAAGGGTCTTGCAAGTCGGCCTGTATTTTACCGTTTTCAGCGAAAGCGATCACATGCCCGTAAGCCGGCGGCACCGGCCAGAAGGTGCGCGGCAAACGCAAGCTCAGGTTGCGCAGCCACGGCTGATCCGCCATCTGGTCGAGCGCCGCGCCGCGCGGCTTGGCCAGGCCGAGCCAGACGCGGCCGTCCCGGCCGCGCATCAGGTTATCCGGGTAGCCGGGCAAATCCTTGAGTACCAGGCGTGCCAGTGCCGGGTCGGTTTTGCGCTTCAGGTTCAGCTCATGCGCCGCGAGCGCGATCTTCCAGACCCGGTATTCGCCGGTCTCGCTGACCAGCAGATCGCGCTCATCGGCGCTCAGCGCTATGCCGTTGGCGAAACACAGGCCGCCAGCCAGCACGCGCGTTTGCCGGCTGGCCGGGTCGTATTCCAGCACCCGCCCGGTGGAAGAATGTTCGACGATGTCCAGCACGCTGGCCTGAAAAGTACCGCCGAATTCCCGGGCGCCGAAACGCTGGCTCGCATCGGTGAAATAGATTTTGCCGCTCCTGGCGACGACGACGGCGTTGGCATAGCGTATCGGCGTCTGTCCGACGCGGTCGGCCAATACCCTGATCTCGCGCTGCGCGCTGATCGCCAATAAGCCGCGCATGGCATCGGCGGCGATCATGTTGCCAACCGCATCGAACGCAAAACCGAGTACCCGCCCACCGCTGTTGAGCCACACTTCGCGCTGGCTGCCGTCCGGCTGCATGCGCAAGATCGCACCGGAAGCGACCGCCACATACAATCTGCCGTCCGGCGCTATGGCAATATGTTCCGGCCCCTGTTCGTCGCCTATCGATATCGTCCGCAAGGACGCCAGCTTTTCATTTCTGGCATGAGGCGGCGCATACCCGCTGAATGGCGTTGCCTGCCAGGCAACCGGATTGACCGGCACCGGCGCCAGCAGCAAATACGCCAGGCTAAGGCCCAGCATGGCGAGGAAAACGATGAGGGTGCGCAGCAGAAATTTCTTCGACAAGCGGATCTCCGGTTATTTTTCAGCATCTGCGGGCGCAATTGGCGCCGCATGCGTTACCCCGCCCGGCGTCAGGCCGGGAGCGATCGGTGTTTTTGATGACGCTCAATGCCAGCTGCGGGTCGCATCGTAAGTACGCAACCAGGTCAGTTGCAGTACGCGGGCGTCGCTGCTGGCGCGGTGCCGGGTGACGCTCAAGTCTTCCAATATCTTGACTTTGGTCGCGAACCAGAGACGCTCTTGCTCCGGAGAAATGATTTCGCGCAAATCCGCGAGTTTGAAACTCGGCACTTTCTCTGCAACGTCGTACAGTTGCGCCATCCACACATAATCGTGCGTCCAGCCATCGGTATAGACGGTGTGGCCGTTGAGCGTGCTGTTTAAATGTTCGGCGACATGCACGGGAGATTTACCGCGCTCTATCAAGACTTCGCGCGGGATATGATGCAGGGCGGCGGTCTGACTATCCCATTGCTGCCAATCCTGCTCCGGCCGTATCAGCGTACACCAGCCTTCCCCGTGTCTTTGAGAAAAGCCCACTTCTATCGGGTAACTACCCTTGCCGAAACCCGATGCTTCGAATTCAATCACGATAGGCACGGTCATCATCGCAGACGCTCCGCTGGCAGAAAAAGAGAAGCTTAGCCCCAAGGCAAAAAAACGCCCGGAGACCCAAACTTCATTTTTGTACGAATTACCGCCTCATGCAAGTTTTTTGCCTAAAAATCAGGATTTTTTTGCAAATCCGTCATCACTGTTATCCAAAGGCAACAACAAGCAAACGCGCCGGGGGCGAGAAGACCAGCTTTGTCGGTTCTGTCATTGCAGACCACTAGCTGCTTTCTATGCGCAAGAGCCACGCCAGGCCCAGCGTCGCCAAGGCGGTCGCCAGGGTCGCCCAGCCCCAGACTTGACCTTGCTGACCAAGATACAGCGTGCCGGCCCAGCTGAAACTGCTGAGCGCTTCGATCAGGCCGGCCTTCAGCTGGCTCTGTCCGCGTTTATTGAACTGGCTGCGTACGCCGGGCTTGCCTTGCCACAGCTGTATCAGGGCCGCGCTGCTCATCGCAGCCAGGCAAGTCAGCGACATGCAGAAAGCCAGCCAGGTCTGGTGCAGGCTCAGCCAGATCAATACCGGCGCGATCAAGGCGGCCGCCGGCAACACGCCGGCCAGCAATTTGATTTGCGTGATCCGTGCCGGCCGGAGCGGCGCCGCCCGCAGCAAGTCCGGCGCATCTTCGGCCGCCACGATAATCCAGATCAGCGAACCGGCCAGCGAGGCGGCCAGAAAGCTCATGCCGGCAGCCATGCCGGGCAACATCGCCCGGCCTTTGATTACCACAAAAAACAGCGGCAACATATACAGCAATTGCAGTGCAAGCTGGGAAATCAGCTGCGTATCGCGCGCGATCAGGCGCCATTCCTTGAACAGGATAGTGCGCCAGACGCCGCCCCGGAAACGGAATTGCAGCGCCGCCGGGCGGCCCGCGACGATGGGGGCGCCGCTCACGCCGCCGGCCTGTTGCACGCCGCGCACAAAAAAATCGTGGGTAAAGCGCGCCACCAGCCAGCAAGCAGCCAGGCTGGCGGCGAGCAAAACCAGACCGGCCGGCAGCGAGCCGAATACGGCGCGCGCCGGCAACCAGACCAGGCTAGTGGGGCCGAACGGCGCGCCCTCCTGAAACCACGGTTGCAGGTAAGCGAAGGCCAGTACGCGCCACTCATGGCCGAAATTGCCGAACAATTGCGACGCCAGGAATAAGGCGGCGCCGCTCAGTGCGCCCAATAACTGCGCCGCCGTCCGGGTGCGGCGCAACCCCAGCCAGCGAACCAGAACTAGCGTCAGCAACATCGCCAGCGCCGAAGCCAGACTGGCCAGCGCGATCAGCGCCGGATAGACGCCCAGCCAGCGCGGCTGCCCGAGCAGCAAGCCGATGTGGGCGAACGGCGTCAGGAACAATAAAAACAGCAGGGCCACGCCGAACACGATGCCGGCCAGGCGCACGCCGAAGATGGTGTGCGCAGACATCGGCGAAGACAACAGCAGATCCAGGTCGCCGCGCTCGAACAGCGCTTTCACGCTGCGGTTCAGGGCCAGCGACAGCATCAGGCTGAACACCACCGCCAGCGCCAGTCCGCCCCCCATCAGTATCGTGGCCGGCGGCTCTGCATGCAGCGGCGGCAAGCCATGCATGACTTGCCAGACGCCGAAATGGATCGCGGCCAGGACGAAGGCGATCAGGGCCATGCCCGGGTAAGGCATGCCGCGCTGCGGTTGCTTGCCGCCCTTGTCGTCGCCCATGTCATAAAAAAACAGCCGGCATTCATGGCGCAGCAGCCAGGCGGCGCTGCCCACTTTGAAGCGAAACAGGCGCGCCATCATGCCGCCTCCGTCAATTGCAGGAACACATCTTCCAGCGTCGCCGCGCCGGCGCCGGTCTGGCCGCGCAATTCTTCCAGCGTGCCTTCGGCAATCAGCTTGCCGTGCTGGATGATGCCTATCCTTTCGGCCAGGCGTTCGGCCACGTCCAGGATATGGGTGGTGAGGATGACGGTGCCGCCGCGCTGCACGTGTTGCAACAACACATCCTTGACCTGGCGTGCCGCGGCCGCATCGAGTCCGGTCAGCGGTTCATCGAGGATGATCAATTCCGGGTCGTGGATCAGGGCCCCGGCCAGCGCCAGCTTTTGTCTCATGCCGCGCGAAAAACCTTCGGTCAGTTCGTCTGCGTATTGCGCCAGAGCCAGCCATTCCAGCAATTCACGCGCGCGCGCTTCGGCCACGGCGGGAGCGACGCCCCATAAGCCGGCGACGAATTCCAGATACTCGAAGGGCTTGAGTTTGTTGTACAACATGGGATCGTCCGGCAGATACGCCAGCTTTTGCTTAGCGGCGGCGGGATCGCCGGCCAGATCGGCGCCGAGTACGCGTATCGCGCCGCCATCGGGGAGCAACAAGCCAGCCACCATGCGCAAGGTCGTGGTCTTACCGGCGCCGTTCGGCCCCAGCAAGGCATATAGCTCGCCGCGCCGGACGCGCAAGTTCAGGTGGTCGACGGCCGGACGGCCGAAATTTTTGCACAGATCAACCAACTCCAGTGCTGCTTCTGTCATCATGAAAACATTGCCTAAAAACCAGCAATTGTAAACAGATTTGGCGACAGCACCGGGTTTACCTGGCAAAAATCAGGACAAGACCGGAATGTGGTGTTCCATCCCGCCGCAACGTATTTCTGGATGACGTTTGGCGATCATCTCTTCGATCTCGGTCACGCGCCGGAAAGGCACATCTACCATCAGCAATACCTGCCCGTCGGCGATGCCGGCGCGGAACGGCTGCAACCGCGAATTGGGGATGGTGGCCGCCGCCTTGCCGTCGATCCAGGAACCGATCAAGGCGCCGGCCACGCCCAAGGCCAGCATCGCCAGCGCTCGCCATAACATGACATCGAGCGGGAAAAAAAACAGCAAGCCGCCGGCAATTAAACCGGAAACGCCGCCGACCAGAATGCCCCTTTCCACGCCATGCACCATGTCGGTTTTGTGGATGGAATTAATTTCCGGCATCCCGGCAGGCAAACTGCCCTCTTTTGCGCAGAAGCGTATACGGCGCTCTTCTATCCTGGCCAGCAACAATTCGTCCAACATGGCTCTGGCGCTGGCGACATCAGGCAACATGAAATACAGTCTGTAACGCATGATAAGCTCCTCCGCACTCTGACCATGGACGACAGGCAGTCCGTGCAACGGCCGGATGCAAGCACCGGCCTCCTATGCACTGCGGATTCAGGCAACAGCGCCAGAAGCTGCGACTGCCTTCCCGGGGAACCGCAATCCACGCTACGGCATTGCAGCCCTTTACTTAGTTATAGCAAGTTCCCGGCGATATACAAACACGCTAAGCTATGAGACGCCGCGCGCCGATTGCCATGCAAAAACGGCGCAATCAAAATAAAAAAATGCCGGCAGCGCGAGCGGCCGGCATGTTGCAGAGAGTCCCGCCTTATGGGAAAGCCGGGATATGCGGTTCCACGCCGCCGAAACTGACTTCGGGATGGCGCTTGGCGATCATGGCCTCGATTTCAGAGACCCGGCGGAAAGGCACATCGACCATCAACAAAACCTGACCGCGCTCGATGCGCTCGTTGAACGGTTTCAGGCGGGAACTCGGTATCGCTGCCGCCGCCATGCCGGACGCCCAGGTACCGAACAGGGCACCGCCGATACCGGACACCAGCAAAGCCAGCATGCGCAACTCTATGCCTTCCGGCGGGAAGATCAGCAACAGGCTGCCTGCCAGCAAACCGGAAAGGCCGCCGATCAACATACCGATTTCCGCTCCATGGACAAGATCGGTTTTCTGTAAAAAATTCGCTTCCGGCATATCGGCCGGCAGCGCGCCTTCCTTCGCACAAAAATGCATGTGCCGCTCGTCTATGCGTGCGAGCAATAACTCATCCAGCATAGACCTGGCGCTGGGAACGTCAGGCAACATGAAATAAAGTCTGCGTCTCATGATGACCTCCTTGGGTTGGATAACAGTACCCTTGAGGCAGTTGCGCACACATATTCGCGGAATCGCGGTGACCGGCGAACGGTCAGGGGATAGACAGCAAGCATCGCCAATCCGGAACCGGAACAACGACGGTATACGCAACTGCCTGCTATTTCGTTATAGCAAATTTGGAGCAAAGCGCAAATGAAGCTTACAACTGAATTTCACAGGAAATTTTCTGCAATTGAAGTGGACGTAACGATAGAAATCGCGCAAGCTTGACCCATCGTCGTCCGGAAAGTAACAAGTCTGATTTTGACAGCGGCCATGGACAAATATCTGCTACTGATCGTTTTACTCTCTTGCCAAATCGCCGGCGCTGCGCCGGCGCCGCTGACCGTTGCCTGGCGCAACAAACCGCCGCTGCAATACCTGGAAAACGGCGAAGAAAAGGGTTTGCTGCTCGAGCGCGCCAGGCGAGTCTTTGCCGAAGCGAACGTTCCGGTTCGCTTTGTCGAAGAACCGGCCAAGCGCATCTGGGCCAATTTTTCGGGCGGTACCGCGAATTATTGTTCTATCGGCTGGTACCATCTGGCCGAGCGGGAAAAGATCGCCCAATACAGCGCCGTCTTCCATACCGATCCGCCGCATACGGTGCTGCTCAATATCGCCGCGCAAGCCAGAATCGCGCAACACAAATCGCTGCTGAGCCTGTTGGCCGATCCCAGCCTGACCCTGGGCCTGGTCGACAACGTCTCCTACGGCCCGGAACTCGATGCGCTGATCGGGCAAGCGCGCAACCACATCGAGCGCGATGCCGTCGCGCCCATGGTCATGGCGCGCATGGTGCAGGCCAGGCGCGCCGACTACATGTTTATCGACACCGACGATTGGACTTACCTGCACGGCAAGAACGGCAACATGCGCGAGATCGTCGAATTGCGCCTGAGCGACATGCCCAAGGGCTTGAACCGTTATATCGTCTGCAGCAAGGATGTCGCCCCGGCGACCATGCGCAGCATCAATGCCGCGCTGGCCCGCATACTCGCCGCGGCAAAACAGCCTTAACGCGGCTTCGTCTCATTCCTCTTCAAACAGGTTGCCGAGGCCGCCCAGCACCGAGCCTTGCTCGCCGCCCTTGCTACCGCCGATCTTGGAGGCGCCGACGATGCGGTTCGCCAGGCGGGCCAGCGGCAGCGACTGCAGCCAGACCTGGCCCGGACCGCGCAACGTGGCGAAGAACATGCCTTCGCCGCCGAACAAGGCAGTCTTGACGCTGCCGACGAACTGGATATCGAAATCGATCTGGCTGGTGAACGCCACCACGCAACCGGTATCGACGCGCAGCGTTTCGCCGGGCTGTAAGGTCTTTTCTATGATCGCGCCGCCGGCGTGGATGAAGGCCAGACCATCGCCTTCGAGTTTTTGCAAGATGAAGCCTTCGCCGCCGAAGAAACCGGCGCCGAGTTTTTTCTGAAACGCGATTCCCAGAGAAACGCCTTTCGCGGCGCACAGGAAAGCATCTTTCTGGCACAGCAAAGTGCCGCCCATCTCACCTAAATGCATGGGAATGATTTTTCCCGGATAGGCGGCCCCGAACGCCACCTTGCGCCGGCCGCGGCCGCCGTTCATGAACACGGTGGTAAACAGCGATTCGCCGGTCACCAGACGCTTGCCGGCGCCCAGCAATTTGCCGAGCAAGCCGCTCTGTCCGGCCGAACCGTCGCCGAACACGGTTTCCATCTGGATCTCGTCTTCCATGTAAAACATGGTGCCGGCCTCGCCGACGACCGCTTCGCGCGGATCGAGTTCGATTTCAACAAACTGCATGTCGTCGCCAAAAATCTGGTAGTCAATTACGTCCATAGCCATGGTATTTTTCCTGGTGGTAAGCAAAGTACGAAGTTGCTGCGCCGTGAAGCCAGCGAGTCGTGGGCATTTTATCCAATTTTTTTGTTGCTCCATGCATTCAGGCGCCGGTAATTTTTATTAAAAAATACCGTTACCGCAAGCACGCACTGCGCGTGCCGCGTGCCGGCTATTGGGTAGCGCTACAACTTGTTATAATGCCCCCATTCTCCCCTGACCAGCTCTAACGTGCGCCGCCTGCTCTGCCTCTTCCTGTTGCTGCTGTTGCCCTTGCATGGCTTTGCCATGCAGGCGAGCTGGCCGGCCGCCGGCAGCGCGCTCGGCGCGGTCCACCTGCAGGATCACGCCGATGGCAAGCTGCATCACCACCATGCAGACGGCAGCAGCCATTACGACGATTCCGATGAATCGGCCCAGCACGTTTCCGGTCATTGCGCCTGCCAGCATACGGCGCTGTTGCCGTCGGCCGCATTGCCGCAAAACCCAGCCGCGCCGCTGACACTGCTGCTTTCGGACTGGCAGCAATTCCTTCCCGACCCTATCCCCGAGCGCCCGCAGCGCCCGCCTGCCTTACCCGGCTAAACCGCCGGGGCTCAAGCCATTCTCACTCGCTGCGTCGCTACCGACGCGGCCGGCGTTTTCCCGCGGCCATTTGTCCGAATATCAAATGGAGAAGCGATGCTTACCTCACTCTTGTCTTACCGGAGCGCCGTGTTCGGCCTCCTGTTGCTGGGCGCCGCCGGCGCGCCGGCACACGCCGGCGCGCCCGGCTTAAGCGCGGCGCTGGAAGCGGCCTGGCAACGCTGGCCGGAAGGCCGCACGCTGACGGCGCGGCGCGCCGAAATGCAAGCCGGACAGGCGGCGGCGCAAAACCGGCTGGCGGCGCCGCCCACCCTGGGTCTGTCCCAACGCCGGCAGCAAGGCGCGCAGGCGGCGCGCGAAACCGAGCTCTCGCTCGCGGCCCCGCTCTGGCTACCGGGGCAATACGCGGCCCGCCAGCTGGTGGCGCATAGCGGCGCCGACGAACTGGAAACGCAGCTAGCGCAAGCCAGGCTGACGCTGGCCGGCGAAGTGCGCGAACACTATTGGGCGCTGCAGGCGGCGCGCGCCTCCAGGCAAGAAGCCGGGCAGCACCTGGACCATCTGAGCGCGCTGGCCGACGAAGTGCTGCAACGCGTGCGGGCCGGCGATCTGGCACGCACCGACGGCATGCTGGCGCAGCAGGAGGTGCTGGCGGCCAAGGTCGGTCTGACGCTGGCCGAGGCCAGACTGCAGGAGGCGGAGTCGCGCTATGCCACCCTGACCGGACTGGCGGCTCCCGAAGACGAGGCCGAACCCGGGGCCGCCATTGCGCCGGCCGCCGCTGCCGCAACGGCGCTCCACCCCGGATTGCAGGCCGCCCACAGCGCCATACGGAGCGCGCAAGCGGCACTCCAGCTGAGCCGGCACAGCCGCAGCGAGCCGCCCACCCTGGGCCTGGCGCTACGGCGCGAGCAAGCCGATGGCAGCGCCGTCAATCGCAGCATCAGCCTGGCCCTGCAGATTCCGCTAGGCAGTGCGGCCCGTAACCGCCCGCAAGAAACGGCGGCCCTGACCCGGCTGGAAACGGCGCGCGCCGACGCCGAGCAAATCGAAAGACAGCTGGCGGCCGGACTGGCGCTGGCGCAGCAGCAGGCGCTGGCGGCCGAACAGGCGCTGGCATTCGCCCGCGAACGCAGCGCCCTGGGCCGTGAACACAGCGTCCACATAGAGCAAGCCTTTCGCCTGGGCGAACGCGGCCTGGCCGAGCGCTTGCGCGCCCAAGCCTTGCTGCACGAAGCCGAGGCGGCACAAGCACAACAACGCGTGGCGCTGGGCCTGGCCCTATCCCGCCTACAGCAAGCCCGAGGAGTACTGCCATGAAATATCTGATGACAATCTTGTTCTTATTCGGTAGCGCCGCCTTTGCCGGCCCCGGCGCGCACGGGCCGAACGGCGAACATCTGGACGCACCCGGCCAGCAGCTGCATCAGGATAGCGGGCCCAGGCTGGAAGCCCATAGCGAACTATTCGAACTGGTGGGCCGCCTGCAGGACGGCGAACTCTCGCTGCTGATAGACGATTACGCCAGCAACCGGCCGGTATTGAACGCCCGGCTGGAAGTCGAGTATCGGGGCATGAAAACCCTGGCCCAGTTCCATGCCGACCATGGCGATTACGCGGTGCACGACCCGCGTTTCCTGAAGGCGCTGACGCAGCCGGGCAAGCATGCGCTGATGTTTACGGTAAGCGCAGGGGAGGACAGCGACTTGCTGGAAGGCAGCCTGGAAATCCATGCCGGGCAGCATCCGCACACCGACCGCAAGCAAGTCTGGATCTGGAGCGCTGCCGGCCTGCTGGCGGTGCTGGCGCTGGCGCTCCTGCTGCGCCGCCGTTTTATATAGCGTAGCCAATTTGACAGAGGGAGCAGACTCCCTTCACCCCGCCCGTTTCCCGCCTGCGGGAAACGGTGAGAACGGCGGCAAGAAAAATGCAACGATTTTCTGGCCGACTCATTAGGAAGCAAATCATGAAAACAATGACGATATTCTTGAGCGCCATGCTGAGCGTGCTGGTCCTGTTGCCGGCCGCCCCGGCCGGCGCCCATGGCGATGAAGATCACGGCGATGCGCCGGCCGGGACCGTCGCCGGCGGACTGGCGCGCCTGCCCGATGGCAGCGTGAACTTGCCGAAGCTGGCGCAGCGCCGCATGGCCATACTGACCGTGCCCGGCCAGCCGCAAGCGCATGGCGTCACGCTGGAATTGAATGGCTGGGCCGCGCTTGACCCGAACGCCGGCGGCCTGGTGCAAGCCCCGTTCAGCGGCCAGGTCGCCGCCGCGCCTTCAGGTCTGGCGGTGGCGGGACAACGCGTGCAAAAGGGCCAGGTCCTGGCCTATCTGACGCCGGTCGCCAGCGCCATCGAACTCGGCAACCAGCAAGCCGCGCTGGCCGAGTTGCGCGCCAATCGCGGCTTGCTGACGCAAAGGCTGCAGCGCCTGCTGGCGCTGGAGGGCAGCGTGCCGCGCAAGGAAATCGAGGCCGCCCGGGCGGAATTGCAAAGCTTGCAGGGGCGCGAGAGCGCGATCGCCGCCAGCCTGAGCGGACGGGTGGCGATCCGCGCCGGCACCGGCGGCATCCTGGCGGGCGCCCATGCGCTCAACGGGCAAATCGTGAATGCGCACGAAATGCTGTTTGAAATCGTCGACCCGCAACGCCTGCTGGTCGTGGCGCACACCATCGATCCCAGCCTGCTGGAGCGGGTCGCCTCGGCACGCCTGAGCGCCTATCCCAGCGTCACGCTGCGCCTGCAAGGCGGCAGCCGCCAGATGCAGGACGGCGCGCTGGCCCTGAACTTTCTGGCGCACACCGCCGGCGCCAGTCTGGCCGTGGGCCAGCCGCTGACGGTCTTGCTGCAGTTGAAGGAACAGCGCCAGGGTATCGCGCTGCCGGCCGAAGCGCTGGTGCGCAACCCGGCCAATGAGCACATCGTCTGGGTCAAGCACAGCGCGGAGCGCTTCGTGGCGCACCCGGTGGAATACCAGGCGCTGGACGCGAATACCATCGTGGTCAGCAAGGGTCTGGCGCCGGGGCAGCGTGTGGTAGTGGCCGGCGCCGCCCTGATTAACCAGATCCGCTAGGAGCTCCCATGTTTAACTGGATCGTTCGTTTCAGCCTCTGCAACCGCCTGTTTGTGCTGGCCGCGGCGCTGGCCATGGTGATCTACGGCACGCTGATGGCCAGCCGCACGCCGGTCGATGTGTTTCCCAACCTGAACAAGCCGGTGGTGACGGTGCTGACCGAAGCCGGCGGCATGGCGCCGGAAGAGCTGGAACAGTTGCTGTCCTTCCCGCTGGAAACCGCGCTCAACGGCATGCCAGGTGTGAGCCGGGTGCGCTCGGTGTCGGGCATAGGCTTGTCGGTGCTGTATGCCGAATTCGACTGGGGCACCGATATCTACCGCAACCGGCAACTGGTGTCCGAACGCCTGAGCCAGGTCAGGGAGCAATTGCCGGCCGGGATACAGCCGGTGATGGGACCGGTCTCGTCCATCATGGGCGAGATCATGCTGATCTCGCTGCCGATCGACCCGGCCCGGGCCGAGCCCATGCAGGTGCGCGAATACGCCGATTTCGTGCTGCGCCCGCGCCTGCTCTCGATAGCCGGAGTATCGCAGGTGATACCGATAGGCGGCGAGGTGAGGCAATTGCTGGTGCAGCCGGACAGTGCGCGCATGGCGCAGTTCCAGCTGAGCCTGACCCAGCTGGAAGACGCGCTGCGCGGTTTTGCCGCGAATAGCAGCGGCGGCTTCATCGACCTGAACAGCCGCGAATACCTGATCCGCAACCTGAGCCGCAGCAAACGGCTGGAAGACGTGCAGGGGCTGGCGGTGGCTTACCGCAACGGCCGCCCGGTCTTGCTGGAACAAGTCGCCGGCGTGCGCTATGCGCCGGCCGTCAAGCGCGGCGACGCCGGCATGAATGGCAAGCCGGCGGTGATCGTCAGCGTGCAAAAGCAACCGGGCGCAGACACCGTGCAGCTTAGCCGCGAAATTCAGCAGGCGCTTAACGAACTCAAACAAGGCTTGCCGGCCGGGATGGCGGCGCCGCAAGTGCTGTTCCGCCAGGCGACATTCATCGAAGCCTCGATACGCAATGTGGTGGAGGCGCTGCGCGACGGCGCGATCCTGGTGGCGATCGTGCTGTTCGCGTTCTTGCTGAACTTCCGCACCACCGCCATCTCGCTGATCGCGATTCCGCTCTCGCTGGCGGTGACCGCGCTCGCCTTCCATGTATTGGGGCAGTCGATCAATGTGATGACCCTGGGCGGCCTGGCGATCGCGATCGGCGAGCTGGTCGACGATGCGGTGGTGGACGTGGAAAACATCCTGCGCCGCCTGCGCCAGCGCAGCGCGCAGGCGCAGCCGCCGGCGATCCTGGAAACCATCTGGCGCGCCTCGGTCGAGGTGCGCTCCGGCATCGTGTATGCGACCGTGATCGTGGTGCTGGTGTTCGTGCCGCTGTTCGCCTTGCCCGGCATCGAAGGCCGCCTGTTTGCGCCGCTCGGGATCGCGTACATCGTTTCCATCCTGGCCTCCATGCTGGTCTCGATGACGGTCACGCCCATCCTGTCGTATTACCTGCTGCCGCAGATGAAACAGCTGGCGCACGGCGACAGCTGGCTGGTGCGGCGCCTGAAGGCACTGGCCGGGCGCCTGCTGGCCAGTGCCTTCCCACGCGCAAAAACCATCCTGGCGCTGACCGCCGTGGCGGTGCTCGCGGCCATGGCCAGCGTGCCTTTCTTCCCGCGCGCCTTCCTGCCGCCGTTTAACGAAGGTTCGCTGGTGCTGGGCATGACGTTTGCGCCCGGCACCGCGCTGGCGCAAGCCAATAGCATGGGAGCGCTGGCCGAAAACCTGATCAAGAACGTGCCGGAAGTGGTGAAGGTCGGGCGTCGTACCGGGCGTGCAGAACTCGATGAACATGCCGAAGGAGTGCACTCTTCCGAGATCGATATCGACTTGCAAGCCTCGACGCGCAAGCGCGAGCAAGTGATGGCCGATATCCGCGCCCGGCTGGCGGTGATCCCGGCCGCATTCGCGATCGGCCAGCCGATTTCGCACCGGCTGGACCACCTGATGTCCGGCGTGCGCGCCCAGATCGCTCTGAAGATCTACGGCGACGACCTCGATACCCTGCGCGGCCTGGCCGAGGGCTTGCGCCTGAAGCTGTCCACGGTGCCAGGCCTGGTCGATTTATCGGTCGAGCGCCAGGTGCTGATTCCGCAAATCAAGGTACAGCTCGATTACCGCAAGGCCGCGCAGTACGGCCTGACCCCGGCGCAGGCGCTACAGGCGCTGGAAACCCTGAGCCAGGGCGAAAAACTGGCCCAGGTGATCGACGGCGCGCGCCGCTACGACCTGGTGTTGCGCCTGCCGGACGAGCGCCGTTCGCCACAGGCGCTGGCCGGCCTGATGCTGAGCAGCCCGGCCGGGGCCATCCCGCTATCGGCGATCGCCACGGTAGAAGAAGCAGATGGCCCGAATCAGATCGGGCGCGAAAACGGCCGGCGCCGCATGATCGTGTATGCCAATACCGACGGCAGCGACATGAGCGTCGTGATCGCCGCGGTGCGCAAGGCGATCGCCG
This sequence comes from Burkholderiales bacterium, assembly GCA_016196925.1. GTDB lineage: Bacteria > Pseudomonadota > Gammaproteobacteria > Burkholderiales > Burkholderiaceae_D > Undibacterium. The sequence goes on along the minus strand of JACPWS010000003.1, from coordinate 21,737 downwards.
CCAGCGCGCTGCCGGTCGGCTACTTCATCAGCGTGGAAGGCCAGTTCCAGGCGCAGGAGCAAGCCACGCTGCTGATTACCGGCCTGTCCCTGTTGTCGCTGCTGTTGATCTACCTGGTACTGTACTCGCGCTACCGCTCGGAAAGGCTGGCCTTGCTCATCATGGGAAATATCCCGTTCGCTCTGATCGGCAGCGTGCTCGCGATGTGGATCGCCGGGGTGACGCTGTCGGTGGCCTCGATGGTCGGCTTCATCACCCTGGCCGGTATCGCCACCCGCAACGGCATCCTGAAAGTCAGCCATTACATTAATCTGTGCAAATTCGAAGGCGAGCATTTCGGCATCCCCATGATCACGCGCGGTTCGCTGGAAAGGCTGACGCCGGTGCTGATGACCGCCCTGGTGGCCGCCTTCGCCCTGCTGCCGCTGTTGCTGGCGGCGGACGCCCCCGGCAAGGAATTGCTGCATCCGGTGGCGGTGGTGATTTTCGGCGGCCTGATCAGCTCGACCTTGCTCGATACCTTGCTGACACCACTGATTTTTTACCTGGTCGGACGCAAGCCGCTGCAAGCCTTGCTGGCCGCGCACGAACACGAAGCGTATTGAACCCAGGGCTAACGCAGCGGCGCCCTGCAAACCGACAAGCCGCTGCCCAAAAGGAGCAAGAGCATGAAAAAACACTACGCTATTTTAGGCCTCTGCCTGAGCCTGGCCGTCTGCGCTCAGGCGCTGGCGCACGGCGCCCACGCCAAACACGGCGGCATCCTGCAATCGGTCGACGATGTCGATTTCGAACTGGTGAACGGCGCCGAGCGCGCCAGCCTGTACATCAGCGATCACGGCCAGCCGGTTTCCACGGCAGGCGCCGGCGGCAAGCTGACTATACTCAACGGCAGCGAAAAAACCGAACTGCTACTGGCGCCGGGGCCGGATCAGACCCTGGTCACCCCGGGCAAGGCGCCGCTGCACAAGGGAGCCAAGGCCATCGCCAGCATCCTCTTCGCCGACCAGCGCACGCTCAATGTGCGCTTTAGCGTGAAGTAAGGACGATGGTCGCTATTCAGCTCTCATGGAAAACATTAAAACCTCTCAACACAGAGACACAGAGGCACAGAGATACACAGAGCATACCTTAGCGACTCTCTGTTTTCCCTCTGTGATGGAGCAGGGAATTCGAGCCGCGTAGCGGCTCGTCTGTGTAGCGGCTCGTCTGTGTAGCGCTTCCTTCTTGCAAGAAGGAACTCCCTCCTCCGTGCATCCTGTGAGAGGTTTAAGGTTTTTCGTGACTATTCAGCCGCTATGAAGAAGAATAAAAAACCAAAGCTCTCAACACAGAGACACAGAGGCTCAGAGGTACAACAAAGGCAGAGAAAAGCAAATTTACCGCTACTCTCCTGAGCATGCCGCCGTGTTACGCCCATATCCTGCAGACGAAATTTTCCAGCGAGGCGCTGACTCTGGCCGGCTGGTATTTCACCCTGCCTACCGTGGCGGCGGCGATCGCCAATCCGCTCTGGGGAAGGCTGGCCGACCGTATCGGCATCCGCGCCGAAGCGATCGCCACCCTCGCCAACGGCAAGCATAGCCTGTATCTCGATCTGTGTAGCGTATTGCGCAACTGTCTGCAAAGCTAACTGGCGGGCGAGCCCTTGCCGGTCAAGGGCAATTTACTCACGCGTTTCCTGAAACAGGCCGACCGTCAGGCGGCTTACCTGCCTTTGTACCACACGCTCGGCGTCGTCGATGGCGCCGGCGCCCTTTTTTAAACGATGAAGATGGAAATGCACTCCTGTACTCTGCCCCGCCAAGCGCTGACCTGGCTGATCGCGTCCCTGCTGGCGTATCCGGCCTGCGCCGACACCCTCAATCCATTGCCCGAGATTGAGGTCAAGGCGCACCAGCTGGGCGGCGCCAGCCTGGTCAGCGGCGCGACCAGGACCCCGTCCACCGTGCGGGAAACGCCGCAAGCGCTGAGCGTGGTCAGCCAGGAAGATCTGCGCACTCACCTCGCCGGCAATAGCAAGGAAGCGCTGGAATACCTGAGCAGCGTCGTCGCCGATCAGGGCGAAGGCCGGCGCGATGAATTCTATCTGCGCGGCTTTTACTCACCGCGCGAAACCTTGCTCGACGGCGTGCGCGACGACAGCCTGTATCAGCGCGATCTGGCCACAACCGAGCGCCTGGAAGTCATCAAGGGTCCGGCCGCCGCGGTCGAAGCCGGCGCCAGCTATCGCGACCTGGTCGAGCACCGGCGCTATCTGCTCGCGCCCTCGCTGGACTGGAAGCTGACGCCGCGCTCCAAGCTGCTGCTACAGGCGGAAGTGCAGCGGGAAGACCGCACGCCCGACCGCGGCATACCGGCGCTGAACGGCCGCCCGCTGGACGTGCCGGCCGCCACCTTTTACGGTGAGAAATTCGATTACACCAAAACCGACGCCGATATGTTGAAAGCCCGCTTCGAGCATCAGTTCAACGACAGCCTGATGCTGAGCAATACCCTGCAATATAGCCGGACCGAGCTCGACGGCGTGAATACCCGCAACCGCCGGGTGAATGCCGACCAAACACTGGCACGCCAGATCACGTATTTCCCGCAGACGCAACGCAATCGTATCAACCAGACCGAGCTCAGCTACGCCCTGCCCGGTCATATGCTGCTGGTCGGGCTGGAGCTGGGGCAACAAAGCCGCGACTCGCTGGTGCAGCAGACCGGCACCGCCTATCCGGTCGATCTGTACCGGCCGCGGCAAGTGCTGTCCGCCCCCGTTTTTTCCAGCTTGCCGACAGCGATAGACAGCCGCTTCGAGGCCGATACCGCGGCGCTTTACCTGCAAGATCAGATCAGCCTTACGCCGCAATGGGAAGCCTTGCTGGGGGCGCGTTTCGACCGCTTCCAACAACGCCAGACCAGCCATCTGAAGAATAACGCCTTGAGCGAACGCAACGATCATCTGATCTCGCCGCGCCTGGGCCTGGCGTACCGCGCCACGCCGCAGCAATCGCTGTACCTGAACCTGAGCCGCTCGCATCAACCGGCCGGCGGCGACTTGCTGTACACCGGCAGCACCGCCCTGAGCGCAGTCCAGCCCTTGCAAACCGACTTGCAGGAAATCGGCTACAAACTCGAGAGCCAGGACCACCACCTCTACACCAGCATCGCGCTGTTCCGCATTGCACAAAGCAATCAGCTGACCGTCGACCCCGGCGATCCGGCCGGCTTGCGCCAGCTGCAAGTCGGGCGCCAGCGCAACCAGGGGCTGGAAATCGAGGCGCAGGCGCAACTCGCGAGCGCCACCCGGCTCAGCGCCGGCTATACCTATAACGACGCCAGGATCGTCGCCTCGAACGACATCGCCGTCGGCAACCGGGCCGAGATGACACCGGCGCACAACGCCAGCCTCTGGCTCAGGCAAACGCTGCGGCGCGATTACAGCATAGGCATAGGCGCCCTGTTGCGTAGCGAGCAATACGCCTTGTCCGACAACAGCGTGCGCCTGCCCGGCTATGCGCGGGTCGACATGGTGCTCGGCTATACGCAAGCGCGCTACGACCTCAGCCTGAGGTTGAACAATATCGGCAACACGCGCTATATCGAGTCCGCCAACAATAACGTCCAGCTACAGCCGGGCGCCCCGTTCACGCTCAAACTGGTCTTCAACACGCGCTTTTAAGACTGACCCCGCCTGCAACATACTACCCCCGGTATATTTAAAGCCCGCTTTAAATATACCGGGGGCAACGTGATTTTAAAAAAATATAGGGGGAGTATGTCGGTTTCCGGCCTCAGCCGGCGCGTCTGGCCGCCAGCGCATTGCCGGCGCGGCTGACCGCCTTGCGGCCGAGATGGGCCGAAATGAACTGGCCGGCGTCGACCACCGCATCGAGGGCTATCCCGGTCTGTATGTCCAGGCCCTGCAGCAAGAACAACACATCTTCGGTCGCCACGTTGCCGGTCGCGCCCTTGGCGTAAGGGCAGCCGCCGAGGCCGGCCACCGAAGAATGAAAAATCGACACGCCGACTTCCAGGCTGGCGTAGATATTCGCCAGCGCCTGGCCGTAAGTGTCGTGGAAATGGCCGGACAGATGCGCGATAGGAAAATCCTGCGCCGCCACCTGCATCACATGCTGCACCTGGCGCGCCGTGCCTACCCCTATGGTGTCGGCGATGTCGATCTCGTCGCAACCGAGGTCACGCAGACGCCGCACCACGTCGGCCACGCTGGCCGGATCGACCTCGCCCTGATATGGGCAACCGAAAGCGCAACTGATGCTGCCGCGCAGGCGCAGCTTATTCTGCTTGGCGGCTTGCGCCACCTCGCGGAAACGCTCTATCGATTCGGCTATCGAGCAATTGATGTTCTTTTGCGCGAACGCTTCCGAGGCCGAGCTGAAGATCACCACTTCATCGGCGCCGGCCGCCAGCGCCGCTTCGAAGCCCTTCATGTTCGGCGTCAGCACCGAGTAAATCACGCCCGGCTTGCGCGTGATGCCGGCCATCACTTCGGCCGAGGTCGCCATCTGCGGCACCCATTTCGGCGAGACGAAGGAAGCCGCTTCGATATTGCTGAAACCGGCCGCCGTCAGGCGGTTCACCAGCTCGATTTTGACCGCGGCCGGTATGCTGTCTTTTTCATTCTGCAAGCCGTCGCGCGGACCGACTTCGACGATCTTGACACGTTGCGGTAATGAAGTTTGCATCTCAGTATCCTCGCTTAATATCGACTACGCCGTCGACTGGCAATCCCTGTTCCAGCACCTGTATGCGCTGCGCGATCTGCGCTACGCTCTCGCCCACCATGGTCATGGCGGCGATGTGCGGCGTCAGCGTGATGCGCGGCTCGCGCCAGAACGGGTGCTGCCTGGGCAGCGGCTCTTGCGCGAACACATCGAGCGTGGCGCCGGCGATCTGGCCGCTCTGCACCAGGGCCAGCAGATCGTCTTCCACCAGATGCGCGCCGCGCGCCACGTTAATCAGGTAAGCGCCTTGCGGCAGCTGCCCCAGGCTGACGCGATCTAAGATGCCCTGCGTGTCAGCAGTCAGCGGCAAGATGCACACCACCACTTTACTCGCTTGCATGAAGGCCGCCAGCTGTTCGCGTCCTGCATAACAAGTCACCCCGTCCACTGTCTTTTGCGTGCGGCTCCAGCCGTTGACCGGAAAACCGAAGTGCTGCAGCGCCGCCACGATACGCTGTCCCAGCACGCCCAGGCCGAGCACGCCTATCGAAAAGTCTTCGCGCTGGCGCGGCGGCAGAAAACGCCAGCAGGCATCCCGCTCCAGCAGTTGATATTCGTCGAAACGGCGGAAGTAACGCAACACCGCATGCGTCACATATTCCGCCATCTGCACACCCATGCCGGCGTCGCTCAGACGCAGCACCGGCACGCCGGCCGGCAAGTCGGCCCCGAGTTGCAAGATGCCATCGACTCCGGCGCCGCGGCTGAAGATCGCTTTCAAAGCGCTGCGCCCACGCAGCATGGCGACGGGCGGCTTCCACACGATGGCGTAATCGGCCGGCGCGTCGTCGCCTTCCTGCCAGATGCGTACCTTGGCTTGCGGCAGCGTCTGCTTCAATGCCTGCAGCCACTCGTCCAGATGGTTGCCGTTGTCTTGAAAAATAATGTTCATATTTTTTCTATCGCCGTTAACTCCCCTCGCCCGCTTGCGGGAGAGGGGTCGGGGGGTGAGCAGGGGTTTCGGATGGCATGCCATCCGCCTGCGTAACGGTATTCACTTGCAAGTGAATACGCGCACTGCAAGTGAGGGAATTCGCAAATCATCAAGCATCAAAATCACAAATCAGCTTCTTTAGTCGCCGTTTTTATCATTGCCGTACTTTAAGCAGCCCTCATCCCTGCCCTTCTCCCGCACGCGGGAGAAGGGTTCCTATTTGCGCTGTTGCAACAGCTGTCGTCAAGGCCGAATAAATCACTTCCAACACCGCCTCCGTCTCCTGCAACATCTGATTATTCCAGAATCGCAGCACTTGTACGCCATGCTCATTCAGATAAGCATCGCGCCGACTGTCATACGCACTCTGCTCCGCATGTTGGCCGCCATCGAGTTCGATTGCCAGTTGCTTTTCAGCGCAATAAAAATCGAGAATATAACGCCCGACAGTATGTTGCCTTCTGAACTTGACACCGGCCACACGCCGGTTGCGCAATAATTGCCAGAGCAAGGTTTCCGCATCCGGCATTTGCCGGCGCATTTCTCTGGCCCAGGTTTTTAAATCCTTCGGGAGCTGAGAGGGATGTTCTGAAAAATAATCGCGCATCGTGATTTCCTGCAATTCAAGCGCCGCTAACTCCCCTCTCCCGCATGCGGGAGAGGGGTTGGGGGGGAGCAGGGGTTTCGGATGGCATGCCATCCGCCTGCGTAACGGTATTCACTTGCAAGTGAATACGCGCACTGCAAGTGAAGGAATCCGTCGCAGCCGAATAATTTAAATTACCCTACTTTAAAAAACGCTAGTCATTCCATTGCACGGGCATTAGCAAACAGCCCTCATCCCTGCCCTTCTCCCGCTCGCGGGAGAAGGGTTCCAACGTATCAGCCCTGCTGAAACGCCAGCAATTGCGCGCCTTCGGTGACCTGGTCGCCGACTGCGTACAGGACTTCCTCTATCACCCCGGCGTGCGGGGCGGAAATCGTGTGTTCCATCTTCATCGCTTCCATGATCAGCAGCGCGTCGCCTTTTTTGACTTCCTGCGCCTTGCCGACCAGCACCGCCACGATCTTGCCGGGCATAGGGGCGGTCAGGCGGCCGCCTTCGGCTTCGGCTTCGCCGGCGTGCGCCAGGGCGTCGTTGTAATGCAGGTCGGTATGCTGACCCTGGCTGAACACATGGAAATGCTCGCCGTCGCGCACTACCGTGCCACTGACGGTCTGCCCGGCTATTTGCAAGACCAGGTCGTGCTGCGTAGTCGCGGCCAGCCTGACATGCGCCTGCGCGCCGCCGGCCTTGATCTGCCAGCCGTCGGCCAGATAGGTGACTTGCAGCTGATGCGTCTGATGCTCTTCGGCGAACTGCAAGGCGCGCTGCATCTGGCTATTCATGCGCCAGCCCTGCCCGCTTTGCCACGGATCGCTGCCGTCGGCTTGCTCGGACGACAGCAGGGCCACGCCGGCCAGCGCCAGCGTATGCAAACCAGCCGCAGCAGCGGGCGGGAACAGCTCGGCCTGGTTGCGCTCGATCAGGCCGGTATCGAGCTCGGCGGTCGAAAACGCGCGGCTAAGTATCAGGCGCGACAGGAAGCCGATATTCGAAGACAGGCCGACGATCTGGTATTGCGTCAGCGCTTGCGCCATGCGCGCCAGCGCTTCCTTCCTGTCCTGGCCCCAGACTATCATCTTGGCGATCATGGGATCGTAGAACGGCGAAATGCTGTCGCCTTCGCGCACGCCGCTGTCGATGCGGAACGCGGCCGGCTCGCGCCCGCCGCCGAGTTCGAAATTCACTGCGGCCGGCGTGCGGTTATGGCGCAGCGTGCCTATCGAAGGCAGGAAGCCTTTTTCCGGATTTTCGGCATACACGCGCGCCTCGATGGCGTGGCCGTGTATCTTCAATTCCGATTGTTGCAGCGGCAGCTTTTCGCCGGCCGCCACGCGCAATTGCCATTCCACCAGGTCGGTGCCGGTAATCATTTCTGTGACCGGATGTTCGACTTGCAGGCGGGTGTTCATTTCCATGAAATAGAAAGAGCCGTCCTGGTTCGCGATGAACTCTACCGTGCCGGCGCCGACATAGCCGACCGCTTTCGCCGCCGCGACTGCCGCTTCGCCCATGGCCGCGCGCCTCTCTGCCGTCATGCCGGGCGCCGGCGCTTCTTCCAGCACTTTCTGATGGCGGCGCTGCACCGAGCAATCGCGCTCGAACAGATACACGCAATTGCCGTGGGTATCGGCGAACACTTGTATCTCGATGTGGCGCGGACGCTGCAGGTATTTTTCCGCCAGCACCTTGTCGTCGCCGAACGAGTTGATCGCTTCGCGTTTGCAGGACGCCAGCGCTTCCTTGAAATCCTTGCTGTGCTCGATCACGCGCATGCCCTTGCCGCCGCCGCCGGCGGAAGCTTTCAGCAAGACCGGATAACCGATGCGGTCGGCTTCATTCTGCAGGAAGTCGGCATCCTGATTTTCGCCGTGATAGCCGGGCACCAGCGGCACCCGGGCTTTTTCCATCAACGATTTCGCGGCCGACTTGCTGCCCATCGCTTCGATGGCGGAAGCCGGCGGTCCGATGAAGGCGATGCCGGCCTTGGCGCAGGCGTGCGCGAATTCGCTGTTCTCGGACAGGAAGCCGTAACCGGGGTGTATCGCCTGGGCGCCGGTGGCCAGCGCGACTTCGATAATCTTGTCGGCGCGCAGATAGCTTTCCTTGGCCGGCGCCGGACCGATCAGCACGGCTTCGTCGCACACCGCCACATGCTTGGCGTGGGCGTCGGCTTCCGAATACACGGCGACAGTCTTGACACCCATGCGGCGCGCAGTGGCGGCGACACGGCAAGCGATTTCGCCACGGTTGGCGATCAGGATTTTATTGAACATGGCGAAGTCTCTCCAAAGGACTAAATACTTTTTTTACCACGGCGAACACGGCGAACACGACGCAACCCGTTCAGGTTTTCGCTGTGTTCGCCGTGTTCGCCGTGTTTCATCATTTGCTTGTCGTGTTACTGGCAGCTGCCGGCCTTGCTCTCGACCTTGCCGCGCGTCTGCAAGCCCAGCTTGGCCAGCAATACGCGGTCGTCGTCGGCTTCCGGGTTATCGGTGGTCAGCAATTTGTCGCCGTAGAAAATCGAATTCGCGCCGGCCAGGAAACACATGGCTTGCACCGCTTCGCCCATCTGGCGCCGCCCGGCCGATAGCCGCACGCGCGCCTTGGGCATGGTGATGCGCGCCACCGCGATGGTGCGCACGAATTCCAGCGGATCGAGCGGGTCTATGCCGTGCAAAGGCGTGCCTTCGACTTGCACCAGATGATTGACCGGCACAGATTCAGGATACGGATTCAGGTTCGCCAGCTGCGCGATCAGACCGGCGCGCTGACGGCGCGTTTCGCCCATGCCGACGATGCCGCCGCAGCAAATTTTCAGGCCGGCGTTGCGCACGTGTCCCAGCGTATCGAGCCGATCCTGGTAGTCGCGCGTCGAGATCACGTTGTTGTAAAACTCGGGCGCGGTATCGAGGTTGTGGTTGTAGTAATCCAGGCCGGCGGCGGCCAGGCGCTGCGCCTGTTTTTCTTCCAGCATGCCAAGTGTGGCGCAGGTTTCCATGCCCATCGCTTTCACTTCGCGCACCATGGTCTCGACTTTTTCCATGTCGCGCTCTTTCGGCGAGCGCCAGGCCGCGCCCATGCAGAAACGGGTGGCGCCGCTTTCGCGCGCAGCCTTGGCGGCGTCCAGCACTTCGCGCACGTCCAGCATCTTCTTGGCTACCACCCCGGTGTCGTAACGCGCGGCTTGCGGGCAATAGCCGCAATCTTCTTCGCAGCCGCCGGTCTTGATCGACAGCAGCGTGGCCAGCTCGACATCGCCGTCCGGGAAATTGGCGCGGTGCGCGCTTTGCGCCTGGAACATCAGATCGTTGAACGGCAAATCGAACAGGGCCAGCACCTCATCCACCGGCCAGGTTTCGGCTTCGATTTTCTTGACGGGCGCCTGAAATTGCACAGCGTGTTGCGTGGTTTCCATAAATCGTTTCCTTTTACTTCAAAAAATTCAAATTCAGATAAGCGGCCGCGCCGGCGGCATCGGCCGTCGCCAGGCGCGGGATATGTCCGAGCAAGGGCGCCGGCAGGCGTGCGCGCAGCGCGGTAATATTTTCTTCCAGGCACAGCATGTCCGGCTGCACGGTATTCGCGACCCAGCCGGCCAAACTCAGCCCACGGGCGGCGATCGCTTCCGCCGTCAGCAAAGCATGGTTGATGCAGCCGAGCCGCAGGCCGACCACCAGGATCACCGGCACAGCCAGTTGCTGCGCCATGTCGGCGGTATCGTGTTGCTGGCTCAACGGCACGCGGAAACCGCCCACGCCTTCCACCACCACGGCGTCGGCCAGCCGGCTCAGCTGGCGGTAGCATTGCACGATATGCGTCAGTGAAATCGTCAGCTGCTCGCGTTCGGCCACGATATGCGGCGCGGCCGGGGTCTGCATCAGGTAGGGGCAGACCAGCTCGTCGGGCGCAGTTAGCGTCGCCGCCGCTTTCAGTGCGTCGACATCTTCATTATGCCAGCCGCCGTCGCGCCATTCGGCCCCGGCCGCCACCGGCTTCATGCCGACGCTGCTATGCCCTGCTTGCGCCAGCGCGTGCATCAGCGCGGCGCTGACCAGGGTCTTGCCGATTTCGGTATCGGTGCCGGTCACGAAATAATCATGCTGGCGCGGCGTAGCCATCAGGCCGCCTCCGCCGCAGGGCTGGCGGCCGCATCGAGCCGCTGCAGTGCTTGCACCAGTTGCAGCACCTGTTGCTCGCTGTGCGCGGCCGACAGCGTGGCGCGCAGGCGCGCCGTGCCCGGCGGCACGGTAGGCGGACGGATCGCGCCTACCCAGATGCCTTGTTCCAGCAAGCTGGCCGCCACCGCCAGCATGGCGGCATTCTCGCCTATCAGCACCGGCTGGATCGCGGTATCGGACGGCATGCAGCGCCAGTTGCGCAATTCCAGACCGCTGCGGAACAAGCCGATCAGGTTTTGCAAATGGGCGCGCCTTTGACTGCCTTCGGCGCCGCTGATGATGTCCAGGCTGCTCAGCAAAGCATGCGCCAGCGCCGGTGGCGCTGCCGTGGTGTAGATATACGGTCGCGCCTTTTGCACCAGCCAGGCGATCACGGTTTCATGCGCGGCCACGAAGGCGCCGCCGACGCCGGCAGCCTTGCCCAGCGTACCCATGTACACCAGATTCGGCGACCGTAAATTGAAATGTTCGAGCACCCCGCGCCCATGCTCGCCAAGCACGCCGAAGCCGTGCGCATCATCCACCATCAGCCAGGCGCCGTAGCGTTCGCAGATTGCCAGCAAGGCGGGCAGATCAGCGATATTGCCGTCCATGCTGAACACACTGTCGGTCACCACCACGCGCTTTTCTAGCGTGCAGTTTTGCAGCATCAGCTCCAGCGCCGCATAGTCGCGGTGCGGGAACACTTGCACTGACGCGCGCGACAGGCGCGCACCATCGATCAGCGAGGCATGGTTCAGGGCTTCGGAAAATACCGCGGCCTCTTTGCCGGCCAGCGCCGTGATCACGGCCAGGTTCGCCATATAGCCGGTGCCGAAGTACAGGGCGCGCGCTTGCTCTATCTGCGGCGCCATGAATTCGGCCAGACGCTGTTCCAGCTGCGCGTGGGCGCGGCTATGACCGTTGATCAGATGCGAAGCGCCGCTGCCGGCGCCGTACAGGCTGGCGCCCTGCTGCAGAGCGGCGGTCAGCGCCGGATGCGCGGCCAGGCCCAGATAATCGTTGCTGCAAAACGCCAGCAGATCTTTGCCCTCGGCGCTGACTAGCGGCGCGCAGGCGGTGTCGACGGTACGCCGGCGCCGTAGCAGATGCTGCGCTTCCAGCGCGGCCAGTTCATCCTGCAGATTTTTCAGCAGTGGCAACTGCGCCGCACTCATGCCATCACCTGTTCGAAAACTTGTATCGTCTTAGTGGCCAGCAGGGCGATTTCTTCGGCGTCCAGAATATACGGCGGCATCAGATACACGCTGCGGCCTATCGGGCGCAACAGCAATTCCTGCTGCAAGCCTGCGGCAAAAAAACGGCGCGAAAAGGTCGCGGCTTTTGCTGCATCGTCCACTACCGCATCGAACGCCAGTATCATGCCTTGCTGACGCAAATGGCGCACGCGCGCATCGCCTTCCAGCCCGCTCAGCGCCGCGCGCAAAGCCTGGGCCTTGGCGCGATTTTTTTCCAGTACCTGCTCGTCTTCAAAAATCGCCAGCGTTGCCAGCGCGGCGCGGCAAGCCAGAGGATTGCCGGTGTAAGAATGCGAGTGCAGAAAACCGCGTCGCACATCGGCATCGTAAAACGCCTGGTACACCGCATCGGTGCTCATCACCAGCGAGAGTGGCAGATAGCCGCCGCTGATGCCTTTCGACAGGCACAAAAAGTCGGGCCAGATCTGCGCAGCTTCGCACGCGAAAAAAGTGCCGGTACGGCCGCAACCGACTGCGATTTCATCGGCTATCAGATGCACCTGATACTGGTCGCACAGTGCGCGCAGACGGCGCAGATACACGGGATCGTGCATCGCCATACCGGTCGCGCATTGCACCAGCGGCTCGATGATGACGGCGGCGATTTTGCCTGCACGCTGTTGCAACACGCGTTCCAGATCGGCCGCCGCGCGCAGCGCCACATCGACCGCTGTTTCCCCTTCCTGCGCCAGGCGCGCATCGGGCGAGGCCACCACGTGGGCGCGCTGCAGCATGGGCCCGTAGGCTTCGCGGAACAGGCTGACATCGGTCACCGCCAGCGCGCCGACGGTTTCGCCGTGGTAGCTGCCCTGCACGCAAATAAATTCCTGCTTATCGGTCTGGCCGCCGTTGCGCCAGGCGTGGAAGCTCATCTTCAGCGCGATCTCGACCGCCGAGGCGCCGTCCGAAGCATAGAAGCAATGGCCGAGCGCGCCGCCGGTCAGGGCCGCCAGTTTTTCCGACAACTCGACTACCGGCGCATGGGTGAAACCGGCCAGCATCGCATGTTCCAGTTTATCCAGCTGATCCTTCAGTTCCGCATTGATGCGCGGATTCGCATGGCCGAACAGATTCACCCACCAGGAGCTGATCGCATCCAGGTAGCGCTTGCCGTCCATGTCGTACAGCCACGCGCCACGGCCGTGGCTGACCGGGATCAGCGGCACACTCTCATGGTGCTGCATCTGGGTGCACGGATGCCAGACATGCTGCAGGCTGCGCTCTACCCAATTGCTGTGATTTGCTTGTTCCAAAACTGCTCCAAAATTACTGTAGGGTGCGCCGTACTGACGCTTTCATCCCCTCTCCCGCTCGCGGGAGAGGGTTAGGGTGAGGGTATTTGTAAAGACCTGAACGATCTCCATTCCCAAGGTCTGACATGGTCGGTACTTGCGCCCGGCCCCTCCACCAACCGCCCTCACCCCCAGCCCCTCTCCCGCAAGCGGGCGAGGGGAGTTTACCTGCTTACAACAACCAATTCGGTTTGCGTTTTTCCAAAAACGAACGCACGCCCTCGCGCCCTTCATCCGAAGCGCGGATAGCGGCGATGCCTTCCACCGTGGCGGCGATCAGTTCCGGCGTCACTGCGCGCCCGGCCACGTCCTGCACCAGGCGCTTGCCTTGCCGGACCGCGTTCGGGCTATTCGAGCACAGCGCCTTGACGATCTCGGCCACTTTCGCGTCGAGCGCCTCGGCCGCCACCACTTCATGCACGAAGCCTAGGCGCTGCGCTTCGGCGGCGGAAAACCGTTCGGCCGTGATGAAATAGCGGCGTGCCGCATTCTCACCCATGGCCTTGATCACATACGGCGAAATCGTGGCCGGGATCAGCCCCAGCTTGACTTCGCTCAAGCAGAAATTCGCCGCATCGACGCTGACGGCGATATCGCAAGCCGCCACCAGGCCCATGCCGCCGGCATAGCAATCGCCCTGCACCTTGGCCAGCACCGGCTTGCTGCAGGCATAAATCGCATGCAGCATGGCCGCCAGCTGGCCGGCATCCGCCAGGTTTTCGCCATGCGTATAGCCGGCCATCTTCTTCATCCAGTTCAGATCGGCACCGGCGCAAAACGCCGGCCCGTTCGCGGCCAGCACGATAGCACGGATGCTGACATCGTCATCCAGTTCACGAAATACCCGGGTGATCTCGGCGATGGTGGTTTCGTTGAAGGCGTTGCGGACGTCTGGGCGGTTTAAAGTCACCGTCGCCAGCTTGTCTTCACGCGTCAAATTCAGAGTCTGATACATAGTCTTTCCTTACATGCGGAATACGCCGAACTTCACATCCGGTATCGGTGCATTCAGCGCCGCCGACAGGCCGAGGCCGAGCACCATGCGGGTGTCGGCCGGGTCGATCACGCCGTCGTCCCACAGGCGTGCGCTGGCGTAGTAAGGATGGCCCTGGTGTTCGTACTGCTCCTTGATCGGTTGCTTGAACGCGGCTTCTTCTTCGGCGCTCCAGCTGCCACCCTTGCCTTCGATACCGTCACGTTTAACGGTGGCCAGCACGCTGGCGGCCTGTTCGCCGCCCATCACCGAGATGCGCGCATTCGGCCACATCCACATGAAGCGCGGCGAGTAGGCGCGGCCGCACATGCCGTAATTGCCGGCGCCGAAACTGCCGCCTATGATCACGGTGAATTTCGGCACGTTGGCAGTCGCGACCGCGGTCACCATCTTGGCGCCGTTGCGCGCGATGCCTTCGTTTTCGTATTTGCGACCGACCATGAAGCCGGTGATGTTTTGCAGGAACACCAGCGGGATCTTGCGCTGGCAGCACAGCTCAATGAAGTGCGCGCCTTTCAGGGCCGATTCGGAAAACAGGATGCCGTTGTTCGCGATGATGCCGACCGGCATGCCGTAGATGTGCGCGAAACCGCACACCAGCGTGGTGCCGTAGCGCGCCTTGAATTCATCGAAGTGGCTGCCGTCCACCACGCGTGCGATCACTTCGCGCACGTCGAAGGGCTTGCGGGTATCGACCGGGATCACGCCATACAATTCGCTGGCCGGGAACTTCGGCTGCTCGACTTCTTTCAATACCACCGTTTGCGGCTTTTGCCGGTTCAGATTCGAGACAATGGTGCGCGCCAGCGACAGCGCATGGGTGTCGTTGTTGGCCAGATGATCGACCACACCCGACAGGCGCGTATGCACGTCGCCGCCGCCCAGGTCTTCCGCGCTGACCACTTCGCCGGTGGCGGCCTTCACCAGCGGCGGGCCGCCCAGGAAAATCGTGCCCTGGTTCTTGACGATGATAGATTCATCGCTCATGGCCGGCACATAAGCGCCGCCGGCGGTGCAGGACCCCATCACCACCGCGATTTGCGGTATGCCTTTGGCCGACATCTGCGCCTGGTTGTAAAAGATGCGGCCGAAGTGATCGCGGTCCGGAAATACGTCGTCCTGGTTCGGCAAATTGGCGCCGCCGGAATCGACCAGATAAATACAGGGCAGATTGTTTTGCTCGGCGATTTCCTGCGCACGCAAATGCTTCTTGACCGTCATCGGGTAATAGGTGCCGCCCTTCACGGTGGCGTCGTTACACACGATCACGCATTCCTGCCCGGCCACGCGGCCTATGCCGGTGATCACGCCGGCCGAGGGTGCGGCATTGTGGTACATCTCGTAGGCCGCCAGTTGCGAAAATTCCAGAAACGGCGTGCCGGCGTCCAGCAGCATCTGCACCCGTTCGCGCGGCAGCAATTTGCCGCGCGCCACATGCTTCTTGCGCGCATCTTCGCCGCCGCCGTGCGCGATCTTCGCGACTTTTTCTTTCAGGTCGTCCACCACGCGTTGCATGGCGGCGGCGTTCGCTTTGAAATCTTCCGAGCGGCTATTGAGTTTGGTATCTAAAGTTGTCATTATCTCTCACTATTCAGGAATAGGGCTTACGCAAAATTGGCCCAGCAAGGCAAAAAACTTTCGGTGCTCAGGGAACTTCCCTTGCAAGGGAAGTCCGTTTCGTCGGCAGACAACATGTTGTCTGAATTCCCGACTACACCTTGGCGACGAAGACAGTACGAATAGTACGACTAGGAGCCATAACGCAGCTGGGGCGGTTTTGTGTAAGTCCTAGGGAAAACTGCCATCCACGTAAAACCACTTGCCGTCGTGTTTCACGAAACGGCTCACTTCGTGCAGACGCTGCGCCCGTCCGCCTATCTTGTAGCGCGCCACGAATTCCACCGTGGCTTGTTCGCCTTGCGGCGTATGTTTTTTCACTTCCAGGCCCAGCCACTTGGTCGGCTCATCGTGCGCCAAGCGCTCGGCCGGCAGCGTGCGCTCGTCCCAGGTAGCGCGCAGATAGGCTTCGTCGCTCAGCGTATAAGCGCTGTAGCGCGAACGCATCAGGGCTTCGGCATCCGGCGCCGCTGCCGCGCCGCTGATGTAGCGGCCGCAGCAGTCGTCGTAGGTCTGGCCGGAGCCGCACGGGCAGGCGAAGTTAACTTTGCTAGTCATGCTGCAGCTTTCTTTTCCTTAAAGGCGACCGGCGCCCCGGCCGCCTTCCAGGCGCCGAAACCGCCGTCTATGTGCGCTACGCGTTCCAGGCCCATGTCTTGCACGGTCTTGGTCGAGAGCGCACTGCGCCAACCGGCCGCGCAAAACAAAATGAATTCTTTTTCTTCGCCGAAGACAGGCTTGAAATACGGCGACTCCTGATCGACCCAGAATTCCAGCATGCCGCGCGGTGCATGAAACGCGCCGGGGATCACGCCTTCGCGTTCGAGTTCGCGCACATCGCGCACGTCGATGAATTGCACCGCCGGATCGGACAACTTAGCCTGCGCTTCGGCCACGCTGTAGGTCCTGATCTGGGCCGTGGCTTCGGCGACTAATTGTTGGTAACCTTTTTTCATCTGTCTCTCCGTAGGGTGCGCCATGCGCACCAAGCAGCACCAGCGGTGCGCGCGGCGCACCCTACATTTTCGTTATGCCAGCGCCCGTCCTATCAGGATGCGCTGGATGTCGGACGAGCCTTCGTAAATCTGGCAAACGCGCACATCGCGATAAATCCGTTCTACCGGGAAGTCGCTGACATAGCCGTAACCGCCGTGCACCTGGATCGCATCCGAGCAGACTTTTTCCGCCATTTCAGAAGCGAACAGTTTCGCCATCGCGGCTTCTTTCAGGCAAGGCAGACCGGCGTCTTTCAGGCTGGCGGCATGCCAGATCAGCTGGCGCGCCGCCTCGATCTGCATCGCCATGTCGGCCAGGCGGAATTGCACGGCCTGGTGTTCGAAGATAGGCTTGCCAAAGCTGGTGCGTTCCTTGGCGTAAGCCAGCGCCGCCTCGAACGCGGCGCGCGCCATACCCACGCTTTGCGAAGCGATGCCGATGCGGCCGCCCTCTAAGCCTGAGAGTGCAATCTTGTAGCCCTGGCCCTCTTCACCGATCAGGTTCTCGGCCGGAATGCGGCAATTCTCGAACAGGATTTGCGCGGTGTCGGAAGAATGCTGGCCCATCTTGTGCTCGAGTCCGGCCACGATGTAACCGGGGGTCTTGGTCGGCACCCAGAACGCGCTGATGCCGCGCTTGCCGGCCGCCTTGTCGGTGACCGCCATCACGATCGCGACGTCGGCGTATTTGCCGCTGGTGATGAATTGCTTGACGCCGTTCAGCACGTATTCATCGCCTTCGCGCCTTGCGGTGGTGCGCAATTCGGAGGCGTCGCTGCCGGCGTGCGGCTCGGTCAGGCAAAACGCGCCCAGCATCTCGCCGCGCGCCAGCGGGCGCAGCCATTGCTGCTTTTGCGCCTCGTTCGCGAAGCTCATGGCGATGCTGCACACCGGACAATTATTCACCGAGATCACGGTGGAAGTGCCGCCGTCGCCGGCCGCGATTTCTTCCAGCACCAAGGCCAGCGACAGGTAATCCATGCCGGCGCCGCCCAGTTCTTCCGGCACCGCCACGCCGTACGCGCCCATCTGCGCCAGCTCTTTGAGTTCCTCGGCCGGGAAGTGATGCTCCTGGTCCCAGCGCGCCGCGTTCGGCAGCAGTTTTTCCTGGGCAAAGGCGCGCACGGCGTCGCGTATCATTTCGTGTTCTGGTGTGAGTAGCATGGGATTACCGTATGTACATTTAACAAATCAAAAGCTTGCCGCAGAGGCGCTGAGGACGCAGAGAAGTGCGTGAAAAGATTTCCTCCGCGTCCTCTGCGCCTCTGCAGCTAAAAGGTTTGTAGCTATTCAGCCCCCTCTCCCGCTCGCGGGAGAGGGGGGGATTTCGCCATAGGCTGAATAGTTACTAAGGTTTTTATCTTAGCTAAGCTCGATCGCCATCGCCGTGCCTTCTCCACCGCCGATGCACAAAGACGCTACACCGCGCTTCTTGCCCTGTTTTTTCAGCGCGCCGATCAGGGTGATCACGATACGGGCACCGGAGGCGCCGATAGGGTGGCCCAGGGCGCAGGCGCCGCCGTGCACGTTGATCTGCTCGTGAGAAATGCCGAGGTCTTTCATGGCGGCCATAGGCACGGCGGCGAATGCTTCGTTGATCTCGAACAGGTCGACGTCGGCGGTGGTCCAGCCGACTTTCTTGTACAGCTTTTGTATCGCGCCGATCGGGGCGGTGGTGAACCAGCCCGGTTCTTGCGCATGGGTGGCGTGGCCGAGGATTTTGGCGATCGGTGTCAGTCCCAGTTCTTTGGCTTTCGACGCGCGCATCAGCACCAGGGCGGCGGCGCCGTCGTTGATGGAAGAGGAAGAAGCGGCAGTGATGGTGCCGTCTTTCTTGAAGGCTGGTTTCAGCGCCGGAATCTTGTCCAGCTTGGCTTTCAGCGGGCCTTCATCCTTGTCGATCACGACGTCGCCATTGCGGCCGGACACCGTGACCGGCGCGATTTCCCAGGCAAACGAACCGTCGGCGGTGGCGGCTTGCGCGCGCTTGACGGAAGCGATGGCAAATGCATCCTGATCCGCGCGGCTAAAAGCATATTTGGCCGAGCACTCTTCGGCGAAGGTGCCCATGGAGCGGCCTCCGCCTTTTTCGTCCTTGTCGTACGCGTCTTCCAAGCCGTCCAGCATCATGTGATCGTAAATCATGCCGTGGCCGATGCGGTAACCGCCGCGCGCTTTCGGGATGAGGTAAGGGGCGTTGGTCATCGACTCCATGCCGCCGGTCACCATCACTTCATTGCTGCCGGCCAGGATGGAATCGTAAGCCATCATGGTGGCTTTCATGGCCGAGCCGCACATCTTGGACAGCGTGACGGCGCCGGTGGAAGCCGGTAAACCCGCCGCCAGCAAAGCCTGGCGCGCCGGCGCCTGGCCCTGGCCGGCCATCAGGCAATTGCCGAACAAGACTTCCTCGATCAGTTCCGGCTTGACGCCGGCGCGCTCAACGGCGGCCTTGATCGCGACTGCGCCGAGCTGGCTGGCGCTCAGCGAGGCGAAGTCGCTCTGGAATGCACCCATAGGGGTACGGGCGGCGCCAACGATAACGATAGGGTCATTCATGTTTATCTCCAAGTGGTCTGAGGTACAAAGTGAATCGGATTTGCTATTAATTTAAGCTGAATTTTCTGTTCTGGCCTGATTACAAAACCGTAACTCCTGCGGATACGGAAACACATCGTCGACCTGGCCATCCAGGATGCGCTGCTTGCGCGCCTGCCAGTATTCGGCGCTCAGCAGGTCGGCGTGGTGGCGCATGAAATACTTGCGCACCTTGTCATTGCCGAGCAGGAAAGTGCCGAACTGCTCGGGGAACACATCGTTCTTCGCAACCGGGTACCACGGCTCGGCCGCCATTTCATCTTCCTCGTTGCGCGGGGTCGGTATCTTGCGAAAATTGCAGTCGGTGATGTATTCGATTTCGTCGTAATCATAAAACACCACGCGCCCGTGTCTGGTGACCCCGAAGTTCTTGTACAGCATGTCGCCGGGGAAGATATTCGCGCCGACCAGCTCTTTGATGGCATTGCCGTATTCGCGCAAGCCATGCTCAATAGCGGCGTCGTCGCCGCTCTGCTCGGCTTCGGTCAGCCAGATATTCAGCGGCGTCATGCGGCGTTCTATGTACAGATGCTTGATCACGACTTCGTCGTCGTTCACTTCCAACAGGGAAGGCGCATATTGGCGGATTTCTGCCAGCAATTCTTCGGAAAAACGCGCGCGCGGAAACGCCACGTCCGAGTACTCCAGCGTATCGGCCATGCGACCCACGCGGTCGTGGTTTTTCACCAGCAAATACTTTTCCTTGATCAGCGCCTTGCTGGTTTCTTTCGGGGGTGGGAAGCTATCCTTGATCAGTTTGAACACATACGGGAACGATGGCAAGGCGAACACCAGCATCACCAGCCCGCGTATGCCGGGCGCGGCGGCAATGTGGTCGGACGAGTATTTCAGGTGGTGCAAAAAGTCGCGGTAAAACAAATTCTTGCCGTGCTTCTGCAGGCCTAGCATGGTGTAAATTTCGCTACGCGGCTTCTTCGGCAAGATGCTGCGGATGAATTGCACATAGGCCGACGGCACTTCCATGTCGACCATGAAATAGGCGCGCGTGAACGAAAACAAAATCGTAATCTGCATCACGTCGAACAGCACGGTATCCAGCACCAGTTCGCCCTTGCGGTTGTGCATGATGGGCACCACGAAAGGATATTCGCGGTTGCCGTTGATGCCCTTGCCGATGATGTAGGCCGACTTGTTGCGGTAAAACAGGCTGGCCAGCACCTGGATCTGATGATTCGGCTCCAGCCTGGACGGACCGAAATTCTCGCGCAGGCGCGCTTCCACCAGCGCCGCATCGCGCCCGAGGTCGGCGAATTTCGCCTTCAGCTGGAAATTCGTGACGATGCGCTTGATGGTGTAGTTCAGGCCGTCGGTGGCCGGGTAATACACGCGGTAACTGGGCGGCGTGTCTTCGCGCTCTATGTACTCGGTGGAGGTGGCCGGCCGCACAAAGATAAAATCATTGTGAAAATAGGTGCGGTGCAGCAGCTTGGTGCAGACCGTGTTGAAGAACGTCTCGGCCAGTTCCGGCCGCAGGTGGTCGATCAGCAAACCCATGTAATGCAATTTGACTTCGCGCCAGACTTCGTCGCTCAGGTCGGCCTGTTCGTATTCGTCTTCCAGTATCTGCACGCATTCGCGCGCGCGCGCATCGTAGTACGCGATACGTTCGCGCGCGGCGATCTGGGCCGCCTTCCAATCCCCCGTTTCAAAATGCCGCTTCGCACCCTGGCTGCTGGCGCGGAACAAGCGGTAATGCTTGTCGAAGCCGTCCAGTATAGCTCGCGCGATATCGAACGCGATCTGGGACGACAACAGCTTGGGGAAGTTGGTATGCGGCATGGTTTAAGTGAGCTCGAACTGGGTTTTGCTAGCCTGTAGTTTACCTAAATCCACGCCTATGCCACCGCCGGGCACCAGCGGCGCCCGTGCGACGCGGAGCAAGACGCAACCGGCGCGCTGGCTGCGGTGTTCCAGCAAAGGTGTTTGGATGTGCAATGGGGTCATGCTGTTCCTGTTTTTTCTCCTTCCCCCTGGCAGGGGGAAGGTTGGGATGGGGGGCGAGCCGTCGCAATTACCGCCACGCTTGTTCGACGTTTTTACCCCCACCCTAACCCTCCCCCTTACAGGAGGGAGGGGATTTCAAGCTTACTTCGTTTCGGCGAATAACTCACGCCCGATCAACATGCGGCGGATCTCGCTGGTGCCGGCGCCGATTTCATACAACTTGGCGTCGCGCCACAGGCGGCCGACCGGGTATTCGTTGATATAGCCGTTGCCGCCCAGGGTCTGGATCGCTTCGCCGGCCATCCAGGTGGCTTTTTCGGCCGAATACAGGATGGCGCCGGCGGCGTCCTTGCGCAGTGCGCGCACCGCTTCCGGATTGGCGGCGCGGTCGCAAGCCTGGCCGACGGCGTACACATAGGCCTTGCACGCCATCATGGTGGAATACATGTCGGCCAGTTTGCCCTGCATCAGCTGGAATTCACCGATAGGCTGGCCGAATTGCTTGCGGTCGTGAACGTAGGGGATCACCAAATCAAGACAGGCCTGCATCAAGCCGAGCGGCCCGCCCGAGAGCACCACG
>JACPWS010000075.1 GCA_016196925.1 Burkholderiales bacterium | reverse complement strand
GCGCGTGTAGACCGGGAATTCGCTCATGCCGTCCACCTGGGCGCGCTTGATTTCGGCATCCCAGTAGGCGCCTTTTACCAGGCGCACCATGAACTTGGTGCCGCTGCGGCGCGCCAGGTCGATCAGGTAATCGATCACGAACGGGCAACGTTTTTGATAGCCCTGAACCACGAAGCCTATGCCCTCGAAGCCTTTCAGCTCGGGATCGAAAGCCAGTGCTTCCATCAGATCGAGCGAGAGTTCCAGCCTGTCGGTTTCTTCGGCATCGATATTCAGGCCTATGTTGTAGTGCTTGGCCAGCAGCAACAGCTTCTTCAGCAGCGGCAGCAATTCCGTCATGGTGCGTTCGCGCTGGGCGCGCGAGTAACGCGGATGCAAGGCTGACAGTTTTACGGAAATACCGGGGCCGTTCTTGATGCCGCGCCCATTCGAGGCCTTACCTATGGCGTGGATCGCAGTCTCGTAGGCGGCGTAGTAAAACGCCGCATCTTTCGCGGTCAGCGCCGCTTCGCCCAGCATGTCGTAGGAATAACGGTAGCCGCGCTTTTCATTGTCCTGGCTGTTCTTCAGCGCTTCTTGTATGGTCTGGCCGGTGACGAACTGATTGCCCAGCATACGCATCGCCAGATCGACGCCTTTGCGTATCAGCGGTTCGCCGCCCTTGGCGATCAGACGCGTCAGGGCCGAGCCCAGGCCGTTTTCGCTGCTGGTGCCGACCAGCTTGCCGGTCACCAGCAAGCCCCAGGTGGCGGCGTTCACGAACAGCGAAGGCGATTCGCCCAGATGCTTGCGCCAGTCGCCCTTGCTGATCTTGTCGGCGATCAGGCGGTCGGCGGTCTGGTGATCGGGGATGCGCAACAAGGCTTCCGCCAGGCACATCAGGGCCACACCCTCTTCCGACGACAAAGAAAATTCGTGCATCAGCGCATCGACCCCGGAAGCGCGCGTGCGCTGTTGACGCACGGCGCTGACCAGGCGCTGCGCCAGTTGCGCAACATCGTTTTGCTGGCTGTCGTGCGGGTTTACTTGCGACAATAAGCATTGCACCGCTTCCGCTTCGGGCCGGCGATATTGTTCGGTAATGGCCTTCCTCAGCGCTGAAGGGGCAGGAAGCAGTTCGGATTGCAGAGCAGCAAACGGAGTGGAAGATGAGGGCACGGTGGTCGCATTCATAGAAGAATAATCAAAACAAATTTGATTTCATTGTATCGAGGCTGCGCTATGATTAATTCTGGAAATCTGAACATATATCGAAATTTTCTTTTTTGTGAGAAAATTATGCCGAATTTTATTAATCCACTATCCTGACTATTTCTGACTTCTTATGCTCGACAAAATCAGTAAAAGAATTCTGGCCGAATTACAAAATGACGGCCGTATCAGTAATGTAGAACTGGCGACCCGGGTCAATCTGTCCCCGGCCGCCTGTCTGGAACGCGTGCGTAAATTGCAAGAGTCCGGCTACATACTCGGTTACACCGCCCAGCTCAATCCGCATCTGCTCGATGTGGCCTTGCTGGTGTTCATCGAAGTCGTGCTGGACCGCACCACGCCCGACGTGTTCGACGCCTTCCGGCGCGGCGTGCAGGCGATCCCGGAAGTGCTGGAATGCCATATGGTGGCCGGCGGCTTCGACTATCTGGTCAAGGCGCGCGTCAAGGATATGAACGCCTACCGCGACTTCCTCGGCAAATCCTTGCTGCAACTGAACGGCGTGCGCGAAACGCATACCTATGCGGTGATGGAAGAAGTCAAGAATACCACCTGCCTGCCTATCAAATAATTCGCCACGTGTGAGGGCCTTCCGCATGCCGCACGGCACGCGGTTTTACCTTGTCCGCAATCCGGCGCGAGCGGTCACAGACCAGTCATAAACTATTGCTATCTTTCCAGCTTTACAACCAAGCTGGATCGATGACATGAAACGCAAGCCCTTTTTGATGGCCGGCCTGGGCGCCGCTATCGCCCTGCTGATCGCCGCATGCAGCAACACCCCTGCCGCCGGCACTGCGGCCGCCGCCCCTAAAAACGTGATCTTTTTCCTCGGCGACGGCATGGGCATGACCACCATGACCGCCGCGCGCATTTACGCGGTCGGCGAAGACGGCGAGCTGAGCATGGACACCTTGCCGGAAACCGCCTTCGTCAAGACTTTTTCGAACGACGCCCAGGTCACCGACAGCGCGCCTTCGATGTCGGCTTACATGACCGGCGTCAAGATGAATAATGAAGTGATTTCCATGTCGCCCGACACGCAGGCGCTCGATCCGGTGGTCGATGCCAACGGCAATAAGCTGGCGAATAATTGCGGCGCCAAGAACGGCACGGCTGTCGCTTCCCTGATCGAACTGGCCAAGGCTCAGGGCCTGTCGGCCGGCGTGGTCACCACCACTCGCGTCACGCATGCCACACCGGCCGCCAGCTATGCGCACATCTGCCATCGCGATCTGGAAAACGATATCGCCGCCGCGGCAGTACCGGGCGGCGCCGGTTATAACGGCGCACTCGGCAGCAGCGGCCTGGATGTCTTGCTGGGCGGCGGCAAACAATTTTTCACCCCGTTCAAAGACGGCGGCAAACGCGCCGACGGCCGCGACCTGATCGCCGAGATGAAAGCGAAAAATTACGCCTACGTCAGCAATAGCACGGAATTCAATGCGATCGACGGCAGCAAGACCGACAAGCTGTTCGGCTTGTTCACCAACAGCCACATGAGCTACGACCTGGATCGCGATCCAGCCAAGGAACCTAGCTTGGCCGAGATGACCAGCAAGGCCATGGACGTATTGGCGAAAAATTCCAAAGGTTATTTCCTGATGGTGGAAGGCGGCCGTATCGACCACGCGCTGCATGAAACTACCGCCAAGAAAGCGCTGCAAGATACGCTGGCGTTCGACAACGCGATCAAGGCCGCGCTCGCCAAGGCCAGGATCGCCGACCCCGATTTGAAAAACACCCTGATCGTGGTGACCGCCGACCACGACCACACCCTGGTGCTGAACGGTTACGCCAAGCGCACCGGCAAGACCGCAGCCGGTAACGCTGGCGTGCTCGGCGTGGTGAAAAACTACGTGAGCGGCGTCGCAGAAAAAGACCTGGACGGCGCGCCGTATTCCATCATCGGCTTCGGCAACGGCGAAAACCGCACGCAGGCGAGCCGCGCCGCCATGGCCAGCCTGGATGAAACGGTGACCAGCGCGAATACCTACCATCAGGAAGCGGTGATACGCGTGACTGCCGGCAATGAAACCCATGGCGGCACCGACGTCTTCCTCGGCGCGATCGGCAAGGGCGCCGATACTTTCCTCGGCACCATAGACAACACCAAAGTGTTCAGCCTCGTCAAAACCGCCGCCGGCCTGTAATTCCGCTTCGGATTAGAAACGATAGCTGCGTTGCTTCGCCTTGCCGTGCTAAAGCACTGTCTGCGGCGTCGCGCCTTGCTCTCCTTTCTAATCCAAACCGGAAAATTTATTTAATAGAATGGAATCCAACATGAAACGCACACTGATCGCCGCCGCACTGGCGCTGGGTTTTGCCGACGCCGCTGTTGCAGCCGGCGAAGCCAAGAACATCATTTTCTTCCTCGGTGACGGCATGGGCCCGTCCACCGTGACTGCCGCGCGCATCTACAAATACGGCGAAGACGGCAGCCTGAATATGGACAAGCTGGAACGCAGCGCACGCATCAAAACGTATTCCAACGATGCCCAGACCACCGACAGCGCGCCTTCGATGGCGGCGTATATGACGGGCGTGAAGATGAACAATGAAGTCATCTCCATGTCGCCGGAAACCGTGGCGACGCCGCCTTCCAAAGACGCCAACGGCAACCTCGGCCTGAATAATTGCGCCGCCAGCGGCAACGGCGTGGCGGTCGCGACTATTCTGGAATTGGCGAAAGCCAAGGGCAAGGCGATTGGCTCTATCTCCACTACCGAACTGACGCACGCCACTCCGGCGGCGAGCTTCGCGCATATCTGCAACCGCAATGCGCAATACGCGATCGCCACCCAGCTGGTGCCGGGCGGCGCCGGCTACAACAGTGCGCTGGGCGACGGCGTGGATGTGATGATGGGCGGCGGGCGCAATCATTTCACCCCGTTCGACGCCAGCAGCAACAAGGCCGGTCGCGCCGACGGCCGCAATCTGTTGAGCGAACTGAGCGCCAAGGGTTATACCGTGGCCGCCAGCAAGAGCGAGATGGCGGCCGCAGCGCTGAATAAAAAATTCATCGGCCTGTACAGCAGCAAGAGCCATCTGGAATACGAACTCGACCGCAGCGCCAGCCCGCCAGTCGGCGAAGGCGCGAACCAGCCGAGTTTGGCCGAGATGACCGTCAAGGCCATGGATATCCTGGCGCAAAACGGCAACGGTTATTTCCTGATGGTGGAAGGCGGCCGCATCGACCACGCGCTGCACGGCACCAATGCCAAACGCGCGCTGACCGACACCATCGCCTTCGACGACGCCGTCAAGGCTGCGCTGGACAAGGCCAGGCTGAGCGACCCGACCCTGACCAACACTCTGATCGTGGTCACCGCCGATCACGACCATACGCTGGCCTTCAACGGTTACGGCAAGCGCGGCAATCCCATCCTCGACATCAACCGCAATTACAAAGACGGCCAGCCGAGCAAGGATGCCGACGGCAATACTTACACCACCCTGGTGTTCGGCAACGGCCCGAACCGCCCCAAGCTGCGCGGCAACCTCGACAGCGCCACCGTGCTGGCCGATAACTACCAGCAGGAAACCGGCGTGCGCCTGGCCAGCGAAACCCACGGCGGCGGCGATGTGAAACTGTTCGCGACCGGCGCCGGCGCCAGGATGTTCAAAGGCACGCTCGATAACACCAGGGTATTCGGTTTATTGAAGACGGCGTTCGGGTTTTAATGTTGCAGTTGGCTATTTTGTAAGCAATGTAACTGCATTCAACTAACTTGAATGTCCCCTCCCACTTTAAGGGGGGGGCTAGGGGTGCAGCAGAGGTTTCAGGCGACATGTCGCCTGCCTGCGGAACGGCGCTGGCTTGCAAGCGAGTGCGCGCACTGCAAGTGGGGGTAAAAACGTCGATCCACCGCATCAATATTTTGCCATTCGACCCCCATCCCAGCCTTCCCCCTGCCAGGGGGAAGGAGTCGTTAAAACGGTGCGCATGGCGCACCCTGGCTTAGAAAAGATATCGTATGAAATTCATTTCTGTTTTAATCGCCGCTTGCGCTTTGCTCGGTACGGCGCAGGCTGCCGTCAATGCGCCCGACCTTGACCTGCACATCCGGTATTACAGCAAGCTGTTGACGCCGGAAGGCGTGACGCGCGAAGCGCGTTACGAAGAAACCATGCTGCGCCGTCCCGGCCATGTCTGGGTCGCACGCGTGTTGCCCAGGCAGGCTCAGGGCGAAGCGGAAGCCGTGCATAAGCAGTTCAACCACGTGGTGTTGCCGCGCCATGTGCTGCTGGAAAATAAGCAGTTGCGGGTCGAATACGTGGATGCGCATGGCAAGGAAATCGTCGCGATTCCGCCATCTGAATACGAGAACGTGAATTTCGACGGTTCCTGGGAAAACGCTTACTATTTGCTCGATCCCAAGCTGGTGCAAGCGCTGCCGCTGTCGGCGCAAGCGTCGAGCGTGGCGGGTGCGCGCTGGCGTGAACGGGTCAGGAAGGGCGTGTTCCAACGCGTGTTGTGGGATGAGCAAAAACAGTTGGCGTTGATCATAGAAAGCGGCGATCAGGCGGCGACGTTTTACCGCCGGGTCGAAGTCAAGCCGCAAGCCAGCCTGACGCGCGAGCTGCCATGGCAAAAGCTGCAAGCCTATGCGCACAAAGAGTATGCGGATTTTCTGGATTAAAAAAATCCGCATAAAAAAAGGTAGGCCGCAGCCTACCTGATTCCGTGGTCTAAACGCGAAGTTTAGAACGATGCTTGTACGCCAACGGAGAAATTGCGTACCGTCGATGTCGCGTCGTCGATATCGGCAACCTTGACCTTGCGGCTTTCATATTCAGCACGTACGTTGACGTTATTGCTGACTTGGTACAAGAAGCCCAGGCCGAACACCGGTTGTGCGGAGTTTTTGGAAACCGAGCCGCTCATATTGCCGACGGAACCAGTGCTCTTGCCTTGCACATAAGCCAGGCCCAGTTTGGCGAAACCGACAAAACCATTCTCTGGCGCAGTTTTTACGACGCCGGAAAAATCCACGCCGCTAGCCTTGAATTCGCCCTTGATGTTGCCGTCGCTGGCAGTGGCCTTGCCCAAGGAGAAATAGCTGGCTTCCAGCGCCCAGTTCGGGGCCAGATCGTAACCGCCCAGCAATTTGAAGGCGGTATCGGTGGTGCTGCAGGACGTGGTGCCGGCGCAATCCATATTCCATCTGGATTTGCCTACGGTGCCGCCCACATAAGTTTGGGCCGAAGCGTTGGCGCTGAAAGCGAGGCCGGCGAAAATCAAAGCTGCTGCAAGAATATTTTTATTAGACATGGAAGAAATCTCAAAACGAATAGTGATGAAGTAGAAATTTGCCCGGCATGCCTGAGCAAATCGTGAAATGACATGCGAAAATTATTGATATGTCATTCCAATATTTTAACTGCGAGCAATATCTGTTGTCATTAAAATTATTGTTCTTCCGCTAAATTTCCACCATTACTACTCATCTGCCAGCCGTGCGGCGGCGAGCGGCCCGGCAAATAAAGGTCCCGTGAAGCGGCGGCGCGGTGTATATTGCGCTCCCGTAGCGCCGGGCGCTCCTTATTCTCGACTGGAAACCAGCATGCTCATCATCACGATCAAACAAGGCAAGGAAAAGAGCTTGCTGGACGGCCAGCCCTGGATTTATCTGTCGGCGCTGGAACGGGTCGCCGGCAAATATCACGAAAGAATGAAATCGGGCGCAACTGCGCTGGTGCGTTCTTCTTCCGGCCAGTTCCTGGCGCGCGCGGCCTGGAGCCCGAAATCGCAAATCCGGGCGCGCGTCTGGAGCTTCGATGAAACGGAAGCGGTCGACCACGCCATGATCAAGCGCCGCGTGCAGGCGGCATTGGCCAAACATGGCGCAGCGGCCAAGAGCGGCAAGCCAGTGCGGCGCCTGGTCGATGCCGAAGCCGACGGCTTGCCCGGTTTGCTGGTCGATCATTACGGCGCGCAACCGGGCTACCTGGTTTGCCAGTTTCAGGCGGCCGGCGTGGACGCCTGGAAAGTGAGCATAGTCAAAGCCCTGATCGCCGCCACCGGTTGCCCGAATGTGTATGAATA
The DNA here is from genome assembly GCA_016196925.1 of Burkholderiales bacterium. Lineage (GTDB taxonomy): Bacteria > Pseudomonadota > Gammaproteobacteria > Burkholderiales > Burkholderiaceae_D > Undibacterium. The sequence continues at coordinate 8,419 of JACPWS010000075.1, read as the reverse complement.
CGCGGATGAACTGGTGCGCAAGGGCGAGGGTTTGCCGGCCCATTCCGCCGTGCTGGCGGGCGATGCGCCGCCGCAGGAACTGGGGCTGTAAACCGGCCGCAGCGCCAGACCTCGTTCAGGCCCGGTTGGCCAGCGCCAGCCTGATCCCGAAAGAAACGAACATCAGGCCGATCAGGCGGTTCAGCCCGCTGGTCAGCGTCCGGTTCACGCGCAGGCGCCGGCTGGCCCCGGCGTCAGGTTCAGCAACAGGCCGGACACGATAAACAGGGCGAGATCTTGGGTACCGAACATGGCTGTGCTCCAGGGCTGAGGATGGCGGGACAGCCGCCATTGTAGCCGGCCTGGCGCTTGATCGCCGGCGGCAAAAACCCTGTGCTGGGTTACACTGCGCGCTTATCCTCACTGATCACGACCAGCATGAACAAAGCCGAAGCCATCCATATCGCCAACGAATCCCTGCGCGCGCATGCGCTGAACGATGCCAACACCCAGTTCTCGCAAGTGCTGCGTTACGGCAATGACGAGGGCTGGTGGCTGAATATCCCGCTGGCGAATTTTCGCAAGGAATGCCATTTCCTCTTGTGCAGCGAAAAGGCGCGCATCTTCCGTCACCTGATGCTGAAGCCGAACGCCATCCTGAGCCCCGCCACCCGCTTCCGCGTCAAGGACGGCGTGGCCGATGTCTTCATCTCCGCCGCCAACCCCAAGCGCCTGGCCGACGTGCTGGCGGGCGGCAGCAAGTACAGTTTCAATAAACACCTGGTGGACGAACATCGCTATTGAAGCGCCTGGCATCGCCTATATACTCCCCATCTATTTGTAAAAAATCGCCCTGTCGTCAGCGTATTTAAAGGGTTTTAAAAAATACTGAGGGGGAGTATATTTTCAGCCCCGAACGCGTCTTCAGCCGGCCGCCTTGTTTTGCCCGCGCCGCATGCGGGCGATGCGGTGGCGGATTTCATCGGAATCCATCCACAGGTCGGCGCCGGTCAGGATGTTCTTGACTTCCTTGCCCGTCAGGAAGGGCTGGCAAGTGCGCGACATGAATTTTTCGAACCAGGTCGACAGCGCCAGGCCTTCGGCTTGCTGCTCGTTGCCCTTGCCGGCGAACACGCCGGAATAAATGTGGAACAGCAGCTGGCAATTGTCGTGCACGACGCATTCGTCGCCGGCCAGGAAGATGAAGGCGCCCATCGAATACGCGCGCGCCTCCAGCACCGTGATCACATGCGCTTCGGAGGCGCGCATATTGTTGATGATTTGCAGGCCGGTATCGAAATCGCCGCCCGAGGTGTTCAGGTGCAGATAGATCAAGTCGTTGTCGCTGGCGCTGCGCAGCGTGTAAAACAGGTCGGTGTAATACTGCGATTGCTGGATCGCGCCGGACAGGTAGTAGGAAATCTGCCGCACTTCCGAGTGCCGCTCATAGCGCGTCAAGCCCTGGAATATCTCGACGCCGGTTTCGGCTTCTTCATCGGGGGAAGACAAATGCTGTGTCATGCTCAGCTCCGTGTCGTCAGTATTCCCTGATAGTAAACCAAATGCGCCGGGAGTAAACCGCTGTTGCAAATGCGCCCGCCGGGCTGTGCCAGGACGCGGCGAGATTGACCGCTGGCGGGCGGCTGACTACCATGCAGCTTGCAGCTATCAACGCGAACGAGAAAAATGGACCAACAATTTGAAGACGGCTTGCGCATGCGCAGGCAAGTGATGGGCGAGGCTTTCGTAGCGCAAGCGTTCGGCAAGGCCGACGCGTTTACCGCGCCGTTGCAGGAATTTCTCACGCGCAATGCCTGGGGCACGGTCTGGTGCCGCGACGGTCTCGACTTGAAAACCCGCAGCCTGGTCACGCTCGCGATGCTGACCGCGCTCGGGCGTGCGCACGAGCTGCGCGGCCATGTGCGTGGCGCCGTCAACAACGGCGCCGGCATGGAGGAAATCCGCGAAGTCTTGCTGCACGCCAGCGTGTATTGCGGCATGCCGCTGGCGGTAGAGGCGTTCCGCGCGGCGCAGGAAGTCTTGGCCGAGATGGGGCAGATAGCGGCCGCTGACCAGGGGGAACTGCCATGAGCGAAAGCAGGAAACCGTCTTTCATCGATGCCGACGGCATTGACGCGCCGTTTGCCGTCGAAGACGTGGCCTGGGACGAGTTTTCGCACGGCATGCGCTATCGCCAGCCCGGCGAAGGCCAGGACAAGGCGGCCACCATCGATTACCGGGACGGGCAGCCGGAATAGCGCGCCGGTTTATTTTGGCTGTATTCAGATTTCGTGTTGATGCCGTTACTTTGATGTTTAAAAAATTTGGAGACGTCATTCCGGCGCGCTTTAAGCCGGAATCCAGCGACTTTTGTTGCGTTGACGTGCATTTCCAGAAAGTGGCGATGTTCAGCGAACAAAGGTGCAAGGATCCCTTGCACGGATTCCGGCTAACACCATGCCGGAATGAGCTTAATAAGATCTGGACTCTTTACAAAACCGCCCATCGACACGAAATCTGAATACAGCCTTTATCCTGCAGGCTGTTACGACGGTTTAAATATACTCCCACCAGTATTTTGTACAGCCCAATGAACACGCGGGCAACAGGCAGATTTTGTAAAAAAATGGGGGAGTATGCCGCTTGCGCGAGAGACAAGCCGGCTTACAGCGAGTCTTTGAGCGCTTTCCCCGGTTGCTGCAGCAAAGCTTCCAGCGCCGGCAGCAGAGCGCCGAGTTTGTCTTCCAGGATCGCGTGCACGGTGTCGACGATGACCTGGGTGCTGCGTTCGATTTCTATGTTGAGCGCGGCGCCGGCCGCTTTTTCGGCGAACACGGTCATGCGCAGGGTTTCCGGGATCAGCCAGACTTCGAACCAGGCCGCTTGCCGGTCGACTTCGGCGATGGTCAGGCTGGCGCCGTTGAGCGCGATATAGCCCTTGGCGAAGATATACGGCAGCCATGCCGGCGGCAGCGCGATGCGCAGCACATAATTGTTTTCCAGGCGGCGGATCGCGGCGATAGGCGCGGTGAAATCGACGTGGCCCGATAGCGGGTGGCCGCCGATTTCGGCGCCCTCTCTGGCGGCGCGCTCGACATTCACGCGGCCGTTCTGAACATAGCCGCCCAGCGTGGTGACGGCCAGACTTTGCTGCATCACGTCGAATTCCGCTTCGCGTTCGCCGTGCAGGGCGGTCACGGTCAGGCAGACGCCGTCGACGGCGACGCTGGCGCCGATTTCCAGGCCCTGGCAAAAGCCGGGCGGGAATTCCAGGCGGTAAGTGCGCAAGCCGGGGCGGTCGTGGATGGATGCGATGCGGGCGATGCCTTGTACGATGCCGGTAAACATGGTGGTGTCAGCTCAGTGAGGTTCGGAGGGGGAATGGCGATTGTAAGCGATCGCGCTTCAGTTGGCGGCTTGTTGCGATTGTCCGGCGGCAGCGGCGGCGGCCAGCGGCAGGTCGACGCTGAAGGTGCAGCCAGCGCCGATTTCGCTCTGGCAAGTGACGCGGCCGCCCATCGCGCTACAGAGTTTTTTGACGATCGATAAACCGAGTCCGCTCGAGTGTTCGCCGGCGGTCGGCTTGGCCGAGAGCCGGGTATAGCGCTCGAACAGGCGCTGTTGGTCTTGCACCGACAAGCCCGGCCCCTGGTCGCGTATCCGGCAGCGGCCGAATTCGCCGTGGCGGCCGACGCTGAGCCAGATACGCTGGCCCGGCGACGAGTACTTGGCGGCATTCGAGATCAGGTTGTCGAATATCTGCGCCAGCGCATCCGGGTTGGCGCGCACCGTCAGCGGGCCGTGCTGGTCCAGTTCGACTTGCAAATCCTTGGCGCGTAAGCTGTCTTCATATTGCTGCAAGACTTCGCGCAGCGCCTGGCCGAGATCGACCGCCTGCAGCGCGTAATGCGCATGCCCGCTTTCGAACGCGTTGATGTCGAGCAGATTGGTGATGATGTTCATCATGCGCCGGCCGCTGTTGCCGATGCGCTCCAGGTATTGCTGGCGCTGCTCGTCCGGCATGTGGTGAGCTAAGCGCTGCAGCAGTTCGCTCATGCCTATGATGCTGGTCAGCGGATTTTTCAGGTCGTGGGCGGCGATGCCGAGGAAGTCGTTTTTTTCCTTGTCCAGTTGTTGCAGGCGGGTCACGGCGGCCGCCAGTTCGGCCGTGCGGCGCGCGACCTTGGCTTCCAGTTGCTGCTCGCCGCGCTGGGAGATTTTCAGCAAGGCGGCCTGGGTCAGCGCGCGCTCTTTTCTCATCAGGCGGATGCGCTCGGCCTGGGCCAGCGCCAGCAAAATGACTTCCAGCGCCGAACCGGTCTGGAAGCCGTAATCGCTGGCCCAGCTGGAAGCGAGCCAGCCCAGGTTGCGCAGCGTCAGCATCACCGTCCCTATGACCCAGGCGCCGGAAGCGGCAAATGCGATGTAACCGGGGCGGTAGCCGCGCAAGCCCGTCAGCAGGCAGAGCGGCAAGATCAATAACATTTGCAGGAAACCGAGCGACTGCACCAGCGGCGCGACCAGGTGGTTATAGCCGGCCAGCACGAGCACGGCGGCCGCGCTGAAGAATAGCTGGAATGCGCGCAACAGGCGGAACATGCGCGGCATGCCTTGCCGCAGGCGCAGAAAATGCGCGACAAACAGCGAGGAAAATACCAGGATCAGGCAAGGCGTCAGGCCGGGCAGGATATCGACCAGCCACGGCCAGTCCGGCGCAAACAGCATGCCGAAATGACCGTTGACGCTGAGGCCGGCGACCAGGGTGCTGACTGACAGCAGCAGGTAATACAGCAGTGCGCGGTCGCGGTAGGCGCTGGCCAGCAACAGGTTGTAGACGATCATGGCCAGCATGATGCCGTAGTAAAGCCCGGCGAAGCCGGAATACAGGTTGGACGTTTCGGCAAACGCTTGCGGCGTCCACAGGGTGGCGCGCAAAAATATGGCGCTGCTGCTTTGCACGCGCAGGTAGAGCACATGCGTCCCGCTGTCCGGCAAGTCGAGGCGGAACAGCGGATAGCGATGGCGCATTTCCAGCGCCGAAAACGGCAGGCGGTCGCCGGCCTTGTGGATGTGCAGGCGGCCGTCAGTCCCGGGCTGGTACAGGCGCACATCGTCCAGCATGACCGGCGTGTATTCCAGCCACCATAGCTGCGAGGCCAGGGCGTCGCTTCTTTGCAGGCGCAGGCGCAGCCAGTAGACGGATTTGGAATACGAGACATTGAGGTCGCCGGCCAGCGGCTGGAAGCGGCCCGCGTGCTCTGCCTGCACGATGTCGTTGATGTCGAGGCGGCCGCTTTGGTCTTCCAGCATGTCCCAGTGCGTAGCGAGCGCCAGCCGGCCGCTGTCGCGGTTCAGGCTGAGCGTGGCGGCGCCGGCCGCCGGCGCGCCCAGCCCTACTAGCCAGCAGGCGAGCAGGCAAGCCAGCCGCCGGCCCAGCGAAAATGCGGTCGCTCGCGTCATCTCAGGTATCCAGATGCAGGCCGGGCTCGAGTTCCGGCAGCAGATTCGTTTGCGTCACATTGATCAGGTTGTCGCGCAGCCATTTGTGGGCCGGATTGCGGCCGTCGCGTTCGTGCCACAACATGTCTATATGCACTTCCGGCAAATCGAAAGGCAATTCCTTGCAGATCAGGGCGTCCGTCATGCCGGTCGAGGAAATCAGGTGGCGCGGCAACACGGTCAGCAAATCGGAATTGGCGACTACCCGGCCGGCGGTAAAGAACTGGTTCACCGTCAGCAAGATGCGCCGCTCGCGCCCGAGCGGGGCCAGCGCCTCGTCGACCAGGCCGTGCGCGCGGCCGGAAAAGCTGACCAGCAAATGCTTGGCCGAGCAGTAATCGTCCAGCGTCAGCTTCTTGTTGGCGAGCGGATGATCCTGGCGCATCACGCACACATAGCGGCCAGAATACAGGCGCTCGTGGCGTATCGGGCTATGCGCCGCGCCCTGCCCGCCGGCCAGCTGCGCCACCACGCCGGGGAAGAAGCCGACCGCGATATCGATATCGCCGCGCAACAGCATAGGGCGCGGCTCGCGCGTGGTCAGCGGCACCATGCGCGCATTGATCCCCGGCGCGTCGCTTTCTATGGCCCGCACCAGGGCCGGCATCCAGAGCGCGGCGGTGGCGTCCGCCATCGCCATGCGGAAGGTCACCTGGGCCTGGGAAACGTCGAAGCTGGTCGGCGCGATCGCCGCCTCCAGATTCGACAGCGCCTGGCGTATCGCCGGCCACAAGGCTTCGGCGCGCGGCGTCGGTTTGACGCCGTAAGCGGTGCGTATCAGCAATTCGTCGCCGAGCGAATAGCGCAGGCGTTTCAGCGCATTCGAGACGGCCGGCTGGGTCATGGCCAGCTTGTCGGCGGCGCGCGTCAGGTTTTGCTCTATCATCACCGCGTCGAATACGCGCAGCAGATTCAGATCGAGTGTCAAAAAGTTCATGCTGCTGTTCTCCCAATAAGGTCTACGCGGCAATTATTCACAAACAGTATATTTGATATGGAAAATCAAAATTAGAATTATATGTTGCGATGCAATATGATGACATCATCGACCTTAAAGCTACTTCCGGAGAACATCATGAGCTTCCTCAACATTGCCCTTCCCGCTACCAGCGCCCTGCCTGTGGCGCAAGTTGCGATCAGCACCGTGATCGCCGCCGCGCGCCCGCTGCTCGGTTTCGGCATCCTGGCGACGATGCTGGTGGTGTTCAAGCCTTTATTGGTCGGTCTGCTGCGCGCCGCGCTGCTGGTGATCAGCCCCAAGCACACGCGTGAAGAAAAAACCGCCTTGCGCAACTTGCGCAATATCCTGGCGATACGCCGCGTCGCCAACGACGCCTCGCCCAGCATGGCCGCAGAATTGCGCGCCCTGGCCGCCCGCGGCTGAATTTCCAGCAATCCGGAGTCCTTATGTCCAGCACTAACGTTTATGCCGATAGCGCAAGCCGCGCTTATCACACCGGGGCGGTACGCCGCGCGCCGCGCGCAGTCGCCGGCTCCAGGAGCCTGGCGGCGATGTTGCCGACTATCCTCAGCACCGGCGTGATCACGCTGGTGGCGACCGCGGTGATGCGCTTGCTGTGGCTAGGCTTCAATAACGAGTTCTTCGGCGCCTGGATGGAAGCCTGGCTGACTACCTGGGCTATCGCCTTTCCGGTCGCCTACCTGAGCAAGCCGCTGGTGTATGGGCTGACGCGCAGCATCAGCCAGCCGGCAGTGCAACGCCGTCCCGGCCTGTGCGTGGCCGACGTGCTGGCCGCCTCCGAGCAGGCGACTGCCAGCGCCGGTTTGCAAGTGAAACGGCCAGACATCGTGCGCTACTATTGATCTTTATTGAGTCGGCAAGAAAATAGTTTTATTTTTCTTGCCGCCGTTCTCACCCTCTCCCGCTTGCGGGAGAGGGCCGGGGTGAGGGGAGTCGGCTCCATCTATTCAATTGCCGACTCTATAGCGCCCGGAAAAAAACCGCAGCCTGCAAAGTCTGCGGTTTTTTTTTCATGAAGCGGTAAGCGACGCTAATTGCATTGCGCCATGAATTCGCGCATTGTTTCGTCCTGAATTTTTTTGAGCGTGCCGTCTTTCTCCATCGCCCGCAACACCCGTTCCAGCGGCGCGGCCAGCGACTGGCGGCGCGCATGCAGATAATGGTAGCCGAGGCCGGCGTCCACGGCCGGCTCCAGGATCGCGATTTCATTCAAGCCGAGTTTTTTCGCGGTGCACTGGGCATAGCGCGAATCGACCGCCACCTCGGTGCGGCCGGCGGCCAGCATGCGGAACAGCGATTCCAGATTCGGCGCCGTGATCTGATGCGGCACGACTTTCAGCTTGTCCTTCAGGTAGGCGATGTTGGCGATATAGCCTACCGTGTACGGTTTCAGGCTGTCGTAACCGGCCACCTTGAAGCGTCGTTTGACGGTATACACCACCCCTTCTTCGTAGACGATGGGAACCGGGATCTTGATGGCGTCCGGCAGTCCGCTATCGAGCAATCTGGCGCCAACGGCATCGATCTCGCCGTTATTCCACATGCTGAGGCCGCGCGCGGCCGGGGCGGCGAAAAAATTAATCGGTATGCCCAGTCGACCATAGGCTTGCGTCAAGATCCGGCGCGCAATCTCGGTGCTCGGTCGTGGGACGTCCGGCATGTAGATTTGCAGGACTTCAGTGGCGCCGGCACCCGGGGCCGCCGGCAAGAGTAGCAAAAAACTTAATATCCATGGCGGCAAACGCATCACGCTATTCCCAATTTCTTGCTGTGGTCTGGATGGCTATTTATACACCGCAAAGGCGGATAATTCCAGCGCGAAAAAAAAGCGCGGCCTGGTGGCCGCGCTTTCGATATGGGAACTTGCTTTAGGGAAGCACAGAGTTATTCTGATGTCGTCATCCCCGCGAAAGCGGGGATACACCTAAGTGTTTGGTGTACATGGATTCCCCCTTGCAG
>JACPWS010000067.1 GCA_016196925.1 Burkholderiales bacterium | reverse complement strand
GCATTAGAGAATGGCGGAAGAAAGTGTTCCTACAGCGCTTAGGTTGTTAAATTGGAGGCAAGAGTGTGTCGATTTTGCCAAAGAGATTTTTGAAATATTCGAATTTCTTATATGAAAATGGGAAAAATTCTTTCGCAAAAATCTTATGATTCAATAAAGGTAATCAATGATGCTGAAATTAGGGAAAGAATTGAAGAGTTAAAAATCGCAGGCGAATTTGGATTCGCGCTTTTACTTAGGTGGAATCAAATAGAAGCTGCTATAAAAATAATTCGCTATTTTGAAAGAATAAAGGATGGATGGCCTGATGAGTTGAATTTTTTAGGCACGACTTGGAAAGTATTGCAAGACGCAAGGAACGAAGACATTGAAAATTTTCAGCTGATGCTTGGTCCTTCAACTAAATCATTATGGAAAATAAGAAATTTAATCACACATACCAACTATAATTTTGAAACCATTGGAGATTGCAAGGACTATTTTCTTGCTTCGAATTGGTTGTTTAATCGATTAGAAAAATCCGTGCCAAATTTGGAACGACTGAGGGAAAAAAAACGCCGAAGTGATGCGCAGTTGAGTGCACGCATTGGATAGGCTTTGGCTTTTTGAAGCAATTTGAGATGCAATCAACACATAGCTTTTTGCAAAGGCAAATAGCGCACAGAGGCGAAATGGTTGCAATTGAAGGCAGTGACAGGATGAAATTCATTGTTTTCTGATAACACAATCCGTAGCACATATCACAGTTTTGCTTCGGAACCCGCATGAACGCTGGCTTTGCGACTAACAAATGTCTTGAAAATCCTTGTGTCGGTGGTTCGATTCCGCCCCGGGCCACCAAGAATGTGCAGTAAAAACAAGGGCTTACAGAAATGTAAGCCCTTTGTTATTTCTGGCACTGTCAAGCAAGTGTCAACCGCCGTTTAGCCTTGATAACGGATTCAATTTCACCGCCTCTTGCAAATGGTCCGGTGCCAGATGCGCATACTTCATAGTCATAGCCAGGCTGCTACGTCCTAAAATTCTTTGTAGCGTCAAGATACCCCCCTTTCATCATAAAGTGACTTGCAAAGGTGTGGCGCAACACATGCGTTAGCTGACCGTCCGGCAATTGAATTCCGCATCGTCCGATTGCATTCCGAAAAGCCGCAGATGCCCGGCACAACTTCGGCCCGATGCGCCAGACACTCAAGCATTGCGCATTACTCATTGGCAACTGTTGCATTTTTTTGCAATCCTGCCCATCAATTGGTAGGATTAGTCCTTTTGAAGCGGGCCATGGCCCGCTCAGGCATTCCGAACGTGGAGCGGGAATACTTCCCGGCTACAAATCAGCGATGCGCCGGCAAACGTCTTTACTTTTACCTACACGCTATGCAAAACAGCCTGACGCGCAAACCTATAGAAATAAAGATTTCCACTGTTGTTGCTGTCGCAATATTGCTACACGAAGCATCCGTTGCCGCGCTGGAGGCGGCGCTGAAAGAAATGACGGCCGGCTCGCCCGATTTTTTCGACGACGAATTTGCGGTCATCGATGTGGAAGCCGTCGCCGGCAACGCGATCGATTGGGCGACGCTGATCCCCTTGTTCAAATCCTACGGCCTCAATCCGGTAGCGGTCCGGCATGCGCAGGAAAATGAGCATGCGGCGATACGCGCCCACGGCTTGAGCATCGATGTGGTGAGCAAGCCGCGCCACGAGACGGAAGTACCGGCTCCGGCCGCGCCCGTGCCCAGCACGGAACCGCAGATCATTATCAAAAATGCGCCTGCCATGGTGATCGACACGCCGGTGCGTGCCGGCCAGCGCATCTACGCGCGCGGCGCCGACCTGATCATCACCGCAGCGGTCAATAACGGCGCCGAAGTAATCGCCGACGGCAGCATCCACATCTACGCCCCCTTGCGCGGACGCGCGCTGGCAGGCGCGACCGGCAATACCGAGGCGCGCATCTTTGCGCTGACGATGGAGCCGGAACTGGTGTCGATTGCCGGGATTTACCGCACCTTCGAGGATGGCTTTCCGAAGTTGGCAGCGCAGCAGCCGGTGCAGGTCAAGCTGATCGGCGACCGTATTGAAGTATCATCCGTGAAGTCGACAGGCTGAGGTTCCCCCGCTTACCGTTATTTCGACATAGATAAAAGGAGTTTTTTGTGGCAAGAATCATCGTTGTAACCTCCGGCAAAGGCGGGGTAGGCAAGACCACCTCCAGCGCCAGCTTCGCTACCGGCCTGGCTTTACGCGGCCATAAGACAGCGGTACTCGATTTCGACGTCGGCCTGCGCAACCTCGACCTGATCATGGGCTGCGAACGCCGCGTGGTGTACGACCTGGTGAATGTGATCAGCGGTGAAGCGACGCTGCACCAGGCACTGATCAAGGATAAGCATTGCGACAACCTGTACATCTTGCCGGCTTCGCAAACCCGCGATAAAGACGCACTGACCGAAGACGGCGTAGAACGCGTCCTGAACGACCTGATCAAACTCGATTTCGAATACATCGTCTGCGACTCGCCGGCCGGCATAGAGCGCGGCGCCGTGATGGCGCTGACGTTTGCCGACGAGGCGATCGTCGTGACCAACCCGGAAGTCTCTTCGGTACGCGACTCCGACCGTATCCTCGGCATCATCCAGGCCAAGTCCAAGCGTGCCCAGGCCGGCGGCGAGCCGGTCAAGGAACATTTGCTGATCACGCGCTATTCGCCGAAGCGGGTCGATGCCGGAGAAATGCTGTCGCATACCGACGTGCAGGAAATCCTGCGGATACCGCTGATAGGCGTGATTCCCGAATCGGAAGCGGTATTGCATGCGTCGAATCAGGGCAACCCGGCCATACACATGAAGGGCAGCGATGTGTCCGACGCCTATGAAGACGTGGTATCGCGTTTCCTCGGCAAGGACATCGCCTTGCGTTTTGTCGCTTACGAAAAACCGGGCTTGCTGCAGCGCATTTTCGGAGGTAAATAAAATGGCCCTGCTTTCTTTTTTATTCAATACCAAACCTAAAACTGCCAGCACCGCGAAGGAAAGGCTGCAAATCATCATCGCCCGCGAACGCACGGGGCGCGACGGTTACGACTTTCTGCCGGCCTTGCGCGAAGAGCTGATTGCCGTCATCTCCAAGTACACCAAGGTCAGTCCGGACGATATCAAGGTGTCGCTCGATAAACAGGGCAACCTGGAAGTGCTCGATGTTAACGTGGTACTGCCGGAACTGGAATTGCGCGCCTGAGTCCGGGCGCCGGGCGGAGGGAGAAAATCCTTCCGCCGCCGCGAATCGCGGCCCAGATAGTCCAGGTCGGGATAATGCCGCCGCAACGCCCGCTACAGCGGCACTCCATTGCCAAAACCTCAATAGACGGCAGCGTAATCTGAAAAATACAATAACGATACGCAACATATTCACAGCAAGCGTACCTTGCTCTGATTGCCGCCAACATTAACAATGCAAGCAAAACAGACGATTTTGTCTGGCAGCATTTTTCAACAATTGCTTAAATTTTGACTTGCTTTCGATATAATAACCACTACCCCAATTCATTTGCCGGACATCAACGGTAACACTCCATGAGAATAGCTGTACTCGACGACGACAATAATTTGCTCGAATTGGTCTGCACCATCCTGAATGCAGCCGGCCATACCTGCCACCCTTTTCTAAGCGGAAAAGAGATGTTGCATCAGCTGCGCCGTGAGAGTTACGACATGCTGATCCTGGACTGGCAAGTACCGGACCTTTCCGGCACCGAGATCCTGCACTGGGTCAGGGAAAAACTGTCGCCGACGCTGCCGGTGTTGTTCATGACCAGCCGTTCCGGAGAAGACGATATCGTTGCCGGCCTCGCCGCCGGCGCCGACGATTACATGATCAAGCCGGTGCGTCGCAGCGAATTGGTGGCGCGCGTGCAGGCTTTGTTGCGGCGCGCCTATCCCAGCCAGACCGTCTCCGAACACCTGCAATTCGGCATCTACAAATTTGAAACCAGGGGCGGACGCGTCAGCGTCAACGATGTTCCGGTAGAAATGACGCAAAAGGAATTCGATCTGGCCTTGCTGCTGTTCCGCAACCTCGGGCGGCCGCTGTCGCGCGCGTATATCCTGGAAGCGGTCTGGTCGCGCGATATCGACATCCCTTCGCGCACGATGGACACCCACATCTCCCGGGTGCGCAGCAAGCTGGAATTACGGCCGGAAAACGGTTATCGACTGGCCCCGGTATATAGCTACGGCTACCGTCTGGAGCAGGTCGCCCCGGAATAAATTCCTATGGAGCGCTACCGGGCATTCCATAGCGCATCTTACCCACGAGAGTCCCGCATGAAACTCGCCCGTCCCCCGCGCATGATCCGATTCCCGCTGCATTTTCTTTTCGCATATTGCCTCGCCATCCCGCTGACGGCGCTGTCCGCCAAGCTAGCAGGCGAGCCCGGCAGCATACTCAACACCCCGCCCGACATGACTTATTATGCGCGGCAAGGCGACACCCTGAGCGGCATCGCGCAGCGCTATACCGGGCGGCCGCAGAACTGGGGCGCGCTAGCCAAACGCAATAAAATCGCCGACGACAGGGCGATACCGGTAGGCACGGCGATCCTGATACCGCTGGAACTCTTGCCGGAAGAAGCGAGCGCAGCGCGCGTGACTGCGCTGGCCGGGCTAGCGAGCGCGAAACCGGTCAACGGCGAAGAAAGCCCCCTGGAACTGGGCAGCGTGTTGCAAGAAGGAACGCAGATTATTACCGGCAAGAATGGCTTTCTGACGCTGACGCTGCCGGACGACTCGCGCATCTCCATCCCATCCAACAGCCAGGTCGGCCTGAGCAAGTTGCGCAAGACCCGCTACACCGCCAGCCCGCGCACCGAGATCACGCTGTTGCAGGGCAAAATCGAATCGCGCATCGCGCCGCTGAGTACGAATAAAGGGCGCTTCGAAGTGCGTTCGCCCTTGGCCGTGGCCGGCGTGCGCGGCACGCATTTCCGCGTCGGTCTGCATCAGGACGGCGTCGCCAACGAAGTGTTGAGCGGGGCCGTCGCGGTCGGCCATCTGGATAAACCGCAAGCGTTGCTGTTGCCGGCCGGCAAAGGCAACATCATCCGCCGCAACGCGGTCGGCCAGGCCGCCGGCCTGCTGCCGCCGCCGCAACTGAACGATGCCTACCGATTGCAGGAAAGGACTACGCTGCAATTCGGCGTAGCGGACATGCCCGACGCCGCTGGCTATCGCGTACAACTGGCGCGCGACGCCGATGCGCTCGATGTGCTGGCGGAAAATCGCTATCAGGGGAAAAGCTTCAAGTTCGACGGGCTGGACGACGGCCAGTATTTCATCCGCGTCACAGCCATCGATGCGGCCGGGCTGGAAGGCTTGCCGCTGGTGCAAGGCTTCACCCTGAAAGCGCGCCCCGAGCCGCCGTTTACCGCGCAACCGAAAAATAAAGTCCGCGCCGCCGTAGTGGATTTTGTCTGGACCGAAGCCGCCCAGGCCCAGGCCTATCATTTACAAGTGGCGCGCGACGCCGGCTTTCAGCAACTGGTGCTGGACAGGGCCGATCTGACCGACGTCCAGTTCAGCAGCGAGCAACTGAGCGCAGGATCATATTTCTGGCGCGTCGCCACCATCGCCCGCAACAAGACGGGCCTGGATCAGGGCCCTTATAGCGACGCGCAAGGTTTTGTATTGATGCCGCCGCAAACCCTGGCGCCGCTCAGCGACAGCGGCGGCAATCAACTGGCATTCGGCTGGGCGTCCGAACCGGGCCAGAAATTCCTGGTCCAGATCGGCAAGGATGCCGCCTTCCGTGACCTGTATCTGTCGCGCGAACTGGAACAGGCGGAATTGACGCTGCCCCGCCCCGTAGCGGGCCAGTATTTCATCCGCGTCCGCGCCACCGACGCCGACGGCTATGTCGGCGCTTTTTCCGCGACGCAAAAGCTGAACATCTACTCGCGCTGGGTCAGCAGCGACGGCGAACCGGTTCATGCCGGCCAGGGCATGCTGCGCGCCGGCGATTGAGCTTGAATATGAAGGCACGCGTCCCGGTTGAACGCATCGCCTTACGCGAATGGATGCTGCTCAGCCTGCTGATATTGGCGCTGGTGGCCGGCCTGGCCGGCACGCAAACGCTGGGGCGCGCCGACCAGGTCTGGTATGACCGCTGCCTGCAAATCAATTCCCAGCCGGCCAGGGACGACATCATCATCGTCGCGATCGACGATTACAGCTTGCGCGAATTGGGGAAGTGGCCCTGGCCGCGCCCGCGTCACGCCGAGTTGCTGCGGCAAATCGACGCCGCCCAACCGCTGGCGATAGGGATGGACTTGTTGTTCAGCGAAGCCGACCCGGCCGGCGGCGACAGTCAACTGGCCGAAGCGCTGACACTGAGCAACAAAGTGATCTTGCCGCTGGTGTCTGAAAGCGCCGGCCAGGGACTGAGCGCGAGCCGCCCGCTCCCTATGCTCGCCGGCGCGGCGCGGCAACTGGGCCATATCCACCTGGAACTCGATAAAGATGGTGTGGCCCGCAGCCTGTTTCTGCGCGAAGGCAGCAACGGCGAATGGTGGCCGCATTTTGCCCTGGCCATGCAGGAGGTCGCTAACAAGGTCGCGCCGGGCACAGAAGCGAGCCTGCCGGGCGCGCGCCTGCCCGTGCAGCAGCGCAAGGAGCAGCGCACCAGCGACGCCGGCGGCGTGTGGCAACGCGATTACCGCATGCACATCCCCTACTATGGCAGCAGCGGCCATTTCCAGTCTGTGCCCTATGTCGCGGTGTTGCGCGGCGAAGTGCCGGCCGCTTTTTTTCGCAATAAATACGTGCTGATCGGGGCGACCGCCACCGGCATGGCGGATTCTTTCCCCACCCCGGTATCGGCCGACGACGGCATGATTTCCGGTATAGAAATCAATGCCAACATCCTGGCCAGCCTGCTGGACGGGCGCAGCATCACGCTGGCGCCCGCGCTGCCCGCCGTGCTCTGCAATTTGCTGCTGATCGCGCTGGCGCTGCTGGCCTATCAATTGCTGTCGCCGCGCACCGCCCTGCTGATCAACGGCAGCCTGATCGTCGCCACGCTGATCGCCAGCTTCCTCATGCTGCGCTATGCCGGCTACTGGCTGCCGCCCTCCGCCGCCTTGCTCGGCCTGAGCATTGCCTACCCACTGTGGAGCTGGCGCCGGCTGGAAGCGGCGATCCTCTATCTCGGCGAAGAGTTCAGCTTGCTGGACAAAGAACCGCATCTGCTGCCGGAACCGGCCGCGACCGAACCGGCGGAGCGCACCCCCGCCCTGAGCGACACGCTGGAACAGCGCATCAATGCGATGCGCAGCGCCGCCAGCCGGGTCAGGGACTTGCGCCAATTCGTCAGCGACAGTCTGAGCAGCCTGCCGGACGCGACCCTGGTCACCACCACTGACGGCAATGTCTTGCTGTCCAACCAGGCGGCGCGCGATTATTTTGCCGGACTGGGATTCAGCGCTGTTAACGATGCGCTGGCGCCCTATCTGTTTGCCGGCATGTCGCATCCGCAGAGCGTCACGCAGGGGCGGGATCGGGGTTTCAGTTGGTGGAACTTGCTCGACCTGCAACATAGCAAGAGCATGGCGCAAGGCGTGGAAGTGCGGGACGGGCGGCAAAATGACATGCTGATCAAGAGCGCGCCTTGTTACAACGCCGACCGGCAGCTGGCGGGATGGATCATCAGCCTGATCGACATCAGCGCGATACGTGCGGCGGAACGCAGCCGCGACGAGACCCTGCATTTTATTTCGCACGACATGCGCTCGCCGCAAGCATCGATACTCGCCTTGCTGGAATTACAACAAGATCCTGCCACCGCCCTGCCGCAAGCCGAATTCCTGGCGCGCATAGAAAAGGCTTCGCGCATCACGCTGGCGCTGGCCGACAATTTTGTGCAACTGGCGCGCGCCGAATCGCAGGATTACCGCTACGAAACGGTGGATTTTCAAGACATCTTGCTGGATGCCGGCGAAGAAATGTGGTCGCTGGCGAAAAGCAAAAACATCCGCATCGGCACCGACATCGCTGTCGGCGAATACCCTGTCAGCGCCGATCGCGCCCTGATGACGCGCGTGCTGACCAACCTGTTGTCGAACGCCATCAAGTACAGCCCGCGCGACACCACGATCACTTGTTCGCTGCAATTAAGACAAAGTCTGGCAGATGCCCAGGTCATATGCACGATCAGCGACCAGGGCTACGGCATCGCACGCGCCGACCAGAACAAGCTATTCCAGCGCTTCCAGCGCTTGCGCAACAGCGGCCAGCCGCACAACGACGGCGTCGGTCTCGGCATGGTGTTCGTCAAGGCGGTGCTGGACCGGCACCACGCTCAGATCACGTTCAGCAGCGTCCCCGATCGGGGAACCACTTTCCATATCAAATTGCCAGCGGTACTCATTTGACATGGCTCAAGCTATGCACGCCTAAAATTTGTGGCGTCCAGGCGTTATAATGACGGCTTATTTCCCAAGCACCATTTGGCATGCAACTGTTAGCCGTCGGACTCAATCACACGACTGCGCCGCTCTCCCTGCGCGAAAAAGTCGCCTTCTCCCCTGAACAAATTGCTCAGGCGGTGGTGGCTGCACGCGCCTGGTTCGGCCGCGATGCCGCCGCGAACGGGCGCGCCAACGAAGCGGCCATCCTGTCCACCTGCAACCGCACCGAGTTATATGCCGCCTGCGCGGCCGATAACACGGTCGATGCGACCGCGCATTTCCTGGCCGATTTTCACCGCTTGCCGTACGCCGAATTGCGTCCGCACCTGTACACCCTGCCGCAAGACAATGCGGTGCGGCATGCGTTCCGCGTCGCTTCCGGCCTCGATTCCATGGTCTTGGGCGAGCCGCAAATCCTCGGTCAGATGAAGGATGCGGTGCGTCAGGCGGAAGCCGCCGGCGGACTCGGCACTTATCTGCACCAGATGTTCCAGCGCAGCTTCGCGGTCGCCAAGGAAGTGCGCAGCACCACCGAAATCGGCGCCCACAGCGTGTCGATGGCCGCCGCCGCGGTGCGTCTGGCGCAGCGTATTTTCGACAAGATCGCCGACCAGCGCGTGCTGTTCATCGGCGCCGGCGAAATGATAGAACTGTGCGCGACGCATTTCGCCGCGCAAAACCCGCAATCGCTGACGATCGCCAACCGCACGCTGGAACGCGGCGAAGCGCTGGCGCACCGTTTCAACGGCAACGCCATCCGCCTGGCCGATTTGCCGCAACAACTGGCGCAATTCGACATCATCGTTTCCTGCACCGCCTCTTCGCTGCCTATCATCGGCCTCGGCCTGGTCGAGCGCGCCGTCAAGGCGCGCAAACACCGCCCGATGTTCATGGTCGACCTGGCGGTGCCGCGCGATATCGAGACCGAAGTCGGTCAGCTCGACGACGTGTTCCTGTACACGGTGGACGACCTCGGCAATGTGGTGCAGACCGGCATGGAAAACCGCCAGGCGGCGGTGGCGCAAGCCGAAGCCATCATAGAAACCCGCGTGCAATCGTTTATGCACTGGGTCGACGGCCGCGCCGTGGTGCCTGTCATTCAAGACTTACATGAAAGCAGCGAACAGCTGCGCCTGCTGGAACTCGAACGCGCGCGCAAGATGCTGGCGCGCGGCGACGATATCGACGCCGTGCTGGAAGCGCTGTCCAAAGGCATCACCGCCAAATTCCTGCACGGTCCGCAACAGGCCCTGCACCAGGCCAGCGGCGACGAGCGCGCCCGGCTGGCCGCCTTACTGCCGCAACTGTTCCGCAGCAAGCGTTAGGGCCGCTCGCGACCCGCCATGCGCCACCCGGTGCGTGGCAATCCGTCCCACGCCCTCCCCGGCACAAGCCACCATTCCGAATTCAAGAAAAGAAACGCGATGAAACCCTCAATGCTATCCAAGCTGGATCAACTGGCTGAACGTCTGGATGAAGTAGGCCACCTGCTGATGCAGGAAGAGGCCACCAAGGACATGGACAATTACCGCAAGCTGAACCGCGAACACGCCGAGCTGGAGCCGCTGGTCGCGCTGTACCAGAATTATCAGCAGGCGCAAGCCGATACGGCCGAAGCGCAGGAAATGCTGAACGATCCCGACATGAAGGATTTCGCGCAAGACGAAATCGCCGCCGCCAGGGAAAAGATGCAGACGCTGGAAAGCGACCTGCAAAAAATGCTGCTGCCGAAAGACCCGAACGACGAGCGCAACATCTTATTGGAAATCCGCGCCGGCACCGGCGGCGACGAAGCCGCGCTGTTCGCCGGCGACTTGCTGCGCATGTACACCCGCTTTGCCGAACGCAATCGCTGGCAAGTCGAAATGATGTCGGAATCGGCCTCGGAACTGGGCGGCTACAAGGAAGTCATCGTGCGTCTGGCCGGCCCCGGCGCTTATTCCAGGCTCAAGTTCGAATCGGGCGGCCACCGCGTGCAGCGCGTGCCGGCCACCGAAACCCAGGGCCGCATCCACACCTCGGCCTGTACCGTGGCCGTGATGCCGGAAGCCGACGAGCTGGCCGACGTGGTGATCAACAACGCCGACTTGCGCATCGACACCTTCCGCGCTTCCGGCGCCGGCGGCCAGCACATCAACAAGACCGATTCCGCGGTGCGCCTGACGCACCTGCCGACCGGCATCGTGGTCGAATGCCAGGACGGCCGCAGCCAGCACCAGAACAAGGCGCAGGCGATGCGCGTGCTGGCCACCCGCATCATGGATATCCAACAGCGCGAAAAGCAAGCCAAAGAAGCCGCCACCCGCAAGAGCCTGATCGGCTCCGGCGACCGCAGCGAACGGATACGCACCTACAATTATCCGCAAGGCCGCATGACCGACCACCGCATCAACCTGACGCTGTACAAACTCGATTTCATCATGGACGGCGACCTGGACGAACTGACCACGGCGCTGGTGGCCGAACACCAGGCCGAATTGCTGGCGGAACTCGGGGACGATTGAAACATCTAAAAACTTATGTCCACGAAAGACACGAAAAGCACGAAAAAGGACAAAAACCTGAGCTTTGTCATTCCCGTGAAAACGGGAATCCATTCGGAGTCTGCTAAACATGGATTCCCGCCTGCGCGGGAATGACGAAGTTAATAAAGTTTTTTTCGTGCTTTTCGTGTTTTTCGTGGACACAAGGCTGTTTTTAGAATTAAGGACTGAAAAAACCTGTAAGCTGGCAACCGCTTAAAATTTTTCCGGATAACTCCATGCGCTCATCCAAAGCTGTCCTGCTCGCCATCGCCGCCGTCTGCGTCGCCTTGCTCGGCGTCGCCCTGTATCTGCAACTGGTCAAAAACATGCTGCCTTGTCCGCTGTGCGTCGCGCAGCGCTATGCGTTTGCCGCCATCGCCGTATGCAGCCTGCTGGCGGCGGTGTTGCCGCGGCTGGCGCAAAGGCTCTGCATAGTCCTCGGGCTGGCGGCGGCGCTGGGCGGGGTCTGGTATGCGGGCCAACATTTGCAAGTGCTGGCCAACCCGGACATGTCTTGCGGCACCGATCCGCTGGAAGTCGCGCTGAACAAGTTTTTCCTGTCCGACTGGCTGCCCACCGTGTTCAAGGCCAACGGCTTGTGCGACACCCCCTACCCGCCCATCCTCGGCTTGCCTATCCCGGGCTGGGCCATGGTCTGGTTCCTGATCTTTGCGGTCGCGCTGGCCCTGCAATTATTCGCGCCGAGACCGCGCAGCATCTTCGGAAAGCTGCGCTAATGCTGGCTTGGCTGCAGGCCGGCGTCAGCCTGGCGGATTGCCAGCGCCGCTCGCCGCTCGATGCGCTCGAAACGCGCATGCTGCTGATGCAAGTCAGCGGCCTGTCCCGGATACAGTTGATTACGCAGGACGACACCCGCTTGTCGGCGGAGCAGGCCGCGCAGCTCGAACGCTTGCTGCAGCGCCGGCTGCAGGGCGAGCCTATGGCTTACCTGAGCGGCACCCGCGAATTTTTCGGCCTCGATTTCATCACCACTGCGGCCGTGCTGATCCCGCGCCCCGATACCGAATTGCTGGTCGAACTGGCCTTGCAACAGGCGCCGCCGGCGGGCGCGCTGCTCGATCTCGGCACCGGCTCTGGCGCGATTGCAATCGCCGTCGCGCACCAGCGCCCCGATTTAAAAGTCAGCGCGGTCGACCTCAGCCCGGCCGCCTTAGCAATCGCCCGCCAGAACGCGCAGCGGCTGCTGCCGCAAAACCCGCCTGAGCTGCTGCAGAGCGACTGGTATGGCGCGCTGCCAGGCCGGCGCTTCCACTGCATCGTCAGCAACCCGCCGTATATCGTCAAGGACGACCCGCACCTGAGCCAGGGCGACTTGCGCTTCGAACCGCTCAACGCCCTGACCGACCACGGCGACGGCCTGAGCGCCTACCGCCGCATCATAGACGGAGCCGCCGCCCACCTGCAGCCGCAAGGCTGGATCTTGCTCGAACACGGCTACGACCAGGCGGAGCCGGTGCGGCAATTGTTGCAACAAGCCGGTTTTGAACAGGTGCAAAGCTGGCGCGACCTGGCGGGAATAGAAAGAGTTTCCGGCGGACAGCTGTATTGAATCCCACGCTTGAAAAGGCAAACATGACGCTACGCATCTCCAACGACTTGGCGGAATTCGACCTGCCTATGATCCACGGCTTTCTGTCGCAACAGTCTTACTGGGCGCAAGACATTCCGCTGGCCACCGTGCAGCGCGCCTTGCAAAATTCGCTGTGCTTCGGCGGCTTCTTAGACGACCAGCAAATCGCCTTCGCCCGCGTCACCACCGACAAGGCGACCTTCGCTTACCTGGCGGACGTCTTCGTGTTGCCAGAGTGGCGCGGCCAGGGCCATAGCAAGACCCTGATCGAATTCATCCTGCAACACCGCGAGTTGCAAGGCTTGCGCCGCTTCATGCTGGCCACCGGCGATGCGCACGCGCTGTACGCCCGCTTCGGCTTCAAGCCGCCGGCCAAACCGGAAGCGCTGATGGAAATCAACCGGCCCGGCCTGTATCGACGCGCTTGAAGCGCGTCGAACGCCGCGCACCGCACGCGGCAACATACTCCCCCCTGTTTTTAAAAAAACCGCCCTGTCGTCAGCATAAACAAAGGCTTTAAAAATATACTGGGAGGGAGTATTTATTGCCTTTAGAAACGGCCTGTCAATGCGCTTTCGGCGCCAGCTGTTCGCGGTTAGTCCACTGCGCGACTTCGTGCACTGCTTTCTTGGCATGTTTGGCGGCCCTTTTTTCCTTAGGGGTCAACAACGCATGTTTCTTCGCTTCCTTATTGCTTTGCCATATCTTGCCCATGATCCTACTCCTCTTCAACACTGCATCAGGCAGTGACGGTTTCAGTATAGGCAATGCGCGGCAAGTAAGCATGGCATTTCAGCCAGCGCACGCCCTTCCCGCTGCGCCGGCGCGGATAGACATTGCCGTCCGGCGCGAAAGCGCGCATCATGAACGGACTGGCTAGTCCAGGGAGGTCCATCATGAAACTGATAGAACGTGAAGAGCAAAAGCGTTTCGATACGCTGTTGAAAAACAGGTCGATGTCGCCGGCCGATTTCGAATTGCATGAAGTCGATCTCACCGACCCGAAAAGCGACGAACTATTGCCCTTGCAAGGCTATGTAGAAGTGCATCGCAAATCGACCGACAAGACGCGGGAATACCCTATCGGTGACGGCATGTCATGGGTCAGGGGATTCCAGAACGATTTGAAAAACCATTATTTCGGTTGATCAAAGGCACGCTACGGCACAGCGCAGCGCAAGCGGCTGCGGCGGTAGCGGCTGTGCCGGCATTTCACGCCGCGTAGCCCCCAAAAAATCCCCCCATCCGTTGGCAGCCCAGCCCCAAGAATCGGCATCCTGTCGCAAGCCGCAGACTTCATCTCAGTGCTTGCTCTACATTACGGCATCTCCCTTACTCCCCAGGACAGGCCATGCTAGAGCTCAGGCACGTAATCAAGACCTACGCAAAAAAATTCACGGCAGTCGACGATGTCACGCTCGATCTTTCGCCCGGCGTGCTCGGCCTGATCGGCCATAACGGCGCCGGCAAGACCACCCTGATGCAGATGATCGCGACCCTGACGCGGCCCAGCGCCGGACAGATACTGTTTCAGGGTGTCGACATCGTCAGAAAACCGGAAGCGATACGCGCGCGCCTGGGCTATCTGCCGCAGGATTTCGGCGTCTATCCGAATCTGACGGCGCTGGAATTCATGCAGTATTTCGCCGCGCTGAAAGGCGTGCGCGACCCCGCGCGCATACTGCATTTGCTGGAGCTGGTGAATCTGCGCGAGCACGCCAAACGCCAGGCGTCCAGCTTTTCCGGCGGCATGCGGCGCCGGCTAGGCATCGCGCAAGCCTTGCTGAACGACCCCGACATCCTGATCGTGGACGAACCGACCGCCGGTCTTGATCCGGAAGAGCGGCTGCGCTTTCGCAATCTGCTGGCCGAACTGGGCGAACAAAAACTGGTGCTGCTGTCCACCCATATCGTGTCGGATGTAGAGAGCATCGCCGGCCGCCTGGCCATCCTGCGCAACGGCAAACTGATCGCCTTTGAAACGCCGGAGCAGATACTGGCACAGGCGCGCGGCAGTATCTGGTCGGCCAGGATAGACGCAAGCCACTACGAGGTCTTGCGCGCGCGCGTGCAGGTGCTGCAGGCGCAACGCCAGGGCGACCAGGTCAGCCTGCGCATCGCCCATCCGCATTCTCCTTGCGAGCAGGCCAGCCACGCCGAACCGAGTCTGGAAGAAGCGCTGATGGCGCAACACTATGCGCTGCAAAACACGACGCTGGAGCTGGCCGCATGAAACTTCATCTATTGAAAGTCCTGGTGCAAAACGAAGTGCGCCTGAGGCTGCGCCGCCGCAGCACGCTGGTGCTGATGTTGCTGGTGATCGCGCTGGCCTGGGCCATGCTCCCCGCGCCCGGCAGCGGCCTCGCCATGATCGCCATCGCAGAGGCGCGCGTGCTGTATACCAGCCCGGCGCTGGCGCTCGGCAGCGCCACGCTGGCCGGCCCTTTCTTCTTCGGCCTGGCGGGCTTTTATCTGCTGCGCGGAAGTAGCGCCGAAGACCTGCGCAGCGGCTGCGGCGGCGTGATCGCGGCCAGCCCGGTCGGCAATGCGCTGTTCCTGTCCGGTCGCTGGCTGGGCGGGGTGGCGTTTCTGTTGGTGCTGGCCTTGCTTTTTCTGGGCGCGATGCTGGTCTGCCATGTTCTGCGCGACGAAGGCCCTTTACAGCTGGGCGTCTATCTGCAGACCTATAGCCTGCTGCTGTTGCCGATGATTTTGTTTGCCGTCAGTTGCGCCACCCTGTTCGACAGTTACGCGCCGCTGATGGGCAAGGCCGGCGATGTCCTGTACTTCATCTTGTGGATGGCGCAAATTTCGCTGGTCGCCGGCAGCGAGCAAGTTTTTCGGCACGGCTACTCGCACCTGATGCTGCTCGATTTGTCCGGCCTGATGCTGAGCATGCTCAGCCTGAAACAGCATATGCAATCCGACCAGATCGCGCTCGGCCTGGCCAGTTTCGATCCGGCCTTGACGCCGATCGCGCTGCCGGGCGCCTTGTGGACGCTGCAAATGATCTGGCTGCGCTGCGCCACGGCGGCGCTCGCGCTGTTGCCGCTATTGCCGGCCTTTTTCCTGTTTCACCGTTATGCGCCGGACCGCGTGAAAGCGACGCGCAGCCGCCGGCGGCGCTCGCCGCTGGCATGGCTGAATGCCGGCCTGCGCCCCTGGTCCGGCCTGGTGCAGCCCTGGTTCCGGCTGGCGGCCGTCCTGCCCGGCTTCGGCGGCCAGGTCGTCGCCGAGCTGGCTTTAAGTCTGGCCAGCGCCCCGGCCGCGCTGGCCGCCTTGCTGTTGTCTATGCTGGCCGGACTGGTCTTGCCGGCCGCGACGTTGCCCGCCGTACTGATCGCGGCAGTCGCTGCCTGGGCCTGCCTCATCTGCGAACTCAGCACGCGCGATTTTACGGCCCGCTGCGAAGAATTGAGCGCCGCAGTCGCGGGCGGCATTTTGCGCCGTTACCTGCGCCAGCTGGCCGCCACCGTGATGCTGGGCCTGCTGTTCATGGGCATCATCGCCTTGCGCTGGTCGTTCAGCGAACCGCTACGCGCCGCCGCACTGCTCAGCGGCCTGCTCAGCCTGAGCGCGCTGGCCACCCTGGCCGGGCGCAGCAGCCGCAGTCCACGCACGTTTCTGGCGCCCTTCCTGTTCGGCCTGTACGTGGCCGTGAATGAGACCGGCCTGCCTATACTGGATGTAGTCGGTTTCAACGGCGTCGCCGATCTGCGCAGCGTCGTCACGCAACTGCTGATCGCCGCGCTGGCCGCCGCTGCCGGCTACGTCTACAACAGCCGGCATGCGCGCTAAGCGCAGGCCAGTTTTGCATGACACCCGCTACCGTCCGCCGCCACGGCGGACAGCAGCGCGGACACAGCGGACAGCCTGTGTGAAAAATTAAACCCATATAAATCAGACACTTAAAGCTGGCACAGATCCTGCGATAGGTATGGCATGCTAATCAACGAGTCTGCCATGATACGAGATACCTCCGCCCAAGATAGCGTCCTCAGCGTCGATATGGGCGCCCGCAAGAAACGCCTGTGGTTGTGGGGCGGCGCCGGTCTGGCCGGACTGCTGGCCCTGGTCTTGCTGCTGTCGGCCTGGCGCGCCAGCAGCCATTCCGTCAGCGCTGCGCGCCTGCGCATCGCCGCTGTCAGCCACGGCACCCTGGTGCGCGATGCGGCAGTGAATGGCAAGGTGGTGGCGGCGGTCAGCCCTACGCTGTACGCCACCGCCGCCGCCACCGTGACGCTGAAAGTGCAGGCCGGCGACGCGGTCAAAAAGGGCCAGGTCGTGGCCGAACTGGAGTCGCCCGATCTGAGCGACCAGTTGAAGCGCGAGCAATCGAGTTACGAGCAATTGCAAGCTGAAGTCGCGCGCCAGCACATCCTGGCCAGGAAGCAAAAACTGCTGGCGCAACGCGACGCCGAGCAAGCCGAAATCGAGCGCATCGCCGCGCTGCGCGCGTTCCACCGCATAGAAAGCGCCGGCTCTATCGGCGTAGTCTCGAAGAACGATTTCCTGAAAGCGCAAGACGCCATGCGCTCGACCGAAATCCGCAGCAAGCATGCCGAGCAGGCCGCCGGGCTGGAAAACGAAGACGTAGTTCTGGAATTGAAAACCAAACTCAGCCAGCTGCAGCGCCAGCGCCTGAGCCTCGATTATGCGCAACGCCGCGTCGATGAATTGAAACTGCGGGCGCCGGTGGATGGCATAGTCGGCAGCCTGGCGGTCGCCAACCGCAGCGTGGTGGCGGCGCATAGCGCCTTGCTGACCCTGGTCGACTTGTCGCAGCTGGAAGTCGAACTGGAAATCCCGGAATCGTATGTGGCCGATCTGGGCCTGGGCATGACGGTGGAGATGACGATCAACGGCGGCCAGAGCAAAGGCAAGCTGGCGGCGATTTCGCCGGAAGTCATCAAGAACCAGGTGCTGGCCAGAGTACGCTTCGACGGCGCACAGCCGGCCGGCTTGCGCCAGAGCCAGCGCGTCTCGGCGCGCTTGCTGATAGAAGAAAAGCCGGGCGTGCTGCTGTTGCCGCGCGGCCCGTTCGTCGAGAGCGAGGGCGGGCGCTTTGCCTACGTGGTGGCAAGCGGCGTGGCCAGTCGTCGCGCTATACAACTGGGTGCCACCAGCATCACGGCAGTGGAGATTTTAAGTGGTCTGAAGGACGGCGAGCAAGTCGTGATCGCCGGTAGTGAAACGTTTGAAAATGCCGTCAGCATTTCCATCAACAATTGACAAAGTAAGCACAGACTAAACCATACTAAGCCGTCATTCCCGCGAAAGCGGGAATCCATGTAAATCAAAAATTTGAGTGGATCCCCGCTTTCGCGGGGATGACGAAATCGGAATAAATCCGTGTTTTCATAAAGAGAGAAACTTCCATGTTACGCATGCAAAACCTGAGCAAAGTGTATCGCACCCATCTGATAGAAACCCATGCCCTGCGCGGCTTCGAGATTCATGTCCGCGAAGGCGAGTTCGTCACCGTCACCGGGCCTTCCGGCTCCGGCAAAACTACGTTCTTGAATATCGCCGGCTTGCTGGAAGAATTCAACGGCGGCGAATATCTGCTGGACGGCGTCACCGTCCAGGGCATGGACGACAACGCGCGCTCGCGCCTGCGCAATGAAAAACTCGGCTTCATCTTTCAGGGCTTCAACCTGATTCCCGATCTCTCCCTGTTCGACAATGTCGATGTGCCGCTGCGCTATCGCGGCTACGGCCGCGCCGAGCGCAAGGAGCGCATCGAGCAGGCGCTGAGCCAGGTCGGGCTGGCTTCGCGCATGCGTCATTTTCCGGCCGAACTGTCCGGCGGCCAGCAGCAAAGGGTGGCGATCGCGCGCGCGCTGGCAGGCTCGCCCAGGCTATTGCTGGCGGATGAACCGACCGGCAACCTGGACAGTCACATGGCGCGCAGCGTGATGGAATTGTTGGAAGAAATTAACGCCAATGGCACCACCATCCTGATGGTGACGCACGACCCGGAACTGGCGCAACGCGCCCAGCGCAACGTGCATATCGTCGACGGCCAGGTCAGCGACCTGGTGCGCAGCACGCCTTCGCTGTATGCGCCGCATTCGGTCGCTACCGCCGCAGCCTGAGGAGAGCCCATGTTCAGCTATTACTTTTTCCTCGGCGTGCGCAGCCTGCGCCGCAATCCGGCCCTGACCGCGCTGATGGTGCTGATACTGGCGATCGGCGTAGCGGCCAGCGTCTCTACTCTGACGATCTTGCATGTGATGTCGGGCGATCCGATACCGCATAAGAGTGCACGTCTGTTTGCACCGATTTTGGATAATGGCCCCAAGGAAGGCTATACGCCGGGTGATAAGCCGGAAGATCATCAGTTGAGCTATAAAGATGTGATGAATCTGCTCGCCAGCAAGCAAGGCGAGCGCCGCACCGGACTATATTGGATATCG
>JACPWS010000066.1 GCA_016196925.1 Burkholderiales bacterium | reverse complement strand
AAGGATAGAAATGCTTGACTCCGATCTCAAAGGAAAACTTTTGTCGGAAGCCCGGAAAGCTCGCGAGCAGGCATATGCGCCCTACTCCGGTAACTTCAAAGTGGGAGCGGCAGTCCTAACGGAGAATGGTGAGATATTTTCTGGCTGCAATGTTGAGAATGCCTCCTTCGGAGCCACTATATGTGCGGAGAGAGTCGCCGTGTTTAAGGCTGTTGCTGCAGGCTATCGCCGAATCCGAGCGGTGGCTGTCATTGCAGAGACGCCTGAACCTGTCCCTCCGTGCGGTATGTGCCGGCAAGTCATCGCCGAGTTCGGCGGGGATGCTGACGTCCTGATGGCGAACACCGCTGGGAACTTTCGGATATCCAACATGCGGGAGCTGTTACCGGGCGTTTTCGAGTTCCGCCGTCAGAATCAGTGAATCTTCATGGCACGCCGAGTTAAGCCTAAACCACAGAGCCCCTCGGGGGATGGGGCGAGGAGCCTTGCCAATGCCCTTGCGGAGAAGGGAACACCGGGCCTGATCCTTCTAGGGATTATCTTTGTGACAATATGGTCTCCGGTCTGGCCAATGATGTTTAAACTGTTTAATTTCTTGGGAACCGTAAAGGATCTCTCCGGGACCTCCGGTTCAGCCCCATCAGTTATAGGCCTGCTTATTGGAGTCTTAGCTGCCGGTTATGTCTTTGTGGCCTACCTGCTGACGGCTGGGATTATGCAGAGTATTATTCCGACAATCAGAGCAGAGACAGAAGCGGCAACGCTCATGTCCGGGGCCCTTGGAGGCCGGGTAGTGACTGCTTCGGGAACTCGGGAGACCTTGGCCATTGATCCACAGGGTGCCCAGCTTCGCACTAGGGAAGAGCTAACGATCTCGATACCGACCGGGTTTTTCTCCTCGGGAAGAGCGTTTAAATACTTCCGACCTGTGCTGTCGGTGAAAGGGAAAGATGGCAAGTGGCCCTACGCCTTTGACATCGATGCAAAAAAACCCGAATTTGAGCCTGAAATTCGGAAGGCGCACCCCGATCTCAAATGGATCGTCTCTATGCCGATCCCCTATCAGGTTCAACCCTTCAAGCTAACGTGCGGTGTCCTAAACGTCGATGGGCTGGAGGGCGATCTGACTCCTGATCAGCTGCGTGTACTCCTCACGGATATGTCCACGGCTGCTGCACTGATTGCGGTGCTGAACCGCAGCACCGGGTTTCTCGAGGGTCAATACAGCAGGCCGTCCGAACCAAGCGATACCGAGCAGGAGCAATTGAGGGGGTATCTGATCCCTTCCGAAGATTTTGATCCTGCTTCCTGCCCGGAACCCAGCCAAGAGTTCGTCCAAGCTCTTTCCAATGTCAGGGGACTCGAGTTTTTCAGACGAGTCTCCCAAACCGAGGTGGCAAGTTTCCTCAGAGGGCAGTTGCGCTCGTGAGTGAGCGTTGCGCCTCGGCGGGCAGAAGCTCCTCAGAGGAAAGGAACACTCTCGAAGGGACACCGTAGCAAGAGGAGGGGTTGAGGATGGCCACAAGGTGGGATTAACCGAGACTGCAACCCGCTACCTGCGGAAGAGCCGGGGCGGAAGCAATGTGCAATACCCCCGGTGTCACTGCTGCGCCAGTCCGTGTATAGCCGTCTGGCAGGCTATGACTAGAGGAGCATGGCCTCCTGTACGCTATCCGGCTTCCCAGTAATCAAGTGCTGGAAAAGGAGATTGAGCCGCTGCTGAAACGCTTCGCTCGCTGATCAGGTAGGCCGGTTTCTGTCGCACTCAACACCCTGAACAAGGAGAATGGGATGCGCGATAAGATCACCATTGCGTGCTGTTGCTGTAAAACAAAAGTGCTGCTTAGCGAGAATCCGCCGGAGATGCCGCCTGAACTTGCTGGCTGGGTTAGCATTGAAAAGAAACCTCTTTGCGGCAGTTGTCTTGCCTCCTTTACAGAAAAGGACTGGGAATGGCTAACTCAACCGCCCGTGCCGCTCGACACCCGCGCGGCGTGTGGCGCAAGACCACGCTGGACGATTACCGCAAGGCGCAGCCGCAATGGGAAACCGTGCTCGATATCGATGCGCTGGCCAAGGCTGAAAACGAAAACTGGGTATTCAAGAACAGCAACTGCCGCGAACCGGCCTACGACCGCTGCCTGATCGAACTGTCGCACGGCGGCGCCGACGCCGTCGTGCTGCGCGAATTCGATCTCGCCAGCAAGAGCTTCGTGAAGGACGGTTTCACTTTACCGGAAGCCAAAATGACGCTGGACTGGCGCGATAAGGACACGCTGTTCGTTGCGACCGATTTCGGCGCCGGCAGCCTGACCGATTCCGGCTATGCACGCATCGTCAAGGAATGGAAACGCGGCACGCCGCTGAGCGCTGCCAAGACACTCCTGCAAGGCGAAAAAACCGATATGGGCGTGTCCGCCTACAGCAGCAAGCATGGCGGCATCCGGCATGAAATCGTGCATCGCGGCGTGACTTTCTATACCGCAGAAAGCTTCCTGCGCGAAGGCGATAAACTCAGCAAGCTCGATATTCCCGAGCGTTCCGGCTTCAGCTTTTTCGGAACGCAATTCATCGTGATGCCGCGCGAGGCTTGGACTACCGGCGGCCAGACTTACGCGTCCGGCAGCGTGCTGGCGATCGATTTCGAGGCTTTCCAAAAAGGCGAACGCAACTTCACGGTTTTGTTCCAGCCGTCTGACAGCACTTCTTTCACCAACGCTACCAGTACCAAGAATTTCCTGTTGCTGCAATCGCTGGACAATGTGAAGAGCAGCCTGAAGGAATGGAAATTCGCCGACGGCAAATGGACTTCACGCCAGGTCAGCTTGCCAACCATGGGTGCGGTTGGCGTCAGCGCGCTGGATGAAGAGCATTCCGACGATTATTTCCTCAGCTATTCCGATTACCTGACCCCTAGCGTGTATCTGCTGGCGCACGCCGGCAACGATGCGCGCGAAAGCCTGAAATCGGCGCCGGCCTTCTTCGATGCCAAGCCGTATGAAATCCTGCAGAAGTTCGCGACTTCCAAGGACGGCACCCAGGTGCCTTACTTCATGGTCAAGCGCAAGGATGTCAAACTCGACGGCAACAATCCTACCCTGCTATACGGTTACGGCGGCTTCCAGATTTCGCTGACGCCTTCGTATTCAGGCGAGATCGGCAAATCCTGGCTGGAAAAAGGCGGCGTGTACGTGGTCGCGAATATCCGCGGCGGCGGCGAATTCGGTCCGCGCTGGCACCAGTCGGCCTTGAAGGAAAACCGTCAACGCGCCTATGACGATTTCGCCGCAGTGGCAAAAGACCTGATCGCCAGCAAAATCACCAGCCCTAAGCATCTGGGCGCGATGGGCGGCAGCAACGGCGGCTTGCTGGCCGGCGTGGCGCTGACCCAGCATCCCGAGCTGTTCAACGCGGTGGTCAGCCAGGTGCCTTTGCTGGACATGCAGCGCTTCAACAAGCTGCTGGCCGGCGCCTCCTGGATGGGCGAATACGGCAATCCCGATCTGGCCAACGAATGGTCGTACATCTCGCGTTATTCGCCTTACCAGAACGTGAAAACCGAAGTCAAGTATCCTAATGTGCTGTTCATCACCTCCACCCGCGACGACCGCGTGCATCCAGCCCATGCGCGCAAGATGGCGGCCAAGATGCTGGATCAGGGACACGATAATGTCTGGTACTACGAAAACATCGAAGGCGGCCATGGCGGCGCAGCCAACAATGCACAACGGGCCGACATGCGCGCCATCACCTACAGCTTCTTGTGGAACATGCTGAAGTGGGATAATGCTGCACATGTAGTGCGCTGATCTTAATTTTTTAAGAACACGCAATCCGTTATCCCGGCCGGGGTAACGGATTTTTTTTCAACGTGTTTATTCGGCCTGCTATGTGCAAGCAGGCCAAATTGCAGGAAATCCCCTCCCCTTCAAGGGGAGGGTTAGGGTGGGGATGGGTTTCCGTCGCAAAAGAAACCCATCCCCCTCCCGGCCTCCCCCTTGAAAGGGGAGGAGAAAACCACCGTCACGGACGGTCAGATTAGTCACATTAACCCAAACCCATGACCCTGTACCAACTGCTCGCCCACTTCATCCGCCGCCACTGGCGCCAGTATCTGGCTGCGGCGGCCATGCTGTTCACGGTCGCCGTGTTGACCGTGCTGATACCGCGCCGGGTCGGCGCCGTGATCGACGGCATGGTGGCGCACAGCCTGGATCAGGCGCAGCTGCTGCTGGAGCTGGGCTGGCTGATACTGATGGGGCTGACGATTTACTTTTTGCGGGTGGGCTGGCGCATGCAGCTGTTTGCCGCCTCTTACCGGCTCGGGGTGGAGTTGCGCACCCGGCTGTACCAGCGCCTGTCGCTGCAGGGGCCGGGCTTTTTCCAGCAGCAACGCACCGGCGACCTGATGGCGCTGGGCACCAATGACGCCGATGCGATCGAGCTGGCGGCCGGCGAAGCGGCGCTGGCCGGCTTCGACGGTTCCATGACCTTCGTGCTGGTGATAGGCATGATGTTGCTGGGCGTGGATAGTCGGCTGGCGCTGGCGGCACTGCTGCCGTTTCCGCTGATGGGCCTGGCCTTCAAGCGCATCACGCACCACGTGCACGACGCTTCGCGCGATGCGCTGTACCGTTTCAGCGCCCTGAACGATCAGGTACAGGAAACCCTGTCCGGCGTGCGCACCCTGCGCGCACTGGGGCTGGAGCAACGCAGCGCGGCGCAATTTGCCGAACTGGCCGAACACGCATCAGCCGCGAGTCTGGCGGCACAGCGCTGGGAAGCCGCTTACGAACCGGCGGTCGGGCTGGCCCTGACTACGGCTGGCGCGCTGACGCTGGGTGTGGGCGGCTATCTGGTGTGGCAGGGCGAAATGACGATAGGCGCGCTGACCAGCTTCACGATGTATCTGGGTCAGCTGATCTGGCCCATGTTTGCGGCCGGCTGGGTGTTGTCGCTGCTGGAGCGCGGCAAGGCCGCCTGGAACCGCTTGCAGCCGGTCCTGAGCGCAGAACTGACGGTACAGGATAGCGGCCAGCTCAGCAGCGCGCCGGCCGGCAGCTTGCAACTCGAAGGCATCACTTTCCAGTATCCGGGGCAAGCCCTGCCCGCGCTGAGCCAAGTCAGGCTGACGCTGGCGCCCGGCCAGACTATCGGCATAGTCGGGCCGACCGGGGCCGGCAAATCCAGCGTGATACGGCTGTTGCTGCGCCAGATAGAAACGCAACAAGGCAGGATAAGCTGGGGATCGCATGCGCTGGCCGAGTATACGCTGCAGGCTCTGCGCAGCGCGATCAACTGGGTGGCGCAGGAACCGTTTTTGTTTTCCGCTTCGATCGCGCAGAATATCGCGCTCGGCAATCCGGCCGCCACGCGCGCACAGATAGCGCATGCGGCGCAGCTGGCGGCGGTGCATGAAGACATCCTGCGCTTCCCGCAAGGCTATGACACCCCGGTCGGCGAACGCGGCGTCACCTTGTCCGGCGGCCAGCGCCAGCGCGTGGCGATTGCGCGCGCCTTGCTGAGCTACGCCCCGCTGCTGTTGCTGGACGACGCCTTGTCGGCAGTCGATACCGAAACCGAAACCCGCATCCTGCAGCACCTGGCGGAGCTGCGCCGGCAACATACGGAACGCAGCGCCATCATCGTCAGCCATAGGCTGAGCGCCGTGGCCGACGCCGACCACATCATCGTGCTGCGCGAAGGAAAAATCACAGAACAAGGCAGCCACCAGCAGTTACTGCAACAGGATGGCTGGTACGCCAGCCAGTGGCGCTATCAACAACTGGAGGCCAGTCTCGATGCCGCGTGATATGCAAGCAGAAATCAGATCGGCCAGCGCGTCCGAAAAGAAACAGGCGCTGCATTTGCTGCTGCAAGCCGCGCAACCGGAAAAACGGCATGTGCTGCTGGGCGTCCTTTACCTGCTGCTCGCGGCCGGACTGGAAGCGCTCGGCCCCTTGCTGGGCAAGGCTTTCATCGACCGCTATCTGTTGCCGCATCAGATGGAATGGAGCGTGGTGCTCGCCTTGCTGAGCGCCTATCTGCTCACCGGCTGGTGGGCCACCTGGCTGCGCTACCTGCAACTGACGCGGCTGGCCGGAGTGGCGATGCGTTCGGTGCGGCGGCTGCGCGAACAAGTGTATACCCATGTGCTGAGCCTGCCGATGGCCTACTTCGACCAGGCGATTACCGGGCAACTGGTGAGCCGCGTCACCAACGACACCGAAGCGGTCAAGAATCTGTATGTGCAAGTCCTGTTCGTGATGCTCGATTCTTCCATCGTGGTATTCGGCGCGCTGGTGGCGATGGCCTGGCTGGAATGGCGGCTGATGCTGATCGTCGCCATGCTGGTGCCGGCGGTGGTGGTCATCGTGCGCTTTTACCAGCGCTGGAGCGCGCCAGCCGTCAGCCGGGCGCGCCAGTTGCGCAGCGAGATCAATGCCCAGGTGGCGGAAAGCATCAACGGCATGAGCGCGCTGCAAGCCAGCAATGCGACTCAGCGTTTTGCGCAGCGTTTTGCCGACACCAACCAGACGCACTATGCGGCGCGCATGGAGGAGTTGCGCGCGAATGCCTGGCTGCTGCGGCCGGCGCTCGATCTGCTGAATTCGCTGCTGCTGGTGCTGGTGATTTTCTGTTTCGGCCAGCGCAGTTTTTCCGGCGTGGAAATCGGCATCCTGTACGCGTTCGTCAGCTATATCGCGCGCGTGGTCGATCCGCTGATCCAGATCACCCTGCAATTCGGCCAGATCCAGCAAGCGGTGGTGTCGGCGGCGCGCGTGAACAGCTTGCTCAACGAAGCGGCGCCGGCCACGGCGGCCAGCGCGGCGCAGATAGGCGCGGGCGAGCTCGACATGCAGCACTTAAGTTTCGGCTACGATGCTGCGCAGCCGGTGTTGCACGACCTCAGCCTGCGCATCCCGGCCGGCAGTTTCTATGGCGTGGTCGGCCATACCGGCAGCGGCAAATCGACTTTGCTGAGCCTGCTGCTGCGCTTCTATACGGCGCAAACCGGGCGCATCCAAATCGACGGCCAGCTGCTGGGGAATTTCTCCGACGCGCATTTCCGCGCGCGCGTCGGCCTGGTGCCGCAAGAGCCGTTTTTGCTGGCGGCCAATGCGCGCGAGAATATCGCCATGGGCCGCGCCATCAGCGAAGCGGAAATCATCGCCGCCGCTCAGGCCGCCCATGTGCACGATTTCATTCTGCAACTGGAGCACGGTTACGACACGCCGCTCGGTGAAGGCGGCGCGCGCCTGTCTACCGGGCAAAAGCAATTGATCGCGATTGCGCGCGCACTGGCCGGCCGGCCGCGCATACTGTTGCTGGACGAAGCGACTTCGCACATCGACAGCGAAACCGAACAGATCGTGCAAACCGCGCTCACAGAATTGCGCGGCCGGGTCACCATCGTCGCGATTGCGCACCGCCTGTCCACCATACGCGAGGCCGACCGCATCGTGGTGCTGAACCACGGCAGGCTGGCCGAGCAAGGCAGCCATCACGAGTTGATGGCGCTGGAACAGGGTATTTATCAAAAGCTGTATTTGCTGCAAACGCTGGAAGAATAAAATGAAATTAATCACCTCCTTGCTGGCCCTGGTCGGCGTCGCCGTGCTGGGCGTGCTGGCCTATGTGTTCCTGGTGCTGGCGCCCGATTTGCCGGCGCTCGATGCGGTCACCGATTACCGGCCTAAGATCCCGCTGCGCATCTACACCGCCGACGGCGCCCTGATCGGCGAGTTCGGCGAAGAGCACCGCGATTTCGTGCCTATCAAGGCGATCCCGGCCGTGATGAAGAATGCCTTGCTGGCGATAGAAGACACGCGCTTTTACGAACACGGCGGGATCTCCTTCATCAGCGCCGGACGCGCGCTGCTGTCCGATCTCAGCGGCGGTTTTCACCAGGGCGGCTCCACCATCACCATGCAAGTGGCGCGCAACTTCTTCCTGACCAAGGAAAAATCGATAGCGCGCAAGCTGAAAGAAATCCTGCTGACTTATCGCATCGAGGCGGCCCTCTCCAAGGACCAGATCCTCGAGCTGTACATGAACCAGATCTATCTCGGTCAGCGCAGCCACGGATTTTCCAGCGCGGCGCGCACCTATTTCGGCAAGTCGCTCGATCAGCTCAGCATCGCCGAAGCCGCGATGCTGGCCGGCATACCGCAGAACCCGGTGCGCCATAACCCTGCCGTCAACCCGCAGCGCGCCAAACAAAGACAGATGCTGGTGCTGAAGGCCATGCTAAAGCAAGGCTATATCACCGAAGCACAATACGCGCAGGCCGGCAAGGAGCCACTGCATGTCAACAGCAGCCTGCAATTCGACACGCATGCCGACTACGTCGCCGAACTGGTGCGCCAGACCGTGGTTGCGCAATACCAGGAAGCCGCCTATACCAGCGGCATCAAGGTGTTCACCACCATCAACCAGGCGGAACAAGACGCGGCCTATGAAGCGGTGCGCCGCAATGTGATGGCCTATGACCAGCGCCACGGCTACCGCGGCCCGGAAGCCGGCATAGCGTTGCCGGCCGACGAAGAAGAACGCGACGATGCGATCGACGAAGTGCTGCAAAAACATACTGCCAGCGCCGGCTTGCTGGCGGCGGTCGTGCTGGAAGCCTCGCCCAAAAAGCTGCGCGCCGAATTGCTGTCCGGCGAGGAAATAGAAATCGGCGGCGACGGCTTGCGCTTTGCCGCCAGCGCCTTGCAGGCGAACGCCAATGCCGCGCTCAGGCTGCGTCCCGGCGCCGTGATACGCGTCGTGCAAGATGCAGCGAAACGCTGGAGCATCAGCCAGCTGCCGGAAGTCGAAGGCGCTTATGTTTCCCTGAATGCGGACGACGGTTCGTATCGCGCGCTGGTCGGCGGCTTCGATTTCAACCGCAAGCAATTCAACCACGTCACCAGCGCCTGGCGCCAGCCCGGCTCCAGCATCAAGCCCTTCATCTATTCGGCGGCGCTGGAGCGCGGATTTTCGCCGGCCACCCTCATCAACGACGTACAACTCTCGGACACCAGCGCCGAAGTCCTGAAGTGGGATCCGCGCAATGACGACGGCAGATACGACGGCCCGGTCAGCATGCGCACTGCGCTGGCACAATCCAAGAACGTGGTCTCGGTGCGCATCCTGAAAGCGATAGGCGTGGAACACGCGAAAGCCTGGCTGCCGCATTTCGGTTTCGAGACCGCGAAACATCCGACCAACCTGACCCTGGCGCTCGGCACCGGCAGCGTGACGCCGCTGCAACTGGTGAGTGCCTACGCGGTGTTTGCGAATGGCGGCTACCAGATCAATCCCTGGCTGATCAGCAAGATCACCGATGCGCGCGGCGCCGTGCTCAGTGAAAACAAGCCGCCGGCGCTCAGCGAAGAGCAGCGCGTGCTGGACGGGCGCAACGCCTTCATCATGGATGCCATGTTGCGAGAAGTCACGCGCAGCGGCACCGGCGCGGCCGCCAGCCAGAAACTGGGACGGCGCGACCTGGCCGGCAAGACCGGCACCACCAGCGATGCGGTCGACGGCTGGTTTGCCGGTTATGCCGGCAAGGTGGTGGCGGTGGCCTGGATGGGTTACGACGATCCGAAATCGCTGGGCGGACGCGAGTTCGGCGCCACCCTGGCCTTGCCGATCTGGATAGACAGCATGCGGGTCGCGCTGTCCGGCAAGGCGGAAACGCAGCGCGCCGCGCCGGACGGCGTCAGCGCGGCCGAAGGCGACTGGATGTACACCGAATTCATGAACGGCGCCGGCGTCAAATCGCTGGACCTCGGTGAAACCAGCCCCGCGGCGCAATAAAAAAAACCCGCAGGAACCACCCTGCGGGAAAACCATCCAGACTTATCGAAGGAGACACTTCAGGACGGGTGAACCGGCACAGACGCGAGTCTGTGCGACGTTAACTTTGATCCGGCCCGACTCAGGCCGCTTGCGCCATCGCCGGCCTGACGCGCAGCGCAGCAAAGCCCTGCTCCAGATCGGCCAGCAAGTCTTCCGCCGCTTCCAGGCCTACATGCAGGCGCAACATGGGCGCCGACCATTTTTCCGGCTGCACGCTGCGATAACGCGCCGGATTGGTCGGCAGGATCAGGCTCTCGTAGCCGCCCCAACTGAGTCCTATGCCGAACAGGCGCGTGCGGTCTATCAGGGCCGCCACTTGCTGTTCGCTGACATCGCTGCGGAACACCGCGCCCATCAGGCCGCAGGCATATTCGGGACGGAAATCGCGTTTCCAGAGTTCGTGACCGGCCGCGCCTGGCAGCGGCGGATACAGCACTTGCGCCACTTCCGGTTGCTGCTGCAACCAGCGCGCCACTATCTGGGCGCTATCGCGGTGCACCGCCAGACGCGCGGCCAACGTGCGCAAACCGCGCAAGGCCAGGGCGGCATCGTCGGCACCGATCGACATGCCGAGCTGTTTGTAGGTGTCGCGCACGCGCGTCTCCAACGCCGCGGTGGTCAGGATCGCGCCCATCAGAGCGTCCGAATGGCCGACGATATATTTGGTGGCGGCGTGGATAGAGACGTCAATGCCGAGTCCGAACGAAGCCCAGCCTATAGGCGTGGCCCAGGTGCTGTCCGACACCACCACCGCGCCGGCGGCATGGGCGACGGCCGCGATGGCAGGAATATCCTGCACTTCAAAAGTCAACGAGCCGGGCGATTCGACGAACACCACCCTGGTATTCGGCTGCATCAGGGCGGCGATGCCGCCGGCGAGCAGCGGATCGTAATAGGTGGTGCTGATGCCGTTGCGTTTCAGCAGCCCTTCGCACAGTTGGCGCGTCGGGTCGTAGGCGGTATCGGCCATCAGCAAATGGTCGCCCGGTTGCAGCAAGGCCAACAAGGTAGTGCTGATCGCCGACAGTCCGGACGGCGTCAGCATGCAGGCGGCGGCGCCTTCGGCCGCACACAGGGCTTGCTCCAGCGCCAGCGTGGTGTCGGTGGCCAGCCGGCCGTAGACGCGGCGGCTGCCATGCGCCTCGTGAAAAGACGCGACATCCGGAAACAGGATGGTGGAGGCGCGCACCAGCGGCGGATTGACCGGGCCGTGATGGGACTTGCCTTTGCGGCCGGCATGGGTCAGGCGGGTGGCGGTCTGCAATGCGCTGTCTTGCTGTTTCATGGTGCGTTTCCGTGGCGTTATCCGGCACGCTAGCTGCAATGCCGTTCAGACCTGCATCGTAACAAGCATGGAACGGAAATTTTTACTAAAACCCTGGCGTTTTTATGCTATTTTGAGAAAAATTTTCTAATAATGTTAAATCATGGATAAAAAAGATCTAGAAATTTTAAATTTAATGCAAAAAGATGCGTCGATAGCCCTGGCCGACCTGGCGCAAGCCGTGCATTTATCGGTCACGCCGTGCTGGCGGCGCTTGCAAAAATTGCAGGAAGATGGCGTGATACGGCGCCAGGTGGCCTTATGCGATCCGGTCAGGCTGAATCTGGGCCTGACGGTGATGGTGGCGCTGAAGGCCGCCCAGCACAATGAAAAGTGGATGCAGCGCTTCATCGCCGGGGTGCGCGACATCCCGGAAATCGTCGAGATTTTCCGCATGAGCGGCGATATCGATTACCTGTTGAAGGTGCATGTGCCGGACATGGCCGGCTTCGATTTCGTGTATAAAAAACTGGTCAAGGTGGCCGACCTGCAAGACGTCAGCTCCAGCTTTGTGATGGAAGTGATTAAGAGCACGACTGCACTGCCGCTCGACTATGCGGTGCTGAAGGCGGGCAAGGCGGGCTAAGGAAACACGGATTTATTCCGATTTCGTCATCCCCGCGAAAGCGGGGATCCACCTAAGTGTTTGATCTACATGGATTCCCGCTTTCGCGGGAATGACGTCTTTTGATTTAATCTGCATTTCACTAAGGCTGACAAGGGCTTATTCCGGCCCCAGCACGCGCAGCACTTCTTCCGGCGTGGTCAGGCCGGCCTGCACTTTGTCGAAGGCGTCGTCGCGCAGGGTGGTGAAGCCTTTGGCGTTGGCGTATTGCGCGACTTCGGTGACGGCAGCCTCGCCCGCGATCAGGTGGCGCATGTGATCGTCCGGGCTCAGCACTTCATATAGCCCTATCCGCCCTTTATACCCGGTGTGGTAACAAGCCTGGCAGCCGCGACCTTTGAAACAATGCTTGAGTCCGTGCTGGAAACGCACGCCGAGGCGGCGCAGCGCGGCGGAATCTGGCGTCACCGGTTCGCGGCATACTTCGCAGATTTTCCGCACCAGACGCTGGGCGACGATGGCTTCCAGCGCGGTCGCGATCACAAACGGTTTCAGGCCTAGGTCGAACAGGCGTGAAACGGTGGCGATCGCCGAATTCGTATGCAAGGTGGAAAATACCTGGTGCCCGGTCAGCGCCGCATGGAAAGCCACTTCGGCCGTCTCGAAATCGCGGATTTCGCCGATCAGCAAGACGTCGGGGTCTTGCCGCAAGATGGCGCGCAAAATCAGCGGAAACGTCAAGCCTATCTTTTCCTTGACCAGGACCTGGCCGGCGCTGTCCAGATAATATTCGACCGGATCTTCTATGGTCAGGTAGTTTTTTTCCACGGACGCATTGCTTTGCAGCAGGCTGTACAGCGTGGTGGTCTTGCCGCTGCCGGTGGGCCCGGTCGCCAGGATGATGCCTTGCGGCTTTTCGCTGGCGTACTGGATGCGCTCCAGGCTGGCGGCGCTGAAACCGAGGCCGTCCATGCTCAGCACCGAGGAATTGCGGTCCAGTATGCGCATCACGATCTTTTCGCCGTTGATGGTCGGCAAGGCCGAGACGCGCAAATCGACGATGCGCTTCGGCGTCTTCACGGTCAGGCGGCCGTCCTGCGGCCGGCGCCGCTCGGAAATATCGAGTTCGGCCATGATCTTGATGCGCGACACGATGGACTGATGCATATTGTGCGGGATGAACATCTTGTCGGTCAGCACGCCGTCGATGCGCAAGCGTATGATCACGTTTTTTGCGCGCGGCTGGATATGGATGTCGGAAGCGCCCAGCCGTATCGCTTCCAGCAAGATGGAATTCACCAGGCGTATCGCCGGCGGCTCTTCGGTCTCGCGCAACAACTCGGTCAGCGACAAATCGTCGTCTTCGTCGATGACGATTTGTATGCCTTCGTAAGGGTCGGAAACGCCGAACGCCACTTCCAGGTCGGACAGATCGGAATCGCCGAGCTTGTACACTTCAGATATCTTGTCCGTGATCGCGTGTATCGATGCCGGCACCGGCACGATTTCCAAGCCGCTGATGAAGCGCAAGTCTTCGATCAGGCCGGCGTCGAGCGGGTCGGCCATCGCCATCAGCAAGTGCTTATCGCTAATGCTCAGCGGCAGCACCAGTTGCTTATGACACAGCACGGCCGGCACCAGTGCGGCGACCGCCGGATCGACCACATATTCGGCCAGCGCCACCTGTTGCAGCTTCATTTCCCTGGCCAGGAAATCGCTGATGGTTTTCTCGCTGACCCAGTTGCGCTCTACCAGCAAACGGATCGCCGGCTCCTTGCTTTGCTGCTGCAAATTCAACAGTTCTTCCAATTGCTGCGCGCCCAGCACGCCGTGTTTATTCAAGGTGAACGCCAGCTGGCTGCGATTGCTGACGCTGATTTTCGCCAGTTGCGCGACTTCCCTCGATTTTTCCAGGTTTTCCTTTTGCAGCGCCTTGTTTTTCTCCAGCAAGGAATGCTGCTCCAGCGCCAGCGCGACCGTCACGCGCAAATCGTCGTCATTCCAGGGTTTGAGGATGAATTTGTAAACGGCGCCGGTCTTCACCGCGCCGACCACGGCGTTGACATCGGCATGACCGGTCAGCATGATGCGTATCATGTCGGGGAAATTGGCACGCGCCTGCTTCAGCAGCTCGCCGCCGTTCATGCCCGGCATCATGTAATCGCTGATAATCAGCTGGAATTTTTCCCGCCCGAGCCGCTCTAGCGCCTCTTGCGGCGCCTGGCAAGTGACGACTTCATAGTTTTCCTGGCGGAACACGCGCCTGAGCGCAGACAAGACATTCGGCTCATCGTCGACCAGCAAGATGCGGTAGGCCTTCGCTTTAGGCAATTCGGTCGCCGCCGGCGCCGGGGCGCCGGTGAACAGGTGGGAAAAATTGGCGGGTGTGCTCATACTTGCTTTTCCAGGAAATTATTTCGCCGCAACCGGCAGCGGCAGGCACACCGTGAACGTGCTGCCTATACCGACCTGGCTTTCCACTTCGATATGGCCGCCGTAACTGGCGATGATTTCCTGGCTCACGGTGAGGCCGAGCCCGGTGCCCTTGCCGACGTCTTGCATGGTAAAGAACGGGTCGAAGATGCGCGCCAGCGCTTCCGCCGCGATGCCGCAACCGTTGTCGCGCACGGCGATGCGGATTTCTTCGCCCTGCACGGCGCTGGAAACGCGTATCGCGCCTTTCCCGCTCAGGGCGCGCACAGCATTCTGCAGCAGCGACAACAAGACCTGGTTCAGGCGCCCGCGGTCGCAGACGATGGCCGGCAAGGGGTGCAAATCGGTCGCCAGCTCTATCTGCTCGCACGGCTGGTCGCCGATCAGGCGCATCACGGTATGGATGACCTCGTTCAGATCGACTGCGCTGACTTCGGTCTGGTCGATGTTGGCATAATCCTTCAGATTGGCGACGATGCGCGCGACGCGGTCGGCGCCGTCGACCGACTCGGCCAGCAGCACAGGAAAATCGTCGAGGATGAAGCTCAGGTCTTTCGCTTTCCAGATTTTTTCCGCGGCCGCCGGGTCGCCGCGCCGATAGGCCAGCAGCGCCTCGCGCATGCTGGCGGCATTGTCGATCGCAGTGCTTAAATTACTGCGCAGGAAACCGATAGGATTATTGATTTCATGCGCCACGCCCGCCGCCAGGCTGCCGACCGAGGCCATTTTCTCGGCTTGATACAGCTGGCGCTGCGAGCGCTCTATCAACACCACCTGGGCCGCCACCCTTTGCTCGAGCTGCCCGGCCAGTTCGCGGTAACGCTGTTCGGATTCCTGCAAGGCCGCGTGTTCGCGTTGCAAGTCCTTGTAGCTGGTGAAGACGGTTTCCAGATGCAGGTCGGCCGCCATGCTGTAGCGATGGGCGCCGGCCAGCACCAGCTCAAGCCAGGCGGCACA
The DNA here is from genome assembly GCA_016196925.1 of Burkholderiales bacterium. Taxonomy (GTDB): domain Bacteria; phylum Pseudomonadota; class Gammaproteobacteria; order Burkholderiales; family Burkholderiaceae_D; genus Undibacterium. Next base: position 13,435 of record JACPWS010000066.1, on the reverse strand, counting down.
AGTATCGACCCCGGCTTGCTCGCACTCGGCCGCCAGGCTGCCTATGCTTTCCAGTTCCACCCGCAAAACCGCGCTATTCCAGCTGCCGTCTTCGTCGCGCAAGTTTTGCGAACACAGCAAATCATTGCCGCTGCTGTCGAGCAGGCGCCAGTTGGATCGCAGCGAGCGGTCGAGCGCCGCACTCAGTCTGGTGCCGGAAATGCCGCGCAATAACTCGGCCAGCGTAATGTCACGGTCGAATTGAGCCAGGTCCATCGCTACCCCCGCACTGCCGCGATAAAGGCTGCGCGGCTTAAGCCATGTTGGCCGCCGAAAGAAAATTCAGCGTCGAGATTATCGTAAATTCTGGCCAGCAAGGCATCGAACGATTCCAGCACGCCGCTGCCCTCCAGCGCCGAAGCGAAATACACCGGCCACGGCGCCTGCGACCAGCGCTCCAGGATTTGCTGCTCGCTCAGGATATCCGGCATGTCGCGTTTATTGAATTGCACTACCAGCGGCAGCGTCGCCAGATCGAGTCCGACCATGCCGGCGTTCGCGATCAGGTTATCGAAGGAAGCGCCGTTATTGTAAATTTGATTGGCTTGCGAATCGGCCACAAACATCACGCCGTCGGCGCGCGACAACACCGCCTTGCGGGTGCCGTCGTGCGCGACCTGGCCGGGCACGGTGAACAGCTTGAACTTGATCGTCAAGCCCGAGGGTGCGGTAAAACCTAGCGGCAGCAAGTCGAAAAACAGCGTGCGGTCGCCTTCGGTTTCCAGCGTCATCATCTCGCCCTTGAGCTCGGGCGCAAGCATATCGTGCAGGCGGGTCAGGTTGGTGGTCTTGCCCGACAGCGCCGGGCCGTAATACACCAGTTTGATGGTCAGGCGCTGTTGTTGCTCATTCAGTTCAGTCATGACTTGGTTGTTCCGTGTGAGGCCGGCAAAGCCTGAAGTCTCAGGCTGGCGATGATCGATACAGGAAATCAAGCTTGCAGAAGCGATGCGCTTTCATTTTATGGCAAATTCTTCGGGACAACCACTGATATTCGTCGCACCGTCGAAAGGCGGCATAGTCGCGCCGGAAACGCCCGGCGCAAGAATCTGCGATACTGAGCCGCTCATCCATTTGCGAGCCCAGTCGTGTCAGAACGCATCCTTGCCATCATCTTTCCAGTCTTTATCGTCGTCGCCCTCGGTTATCTGTATGCGCGCCGCAAGGGCGCCGCCGCGGCCGCCGACATGGTGGCGGTGAACCGCATCAGCATGGATGTGTTGTGCCCTTTGCTGATCTTTACGGCGCTGGCGGCCAGGGATTTCGATGTGATAGGGAACGGCTGGCTGATCCTGGCCGGCGCCCTGATTGCGCTCGGCTCAGGCTTGCTGGCTTGGCCGCTGGCGCGCCTGCTGGGTTACGACGTGCGCAGTTTCGTGCCGCCCATGATGTACAACAATTGCGGCAATATGGGCTTGCCGCTGGCGGCGCTGGCCTTCGGCGCCGGCGGCCTGTCGGCGGCGGTCGCCCTGTTCATGGCGTGCAACCTGGTGTATTTCACGGTCGGCATCCGCATCCTACAGCACGGCCACCCCGACCACCGCGACAGCCCGTGGCGCTTCCTGCGCAGCCCTATGATGCTGGCGATGGCGGCCGACATGACGTTCGCGATCTTCCATATCGCGCTGCCGGCCAGCCTGTTTCTGGCGCTGAAGATGAGCGGCGACGCCTGCATCCCCATCATGCTGTTTGCGCTCGGCGTGCGCATGCTGGACATCAATTTCGCCAGCTGGCGCATAGGCTTGACCGGTGCCGCGGCCTGTCCGCTGGCCGGCTTGCTGATGGCCTTCCTGCTCGAGCAAGTGCTGCCGCTGACGGCCAGCCAGCGCGGCCAGATGTATCTGTTCGCCGCCCTGCCGCCGGCCGTGTTTTGCTTCATGCTGGCGGAGCAGTATCGGCAAGAGCCGGACAAGGTCGCTTCCATCGTCTTGCTCGGCAATGCCGCCGCCGTCCTGTTCGTGCCGCTCGGGCTGTGGCTGGGCTTACGCTGAACTTAAGCGCTGCCAGATCGCGGTGGTGGCGGCCGCCTGGTTCAGCGAATAGAAATGCAAGCCCGGCGCGCCGCCGGCCAGCAGGCGTTCGCATAAGTGCGTGACCACATCCAGCCCGAAAGCCTTGATCGAGGCGCTGTCGTCCCCGTAGCTGCCGAGTTTCAGGCGTATCCAGCGCGGGATTTCGGCGCCGCACATTTCCGAGAAACGCAGCAGCTGGCTGCTGTTGGTGATAGGCATGACGCCGGCCACGATAGGCGCGCTGATGCCGGCTTTTTGCGTCTCTTCGACGAAGCGGAAATAGGCGTCGGCATTGTAAAAATACTGGGTGATCGCGGCATTCGCGCCGGCCTGCATCTTGCGCACGAAATTGTTCAGGTCGTCTTGCGGCGAGCGCGCCTGCGGATGCATTTCCGGGTAAGCCGCGACTTCGATATGAAACCAATCGCCGGTCTCGGCGCGGATGAATTCCACCAGCTCGCTGGCGTAGCGGAATTCGCCGCCGCCGCCGTAGCCGCTCGGCAAATCGCCGCGCAAGGCCACCAGGCGGCGGATGTCGTGCGCCTGGTATTGCTGCAAGATCGCGCGGATAGAGTCGCGCGTGCCGCCTACGCAAGACAGGTGCGGCGCCGCCTCATGAGCTTCGCGGCGTATTTCCAGCACGGTATCGAGCGTGCCTTGCTGGGTGGTGCCGCCGGCGCCGAAAGTGACGGAGAAATATTTCGGATGCAACTCGGCCAGCTTGGCCCGGGTCACGCGCAATTTTTCTGCGCCTTCCGCGGTCTTGGGCGGGAAAAATTCTATGCTGAAATTAGGCGTATTCATTAGGCGTATTGATTATTTTTGCAAGAGTAGTGTAGAGAGCGTCCAGGAAATCACGCTATACAGCAAGGCGCCGCCGACGGCAGCCCAGAATCCGGCCACATGAAAGCCGCTCACCAGGCTAGCCACGGCCCAGAACAGCAAGCCGTTCAACACCAGCACAAACAAGCCCAGCGTGATCAGGGTGACCGGCAGTGTCAGTATCACCAGCAGCGGGCGGATGAAGGTATTCACCAGGCCCAGCACCAGCGCCACGATCAGCGCCGTGCCGAAGTTAGCTATGGAGACCGTGTGCATCAGGTAAGGAATGGCCAGCAGGGCCAGGGCGTTGATTAACCAGGTGGCGAGTAGGCGCATGGGAGTACTCCGTTTTCTGTAATGCTGGTTGCTGCGCAAAGTATTCAATAAAACAAGCGGCTGCTGAATTCGTCATTCCCGCGCAGGGTGAAGCAGGGAATTCGAGCGGCTTGCTGCTCGCCTGCGTAACGGCTTGAACTTGTATGTTCAAGCGCGCCCTGCAAGGGGGAATCCAGTGTCGTTGCTTGATTTACGGAAGACGCTGGGTTCCAGCTTTCGCTGGAACGACGGATTCCAGGACTACTGCTTGATTAAACTACGTCAGGCACAACCAGCTCTGCTTACAGCTATCAATAACGATAATGATCCGGCTTGTAAGGGCCTTCTTTTTTCACGCCGATATACGCGGCCTGCTCTTCGGTCAGCACGCTCAGTTGCGCATTCAGTTTCTTCAATTGCAGACGCGCGACTTTTTCATCGAGATGCTTGGGTAAAGTATAGACGCCGACCGGATAGTGCGCCGTGTTCGCAAACAATTCTATCTGGGCGATAGTCTGGTTGGCAAACGAAGAGCTCATCACATACGAAGGATGGCCGGTGCCGCAACCGAGGTTGACCAGGCGGCCTTCGGCCAGCAGGATGATGCGGCGGCCGGAAGGGAAAATCACGTGATCGACCTGCGGCTTGATGTTTTCCCAGGTGTATTGCTTGAGCGAGGCGACGTCGATTTCATTGTCGAAGTGGCCGATGTTACAGACGATGGCCTGGTCCTTCATCTGCAGCATGTGCGCATGGCTGATGACGTGGTAATTGCCGGTGGTGGTCACGAAGATGTCGCCGAATTCGGCCGCATAATCCATGGTAACAACCCGGAAACCTTCCATCGCCGCCTGCAGTGCGCAGATCGGGTCGATCTCGGTCACCCAGACCTGGGCCGACAACGCGCGCATCGCTTGCGCACAACCCTTGCCGACGTCGCCGTAACCGACGATCACCGCGACCTTGCCGGCGATCATCACATCGGTGGCGCGCTTGATGCCGTCCACCAGCGATTCGCGGCAGCCGTACAGGTTGTCGAACTTGGACTTGGTGACGGAATCGTTGACGTTAATCGCCGGGAACGCCAGTTTGCCTTCCTTGTGCATCTGGTACAGGCGGTGCACGCCGGTGGTGGTTTCCTCGGTCACGCCCTTGATCTGCGGCAGACGCTTGGAATACCAGTCCGGCTCGCTCGCCAGATGTTTCTTGATCGCGTTGAACAGGCAGATTTCTTCTTCCGAACCGGGGTGCGCCAGCACGGAAATATCTTTCTCGGCGCGCGTGCCCAGATGCAGCAACAGCGTTGCATCGCCGCCGTCATCCAGGATCATGTTGGAGTAGCCACCGTCGGTCCATTCGAAAATGCGGTGCGTGAATTCCCAGTATTCATCGAGGTTTTCACCCTTGAATGCAAACACCGGCGTGCCGCCGGCCGCAATCGCGGCCGCCGCATGGTCCTGGGTCGAATAGATATTGCAGGATGCCCAGCGCACTTGCGCGCCGAGCGCGGTCAGGGTTTCGATCAGCACCGCGGTCTGGATCGTCATATGCAGCGAACCGGTGATGCGCGCGCCTTTCAAGGGCTGGGCGGCGGCGAACTCTTCGCGTATCGCCATCAGGCCAGGCATCTCGGTTTCGGCGATGCGGATTTCCTTGCGGCCCCAATCAGCCAGGCTGAGGTCGGCAACGTAGAAGTCTTGGGAAGAATTTTGGGTGGAAGTTACAGTGGCGTTCATCACGCCCTCCTTTCTAGTGAAAAAAGTAACGTGAGCGCGGTTGTCTGATTCCAAGCCTGGCAGGATAGCGAGATCCGGTCGCAGCGCTCCTTGGAAGGGCTGAAGTATAGCGCAAAAATCGGGCAAACGGCGCGAACGACAGCCATCCCGAGCGCGCACGAACCTCGCCCGCACCTCCTCAATGCGTCTTAAATCGTAACTATTCAGCCGCTATGAAAAAGCTCAAAACCCCTCAACACAGAGGCACAGAGACCCGGAGAAAATCAGGAGAGTAGCGGTAAATTTACTTTTCTCTGTCTTTGTTGTACCTCTGTGTCTCTGTGTTGAGATGTTTGATTTTTTATTCTTCTTCATAGCGGCTGAATAGTCACCTCAAATCTTCCTGAAATTGGTATTTTTTTGGGAGTATCAAGCAAAATCACGCTGTTGTCAGCGAATTTAAAGGGGTGAATATATATACTCCCCCCAGTAATTTCACCCGGCCAAGGCGAATTCTAGCGTTTAGAGCGCCATCTGCCGCAGGATGCAGCCAGCGATAGCGAATACCGACAGCGCCGGCAGAACGGGCCGTTGCTTGCGCGGGCACGGTATGGGCGGGGAGCGGAGCCGCTGCTTAACGCGCCTTGGCGCCGGCCAGCGAGTTGAATTTCTCTTCCAGACCCTTGGCATCGATAGCGCCTGGAATGCGCGAACCATCGGTAAAGAAGATGGCCGGCGTGCCGTTCACCCGCAATTTCTGGCCCAGCGCCAGAACCTTTTCGTTCGGCGTCGCGCAATTGGCGGGCGCAACCGGCGCCATTTTGCCGTTCACCATCCACTCATCCCATGCCTTGTTGCGGTCGGCGGAACACCAGATGTTCTTGGATTTGGTCGTGGAATCTTCCGACAAGATGTTATACATGAAGGTGTACACCGTAATATTGTCCATGCCGGCCAGCGTCTTACGGAAGCGCTTGCAGTAACCGCAATTCGGGTCTTCAAACACGGCAATCACGCGCTTGCCGTCACCCTTGACCATTTTCAGGGCAGATTCCAGCGGCAGATCGGAGAATTTAATCTTGTTGATTTCATCCACCCTGGCCTTGGTGTAGTTGGCGCCGGTCTTGGTGTCGAACACATTGCCGACAAACAGGTATTGCGCCTTTTCGTCGGTATAGATGATGTCGGAGCCGGCCCGCACTTCAAACAAGCCCGAGTACGGGGTCTTGGTCACCGCGTCGACTTTGACGCCCTCGCCCAGACGCGGTTCGACCAATTTTTTGACAGCGGCTTCCTGCGCGGTCTCGGCCAATACCAGTGCCGGCAAACTCACGCAGAGCGCGAGCGAATATTGTTTAAATTTCATATATTACTTTCAGTAAAATAGACGGTCCGCCCATCGCACTATGAGCGCTTACTTGCCCATTGCATGCGAGATCAACTTCCCCTTTATGACCGGCAAACGATCGAGCAAGTTCAAGCCCAGATTGCGCGCCAGCCGCAACGGCGCCAGCTCGGAAGCGAACAAGCGCGCCAGGCCATCGGTAGTCAGCTGCATCAACATCACCTGCTCCTTGCGCGCGCGGCGATAACGTTCCAGCACGCGACTGTCGCCGCAATCCCGATACGCTTCCCGCCGCCTGACCAGATCGAGCAGGCAGGCGACATCCCCGAATCCCAGGTTCATGCCATGCCCCGCCAAAGGGTGGACCACATGCGCCGCATCGCCGACCAGGGCCACGCGCGGCGCTATCGTACTGTGCGGATGCATCAGCGTGAGCGGAAACGCCTTGATCTCTTCCGGCACGAGCGCGCTCAGATGCCCCAGACTGGCGAGGCAATATTCCTCCAAACGGGCCGCCAGCGCCGGCAAGGGTTCGCGCAGCAATTGCGCCGCCAGCGCATCCGGCGCCGACCACACCAGCGACACGCGCTGCCCCGGCAAAGGCAGCAGCGCAATGATGCCCTGCTCGCCGACAAACCATTGCTGCGCCACGCCGCGATGCGGCTTTTCGCAGGCGAAATTCGCCACTACCCCTTTTTGCCCGTAAGAACGGTAATCGAGCCCGATGTCGCATTGCGCACGCACCCAGGATTGCGCGCCATCGGCCCCGATCACCAGCGTAGCGCGGAGCGCCGTACCGTCATCGAGCCGAACCAGTGCGCTATCCTCTTGTAATTGCAAGGCTTGTGCGCGGCCGTGCAGCACGTTCAGGTTTTGCGCGAACTTCATCGCCGTATCCAGCGCGCGGTTCAAATTGCGATCTTCGACTATCCAGGCCAGCTCTTCTATGCAGGCGCCATACGCATCGAAGCCCAACTTCCCCGCATCCGCGGCATGGCCGCCGTGCACCTGCATCGCCGCCACCGGCGCCACCCGTCCGGCATCCAGCGCATCCCACACCCTCAATGAAGATAATAGGTCATGCGCCACATGATTCAAAGCATACACCCGGACATCCCAGTGATCCGACGCGGCGACTGGCGCGGCGGCCGGGCACAACAAAGTCACCTTCAATCCCGCCTGCGTCAGGCCGAGCGCCGCCGCCTTGCCGACCGCGCCGTTGCCAACGATGCAAATATCACTATGCTGAGTCTGGTTCGCCATAAATACGCGCATTCTTCAATAAAGGAACGATGAGTCCCGCCATTATACGGCAGCCTCCCGGGGCGGAATGGCCCTCGGCCACGACTGGAAATAAGGATTTCGATATCCCCGTCTCAAAAAACATTTGCAAATCCGCAGCCGCCTCGCTATAATTCTTCGTCTTGGCCTGGTAGCTCAGTCGGTAGAGCAGAGGATTGAAAATCCTTGTGTCGGTGGTTCGATTCCGCCCCGGGCCACCATATTACGGGGCGTAGCGCATGAAAGTGTGCTACGCTTTTCTGTAACACAGTCATCGCACAGTTTTAGTTTCGCTGCTACACTGAAATCTACTATTTCAAGTGTGCTGCTAAATGTCCAAAACTGCTGCCAAAACACTCCAACTCCCAAAGCAAAGCGCTGAATACGAGCTTGTCTACGCACGCGATGGCGAAGTTGTGCTCTACAAGCGCGTCGGAAGCCAACGCTGGCAAACACGCTTTAAGCTGAACGACGAGAAATGGCATCGCATCAGCACCAAGCAGCGCAATTTGGAATATGCAAAGACGTTTGCCTGTGCTGCGTATGACAAAGCCCGCTTTTTACGCGAAGAAAATCTGCCAGTTAGCAGCAGGCGCTTTAACGATGTGGCCAAGCTGGCTTCGGACGAAATGCAGAAGCAACTCGACAGCGGTGTTGGCAAGAGCGTTTACCACAGCTACATCGGCGCCATCAATCGCTACCTCGTGCCCTACTTTGGCAAGTACAACATCAACACGATAGGATACGAGCATCTTAAATCGTTTGATGCATGGCGCACGAAGGAAATGGGGCATGCACCAGTCGCCAGCACAATTACCACGCACACATCTGCGCTAAACCGCGTTTTTGACGCTGCCGTTGAGCGCGGCTGGCTGGCACAGTCGCAAGTGCCTAAGATGAAAAATAATGGCGCGAAGGGGACACCGCGCGAGGCGTTCAGCTTGGCCGAGTACAACAAGCTGACAAGCTACATGACGGCGTGGGCGAAGAAGGGGCACATGGAAAAGACCGTGCACATGCGCGAGCTGTTGCGAGACTACGTACTGATTCTGGCGAACACGGGGATGCGGCATGGCACAGAATCATTGAACATGAAGTGGCGCGATGTTGAATGGATTTTGAAGGGCGGCGAACGGTATCTACAATTTACCGTAGATGGCAAGACAGGCAAGCGCACGCTGATTGCGCGGCACAATGCGGAAGACTATTTGAAACGCATCAAAGACCGTTTTGACGATCTGAAAAAGCTTGAGTTTGATGCGCTGCTTAAACGGAAACTGGATACCTTTATTTTTCGGCTGCAAACGGGCGAGACAACAAAATCGTTGAACGGCACGTTTAGAAATTTGATGCGCGACAGTGGCTTGGACAAAGACAAAGGCGTGAAAGAAAAGCGCACCCTGTACAGCCTGCGGCACACATACGCCCACTTCGCGCTGCTGCAAGACAGCATGCCAATCGAAACGCTGGCAAAGCAAATGGGAACCAGCGTTGGCATGATCGAAAAGCACTACGGCCACATTACGCCAGCAATGAAAGCTGATGTGATCGCTGGACCGAAGATGGGCAAGAAGAAGGCTACGGCATGATGCGCGACTTGTTACGACTTAAGAATTTGCTCGCAAAAATGGCGGCTAATGGAGCGGTTAGCATGCGAGATTTTGAAGGTGCGGTTGGCAAGGACGGCGTAGCTGAATATGAAGATCTATGGCAGCGAGAACTTGACCAACGAAAGATATTCGAAGCGAAGCCTGACGAAATTAAGCGTTATGAAGAACTGCTGCATGCAGGTGACTTTGATGAAAATAGAGCAGACGGAAATAGCGTGCCAGCAAAGCGCAGCAAGCACACGAGCGGTAAAAGCACAGCACAGCGATTGCGTGAGCTTTCGGAATCAAAATACGAAAAGGCGTGGGAGTACTTGCGGGAAATAATTAGCAGCGACGGGAGCCTGGCAATATGGTTCGACAGAGATTTGGATTTTGGTGCGGGATCGAAAATTAGCATTGATCGGGTTGGCATGCCACGCATCGTCACATCGCGTTCAAAATACATGGTGTGTATTGGCGCAGCACAAAAGAAGAGCAAGGCTGACGTCAAAATGGCTGTACTGCGAAACGCCATTTATTGGATAGAAAATCCAGTTGCAAAGCTGGATGAATTGACGGGCGCGAGTTTGGCAGGAAAGTTGGCTAAATTGAGAAAAAGCGGGTGAGATTGATTTTTGCAAATAGACGTAAATATTCCGCACAAGCGTGACTGCTGACGGGTGGAGACTGATGACTGGCGTCGGCGGATTAGGATAAAGAGTAGGCGCGATGTGCGCTTTTTTTACGTCTATTTGCGATTAAACCCCTACCAAAATATCTCTGGCGACCATAAATTAGTTGGCAACTGGTCACCACTGGTTACTGGTCAATCAGCCCTTAAATTAAATTCACAGCATTGCGCTTCATCTCGTCATTTGCGGTCAGATATTTCATCGTAACGTTTACCGATCTATGGCCGGCAAGACTTGCGAGAATATGAATCGAAATGCCTTTATTTGCCAACGTAGTCAAAAATGAGCGCCGACCACTGTGTGAGCTTGCGCCGACAATGCCGCATTTCCGATATTGCCAAAAAAAGTGCTGCGCCATCACATTCGCGCTAAATGCTTTCCCGCCAGCAGTTACGAACAACGGATGGGAAAAGTCAGAGACGCGCCGAATGTCCATGTAGCGCTGAATCTCAGCCTGCAATTTTTGCGGCAATAATACCGTGCGTGGATGTCGCCCCTTTGTTTGGGCTACCGTCAAATGCACGAAATCTTTCACCACGCCATCTGCGTTCAGCACGTCGCCAATTTTCAAGCTGGCAATTTCACCGACGCGCATCCCGCAAAGCGTGCTGGTTAAGAACATGACCCGATTGCGTAACGCAAATCGCCGCGTTGCGACGTATGCAAGAACCTGTTCGATTTCAGTTGCTGTTAAGCATTTAGCTTGTGACATTTTATTTCCCCTTTACCAAATAAATTCGTGTATTCAATTGTGCCGTCTTATCTGCCAAAAGTCGGCCAAATAATTTCACGCAGTTTCGCTTTGAATATTTACGAAGCACCAAACATAAGTGCAATAATGTTTGGTGAATTTATTTGCACCAGATATTTATCGACGACAGCGCCGCAGACGCTTTTATTTTTTGATTGCCGCATTGCGCTGTGTTCTTGCATTCCGCAGCGCCTGCGCGTGATCTGCAACATTGTTGAGTGCTTGCGGAGGCCAGAATTGATTTCTGAGTTGGAAGCGAACGCCGTTCGCTTGTGCTATCGCTATGTTCGCTCGCGTTCGCTCCCTCACTTAGCTCTGCACGGTTACTTCGCTTTTCTGCTTTCCGCCCCACTGCGCTTTGAATTATTTTTATTGGGGCCATTGTTTGGAGCAAGCGACGGCTATGCGCATTTTCTTTTAAAAAAATGAACATTGGTACCGTCGCTTTGCGCTCGAAAAGACATTGTCCATCGCTCACAACTGTAAATGAGTTTTACGCAAGACGATCGTATTGGAACTTGCAATCTGCTTCTGCATTGGCTTGCATGGCAGCAACTCAGCGGCGCTCACCTGTACGCTACAGCTCTTTACAGCGATCTGTAGCAAGTGCGGGGGCATTAGCCGTCATATTTCACCCCGCGTTTTTGCCCTTTGTTGAAGTGGCTTATCTCCGTGTCTTCCTGTACTGCTAACTTCCTTACTGGGCTACTGGGCGATTGGATCGCTTTGCCAATTTTCGATGTTGCATAAAAATTTTCCGATTCACAGCAGTCATCATGTTCATAATTTTGAAACACACGCCGTCTGTTATTTTGACAACCTTCTTGCCGTTTGCAGCAGTGCGTTGGAATTCATGCAGCGCTTCGATTTGATCGGTGCTCAAATACTTACCATAATCGCTCAACAGTAGCTTGGCCACCATCTGTGCTCGGACAATTTCTATCCTCGTTGTGCTAAAGGTATGCACATTCAGACCGCGTTTTTTTAGCCAGGTATCGGCAAGAGAATCTGTGTTTTTCATAAAAGTATTTAGCCATCACCAAACAATATCAAATAAAAAATTGCCTGAAATTTGGTGATCTATGCGAATTTCGATGAAATCAATTTGATCAATGAAAGTTCGGTCGTATTTCTGAATGACCGACATTAGAGTGAAGACATACAAACAACTTGACGGAGAAATTCAATGTCTGCACTCGCAAAGCTCAAGCTGGTCACCGCAAAGCGTCCAGCGCAAATGCCACCCATCGTCATGCGCCGCCAAAAAATCGCAGATCGAATTTTTGAGCAGATCGCAATGGCAACGGCAAAGCAGGACGGCAAGACCTATGCACCAACCAAAATGCGAACGACGAAAAACGCGGCAACTGGTGAAAGCGCGACAGTCGAAGTGGCAAAGAAGTTGAAGGAGTGGTGGTTCACTGACGGCAGCAGCGGGAAATGCTGCGTGTCCGTGCGCTACGGCGCGAAGGTCATCCCGCTGAACGCGAAAGGCGCAACAGCGGTGGAACTGGACAAGGCCAGCGACTTGCTGGCGACGCTGGAAGCGTTGCGGAAGCTGGTACTGGACGGTGAACTGGACACGCAGATCGAAACGATCTGCGGCGCGGTCAAATTGAATTTTAAAAAATAATACTTTCGTATTACTGCTGCCCGCATCCCCTTGCGTGTCGATAAATACATGCAGGGGGAAAAGCATGAAAATCAAAGAAATCACTGAAGGGCTGGACACGCCAGCCAGACCGCAAACGATAGCAGCGCCAAAAGCACCAGCGACCACCACACTGGCGTCTGCCAAAGCAACTGCTGACAAGACACGATTGAATGCGTTGAAGACAACGGCGGACGCGGCGGGTGATCGCTTAAAAGCAGAGCGCGATACGCAGAAGAAAGCAAAGGCCGTTCAGACATTGCAACTGCCGAGTTTACAGCAAAGACACTGACCACAACTAGGTGCGCCGCAGCAGGCCAAGTCAGCTCAGGCAAGAATCAAATTGAAGGCCGCCCAGCGACAGGTGGTCGCCGCAGCCAAACCAATTGGCTAATCTTTCAGTGAACTAGTGGTAAAATTTAAATCTGACACATCAAACGATTGATTTCAGACTCGGATTTTAGATAATGTTCACACGGCGCCACATTTCTCTTTCACTTTAAACTAAAACTACAGGGATGATATGAAGAATTTTTCTGCTAAATCAAAATGTGTTCTGTTAATGTTGGGGACCATTTTTTTGACTGCTTGCAATAATCAAAACTCAACTGCTCAGACGCCTGAACAGGCAGAGGCAATTCGGCAACTGGCGGGTAGCATGGACGAAACAGCTGGCAATTTGGTCATAATCAATCCCAAACATGATAAACAATATTATAAGGATAAACTTTTGGAAATTACAAAAGAATGCATCCCCGCAGCTGATACCGCCGAATGTTTTAGATCCCGCGCTGAGGTACTCAAAACAATTTAATTAAATAAGAGGGCGTTTAAATAATTTGCAACCGATTTAGAATAAATCAGCTGGTGCGCCGCGTGTTTATATTGAGAGATTAAAATGGCACTAATAAAATGCAAAGAATGTGGTGCGGAGATAAGTGATAAGGCAGCAGCTTGTCCTAAATGCGGATGTGAAATGACCAAAGCTAAAGGCCGAAATATTCTGACCAATATTGTTTTAGTTGGAATTATTCTCGTTACGCTTTTCTTCGCAATGGACGCAGTGTTCAGCACAAATAAGCGGGAAGTTGCTGATTTTAACAGATCAGTTGATAACTTGCATGACGCCACTCGTAAATTAGAACGGGCTAACGGGAAATAACTGGTTATCTATAGATATGATTTTATAGCAATTATAATTGGTCGCCTGCCAGCATTTATTG
>JACPWS010000065.1 GCA_016196925.1 Burkholderiales bacterium | reverse complement strand
TGAAACCCGCGCCAGCAAAGGCGCGGAGGCCGTGTTCACATCGACGCCGACCGCGTTCACGCAATCTTCGACCACGGCATCGAGCGAGCGCGCCAGTTGCGACTGGCTGACGTCGTGCTGGTACTGTCCGACGCCGATAGACTTGGGATCGATCTTCACCAGCTCGGCCAGCGGGTCTTGCAGGCGGCGCGCGATCGAGACTGCGCCGCGGATAGAGACGTCCAGATCGGGCAATTCCTTGGAGGCGAATTCGGAGGCGGAATACACCGAAGCGCCGGCTTCCGACACCACGATCTTAGTTAATTTGAGTTCCGGTTTCAGTTTGATCAGATCCTGCGCCAGCTTGTCGGTTTCGCGCGAAGCGGTGCCGTTGCCGATAGAGATCAGCGCCACCTTATGTTTGGCGGCCAGTGCGCCCAGCACATGCAGCGATCCGTCCCAGTCGTTGCGCGGCTGGTGCGGGTAAATCGTGGCGTGCTCGACCACCTTGCCGGTGGCGTCCACGATCGCTACTTTCACGCCGGTGCGCAAGCCGGGATCGAGGCCCATGGTGGCGCGCGGGCCGGCCGGTGCGGCCAATAACAGGGCTTTCAGGTTGCGCGCAAACACGTTGATCGCTTCCACTTCGGCGTTCTCGCGCAGCTTGCCCATCAGCTCGGTTTCCAGGTGCATGAAGACTTTCACGCGCCAGGCCCAGCGCACGGTGTCGGCCAGCCATTTGTCGGCCGGACGGTCTTTCTGGCTGACGCCGAAGCGCGCGGCGATGCGGCTCTCGCAGGGGTTCAGCGGCGCATCCCATTTCGGTTTTTCTTGTTCCGTATCAAGGCGCAAAGTCACGCTCAGCATCTCTTCACGGCGGCCGCGGAACAGCGCCAGCGCGCGGTGCGAAGGGATGGTGCCCAGGGTTTCCGAATAATCGAAATAATCGGCGAATTTCTCGCCGGCCTCTTCCTTGCCGGCCACCACTTTCGATTCGACCACGCCGTGCTCCAGCAGATATTCGCGCAGGGTTTGCAGCAGGGTGGCGTCTTCCGCGAAACGTTCCATCAGGATCTGGCGCGCACCGTCCAGCGCGGCCTTGGTGTCGGGCACGCCGGGATTTTCGCCGTTGTCGCTGCTGAAGGCCGGTTTCAGGTAGTTGCCTGCTTCTGCTTCGGGATTCAGCGTAGCGTCGGCCAGCAAGGCGTCGGCCAGCGGCAGCAAGCCGGCTTCCACCGCGATCTGGGCCTTGGTTCGGCGCTTCGGTTTGTACGGCAGATACAAGTCTTCCAGCCGGGTCTTGTCTTCGGCATGCGTGATGGCGTCGGCCAGCACCGGGGTCAGCTTGCCTTGCTCGGCGATGGAAGCCAGGATCGCGGCGCGGCGCTCTTCCAGCTCGCGCAGATAACGCAGGCGCTCTTCCAGCAGGCGCAACTGGATGTCGTCCAGGCCGCCGGTGGCCTCCTTGCGGTAACGCGCGATAAACGGCACGGTCGCGCCTTCATCCAGCAAGGCCACGGCGGCGGCAACCTGGGCCGGCTTGGCAGCGAGTTCCAGGGCGAGTCTTTGTTCTATGGTAGGCAGCATAAGTTCGTAGGATAAATGTGCAAGCCGCAGATGATACGCAATCTGCGCCGCGGCGCCAGTCTTGACAGCCGCCAGAACCCCGTTTTTACCCCCTATTTTTATGGTTTTATCGGGAGTATATGGCGTTTTAGCTCTGTCGTCGGTGATTTTATTGGCCTGCTATAAATACTGGAGGGGAGTATATTTTTGACCGCGGCGGCACATCCTGAGTTTGCCGGCCGGGAACTGGCCGTGCCTTGCAGGCGAGTGCGGGGCTGGCCCCCGGCGACGCTTTGATTGCATACATGATATGGATTTGCTCCTGTGCTCACGCCGGGGAGGAAAATGTTACTCACTCTCCGGGATGCTTGTCGCGCAGGAACGGTGCTTAGCGCAGGCCGCGTAGCAATTGTTTTTCCAGCTCTTCTACTGACAAATTACCGAGGGAGCGGCGTACCAGCTGTCCGTTCTTGAAGGTGAAGCTGGTTGGCAGACCGTTCACGCCGTAGGCCTTGGAAAATGCGTCTTGGGTAAAACTCGCCCACGGTTGCCACATGACACGCCAGAAAGTCGATTTACCCTTGTTACGGGTCGCCAGTTCGTCGAATTTCGGATTGACTTGCACGCAGTGTGGGCAGCCAGGATCGAACGAGGATATTTGCACGGTCACAAAACCTTTTGACGCCGACAAACGGGAGGCAAGGTCGCTGGCGGCGAGCATCTCGACGCTATCGAAGGCTTCGTCAGCGCCGCCGGCAACCGGGCTGGCGCCAGGTAAGCTGGCCGTCAATGTGGCCGGAGCCGAGCCAGTCTGGGCATTGCCCGGCGCCGTCGCGGCTGGTTGCATGCGCAAGGCGTTTGCCGCTTGTATCGGCTCTAGCGTGCGCGCGTCGGCCCAGGCATCGCCCAGTCTGGTGCCGACATAGACGAAGCCGAGACTGTTTCTTCCCCTAAATACGATCGCTTCGCCATTTTGCAGCACGGCTTTAACGTCGGCATTTTGTTTGGCTTCGGCATACAGGTTGAGCGTTTTCAATCCCAGGAATTCCGATATTCTCAAATTGGTGCCGGCCGGAATGAGGTCCCATTTCCAGCCATATTTGCCATACCAACTGGCCATGTCTTTATTGTCGGTGCTTGCTTGTTGTGTTGCAGGCGCTTGCGCGGCGGCTTGCTTTGTGGCGGTTTGCTGAGCAGTTGCTGGCTGAGGCGCCGCGGCTGGTGCCGGCATAACGGCGCCGGCAAGCTGTGCCGGCGGACGGCTGGGAGGGACAGCCGGCATGGCAGGCTTGGCGGTGTTCAAGGTTTTCCATGCTTGCGCATCCAGGATGCGTCCTTCTACCACCTTGACCAGGGATACATACTCATAGTTTAGTTTGCCGACGCCGACCAAGACCATTGCATCGGCCTTGTAGGCGGCGATATAAGTCGGCTCTCCCGGGATGTAGTTGGGATCCAGGCGTTTGCTGGGGTCGACCGCTTGCTGCCAGCTATATCGGCTGCTCAATTGCCCGCAAGGCGCTTCGCATACCAACATGCGTTCAAAACCGGCTTGCGCCAGCCAGGCTTCGTAGTATTGTTTGATCAGTAAAGGACTGTCATCGCTGCGATGCACGAACTGCAGCATAGTGACTTTGCCCTCCATCGGCACGCTGTAACGGGCGACGTAGCCGTCCGGGGTATTCTGCGGCGTGCTGAGCGGGATAGAGACGCGCTCCAGTGGGTTATAGATGCGCGTTTGCTGCTTAGATCTTGGATAGGCGTTCAGATCAAACGGCAAATCCAAGGCACTGGCGCCGCCGATACCGTTAGATGGTACGCCCTGAGCGGCCGTCTGTGGAGTGGCGGAGCCAGGCACCATATTTGCGGCTTTTTTTGCCGTATCCATGACTTTATTGACATCGTCAAGAAAGCCTGCATGAGCAAGATTGATCGCCCCCAAAAATGTCATCACCGCCAGTCGCGCTAAGAGTTTCATAAAAATTTCCCAATTGATTATTTAGCATGAAATTGAATTGTAATGGAATCCAGATAGCGAGAGATAAATATTTTCCCCTCGGCCGGCGTAGAGCCGGATGATCGCTGCATTCAGGGGAAGAATGGCGGGCAGCTCCGGTACGTCCGGTATGCCGCCTGGGTTTGAGGATGGAATGCCGCGCTCCGCGCTGCGCGCATCGAACCCGGTGCAGCGTTGCGGCAGGAGCGCAGGTCGTGCCGGCCGGGAATTCCGAGCCTGTGAGCGTGCGCAAATGCTTGATGCCTACATAAACAGCGTCACACTCAATCCGCCGCCCTCGCGGTTATTCAGCGTCATCCTGCCGTCGTGCGCTTCGATGATTTCGCGCACCAGGGCCAGGCCCAGGCCGGTGCCGCTGCGCTTGGTCGAGTAGAACGGGATCAGGGCGTTGCTCATCACGCTCTCGCTCATGCCGCTGCCGCGGTCGCCGACTTCTATGCACAGGCCGTCCGGCAACTGGCGTACCGCCAGGCCGACCTGCTCGGGCGGCGAGCCGGATTCGTGCGCGTTTTTCAGCAGGTTCAGCAAGGCGTGCTCCATTTGCGCCGGGTCGAAACTGACGTTTTCTTGGGGCAGCGGGGCGCTCAGGCTGAACGGAATTTGCGCCTGCAGGCCGGCGATAAATTTGTTCCAGGCCACGCTTTCCTTGCGCGGGGCCGGCAACTTGGCGAAGCTGGCATAGGCGGCGATGAAGCTTTCCAGGTGGCGCGTGCGTTCTTCTATGGTGGCGAGGATACCCGGTAGCTTTTCGTGCTGACCGCGCCTGAGCAATTCGGCCGCCGAGTTGGCCAGCGAGGCCACCGGCGCCAGCGAGTTATTCAATTCGTGGCTGATTACGCGTATGACTTTTTTCCAGGTCTGCACTTCCTGTCGTCGCAATTCCGCCGTCAGCCGGCGCAGCAACAGCAATTCATGGCTGCGTCCGTTCAGGCTGAACGCGCGGCGCGACAGCAAATACACGTCTTCCTCGTCGCTCGTATCTGCCACCGGCGCGACCGTGAACAGGCCGTCGCCGCTGCGCTGCAGGGCGGTGCGCAGCGAAGGGGCGACCATGTCCAGCACTTGCTCCAGCGTCAGCCCTTCCAGCTTGCGGCCCTGATGCAGCAAAGATCGTGCGGCCAGGTTGGCGAACACGATGGGGCCGTTTTCGCAGATCAGCAGCATGGCCACCGGCGTGTTTTGCACCATCGCATCCAGCAAGAGTTCGCGCTGCACCAGCTCCAGCCTTTGCTGGCGCAATACCGTGCCCAGCGCGTTGTGGGCGTCCACCAGTTCGGCTAATTCGTCCTGGCGCGGCCAGTGTATGCCGAAGGAATAATCCTGGTCCTGATAACTGAGCACGGTGCCGCTCAGGGCATGGAACAGCTGGAACACCGGCCGCAATTGCTGACGCAAGATCAGCAATGCGAGCGGCAGCAGGCACAACAGGCTGAGTCCGCCGCTCAGCAGCGGCTGCGCCGGAAAAAAATGCCGCAGGCTGAGGCTGAGCGCGACCGCGAGCACGATCAGGGCGCTCAGCAACAGGCTGAGCCTGCTCAGCAGCGACAGGCTGAGACTGTGCCGTGCCGCTTTCATAGCTCGCGACCGATGCCTAATCTGTCCATGCGCCGGTACAGGGCCTGGCGGCTCAGGCCCAGTTCGGCGGCGGCTTGCGCCACCACCCCGGCCGCATTGCGCAGGGCGTGCTGTATGCTGGCTTTATCTGGTTCGTTTTCCATGTGCGGATAGGCTGCCGGCGGCAGGCCGAGATCGCCGGGCCTGATCTCCTGAGCCGGCGCCAGCAGGCAGGCGCGCTGCAGCACGTTTTTCAATTCGCGCACATTGCCGGGCCAGCGATGCTGCAGCAGGGCGGCCTGGGCCGATGCATGCAAACGCTTGCCGGGCGCCAGGAAGCTTTCCGCCAGCGGCAAGATATCGTCCGGGCGCTCGGCCAGCGGCGGCAGGCGCAGCTCGATCAGGTTCAGGCGGTACAGCAAATCCTGGCGGAAGCTGCCGGCCCGTATCATCGCCTCCAGGTCGGCATTGGTGGCGCTCAGCACGCGCACCCTGACCTGTCTCTCCTTGTTCGACCCTAGCCTTGCGAAGCGCCCGGTCTCCAGCACACGCAGCAATTTCATTTGCCCGGCCAGCGGCAGGTTGCCGATTTCATCGAGGAATAGGGTGCCGCCGTCGGCCGCCTCGAACTTGCCTACCCTTGCCTTATTGGCGCCGGTATACGCGCCGGCCTCGGCGCCGAACAGTTCGGCTTCTATCAGTTCGGCCGGCAGCGCGCCGCAATTCAGTATCACATACGGGCCATCCTTGACGCTGGAATTGGCCTGGATGATGTCGGCGATTCTTTCCTTGCCGGCGCCGTTCGGCCCGCTGATCAGCACCGGCACATCGGCGCGCGCCACCTGGCAAGCCAGCGCCAGCACGCGTTCGGTGGCGGCGTCGCGCCACACCAGGCCGCGCAGGTCGAAATTTTGCTCGAGGGCGCGTTGTTGCCGGCGTTCGCGCTGCAGGCGCTGCTGCAAGGCGCGATTGGCCTGGCCCAGTTCGATCAGGTTCTGCACGCTGGTCACCAGCCGCTGGTCGTTCCAGGGCTTGCCCAGGTAGTCGGCCGCGCCGGCTTTGACCAGGTCGACCGCCGCGTCCAGATGGGTCCAGGCGGTCAGCAAGATCACCGGCAGGTCGGGGTGGCGCTGCCGGATTTCGCGGAACAGCGCGACCCCTTCTGCGCCGGACGTGGTGTCGGCCGTGAAGTTCATATCCTGGATCACCAGATCGACCGGCGTCTTTTCCAGCAGCGTCAGCCCCTGTTCGGGCGACGCCGCGTGCAAAGTCACGATGTCGTGCAGGGACAGCAGCACCTCGAGTGCGAGGGCGATGGCTGGATTGTCGTCGATGATCAGGACTGTGGGCATGGCTTAGCAGTGTAAACGGCGGGCGGGATTGCCGGGCAAGATGGCAGCATTGTAATTGGTCTTGCCCGTTCCAGAAATTAAACTCGTTTATGCGCTGCGGGTCGCCGTCGCCGGCGAAATCGCGGCGGCGCGCCAGGCCGGAACATAGACTGCGGCCACGCCGAGCAAGCCGAATGCGAGCGGTGCGCACAGCAGGTATAGCAACGGCAGTTTGCTGAGTTCGAACTGGCTGACCAGCAATTGGTTCAGGCCCAGCGCCAGCACGCTGCCGGCCACGATACCGACGCCGCTGATCAGTAAATTCTCGGTGATGAAATACGCCAGGATGTCGACCTTGCGGGCACCGAGCGCGCGCCGCACGCCGATCTGCTTGGTGCGTTGCGCGACCCACAGGCTGCTCATGCCGACGATGCCGCTGGCGGTGACCACGATCAGCAAGGCGCTGACTGCCAATAACATCCAGGCTAAGCCTTTTTCAGCGCGGTAGCGATTGGTACGAAACTCTTCCATCGTGTCCATACTGACCTTGACCGGGGTGGGCGAGGCTTTACGCAAGGCCGCTTCCACCTCTTGCATCACGCGATCGCGCTGTCCTGGTTCGGCACGGACGGCATAGTGGTCATAAGATACGTTCGACAGACGCGCGGGCAGCAAGGTGGCGTAGGCACCGCGCGCCTCGGCATTTCCATTCGAGGTCTGCAAGGTTTCTACCACCCCGACAATTCTCACCTCATTCGCGCTGTCTCCGCTGCCGAAGAAAAATTCCCTGCCGACGAAATTGCTTTGTCCTGGAAATAACTTTCCCGCCAGGGCTTTGCTGACGATCACCGTCTTCACGAATTCCTTGCTGGTATTCGGGTCGGTCTCGATATAATCGCCGGCTTGAAAATCCCGCCCTTGTATCAGTTTTAAGCCCCAGGTCTTGACCAGCGAATCTGGTGAAACATAGATGCCGGAAGTCGTGCTTTGACTGGTTTGTTTGCGATCAATCGACACGCCACTGTGGCTTCCGGAATACGAGATAGGCATTGAGTTGGTGCGCGCCACCGAGGTGACGCCAGAGACGGCACGGATGGTCGCCGCTTCTTGCTTTTGCATCGCCATTTGTTCTTCATGCCCACCCAATTTCTGGTTGGCTATATGCACGCGAAACACATCCAACTCATTTTCCACGCCGCTAGGTCGGGCCGCCACATCCAGACGCAAGTTGACGATATAAATCGCATTCACCAGAATCGCCAGACTGAGGGCGACCTGGATCGCCACCAGCAAGGGCGCGGTCTTATTGCGCAACAGTGCAGAAAAGATAGGCCGAATTTCAAAGAGTATTTTCATTTTTGTTTATCCGATCACTGTGATTTGAGTTGCAGCGCAGGGGTCACCTGGCAGGCGCGCCAGGTCGGCAGCAGGCCGGCCAGCATCGCCGCAGCAACCGACATGGCAAAGGTCAAGGCCAGCATCGCAAGGTCCATATGCGCGACCACCGCCAGATGTTTCGATTGCATGCCTATCAAGGCCAGTGCGCCGAAAGCCAGCAGCACGCCGATACCGGCGCCAGCCAGGCCGACCACGCTGGTTTCTATCAAAAACTGCATAAATATTTGCTTGCGCGAGGCACCCAGCGCGCGCCGCACCCCGACTTCGGCCGCGCGCACGGAAAATTTCGCCAGCAGCAAACCGATAGTATTCACCAGGCACAGCAAGAGAAAGCCAAACGCCAGCCAGGCCGACAGTTTGCTGTCGTTACCGATGATTTTCATTTCTTCGAGAAATTCGCGCACGTTGAATAAGCGGTTTTTCGCCTGGCGCTGAAACCGCCCCAGTTTGCCTTGCTCACTGACATAACTATCGAGGTAATTTTGCAAGTCGGCCCGCTGGCTGGCGGTCTTGGTCTCAAACCAAAAATGCAGCCAGGTGCATTCGGAATCCAGGCGCCCCTGCCAACCCGGCTCTTTCGGAAAAGCACAACTCATATTACCGATATGGCTGGTTTCCCGGCGTATCGCATTACTCAGCGGGACGATAAACTGGGCTTCATCAGTAAACGCGCCTTCGCGTCCGTTGTAGTAATAAAACCGTGGCTGGGGTAACCATTTATCCGTGACGCCGACAACCGTGTAATCGCCACCCATCATACGTAGGCGCTGCCCTACCGGGTTGACTGCACCGAACAATTTATCGGCCGTCTTCTCACTCAACACCACGACATCGGCCGCGCCGGCGTCTTCGCTGGCTTGCCACGCTTGTCCATATTTGAATGGCACATCGAACATGGCGAACATATCCGAGGTCGCCGCCAAGCCATCGAAATCAAGTACCCCCAAGTCTTTGCGGCCAGGTTCGAAGTTTGCCGATATCCAATATAGTCCGGTGCGGCGCTCGCCTTGCTTGCTGGCGAGCAGATTCATCACATCTTTATAGCTCAACTGATGATCTTCCGGCTTATCACCCGGCGTATAGCCTTCCTTGGGGCCATTATCCAAAATCGGTGC
>JACPWS010000064.1 GCA_016196925.1 Burkholderiales bacterium | reverse complement strand
TGGAAACTACCGATTGGGAAGTGTATGGCATGGACATGCAAACCGAGCGTCTGGGCGACCTGATCGATCATCCGCGCATGCACTTCTTTGAAGGCGACATCACGATCAACAAGGAATGGGTCGAATACCACGTCAAAAAATGCGACGTGATCTTGCCGCTGGTCGCGATCGCCACCCCATCCACTTATGTCAAGCAGCCGCTGCGCGTGTTTGAACTCGATTTCGAGGCGAACCTGCCTATCGTGCGTTCCGCCGCCAAATACGGCAAGCATCTGGTGTTCCCATCCACTTCCGAAGTGTATGGCATGTGCCACGACGAGGAATTCGATCCTGAGCAATCCGAGCTGATCTGCGGCCCGATCAACAAGCCACGCTGGATTTATTCCTGCGCCAAGCAATTGATGGACCGCGTGATCTGGGGCTATGGCATGGAAGGCTTGAACTTCACGCTGTTCCGTCCTTTCAACTGGATCGGCGCCGGCCTCGATAACATCCACACCCCAAAAGAAGGCAGTTCACGCGTGGTGACGCAATTCTTCGGCCACATCGTGCGCGGCGAAAACATCTCGCTGGTGGACGGCGGCGCGCAAAAACGTGCGTTTACCTACATCGCCGACGGCATCGACGCGCTGATGCGCATCATCGCCAACAAGGATGGTATCGCCAGCGGCAAGATCTACAATATCGGCAACCCGACCAATAACTACTCTATCCGCGAACTGGCGCACATGATGCTGGACCTGGCAGCCGAGTATCCTGAATACGCCGAATCCGCCAAGAAAGTCCAGCTGACCGAAACCACTTCGGCCGCCTACTACGGCAAAGGTTATCAGGACGTGCAAAACCGCGTACCGAAGATCACCAACACTTGCGAAGAGCTGGGCTGGGCGCCGAGCACCACCATGCAAGACACCATGCGCAATATCTTCGACGCTTACCGCAGCCAGGTAGCCGAAGCGCGCGCCCTGATGGACTAATGAAACGCAGGTCAGTTCAAAAGGCGTCATTCCCGCGAAAGCGGGAATCCATGTAGATCAAATACTTAGGTGGATCCCCGCTTTCGCGGGGATGACGAAATCCGATTAAATCCGTACTTCCCTAAGCATTTGATGCCATCCATCGTCCTCAAGATCGACGTCGATACCTTTCGCGGCACCCGGGAAGGCGTACCGAATCTGGTGCGCCTGCTGAAGCGGCATGATGCCGGTGCGACTTTCCTGTTTTCGCTGGGTAAAGACCACACCGGCTGGGCCTTGCGCCGCGCGTTTCGCCCCGGCTTCTTCCAGAAAGTCTCGCGCACTTCGGTAGTCGAGCATTACGGTTTCAAGACCCTGATGTACGGCGTGCTGTTGCCGGCGCCCGATATCGGCAGCTGCGTGACTGAAATGCAAGCGGTGCGCGACGCCGGTTTCGAATGTGGCATCCACACCTGGGATCACGTGGTGTGGCAAGACAATGTAAGACAACGCGACGCAGCCTGGACCCAAAACCAGATGCAGCAGGCGCACGCGCGCTTCCGGCAAATCTTCGGCTTCGCACCTAAGACCCACGGCGCGGCCGGCTGGCAAATGAATCCGCACGCGTTTGCCCAACTCGACCAGTTCGGCATGGCTTACGCCTCCGACGGACGCGCCATGCTGAACGAAGACGGCAGTCTGGCCAGCGATGATTTTGGCCCGTATCGCCTGCAAGTCGGCAGCCAGGTCATGAATTGCCTGCAGATGCCGACCACCCTGCCTACGCTCGATGAATTACTCGGCCGCAGCATCAACGGCGTCGAGCTTACATTGGCGAATATCGCCAGCCATATCCTGACGCTGACGGCGAAACCGCGCGATCATGTATTTACGCTGCATGCAGAACTTGAAGGGCAGAAACTTGCCCCCATCTTCGAGCAATTGCTGACAGGCTGGAGCAAGCAGGGTTACGACTGCATCTCCATGGCGGACTACTACCAGCTCATCAAAGATAGTGAATTGCCGGTACGCACTCTATCCTGGGCTTGCTTGCCGGGACGTTCCGGCGAGTTGGTCGCCCTGACTGCCTGATTTTTTGCCAGCAATAAGTGTAACTATTCAGCCCCCGCTCGCGGGAGAGGGATGGGGTGAGGGTTGGTGGAATGCCGAAATTCATCAAAAAAAGGGATATTTTTTGATCCAAAGAAATTTGAATATCCTTATTTGCTACGTTCCCTCACCCCCAGCCCCTCTCCCGCATGCAGGAGAGGGGGGCTTTCGCAGCAGGCTGAATAGTTACCAATAAGTTTCTCCACCATACACTAACCAAGGAGATCACAGTGGCCGACAGCCCTTCCGCCCTGAATTGCCAGGTACCCGAGTTTTCCGCCGCCATGACCGGCGACCAGATGTTTCAATTGAGCGACTATGCAGGGAAGACCCTGGTCATTTATTTCTACCCGAAAGACAACACGCCTGGCTGCACCACGGAAAGCATGGCTTTCCGCGACTTGCATCAACAGTTCCAGCAAGCGAATAGCGCGCTTTTCGGCATCAGCCGCGACAGCCTGCGCTCGCACGAAGGCTTCAAGAACAAGCTCGGCCTGCCGTTCGAACTGATTTCCGACCCCGACGAAACGCTGTGCAATCTGTTCGACGTCATGAAGATGAAAAACATGTACGGCAAGCAGGCGCGCGGCATAGAGCGCAGCACGTTTGTGATTGACGGCGACGGCAAATTAGTGAAAGAATGGCGTGGAGTCAAAGTCGCAGGACACGTTGATGAAGTACTGGAATTTGTGAGCGCCCAAACTTAATTGAACTCGCCAGATTTTCTATACAAGAACAAGGAAGCCGCCGATGGCAAAACCAGCTACTGCTGGGGTCGTCGTAGCGGCTTTTTGATTTTTTCAATTTGATTGAGGTTTCCATGCCACTGCCTAAAATGCCGACCAAACCAGCGGCCTTGCTTTCACCCAAGGACTACCCTAAGGCAGAAAAAGCGGCTAAAGCGATCGTTGTCGCCACGCCTGAGAAAAAGAAAGCACCGGAAGCATTGCCGGTCGCGGCCAAAAAGAAAGCCGTCAGCAACAAGCCGGTCGCAGAGCAATCCGCGCCGGCGATCGCACCTCAACCTGCCGCCAATATAGCCAAGGCTGTCGTCGCCAAGGCGAAAGCGCTGCATGACAGCCGTGTCAAATCGGGCACCAGCCGCGCCGCCGACAAGACCGGTAGCACCAAATTGTTCGTGCTCGACACCAATGTCCTGATGCATGATCCCTCATCCTTGTTCCGCTTCGAAGAACACGATGTGTATCTGCCCATGATCACGCTGGAAGAGCTCGACGATCACAAAAAAGGCATGTCCGAAGTCGCCCGCAATGCGCGCCAGGTCTCGCGTTCGCTCGATGCGCTGGTCGGCGATATCGATCACCATGAAATCGGCAAAGGCATCCTGCTGTCCAAGCTCGGCAACAAGGACGCCAAGGGCCATCTGTATTTCCAGACCAAGCTGCAAGTCGGCGAGTTGCCGGCCGGTCTGCCGCGCGGCAAGGCCGACAACCAGATACTGAGCGTAGTCAGGTCGCTGGAAGAAGAGTTCCCCGGCCGTCCTATCGTGCTGGTGTCGAAAGACATCAACATGCGCATCAAGGCGCGCGCGCTCGGCTTGCCGGCCGAAGATTATTTCAACGACCATGTGCTGGAAGACTCCGACCTGCTGTATTCCGGCATCGTGCAATTGCCGGACGATTTCTGGAACAAGCATGGCAAGGGCATAGAAACCTGGCAGGAAAACCGCAACGGCCTGAGCTCGACTTTTTACCGCATCACCGGCCCGCTCATCCCCTCGCTGATGGTGAACCAGTTCGTGTACATGGAACCGAAAAACGGCGAAGCCTCGTTTTACGGGCAAGTCAGACAAATCAACGGCAAGACCGCCGTGCTGCAGACCCTGCGCGATTACGGTCATGCCAAGCACAGCGTGTGGGGCATCACTTCGCGCAACCGCGAGCAGAATTTCGCGCTGAACCTGTTGATGGATCCGGAATGCGATTTCGTCACCCTGCTCGGTCAGGCCGGCACCGGCAAGACCTTGCTGGCGCTGGCGGCCGGCCTGGCGCAGGTACTGGAAAGCAAAACCTATAACGAAATCATCGTGACCCGCGTCACGGTGCCGGTCGGCGAAGATATCGGCTTCCTGCCCGGCACCGAGGAAGAAAAGATGTCGCCGTGGATGGGCGCCTTCGACGACAACCTGGAAGTCTTGAACAAGTCCGACAACGACGCCGGCGACTGGGGCCGCGCCGCGACCCAGGATCTGATACGCTCGCGCATCAAGATCAAGTCGCTCAACTTCATGCGCGGCCGCACCTTCGTCAACAAGTTCCTGATCATAGACGAAGCGCAAAACCTGACGCCGAAACAGGTAAAAACCCTGGTCACGCGCGCCGGCCCCGGCACCAAGATCATCTGCCTCGGCAATATCGCCCAGATCGATACGCCTTACCTGACCGAAGGTTCCAGTGGCCTGACCTATGTGGTGGACCGTTTCAAGGGCTGGGCGCACAGCGGCCACGTGACGCTGGCGCGCGGTGAGCGTTCGCGCCTGGCAGACCACGCCAGCGAGATTTTGTAGCCTCGTTCTGTTCTTAAAAATGGCGCTGCACACGTAGCGTCATTTTTTTCTTGCAATAATTCGACAGTTCGACAATAATGGAACTATTGAATTAAAGGCGAAACATGGACACTAAGACCGTAATTGCAGCATTGGCAGCGTTGGCCCAGGAAAGCCGCCTGGCGATTTTCCGCTTGCTGGTGCAGGCCGGGCCGCAAGGGCTGGCCGCCAGCAAGATCAGCGAACAAGTCGGAATCCCGCCGTCCTCGCTCTCGTTTCACCTGAAAGAACTGAGTCACGCCGAACTGCTGACGCCGCGCCAGGATGGCCGTTACATCATCTACGCCGTCAATTTCGACACCATGAATCAGGTGCTTGGCTTTTTAACCGAGAATTGCTGTGCCGGCGCGACTGCCGACGCCGCTTGCTGCACCCCCACATCTATTTGCCAACCCGTAGAAGGAGTCTGATCATGAAACGTCTGCATATCCATGTTACTGTCGATAATCTGGCCGACAGCATCCGCTTCTATTCCGCCATGTTTGACCATGCGCCCACCGTGCAAAAAGATGACTATGCGAAGTGGATGCTGGATGATCCGCGCGTGAATTTTGCAATTTCCAACCGCAGCCAGCAAACCGGCTTGAATCATTTAGGCATACAAGTCGAATCCAGCGCAGAATTGGCGGAAATGGGCTTGCGCCTGCAAGGCTTGCAAGCACCCGTCGCCACCGAAAGCCAGGCGCAATGCTGCTACGCCAGGTCGGATAAATACTGGGTCACCGATCCGCAGGGCATCGCCTGGGAAACTTTCCATACGCTAGACAGCATCCCGCTGTTCGGTTCCGGCACCCAAAGCCCGTCCGCAGCATCCGACACCGGCGCCTGCTGTGTTCCAGCTGCAACTATCAAGCAGACCAAACCAACCGCCGCCTGCTGCGCGCCCGGCTCGAACTGCTGCTAATTTTTTTCTCCCTCCGGGGTTCTCATGACAAACAAAATCTATAACGTTCTATTCCTCTGCACCGGCAATTCGGCGCGCAGCATCATGGCCGAAGCGCTGATCACTAGCATGGGGCACGGCCGCTTTCGCGGCTACAGCGCCGGCAGCCATCCTGGCGGCGTTGTCAATCCTTACGCGATTGAACAAGTCCAGTCCACTGGTTATGCGGTCGACAATTTGCGCAGCAAGAGTTGGGATGAGTTTGCCGCGCCGGATGCGCCGCAGATGGATTTCATCATCACGGTATGCGACAACGCCGCCGGCGAAGTCTGCCCGTTCTGGCCCGGCCATCCTATGAGTGCGCACTGGGGCTTCGAAGACCCGGCCGCCGCGCTCGGCAGCGATGAGGAAAAGCGCGCAGTGTTCCACAAGGTATTCCGCCAGATCATGGCGCGCGTCGGCCTGTTCGTGAACCTGCCGCTGCATACGCTCGAGCACGCCGCGATCCGGCACGAGATCAAGCAAATCGGCGAGCGCGCAGTATGAATATCGCCCGACGTCTGAGTGCAGAAGCTTTGGGTAGCGCCTTCTTGCTGGCGACCGTGGTCGGCTCCGGCATCATGGCAGAGAAACTGGCCGGCGGAAATAGCGGGCTCGCCTTGCTGGCGAATGCGCTCGCCACCGGCGCCGGCCTGATTGCGCTGATCCTCAGTTTCGGGCCGGTATCTGGGGCGCACTTCAATCCGGTGGTTAGCCTGTCGGAAGCCTGGCTAGGCAAGCTCGAGCGGCGCTGGCTGTTGCCGTATATCGCTGTGCAGATCGCGGGCGCGTTTGCCGGCGTGATCGCCGCCCACTGGATGTTCGACTTGCCTACCCTGTTCGCCTCCAGCCACGTGCGCAGCGGGGCATCGCAATGGTGGAGCGAATTCATCGCAAGCTTCGGCCTGATCGGCGTAATCATCAGTTGTACGCGCACCCGTCCGGCGGTCACGCCGTTTGCCGTGGCGGCGTATATCACGGCCGCTTACTGGTTCACGTCTTCCACTTCATTTGCCAATCCCGCCGTGACGCTGGCGCGCGCCGCCAGCGACACCTTCGCCGGCATACGGCCGCAAGATGCACCGGGCTTCATCCTGGCGCAGCTGGCGGGCGGTGCGGCCGCCAGCCTGCTGTTTAACTGGCTGCATCTGGAAACAGACCAGTAATCGCGCCCCAAGAGCAGCCGCCAGCCGGGCGTGCGGCCTCGTGAGTGCTGTTTTCTACGCCCGGCAAGAATTTTGAAACTGAGCTAAACTATTGCCTAGTCAATGATTAGGCCATCGTTTATGTCCACCCCTGTATCCCTCAGTGCCTGCCAGCCCGACCCGATAGACGATAGCGTCGGCTATCTGCTGGCGCGGGCGCGCACCATGCTGTCGCGCGCCGTCGATGAAGCCTTGCGCCCGCTGGACATCACCCATGCCCAGGGCAGCGTCTTCCTGTTGCTGTCTTTCGGCAAATGCCATACCGCGGCCGAACTGGCGCGCGACCTGTTCATCGATTCCGCCGCCATGAAGCGCACGCTCGACAAACTGGCGTCGAAAGGCTATTTGCAGCGCGTGGCGGACCCCAAAGACAAACGCCTGCTCCGCCTGGAATTGACGGCCGCCGGGCTGGCGCTGGCGCAGCAATTGCCGCCCATCTACAACGCCGTACTGGAAGTCGGCTTCACAGGCTTCAGCGCGGAAGAAACCGGCTTCCTGAAATGCCTGTTGCGCAAACTGCTGGCCAATCGCAGCTTACTCGAAGCAAGGAATATTAATTGCCAAGGCAATTAATTTATTCACTACTATTTATGCTTAATTGCCACCATCCATGAACATACTTTCTTCCCTGCCTGGCAATCCACCGGCACGATACCTGCGCACGCTGACGGCTGGTGGTGCGCTGCTACTTTTATCAGCCTGCGTCAGCTTCGACGGCATCTCCAGCCAGGCGCAGCTAAAAACCCTGAGCGCGGATAGCAATTCATCCGCCTTTCCGAACCAAAGCGGCACATGGCCGGATGCCGGCTGGGCGACCGGCATCGGCGGAGCGCAACTGCAAGCCTTGATCGCCGAAGGCTGGAAAAATAACCCTAGTCTGCAAGCCGCTGCGGCGCGCATATCCGCCGCGCGCGCCATCGCCGACGCGACGGGTGCGAACGCCTTGCCGGCCGTGAACGCCAGCCTGGACAGCACTTACCAGCGCTTTACCGAAAACGGCATGGTGCCGCGCCCGCTGGCCGGCTCTTTCCGCAGCAATAACCAGTTGGCGCTGAATGCCGCTTATGAACTCGATTTCTGGGGCAAGCACAGCGCCGAAATGCGCGCCGCGCTGTCGCAGGAAAAAGTAGCGCAAGCCGAAAGCCAGAGCGCCCGCCTGCTGCTCTCCAGCGCGATCGCCCGCAGTTGGCTGCAACTGGCGCGCCAGGCGGCGCAGCTGGAATTCAGCCAGCGCCAACTGGCCTTGCGCGAGCGACTCGACCAGTTGACGCAGCAACGCGTGCAAGCCGGCCTGGATACCCAAAGCGAGATCCAGCAAAGCCTGCTCCAGCTCTCCAGCCTGAAGACCGAGATCGCGCAATGGCAGGAAGCGATAGCGCTCAGCCGCAACCAGCTGGCCACCCTGATCGGCGCCGGGCCGGAACGCGGCCAGCAAATTGCTCTGCCGGCCTTCCAAGCGACCCAGAGCAGCGCCTTGCCGGCCCAATTGCCGCTGGAGCTACTGGCGCGCCGGCCCGACATCGTGGCGGCACGCTGGCGCGTCGAAGCCAGCCAGGGTGAAGTCGACCTGACCAAAACCCAGTTCTATCCGAATATCAACCTGATCGCGTTTGCCGGCGTCTCCAGCCTCGGCGTGGCCAAGCTGCTGCAAAGCGGCAGCGCCATCGTCGGCGCCGGGCCGGCGATCCGCCTGCCTATCTTTGAAGGCGGCCGCCTGCGTGCGCAACTGAAGTCCAGGGTGGCCGGCTATGATGTCGCAGTGGCGAGCTACAACCAGAGCATCAACGATGCCTTGCGCGACGTGGCCGACCAGGTGCAGACGCTACTAGCGAGCCAGGCCCAGGCGCAGCAACAGGCGGCGGCTGAACAGGCGGCGCGCATCCAGCTGCAACTGGCGCAACAAAGACAGGCGGCCGGCACCGCCAACCTGCTGACTGTACTGGCCGCCGAAAGCGCCCTGCTGGGCCAGCAAAGAATTTCGCTGGATATCAGCATACGCCGCGCCGACAGCCAGATCATGCTGATCAAGGCGCTAGGCGGCGGCTATGCCGACCACAGCATCCAAGACAACATCGCACAACATCACACTGAGGCCGCGCAATGAACGCTCCCGCACAAAACACCCCTAATCCCTCCGCCGTATCCCCCGCACCGGACCGCAGCAAACGGCGCGGCTTTCTGCTGGTCTTCAGCGCGCTCTTACTGGTCGTGCTGGCCGCTTACGGCGCCTGGTGGATGCTGGTGGCGCGCAACTTCGAACATACCGAAGACGCCTACGCCGCCGGCAACGTGGTGCAAGTCACGCCGCAAGTAAGCGGCACCGTGCTGGCGATTCATGCCGACGACACCGAGCTGGTCAAGGCCGGCCAGCCGCTGGTGCAACTGGATCAGGCCGACGCCAAGGTCGCATTGGAGCAAGCCGAAGCGCAACTGGCGCAGACCGTGCGCGAAGTGCGCGTGCTGTTTGCCAATAACGGCAGCCTGCAGGCGAATATCGCCCTGCGCAGCGCCGAAGTGGAACGCAGCAAGGCCGACCTGGCGCGCCGTCAGCAACTGGTCAGCAGCAACGCCGTCTCGGCCGAAGAAGTCGCGCATGCGCGCAGCGCCGTGCAAAGCGCCGAATCGGCCTTACTGGCGGCACGCGAACAACTGGCCTCGAATCAAGCCCTGACCGCCAACACCAGCGTGGCGCAACACCCTAACGTACAGCGCGCCGCCGCCAAAGTGCGCGAAACCTGGCTGGCCAATCAGCGCACCACCCTGCCGGCGCCGCTGACCGGCTACGTCGCCAAGCGCGCGGTGCAAGTCGGCCAGCGCGTGGCGGCCGGCGCGCCTTTGCTGTCCATCGTGGCTTTGAATTCGCTGTGGGTGGACGCCAATTTCAAGGAAGTGCAACTGACCCACATGCGCATCGGCCAGGACGTGAGCCTGCATGCCGACCTGTACGGCAGCGAGGTCGAGTACCACGGCAAAGTCAGCGGCTTGTCGGCCGGCACCGGCTCCGCGTTTGCCTTGCTGCCTGCGCAAAACGCCAGCGGCAACTGGATCAAGGTAGTGCAGCGCGTGCCGGTGCGGATTACGCTAGACCCGAAACAGCTGGAAGCCCATCCTTTGCGCCTAGGCCTGTCGATGCAAGTCAAGGTCAATATCTCGCAACAGCAAGGCGCGCCGCTGACGGCGGCCGTGCGCTCCACCCCGGCTTATCAGACCACGGTATTTGAGCAAGGCGGCAAAGAAGCCGACGCGCGCATCGCCCGCATCATCGCCGCCAATCTGGCCAACCCTAAGGCGCAGTAATGAGTACGCCGAATCACGTCGCCCATGCACCGCCTTCACCACTAAAGGGCTCGCAACTGTCTATGGGCACGCTGGCCTTGTCGCTGGCGGTGTTCATGAATGTGCTCGATTCTTCGATTGCGAACGTGTCGATCCCGGCCATTTCCGGCAACCTGGGCGTCTCGCCGCAGCAGGGCACCTGGGTCATCACCTCGTTCGCGGTGGCGAATGCGATTTCGGTGCCGCTGACCGGCTGGCTGACCACGCATTTCGGGCAGGTGCGCCTGTTCCTGGCCTCCATCCTGCTGTTCGTGATTTCTTCCTGGCTATGCGGCATGGCGCCGAATATAGAAACCCTGATCGCCGCCCGTATCTTGCAAGGCGCGGTGGCCGGGCCCATGATCCCGCTCTCGCAATCGCTGCTGCTGGCCAGTTATCCGCCGGCCAAGAGCGGGATGGCGCTCGCGCTGTGGGGCATGACCACGCTGGTGGCGCCTATCATGGGGCCGCTGCTGGGCGGCTGGATTTCCGATAACTATTCCTGGCCCTGGATTTTTTACATCAATATCCCGGTCGGTCTGTTCACGGCCTGGGCCACCTGGTCTATCTACCGCAAACGCGAATCCGCCATACGGCAACTGCCTATCGACAAGCTCGGGCTGTTCTTGCTGGTGCTCTGGGTCGGCGCCTTGCAGCTGATGCTGGACAAGGGCAAGGAACTGGACTGGTTCAATTCCGGCGAGATCATCTTGCTGACGGCGGTAGCCGTGGTCGGCTTCATCTACTTCGTGATCTGGGAACTGGGGCAAGACCATCCAGTGGTCGATCTCTCGCTATTCAAAGGGCGCAACTTCACGGCCGGGGTGATCGCGATTTCCATCGGTTACGGCTTGTTCTTCGGCAGCCTGGTGATCATGCCGCTGTGGCTGCAGACCCAGCTGGCCTACACCGCCACCGAAGCCGGCAAGGTGATGGCGCCGGTCGGCGTGTTTGCGATCCTGCTGTCGCCGGTCATAGGCAAAATCTTGCCGAAGGTCGATGCGCGCCGTATCGCCTCGCTCGCCTTCATGATCTTCGCCCTGGTGTTTTACCTGCGCTCGCGCTTCACCACCGAGGTCGACACCCTGCACCTGATGATACCGACCCTGATCCAGGGCGCGGCGATGGCGATGTTCTTTATCCCGCTGACCTCGATCGTGCTGTCCGGCCAGCCGCCCGAGAAAATCCCGGCCGCCTCCGGTCTGTCGAACTTCGTCCGCATCATGTGCGGCGGCATGGGCGCCTCCATCATGACCACGCTATGGGATAGCCGCAGCACCCTGCACCATGCGCAACTGAGCGAGCATACCGGCAGCGCCTATACTGCCTTTGTGCAAAGCGTGCAAGGCTTGATGCAGCAAGGCTTGCCGGAAACCGGCGCCTACGCCGTACTCGACCGCAGCATCAGCGTGCAAGCCAGCACCATGGCCGCCACCGATCTGTTCTGGATGTCGGCCTTTATGTTCCTGGGCCTGATCACGCTGGTCTGGCTGACCAAACCGAAGAAATCGGCTGCAGCGGTGGATGCGGTCGGGGCGCATTAGTTTCGTTGGATTGCATCACATGTGGGCGCTATAGAGTCGGCAAATAAATAGATGGAGCCGACTCCCCTCACCCCGGCCCTCTCCCGCTCGCGGGAGAGGGTGAGAACAGCGACAAGGAAAATGAAACTAATTTCTTGCCGACTCAATAAATGCTTACTGCCCACAGGCCCAGTCGAAGCTGCCGCAACTGGCTGCGAACAATTTCTCGTCGTTAGACAGGCCGCGCAGACGCGACTTGATATCCTTGCTGGCCAGATCGTAGGGCCGGCTGCCGTCAGGGTCAAACTTCATCACACGCACGGTCGTGTCGCCTTCGATGATGTTGACCGTGACATGGGCGCTGCCTGAGGCCGCGTTCTTTTGTTCCAGCAAGGCGGCGACCATTTGCAGCACAGCCTGCCTCGATTCGTCCATCTTCTTCAGGTCTAGCGCCACCTTGCCGATCGCTTTCAGAGTCGGCCCTGCCGCCAGCGCCATTTTCCGGAACTGCGGCTCCTGCGCGGGCGTCAGGGTCAGCTCCTTCTTGTTTATCTTGCCCGCCAGCATCAGATAGGAACGCACCTCCGGCAACTGGGTCAGCGCGTCCATCTCCAGCCTTAGCTTGTCCATCGCGGCGGCAGATTCACTGACCCTGGCATTGAACTCCTCAATTTGCTTATCGATCTTGCTGCTGTCAGGCAAGAGCGCGAACACCAGCATCTCGCTCTGCTTGCGCGGGCCGGCTGACTCGATCAAGATCTTGCGTGCGGCGACGGCACAGCCCTCGGCGCGCACTATCACGACTTCGTCGGCGATGATCTCGCAGTTGGCGGCATGCTCAATCACGACCCTGCTGCCGGAAATGATGCAATTATCGGCGCGCGCCATCGTGATCTCGCCGTCCCTGGTCTGCAGCACCGCGCCCGAGGCCACGCCCTTCAGTTCTATATTGCCGGCCGCATTCGTGGCGGTACCACCGACCAGATTGCCATTCAGCGTGATGGCGCCGCCGCGCGAGACGATGTTGCCGAACACGTCGGCGTGCACGGTGATATTCCCGCCCTCGATCACGCGTTTTTCCTGCACTTCACCAAATTCCTCGTAGTCGCCGGCCAGTTGCAGGTTGCCGGTGGTGCGCACACTGACGCCCTCGCGGCTGACGATCTTGTCGCCGACCGACAGTTGATGCGTCTTGTCGTCGGCGTTCAGAAAACCCGATAGCTGCGCCACCAGAAACTCGCCTTCGGCGCTGTTCTCTATGGCCGTGCCAGGTCCGGCCATCTGGCCCAGGTCGAGATCGCTCGGAAGCGGCGGCATCAGCACCAGACCCGACAGCTCGAAGCCGGGCACACCGTCCTTGCGCGCCACCTTTTTCAGCAGGCGCACGCCTTTCTTGATCTGCGGGAAGCGGTTCTGGAAGGACATCAGATCGAGCCGGCCGCCGGCCAGCAGACGCGGTGCGTCGCTGCGGCGCAGGTCCGACGCCACCTCGACTATGTGCGCATCGACGCCAGGCACAGGATCAAGCTGCTGGGCCACCACCACGCGTCCTGCGTTACCGCTCTCGATCGCATTCCGCACCGCGGCTGCGTCGATGCCAAAGCGTAGCCCCTTGCCCCACATGTCGGCCACGAACTCATCGAAATCAAGGCGCGCAGGCGCGGCAGTTGCGCCCGGCTGGCTTTGACCGGGCAAATAAACCGGCTCGAAATAGTATTCAGCCTTGCCGCGGCTGACTTTTATCGATTTGTAGAGCGCGCGCCGCTCAGTATCGAAGCTTGCGATGTCGGCCGCGAAGCGTATCGGCGCTTCACCGCCCTGCGCGCGCGGCTGGTCCTGGTCGTAGACGTACAGAGCCTTGATAAAGACCGGATAATCGACGCCGACGAAAAACGAGTTCGATGCAAACAGGTTGCTGACGGCGGCCTGGAAAGTCGCGCCAAGCAAGGACGGATCGACGAATACGCCATCGGCGCGTTTGATGATACTGTGATCTACGCCCGGCCCGTTGCCCGTCTTCCCACTGTGAGTGACATGAACCTGGCCTGAAACTGGAGATTCGATCGCCATCGCCTCCCCCTCCTGAAATCGGTGATATGGCTGCTTCGCAATTCACTACAGCGTAGCATGCTATGGCCGTCAAATACAGGAGCCAGAGTGCAGGGCAATCGCATGAAGCCATTTGCGTCAAACATATTGTCATTCCCGCGTGATTTTAGCGGGAATTCGTGCAAGGAGTCCTTGCACCATTTTTCCAAGTTTGCTGAGAAAGTCTCTGGATTTCCGCTCAAAATCGCTGCGGGAATGACGGTGTTTGGAATGATTTGCACTGAAAGGGTATTTATATTGCTTTATGCGATTGCCCTGGGCCAGAGTGGTAGAGTGGTAAACGGCTGAACTTCGCCATAAAACCGGTGCAGCGAGTACGGCGGAACCTGTCTCAAGCTTGAGCGGCGCGCGAGTAGCGAAGGTAAATGAGAGACAGGCAGGCGTGTATATTCTTGCCTTTGCGCCGCATTGCAGGTGGCTATTTATCTGTAGTCGCATCCGGCGTCAGCGTCGCCAATAACTCCATCAACTGCGCAAAACGCTTTTGATTCGGAGCGAGCTTATCCGCTTGCAGCAGCACTTCTTTCGCTTCCGCGGCCAATTGTGCGTCTGCCCCCTGTTGCTGCATGGCGGCAATCAGGATGTGTGCAAAATTAAATAGCACGCGCACATTCGTAGGCAAAGCCGCCCTGGTGTTGCGCATAGCTTCCAGTGCCTCGGTAAGCTTGCCGGTTTTCCACAGCAAGATGCCCTGATTCATCATTTCGCCGGCTTCCTTACGAGAAGCCTGCACCAGCGCCGCGCCCTGCTCACCCATGCGCGATTTTTCGAATAGTTGTTGCACCTCTTGCGCCAGCAGCTCGTTGTCGTGATTGTTCTTGATTAAATCCTGCAACAACTCTACCGGTGCGTCTTTGACGCCTACCGCAAACAGCAAACGCGCCATATCCAGACTGGTCTCG
Organism: Burkholderiales bacterium; assembly: GCA_016196925.1. Classification (GTDB taxonomy): domain Bacteria; phylum Pseudomonadota; class Gammaproteobacteria; order Burkholderiales; family Burkholderiaceae_D; genus Undibacterium. The sequence continues at coordinate 4,910 of JACPWS010000064.1, read as the reverse complement.
ACATCGGGATGGGCAGCGCTGTCGCTCAGTATGGCGCCCAATTCTTCACCGGATTTCCGGGCGTTGATCCAGTCGCCGCTTTCATGGTAAACCAGGCCTTCGGTGATTTTTGCGCGCAACTGTATTTCTTCGGTATCGAATTCGCCTTGTACGGTTTTAAGCAAACGCAGCGCTTCCTTGGCGTCGTTTTTTTGTCCGCACACGCGCGCCAGCCCCAGGTAGGCGTCCGGCGTTTTCAACACCGAATGCTCACCCACCGCCACGCTCTTGCGAAACGCTTTTTCAGCCACGGCGATGTCGCCCCGTTTTAACGCCAGCGTGCCGAGGTTTTTTTGACGCAGCACAGAATTCGGCGACAGGTCGGCCGCGCTTTGCAACACCTGTTCGGCCTCTTCCAATTGGCCCAATTGCTGTTGCGCCAGAGCAAGCTGATCGTAGGCTTCCAGATAATGCCGGTTCTCTGCTATCACTTCCTGCAACAGCGGCTTGGCAGCTTCTTGTTCACCGTTTTGTATGAGTATCTTGGCGAGCCCGGTCTTGGCCCATGCATAGTCACGCTCTTTCAGCACTTGCTGGTAGACCGCTTGCGCCTGCTCGGTCTCGCCACTTTTTACCAGCAAGCTGGCTTTCATACGCAATAAATCCAAGGCGTAAATCGGATCGCTGGCCAGACGCGCATCGCACAGCCTGGCGGCTTTCAGATAATCCCTGGCGTCATAGGCCTGGTCGATATGTTTGAATATCTGTTTCTTTTTCCAGATGCGATCGAGCCGCGCCAGCAGCAAACCCTCGGTAATCGGCTTGACCAGATAGCCGTCCGGCTGGTACTCGGCGGCGCCGATCACCGTTTCCACACTTTTTTCGGCTGAAATCATGAGCCAGATGCAAGCCGGGCCAATCAATTCGCGGATTTTAGCCTCTTCCAGGATTTGCTGGCCGGTCCGGCCATAACCGAGGTTATAGTCACATAACACCACGTCGTACCTGGTTTTCCCCAACGCAGCTATGGCCTCGGCCCCATCGCTGGCGTGATCCACATGGCGCACCACGCCCAGGCGGCGCAACATGTCGCGCAACATATTGCGCATGCCGGAAAAGTCATCGATGATCAGGTAGTGCTTATTGCACCACGCGGAGAGTTCATTTTTATCCATCGCCACTTTCCTTCGCGATCTATGGCAAACGCAACACGAAGCAACCGCCGCCCCATGCGCCACCATTCTCCAATGTAACGCTGCCGCTCCTGCCGCGATGCTTGTGCATTTGCGCGACCACGCCTGCAAAATACAGGCCCAGGCCAGTGCTGCCGGTCATAAAGTTCACGCCTGAATTCTGCGCCATACTGGCCTCCAGCATGACGGGCGGATAGCCGCGGCCATTATCCTCGACCCGTATCTCCAGGAAACCGTTGACCTGAGAAACCACCAGGCGAACCTTATCTTCAGTGTAATGGATCGCATTATTCAGCGCATGCCCGACCACCCCGATCACCAGGTCTTCATCGAAATTCCACACCAAATCTGTCGGGGTTTCGGTTTCAAAAGCGATCCCCTTACAGTCGAATAAAATTTGGTTCTGCGCCGCGACATCCTCAATGAATTGCGCCAACGCTTGCGGTTGCGGATCAAACGGGAAAGAGGCGCTGCCGATTTCTTTGTACAAGGCCAATAACTGAATCAAGTTATTATTCAGCCGCTTGGTTTCGTACAACATATGCGCCATTTGCCGGTATTCCGGCGCCAGCTTAGCCGAGACGTCCGATAGCAGATGCTCCAGCGTGCCGCTTAGCATGCTGACCGAATTTTTCATGTCATGCGCAGCTGCGGCCATGAACAGGTGCAAATCCAGAGGTTTCTGATACTCATCCATCTGCACCTCGTTAAAGTATGTTCATCAGAACCGGATGAAATTCCAAGCAAAACAGAAAAATAAGCGCCACCCCGCGATCGCCGGCCACCGAAATACAGGGCTAGCCGTGCTGTTCATCCTATATCTCCAAGATGACAAGTTCAAGGTCAGGCCCGGAGCGTCAGTCCGCTGGCAAGGCTTCACTCCACGCGTGCTGCAGGCTAGCCTTGCCGGCGTGCTCGTAGTGCAGATGCAAGCTTGACGTGCATCCTGCTAAGTAGGGAATTGCGGATTACGCCCCGCCCGCGCTCCTGGCAAATGTGCTAACGTGGATAGAGTGAAGAACTGGGCTCGCCACCAATCCACCGCGGGAGAACGCCATGCCAAGCACGCGCATAGAAAAGGATAGTTTTGGCAGTATCGAAGTCCCGGCGGATGCCTTATGGGGGGCGCAGACCGCACGCAGCCTGCATTTTTTCGCGATAGGCGAACAACGCATGCCACTGGAAATCATCCACGCCCTGGCCTGGATCAAATGGGCGGCGGCGCTGGTGAATGGCGAACTGGGGCGTTTGACTCCGGAAAAATCCGCAGCCATCGCCAGCGCCGCGCTGCGCGTAGCCGGCGCCGAATTCGATGCGCAATTTCCCTTATCGGTCTGGCAAACCGGATCGGGCACGCAAAGCAATATGAACGTCAATGAGGTAATCGCGCATTTAGCCTCGCATGCCGACCATGGCAAAATCAGCCCGGCAAGTAAAATACACCCGAACGACGATGTGAATCTGGGGCAATCATCGAACGATGTCTTCCCCTCCGCCATGCACCTGGCGGTGGCGCTGCAAACCCAGCAAAGACTGCTGCCCGCCCTCAACAAATTGCACGCCGCATTGAGCGACAAGGCCACGCAGTTCGCCGACATCATCAAGATCGGACGCACCCACCTGCAAGACGCCACGCCGGTCACCCTGGGGCAAGAGTTTGGCGGCTATGCCGCGCAAATCGGCTTGTGCAAAGCCAGCCTGCAAGCGAGCTTTCCGGCGCTCTCTACGCTGGCGATAGGCGGCACCGCAGTCGGCACCGGCCTCAATACCCACCCCGAATTCGGCGCCAGGGTCGCGAATAAATTAGCCGGGAAATTTTCCCTGCCGTTTGCGCCGGCCGACAACCTGTTCGCCGCCATGGCCGGACACGAAGCCCTGGTCGCTTTCCACGCCGCGCTGAAAATGCTGGCCATCGCCCTGACCAAGATCGCCAACGACATCCGCCTGATGGGCAGCGGCCCGCGCTCGGGCCTGGGCGAATTGAGCCTGCCGGAAAACGAGCCGGGCAGCTCCATCATGCCCGGCAAAGTCAACCCTACCCAGGTCGAAGCGCTGACCATGGTGTGCGCCCAGGTGATGGGACATGACGTGGCGCTCGGCTTCGCCGCCAGCCAGGGACACTTCGAACTGAATGTCTACAAGCCTCTGATCGCCCTGAATTCGCTGGACAGCCTGCGCCTGCTGAGCGACGCCATGCACAGCTTTAGCGAGCATTGCCTGAGCGGCATCACCGTCAACGCCGGGCGCATAGAACAATTACTCAACAATTCCCTGATGCTGGTGACCGCCCTCAGCCCCCACATCGGCTACGACCGCGCCGCGCAAATCGCCAAACAGGCGCATGCGCAAGGCTGCTCACTGCGCGAGGCGGCCTTGGCTTCGGGCGCAGTCAGCGCCGAGCAGTTTGAGCTATGGGTGGATGCGTCTTTGATGTTAGGCCCCGGCGCCTGAATTTTATGAAGCGTGTTTTCAACACGGCAATCGGCGCGGGCTGCAAGCGCCCTAGCTGCTTGATGCTGTATAGCTGTGTCCTGCTATTCTTCTCTCTGCATATCCCTGTTTCGGCAAGTGAGCTGCAGACTGTGCCTTTGCTTATCCGTGAGTTACGTAACGACAGCGGCGAAGTGGTGCCGATACGCGAAGATATCCGGCAACTGCTCGCTTACTTCGAGCGCGAAGCGCATCTGCGCTTCGAAATCCGCTATTACCCTATGAATCGCTTGTTAAGCAACGCCAAAGCGGGCGAAGGCATCGTGTTCGGCTTATCCAAGACCAGCGAACGCCTGCACAGCTTGCGCTTTTCCGAACCCATCTACGCCAATTACGTATGGCTGGTGACGCGCCAGGATGCCGATATCAGTTTCAACGAGATCGGCGACCTGAAAGGAAAAACCATAGGCGTGGTACGCGGCGTCAGTTACGGCGATGAATTCGAGCAACAAAAACACAGCATGTTTACCGTGGAAGACGACGCCAGCTCCTATGTGGCGCGGCTCAGAAAGCTGACCAGCAAACGCATGGACATCATGCTGTTCGGCGACCGCCGTTCCGACCCAAAAGAAGTCGAGCTTTACCTGCGCAAGCTGCAACAGCTGGATCAGACCCGCCCGCCGGAAAAATCCGAAACCGAATTCAAAGTACTGAACAAACCGCTACGCAACGACGAATTGCATTTCGCCGCCGCCCTGCATAAGCACGATGCGGTGATGGATCAACTGAATAAGGCCATCCTGACCGGGAAAACCTCGGGTGAATTGAAGAGGATTTTGTTACCGCCAAAATAGCTTTTGCGACGGCAATGGCGCCCCCCCGGCGCGGGCTTCGTCCGCTATCCCTCGCTGATTAACGAATTTGGCGCACCGCGCTGCGCTTCAGGCGCGCCCTACGAAGGATTTTGGGGTTCAAATGGCTATCGTCTCACCAGCTCACTGCGGATAGACCCACCTAAAAAAGAGGGACGTCACTATGCAAATATTTGCGATTACCTGAAGTATTTTCGCGGTTCGCGGTATCAGTGCCCAGTTAAGTCCTTCGCGTGGATTCGATAGCGCAACCTGATTAAACGCGAAAGAAGCAGAAAATATCGCCATCCCAAAGCCGAGTAACGCGCCTATCCAATCTTTCGAAAATGTTTCGATGGCATTCCAAAGAAAGAAGGCGGCAAGCGTCAACGCGAGACATTGCCAGCAAGCGTAGGTACGATTAGCGAAGCGTAATCGCACGCATGTTCAGCCTCAG
>JACPWS010000063.1 GCA_016196925.1 Burkholderiales bacterium | reverse complement strand
TACGTCACTAGATTCCGGCTATCGCTTAAGGAATCTTCGCTTGCAAGCGAAGATCGTTACGCAGGCGTGGGGTATCCCCCCCACGAAACCCCTGCTACACCCTTCGCCGGAATGACGAAGCGAAGAATACGGCTTAACTGAGCGGCATTACCTATTTACGGGCGGCTTTTTACCCGTCACAACAACGCTCAGTACTGCTTACTTCTTGAACTTCGTCTCGGCAATCCTATCGGCGTCGGAGAATACTTGGGCCGGATTTTCACCGACTTAGCGCAGGTGGGCATCCATGCCGTGTTCTGAAGTGTGCAGCTAAGCCCTATTTGTCCTTGCCGCTGCGCTCCCAAGCGCCCATACGATGCTGGCGCGGCAGGGGCTGGCTATCGATGCTGGCATTCAGGTGGCTGAGGTAACGCTGCAGGCGCAGGCGTAGCGCCGCCCAGACTTTGACGAGGCGTGAGCTCGTAGCAGCGGTGTTGTCCGTGTTCATGATTTTCCTGGCATTGCTGGTCATGGGCGCAGTATAGGTGCTAATCTACGCACAACAAATGCACAAATCTGCTGTTTAATTTTGCGAAAACGCACATGAAAAAAACCAGTATCGCCGCCGCAATGCCGCCGCCGGGCGCCGGCCCGTCCCGCCTCGATTGGGATGACTTGCGCTATGTGCTGGCGCTGGCGCGCGCCGGCTCTCTGTCCGGTGCGGCGCGCGCCCTGACTGTCACGCACTCGACCGTGTTGCGACGCCTGGAAGCCATAGAGGAGAAGCTACAGGTGCGCCTGTTCGAACGTCTGCGCAGCGGCTATGTCGCCACTCCAGCAGGCGAGACCTTGCGACTGGCAGCGGAGCAATGCGAACCCTTGCTCGCTCAGGCAGAACGGCAGATCATGGGCGGCGATACGCGTCTGACCGGCGTTCTGCGCGTGACCACGGCGCAAGTGGTGGCCCTGCATGTATTGCCGGCTGCCCTTGCGGCTTTCCATACCCAACACCCACAGATAGAAGTTGAAGTCCGGACGTCGCGCGAACGCGTCGATCTGGCGCGCCGTGAGGCCGATGTGGCGATTCGCATGTCCACGCAAGTCCCGGAAACCCTGGTCGGACGGCAGTTGGGGCAAGTCAGGATCAGGATCTATGGCTGGCGCGGCGCGCCCTATCTCAATAACGCCGATGCGCAACAACTGTTGCCGGTGAAAATGCTGACCGAAGATTTTCCCTGGATAGGCTTTGACGGACAGGACAGGATGTATGACCGCTGGGTCGATGCGACGGTCCCGGCCGCCACGATTGCGGCGCGCGCCGATCATTTCCCTAGTGCACTGGCGTTAGTGCGTGCCGGTATGGGGATCACGATCTTGCCGGAATTCGTCGCGCAAGATGTGCCTGGTCTGGTGCCGCTGTCCGAACCGATAGCGGCCTTGCAAGTGCCGCTGTGGATACTCACCCACGCCGATTTGCGCAACACCGCCAGAGTGCGCGCCTTCATGCAAACCGTCGGGAACTCGCTGGAAAAAGCCTTGTCTGTCAGTGGCGCAGCGTGATGCACTCGCGCAGCCGCGCTGCTCCGCCTTGGCAAACCACACCGAAAGCCATCATGCCTGAACAAAAAAATACCTATCTGCTGTTCGCCGCAGCCGGCGCCTTCCTCGGCGGCCTGCTGCACGTGGTGATCGCGCTGGCCAACCGGCCGGAATGGATCGCATTTTTCCGCGCACCGGACTGGGTGGTGCAGTCGGCAAGTCAGGGCACCTGGCTGGCGCCGGTCAGCGGTCTGGTGATCGCGGGCCTGATGTGGCTGTGCAGCGTCTATGCCTGCTCCGCTGCCGGCCTGCTGCCACGCCTGCCACGCCTGCCGCTGCCGCGCACCGGCCTCTTCACGACAGCCGCCATCTGCCTGCTGCGCGGCGTCATCCTGCTGCCGCTGCTGCTGTGGCATCCGAGGCTGCTGCAACATATCGACACGTTTGAAGTGGCGGCGGCGCTGATCTGGTTTGCCATCGGGCTGTGTTTTGCGCTCGGCCTGTATGGCCTGCGCCACAGCGCGCGCCGCGCATGATGTCGCGCCCATCCGGCAAGCCTTATCTGCTGTGCGCCGGCCTGGTCGCGCTATTCGGCGGCCTGCTGCATATCGCCGCGATCTACGGCGGCCCAAATTGGTATGCAGCGCTAGGCGCGCCGGACGCCATCGTGCACATGGTGCGCGCCGGTTCCAGCTACCCGGCCAAGGTCTGCCTGCTGATCGCCGCCTTGCTGTTCGTTTGCGCCGCCTACGCCTGCTCCGGCGCCGGCCTGCTGCCGCGCCTGCCCCTGCTGCGCACCGCCCTGAGCCTGATCGCCGCCGCCCTGATAGTCCGCGGCCTCAGCTTCATCCCGCTGATGCTGCTGTACCCGCAAGCGCTGGCCGGGATTTGCAATTGCCGCGGTGTCGACAGCCTGTTGCTGATTACTTCGGCGCTCTGCCTGGCGACCGGGCTGGCTTATGCGGTGGGGGTGAGGCGGCTTGGACGGCAGTGCGTAACTAGGGCTGCAAAGCCCAATATTTATCGCTGAGTGCGTATGCCGCAGCTTAGGCTTCGCAAGCTCAGCGCCAAGCTACCAAATCGTTACGCTTTTGACGCCTACAAAAAGCCGCTCAAAACACGGGCGGCTTTTTCATGCGCGATGCAATTTTTGGCATTGCTTGATAGCGCCATCGTTGAGCAAGCGTTCGAGTTTACTCACGCTGGCCGGGCCTCATAGCAAGGTGTTGGTCCGAAACGCGTAGATTTATTTCGGACAACAGGAGTGTGCCGGAATTCATGCCTGGAAAACGCTGTTGCGTATGGCCGAATTTGAAAAAGCATGATCAAGGCTGAAGAGATATCGGGAAGTTGCAATGAAACACAGCAAACAGCAAAAAAAGCGAATTTACGCCGCACTTAACGATAAGCATATCGTGCAATGTTTTATGCTTGAACCTGATGTCATTGCTTTGCAGTGGGAAAAAGACATATAAGAATTCCAATAAAGTGTTATATTATACCGAACACTTATGTTCTATTTAATGGAGCGTTACTCATGTCTTCGACCACTTTGGCTTCACAAGCTCTTGACCATTCAATCCGCGAAATTGTCGCTCGCAATATCCATGCTGCCCGCCAAAATCGAGGTTTAACCTTGAATGGTTTGTCGGAAATGAGTGGGATTGGCAAGGCTACCCTATCTGGGATAGAAAACCAGGCGGGCAATCCGACAATAGAAACTGTTTGGCAATTAGCCAAGGCGCTTGATGTGCCGTTTGGGCAATTGGTCGAAGGCGAAGGCAATAAACGTACCGTGGTTAGTAAGGGCGTGACGGCGACCTTGATCGATAATCAGACTGCGCCACAGAACATTGAAACCTATTTGTTGGAAATTGCACCACACACCACGCATAAGGCGGAAGCCCATATGCTTGATGTTAAGGAGCATATCGTGGCCTTGCGCGGCCACGTATTGGTCGGTGATGAAGTGGCTCCGGCGTATCTGCGGCCCGGGCAAACGCATTCCTTTGCCGCCGATACGCGGCATATTTATCGCAGCCTTGATCAAGCCGTTACGGCAATTGTAACGGTGGTCTATCCCATTGCGCAAAAAGGCCGGCTTAGTCTTTTTGATCAAGCGCGCGCTTGGCCGCATACTGACGATGAATGGCTGGGCTTGCATTTGCAAGTGGCGCGCCTGAAGCTGGAAGTATCGCAAGGGATTGAAGCTGCACGCTTGAGTTTTGATGCCTGCGAGTTGGCAAAGCCCGAGATATTGTCCAGGCTGGGTAGCGTGATTGTCGATGATTCGGATTTTCAATCCAGTGTGCAAACTTTCGCATTGATTGATGTGCAGCCAGTCTTGCTGATTTTGGCGCGCCCACATACTCCGCATTTGCTTCAGTCCGCGCCCGCTGCCAGCCCCAGCTTGCAGGCAGCCGTCGCACTGTCAAATCGCGCCAATTCGCTATGGAAGGCATTGGAAGACGATGAAATAAAAAAATTGAACCAGGAATTGCAGCATGGCGACAACGTCATAGCGGCGCTAGCGGCTGAAGTATTGACCCGCCATGGTCGGCCCAGCGTCCCCGCGCGTATCAAACCCAAGCAGGTAGGCGAAAAAGTCAAACGGAGCAGTCTGGACGATGGGGTTTCTTTTGAAGATCGCATTGATGTCGATGCATACGCAGCTTATGAGTTGGTGCACCCCGCGTATGCCAGACAAAGCGTTGCCATTGCCAATCACCTCGCCTTTCACTGTCAATCAGGAGAACATCGATTGCTCGATGTCGGGACCGGGCCTGGTTTGCCGCTGCAAATGCTGCTGGAGTTGAACCCGGCATTACAGGCAACCGCAGTTGATCCGAGCACAGTAGCATTCCAGCATTTATGTCGCTTGTTCAAGGACGACAAGCGGGTTACGCCTATGCAGGCGAGCATTACCGATATTGCGTTCGCAACGGATCGGCGTTTTGATGTTGCAGTATCGGTCGGAGCGTCGCATCACTTGAATACCTCGCACTTTCTGCAAGCTACGCATCGGCAATTAAAACCGGGAGCTTTGTTCCTGGTTGCTGATGAAATGATTGCACCATTTTCCAATGGAGGTGAACGCAATGCCAACTTGATCGCCCATCATTTGCAGTATGTGGTTGATACCATGGTGGATTTGCCACGGAATGTCTTGAGTGAAGCCGAATTGGTGTTGGTAGACTTGGTTCGGCAACATGCGCCTCTGGCGATATTTGAGGCTCGTAGCGGTAATGTTGCGCCGGCAGCGAATCGTTGCCGTGTATTACTGAAGAATTTACATAAATTATGCTTGCCAGAACCTATCTCACATGAATTGTTAGCCTTCTATCGCTTCCATTTGCTGGAGCTTGAAGCCTTGGTCGCAGGGCTTGATTACGAAGTGGAACAAAAGACCTACCCTCAGCGTTTTGCAGAACTGGCCCAACATGCCGGATTCGAAGTATGTACGCATAGTCGTTTGTATGCGACGCACGGCGTTAGTGAATGGGATGGCGGCACTCATCTGTTTGTATTGAAAGCACTTGCATGAAAACAGTCAATTACTTGGTGGGAATCAAGGCGGCAGTCCCGATCATCATCGGGTATTTGCCAGTTTCGGCGGCATTTGGGGTGGCGGGTGTCGCGGCAGGTTTTTTTCCGTGGCAAATTATCATGATGTCGTGTCTGATTTTTGCAGGTGCCAGTCAATTTATTTTGCTTGCTTCATTTGCGGCGGGTACGCCGTGGTTATGGGTAGTAGGTTTGTGCGCGCTGATGAACGCGCGGCACTTGCTGTATGGCCCCTTGATAGCCACTCTGATGCCCAAGTCCTTGCGCCTGCGCCTGAGTTTTGCCTTTACCTTGACTGATGAGGTATTCGCAACCGCATTAAGCCGCTTGAAAATGGTGGATACAGCGCAGCGCAGCAGTTGGCTAGGCGGACTCGGCCTGGGTGCGTATTTTTCTTGGATAACAGGAACCGCAATTGGCGCCTATACCGGCGGGGCTTTGGAGCAGGCTTCACCGATTTTGGCGCACGCGATGCAGTTTTCGCTGCCAGCACTATTTCTGGCGCTAGCTTGGCAATGCGCCAGTAAGAAATTGCAATGGCCGCTGCTAATGTCGGCTATCGCGGCAGGAGCGCTTGCCTTGTCTGGGTATGCTAGCCCGGCAATCATTGTCGGTGGCTTTGCTGGCACCTTTAGTTATTGGATGAACAGTTATAGGAAAACCACATGAAACAGTCTATGGAAAATATCTGGTTGGCGATCATATTAATGGCTGGCTTGACGTATATGACGCGCAGTCTGCCGTTTCTTCTGGAAGGGCGGAGCCGGGCGTTTGATCGTTTAACTGAGTCTGATTCGCCGTTATCTACGCTTGGACCCTGCTTGTTGATGGCAATTGCCGCCGCCACAATCTTGCCTACGCTCGCAGCCAATTTGAATGCTGGGGGATTTCAAATATTGCCAACCGCAGCGGGTTTGCTGGGCACCATGTTAGCGATGAAACTTTGGTGCAATGTGGGTTTGGCTGTGCTTGTTGGTATGTTTATGGATGCGCTGGTATTTGTGGCGATCGGTCGCTGATTTAAATGGTATTGACATTGATCGGCATGGTAAGAGGAGTTCATTTGCCGACCTGTTGAGTTTCGTCTCTGCTCGTTTCAGAAAGCTGCGGGGCAAGACCTTGCCGACGCCACTGCCGTAGGCTAGCAGAAACCCACAAAAAAGCCGCCCAACACAGGCGGCTTTTTTCATGCGCGTCGCTGTTGAAAGCAACGCCAGTCCTGCTTACTGCTTGAACTTCGCCTCGGCGATCCTATCCGCCACCACGCTGGTCGGCAAGCCTTCGGCGTCGGCGCGGGTGAAGACTTCGGCCAGGGTGTCGGCGATGCGGCGCACGTGGGCGTCCATGCCGTCTTCCGGGGTGTTCAGGTATTCGTAGCAGACCTTGATGATGCCGCCGGCGTTGATCACGAAGTCGGGCGCGTACAGGATGCCTTTTTCGCGGCAGGCTACACCCATCTCGGCGGTCGCCAGCTGGTTGTTGGCGGCGCCGGCGATGATTTTGGCTTTCAGGCGGGTCAGGGTGTCAGGGTTGACGGTGGCGCCCAGCGCGCATGGGGCGTAGATGTCGGCCTCTACATCGTAGATGGCGTCGACGGCGACGACTTCGGCGTTCAATTCTTCCTGGGCGCGTTGCAGTGCGGCCTGGTCGATGTCGGTCACGATCAGTTTGGCGCCGGCGGCGTGCAGGCGGCGGGCGTAGTCGTAGCCTACGTGGCCCAAGCCTTGCAGGGCCACGGTCAGGCCTTCCATGCTGTCGCGCTTGAGGTGGTGCCTGACGGCGGCTTGCGCGCCGACGAAGCAGCCGAGTGCGGTGAACGGCGATGGGTCGCCGCGGTCGCCGAGGCCGGCTACGTATTTGGTCTTGTGGGCGACATTCGCCATGTCGGCCGGGCTGGTGCCGATGTCTTCGGCGGTGACATAACGGCCGCCGAGGCGCTCGAGGGCGACGCCCAGGGCTTCAAACAGGGCGGGGGTCTTGTCGGTTTTTGGATTGCCGATAATCACGCTCTTGCCACCGCCGATAGGCAGGCCGGCGACGGCGTTCTTGTAAGTCATGCCGCGCGACAGGCGCAGTACGTCGCGTACCGCTTCGGCTTCGCTGGCGTAGTTCCACATGCGGCAACCGCCCATGGCCGGGCCGAGATTGGTGTTGTGGACGGCGATGATGGCCTTCAGGCCGGATTTTGGTTCAGAGGCGAACACGACTTGTTCGTGGTCGTCGAAATTGATTTCATTAAAGACAAAAGTAGCGGTCATGCTGGTGGCTCCGCGCGGGGCTGTGTCTCCGCGCCAGATAAGGCCGGGAGATAGATTCCGCAAAAAAAAGGTTAAGGATATAGCTGTGGATGCAACAAGAGCACGGGTTCGCTGGTTGGTGCGAGCCAGGGCGGGTTTGGCGATTGTGTCGCGCGACGGGCAGTATAAGGGCTGGGGGAGGTAAACTCAATTGCGCGGCGTCGGACGGGAAGAAAGTCAAAAACCGCGGGTCCACGAAAGGCACGAAAAGCACGAAAAGCACGAAAAGCACGAAAAAACTTCTATTGTCAGCAATGGGAACTCGCTCAAATGTGCCGGAAGTCCCCTCCCACTATAAGGGGGAGGGTTAGGGTGGGGGTAAAAACGTCAATAATTCGAGCTGACTATTTCAACCGTTCGACCCCCATCCCAGCCTTCCCCCTGCCTGGGGGAAGGAGCTTGTTAGGCTGCGGCGAGGGTAAATGCACCCTGCATCTGTTCCTGTAACTCCTGCGTATAGCGCGCCTGGGCCTTGACGCAAGAGCCGCGCGAATACGGGTTCATGAAGCCGTGCCGGCTGCCTTTGGCGATTTCTGCGGCGTGGCCGCGGCGCTGCAAGTCGGCTGCCAGTTCGGCCGGGTCGAAGGCGGCTTCCTGTTCGGCGAAGATCAGACGCACCGGACACCGTGGCAGCAGAGTACGCTGATCGCGGATGCGCGAGCCGTAAAACAGGGTCATCGCCTGCAACAGCGCGGCCTGGGGCTGGCTGGCGTTGATCCACAGTGCGCTGGCGCCGGCGGAAAAGCCTATCGCGTAGTTGATTTGCTCTTGCTGTAAGACTTGCGCCAGCTTGTCCGCATAGCGCGCCACGCCGCCGATAGCCAGGAAGGCTTGATAGGCGAGCTGCTCGTTGCGGAACTGGCGTTCTTCTTCATGCGGCGAGACGACCAGCGCCGTCACGCCCAACTGGCGCACCAGGGAGGCAACGGCGGGGGTGTTGCCGAACACATCGGTGGCGATCAGGACTTGAGGCGGTGGAGCGGAGTCGGGCACAGGCAAACGGCTAAAGCGGGGGAGGGCGGAGATTACTGGGTTTGGGGCCGGAATGCAAGAAGAAGCAGCAAATTAAGGTAAGGACGATGAAAATCCAGGCGAACATTGAGATTGCCGTATCGAGTCCCTTCCCCCTGCCCGGGGGCAGGCGCCAGATTTGACAGCCCCCGCTACACTATGGATACTTCGCTGTCGCATTGAACTTTCAACAAATGCTTTGCTCAAACGAGCCTGATAAATTCCGGAGACTTACTATGCAGCGCCGCAGCTTGCTTGCCTTATCCATCGTTCTCGCCTTTTCCCTCAGCGCTTGCAACAAGGGCGGCAAAGCGCCGGACTCTGCCAGCGCCAGCGCCAGTGCTGCCGCCGCTGCCAACGACAAGCCCTTGCTGATTACCGCCGAAGATTTGACGACCGTGCAAAGCAATGCGCTGGCGTCCGGCCCGGTGATTACCGGTTCGGTGCAGCCTGAGCGCAAGGCCGATTTGCGGGCCGAATTGTCGGCCGTGGTGCTGCAGGTGCTGAAGGAAAACGGCGAGGCGGTCAGGCGCGGCGATTTGCTGGTGCGGCTGGATGACACCTCTGTGCGCGACAGCC
>JACPWS010000002.1 GCA_016196925.1 Burkholderiales bacterium | reverse complement strand
TGCGCGCGCATATGTCTTGAAAGATGCGCCGGCAGAGGAAATTATCGCAGCCATAGAAGCCGTCACCGGCGGCGGCGTCTATTTCAGTTCCGGCCTGAAAAAACAGAATGCCGCCACCGCCTCCGTGCAAATTTTGACGCAAAGAGAACAAGGCATACTGAAAAGCATCGCCACCGGAAAATCGAACAAACATATAGCGCGGGAACTGGATCTCAGCGTCAGGACGGTGGAAACGCACAGGCTCAACATCAAACGCAAACTCGGTATCGAGGGACAAGCCGATCTGATACGCTACGCCCTGAACCATGTCATTCCCTAGGCAGAATTGGCTCAGTAAAAACAGCGAGCCATAAAAAAGCCGGCTTCCGCCGGCTTTTTTGCTTCAAGAGAAAATAAATTCTCCTGCTTCGCGATTACATATTGGCGATCATGACGTCGCCGAAGCCGGAGCAAGACACTTGTGTCGCGCCTTCCATCAGACGGGCGAAGTCGTAAGTCACTTTCTTAACTGTGATGGCTTTTTCCGTGGAGGAAATCAACAGATCGGCCGCTTCAGTCCAGCCCATGTGACGCAACATCATTTCTGCTGACAAGATCAGGGAACCTGGGTTCACATAATCTTTACCGGCATACTTAGGCGCAGTACCGTGGGTGGCTTCAAACATCGCTACCGAGTCAGACAGGTTGGCGCCCGGGGCGATGCCGATACCGCCGACTTGCGCTGCCAGCGCGTCGGAAATATAGTCGCCGTTCAGGTTCAGGGTTGCGATCACGCTGTATTCGTTTGGACGCAACAGGATTTGCTGCAGGAATGCATCGGCGATCGAATCCTTGATGACGATGTCTTTACCTGTCTTAGGATTCTTGAATTTGCACCATGGACCGCCATCGATCAGTTCGGCGCCGAATTCTTTTTGCGCCAGCGCATAGGCCCAGTCACGGAAACCGCCTTCGGTGTACTTCATGATGTTGCCCTTGTGAACGATAGTCACGGAAGGCTTGTCATTGTCGATCGCGTACTGAATCGCCTTGCGCACCAGACGCTCGGTACCTTCGATGGAAACCGGCTTGATGCCGATGCCGGAAGTCTCTGGGAAACGGATTTTCTTGACGCCCATTTCATCTTGCAGGAATTTGATCAGTTTTTTTACCTGATCGGAACCCTGGGCAAATTCGATACCGGCGTAGATGTCTTCGGAGTTTTCGCGGAAGATCACCATGTCGGTTTTTTCCGGCTCACGTACCGGCGAAGGCACGCCTTTGAAATAACGTACCGGGCGCAGGCAAACGTACAGATCCAGTTCCTGACGCAAGGCCGCGTTCAGGGAACGGATGCCGCCGCCGACGGGCGTGGTCAATGGGCCTTTGATGGAAACCACGTAGTCTCTCAAGACTTTCATAGTTTCTTCCGGCAGCCAGACGTCCGGGCCGTACACTTTAGTGGATTTTTCACCGGCATAGATTTCCATCCAGCTGATCTTGCGTTTGCCGCTATACGCCTTGGCGACCGCTGCATCAACCACCTTGATCATGACAGGGCTGATGTCGACGCCGGTACCGTCGCCTTCGATAAAAGGGATGATAGGATTGTCTGGAACATTCAGCGAGAAATCAGCATTGACGGTAATTTTCTTACCTTCGGCAGGAACTTTAATATGTTGATACATCGTTTTCTCCGTAGTTGGGCGATCAAGCGGGTCGCGCTTTTCTCTTAACATGTCTTGCCGGCTTTTCAGAGTCATCCTTCTAATTAACTCTTATATAAGACACAAGACCTTCATTTCGTATTATGCACTAGTATTTTACTGGATGCCATCAATTTGCAAAATTGGGGTTACCATACGACTATGAAACTGATTTTGCTCAACAAACCCTACAACGTCATGTGCCAGTTTTCCGCGCATGCCAGCCGGCCGACACTGGCCGATTTACTAAGCATTCCCAATATATACCCAGCCGGCCGGCTCGATGCCGACAGCGAGGGATTAATTTTATTGACCGATGACGGCAAGCTGCAAAACCGCATCAGCCATCCCGCTCACAAGCAGGCGAAAACCTATCTGGTGCAGGTGGAAGGCACGCCGACCGCCGCGGCGCTGGAACGCTTGCGCAATCCGCTCGATCTCGGCGATTTCGTGACCCAGCCTTGCACCGTGCGACATATACGAGAGCCGGAATGGCTATGGCCGCGCCATCCGCCGGTGCGCGAACGCGCGAGCATACCGACCAGCTGGCTGTGCATTACCTTGTCGGAAGGCAAGAACCGCCAAGTCAGGCGCATGACGGCGGCGGTCGGCTTGCCCACCCTGAGGTTGATACGCAGCGCGATCGGCGGCTTTTCACTGGAAAGCCATCCCTTGCTTCCCGGCGAATGGCAGGAAGTGCGAATCTGAACAAATATCGTGCGCCGCACAATTTATTTTTCATGTTTTTTCGAAAAATTCTCGAAAACATTGTCAACCCCGGTACTTCAGGGCCCGTTATTTGCCTTGATTCTGTTGAATCATATTTTGACAAACACTTACCTGAAGGATACTAAAATGAAAAAATTGATCGCCGCCCTGATTGCTGGTCTGTTTGCTTCAGTTGCTTTCGCCCAAGCTCCAGCTCCTTCCGCTAAGGCTTCCGCTTCCATGATGGCATCCGCCCCTATGGCATCCGGTTCTGCCATGGCTTCCGCCGACGCTTCCAAGCCAGCCAAGAAACACAAAAAATCCAAGAAAGCAATGGCCGAAGCCTCCGCATCGATGGCTTCCGCCTCCAAGTAACAGATTCAGCAGTATTCGTATCAAGGCAGGAATTTTTCCTGCCTTTTTTATTTGTTGTACGATAACGCCTTTCTTAACTTTGCATCTTGCTTTGTCGCCATGCTAAAACTCCCCCCTTCCCTGCCGCGCCTGCTGCTGATTTCATCCCTCACCGCCTTGGTCGCCAGCGCCGCTAGCGCCCAAACAAAATTACCGGTAAAGCAATTGACTGCGGGAATTTACGTCATCCAGGCCGAAGTTGCGGCAAACGACGCCGATCGCCAGCAAGGCCTGATGATGCGCAGCAAGATGGCGAGCAATGAGGGGATGGTGTTCGACTTCGGCGCACCGGCCGGCGTTTGCATGTGGATGAAAAACACCCTGATCCCGTTGTCGGTCGCCTTTATTGATGGCGAAGGAAAAATCGTGAACGTAGAAGATATGCAACCGCAAACCACCGATTCGCATTGCGCCCAAAAAGTGGTGCGCTATGCATTAGAAATGAATCAGGGTTGGTTTAAGCAAAAAGGCATCAAGCCAGGCAGCAAGATAGACGGCTTGCCATTGCGATGAAATAGCAAGGGCCTCTGTCACCGCAGAGGCAATTCAAAAGAAATAGCAAAAAAACCGCAATGAATTGCGGTTTTTTTATTCACAACTGATCGTCCGCAGCCCTCAGGCCGCAGACAGCAAGGCAAATTAAGCCAGTGCTTTCAGAGCGGAAGCCAGGCGGCTCTTATGGCGAGCTGCCTTGTTCTTGTGAATGATTTTCTTGTCGGCGATGCTGTCAATTGTCGAGACGGAAGCCTGGAAAATTGTGGTTGCAGCAGCTTTATCACCAGCTTCGATCGCTTTACGGACAGCTTTGATTGCTGTGCGCAAAGTGGAACGCTGACTGGAGTTGTGTGCGTTCTGTTTAACTGCTTGACGAGCACGTTTGCGTGCTTGTGCGGTATTTGCCATGAGATTTCCTAAACGTGGTCAAAGCGACGAGGTCAAATCAAGTTGACAAATTCCACGCCGCAAAATTCTATACAGCTTTGCAGTATAGCGACTTTCAATTTCAATGGCAAGCACTACTGTTGTTTTGCTAAATCAGCCTGAACCGCATCCGGTAAACTGCGGTATCCGGCACGCTTGTTCTATTTTGTCGCTATCCTTGCAATGCCATCTGCAGAAATATTGAATTCTTTTAAGGATCCCATGCAATTACACCCTGTCACCCTGAGCGGCCAACACGTCAGCCTGGAGCCGCTGGAACCAAGCCATTTGCCGGCGCTACAGGCCGCCGCGGCCGACGGCGAATTGTGGAAGTTATTCTTCACCTCGGTGCCGATGCCGGAGCGGACGCAATTATGGCTGGATCAGGCGCTAGAGATGCAGGCACAGGCCAAAGCCCTGCCCTTCGTCGTCAGGGAAAAATCGAGCGGACAGATCGTCGGCACCACGCGTTACTGCAATATCGACCGGAACAACCGGCGCCTGGAAATCGGTTATACCTGGTACGCCCGCCGGGTGCAGCGCAGCGCCGTGAATACCGAATGCAAGCTGTTATTGCTCAGCCATGCGTTTGACGCGCTCGATTGCATTGCGGTCGAATTGCGCACCGACTGGCTTAACCGCAAATCGCAAGCGGCCATCGAGCGTCTCGGCGCAAAACGCGATGCCGTGCTGCGCAACCACATGATCTTACCGGACGGCCGCATCCGCGACACCGTGGTGTACAGCATCATCCAGAACGAATGGGCCGGCGTCAAAAAGAATCTGCAATTTCTGCATAGCAAGTACGAGGGCTAAAAGTGTTAATCGATTTCTTCTTTACGCTGAAGGACGCCAAAATCCCGGTCTCCATCAAGGAATTCCTGATGCTGCTGGAGGCGCTGGAAAAAGGCTTGATCAGCCTGTCGCTGGACGACTTCTATTTCCTGGCGCGCACCATCATGGTCAAGGACGAGGCGCATTACGACAAATTCGACAAGGCGTTCGGCCTGTATTTCAAGGGCATAACTGCGATCTTCGAGAAACATCCCGAGATCCCGCTCGACTGGCTGGCTCAGCGCATGCAGCGCGAACTGAGCGATGAGCAAAAAGCGGCGATAGAAAAATTCGGCTACGACAAATTGATGGACCGCTTGCAGGAATTGCTGAAGGAACAGAAAGAACGGCACGAAGGCGGCAGCAAGTGGATAGGCAGCGGCGGCAGCTCGCCGTTCGGCAATGGCGGCAGCAATCCGGAAGGCATACGCATAGGCGGCAAGGGCGGCAACCGCAGCGCGGTCAAGGTGTGGGAAGCGCGCTCTTTCCGCGATTACGATGCCGAACGCGAACTCGGCACGCGCAACATCAAGGTCGCCCTGCGTCGCCTGCGCAAGTTCGCGCGCCAGGGGGCAGAAGAAGAACTGGCGCTGGACGCCACCATCAAGGCTACCGCGCATAACGCCGGCTACCTCGACATCAAGATGCAGCCCGAGCGCAAGAACAATATCAAGGTGTTGATGCTGCTGGATGTGGGCGGCACCATGGACGACCATATCAAGCAGACCGAGGAATTATTCTCGTCGGCCAAGACTGAATTCAAGAACATGGAATTCTTTTATTTCCACAATTGCGTCTACGACTACCTGTGGAAAAACAATCACCGCCGCCACGCAGAAAAATTCCCGACCTGGGATGTGTTGCGCAAATACACGCCGGACACCAAGCTGATCTTCGTCGGCGACGCCACCATGAGCCCTTACGAAATCCTGCAACCGGGCGGCTCGGTCGAATACAACAATGAAGAAGCCGGCGCCGACTGGCTGCAGCGCTTCACCGCGGCCTTCCCCAAGTACATCTGGCTGAACCCGGAACCGGAAGGCCTGTGGCAATACCGCCAGTCGATCGCCGTGATCCGCCAGATCATGAGCAATCGCATGTTCCCGGTCACCATCGAAGGGCTGGAACGCGGCATGCGCTTGCTGAGCAAATAGCCGCGTTGGGGAAACGCAGATTAAATCAGAAAGCGTCGTAACTATTCCGCCTGAGATGAAAATCCTTAGCCGCGCAGAGGGCGCAGAGGATGCAAAAAGCTTTTCTCTGCGTCTTCTGCGCCGCTGCGGTTAGTCGGATAAAGTCGCCAGCGCCTTCAAGTCTTCGGCATTCACGATATACAGTTCGTAGTCATGCAAGCTGCCCGGCTTCAGGATCAGATAGCGACAACCCTTCTCGCGCACGACCGCGAGTACGGTTGAAAAAGTGCCTTCTTCTTTTGGGGAGAATCCAAGCAGCCGGATCGCGATCGTCGGCGTTTTTTGCGACATCGTTTATCTATAACCAGGCACAGCGGCTACAATAGCTGCCAAAACGAAGCCCAGAATACCTCCAAAGTCTGGCGCCCAGACTAAGAAATCGAAAAATCGCATCGCGAATTCAATCAAAACAACATTTTCCATTGGCATGGCCACTAAAAAAAATACCTCCCCGTCCGACTATAGCGAATCCTCCATCCGCGTCCTGAAAGGCCTGGAGCCGGTCAAGCAAAGGCCGGGCATGTACACCCGCACCGAGAACCCGCTGCATATCATCCAGGAAGTGATCGACAATGCTTCCGACGAGGCGCTCGGCGGTTATTGCAAGAATATCCTGGTCACGCTGAACGCCGACGGCAGCATCAGCGTGGAAGACGACGGGCGTGGGATACCGGTCGGCCTGCATCCGGAAGAAGGCGTGCCCACGGTCGAGATCGTGTTCACCCGCCTGCACGCGGGCGGCAAATTCGACAAGGGTTCGGGCGGCGCCTATGCATTTTCCGGCGGCTTGCACGGGGTCGGCGTCTCGGTCACCAATGCGCTGTCCAAGCGCATGGAAATCACGGTCTGGCGCAAGGATGACAAAGGCAATGGCCTGCACCAGTTGACGTTCGCCGACGGCGATGTGATCGAGCCTTTGCGCAGCCAGACTATAGCGCGCGGCGACAAGAAAAACGGCACGCGCGTCACGATCTGGCCGGACGCCAAATATTTCGACAGCCCGAATATCCCGCAAGCCGAATTGCAGCGCCTGCTGCGCTCGAAAGCGGTGCTGCTGCCGGGCGTGAAAGTCACGCTGGCCAATGCTAAAAACGGCGACAGCCAGAGCTGGCAATACGAGCAAGGCTTGCGCGGCTACCTGACCGAAGCGCTGGCGCAATCCTCGCACGGCGAACCGCTGATCCCGCTGTTCGAAGGCGAGCAATTCGCCAGTTCCGAGAGCGAAGGCTTTGCCGAAGGCGAAGGCGCGTCCTGGGTGGTGGCCTGGACCGAAGAAGGCAATGTGGTGCGCGAATCGTATGTGAACCTGATCCCGACCCCGGCCGGCGGCACGCATGAATCGGGCTTGCGCGAAGGCTTGTTCGGCGCGGTGAAGAGTTTCGCCGAAATGCATTCGCTGTTGCCGAAAGGCGTCAAGCTGTTGCCGGAAGACGTGTTCGCGCGCGTCTCGTTCGTGCTGTCGGCCAAGGTGCTCGACCCGCAATTCCAGGGCCAGATCAAGGAGCGCCTGAACTCGCGCGATGCGGTACGCCTGGTGTCCTCGTTCGCCAAGCCGCCGCTGGAACTGTGGCTGAACTCGCATGTCGAGTACGGCAAGAAGCTGGCCGAACTGGTCATCAAGCAAGCGCAATCGCGCCTGCGTTCGGCGCAGAAAGTCGAAAAGAAAAAATCCTCGGGCGTGGCGGTCTTGCCCGGCAAGCTGACCGATTGCGAATCGAACGACATCACGCGCAACGAAATTTTCCTGGTCGAGGGCGACTCGGCCGGCGGCTCGGCCAAGATGGGGCGCGACAAGGAATTCCAGGCTATCCTGCCCTTGCGCGGCAAGGTGCTGAACTCCTGGGAATCGGAGCGCGACCGCCTGTTTGCCAATAATGAAATCCACGATATCGCGGTCGCCATCGGCGTCGATCCGCACGGCCCCAACGACAGCCCGGACCTGACCAATCTGCGCTACGGCAAGATCTGCATCTTGTCCGACGCCGACGTCGACGGCTCGCATATCCAGGTCTTGCTGCTGACCCTGTTCTTCAAGCATTTCCCGCAACTGATCGCGCGCGGCCATATCTGCGTCGCGCGGCCGCCGCTGTTCCGGGTCGACGCCCCGGCGCGCGGCAAGAAGCAGGCGCAGAAAATCTACGCGCTCGACGAAGGCGAACTGATCGCGATCGAAGACAAGCTGAAAAAGGACGGCGTCAAGGATGGCGCCTGGAGCATCTCGCGCTTCAAGGGCCTGGGCGAAATGAATGCCGAACAGCTGTGGGAAACCACCATGAACCCCGACACGCGCCGCCTGCTGCCAGTGGCGCTGGGCGCCTACGACCAGGATTATTCCGAAGCGCGCTTCACCATGCTGATGGGCAAAGGCGAAGCCGCCGCCCGCCGCGCCTGGATAGAAGAGCATGGAAATGCGGTGGAAGCCGACATCTAAGGGATGGGTTCAAACAGCTTAAATATACTCCCATCCAGTATATAAAATACCCGTAATGAATACGCTGACGACAAGGCTATTTTTCCAGATACTCCCATAAAAACACAATTTTATCGGCAAGAGCAATAACGTAGGGTGGGTTAGCGCAGCGTAACCCACCGTTGGCAAAACTCCCGTAATGATCGAACGCCCAGTGTCGGGTTACGCTGCGCTAACCCGACCTACGCAATTAATTTAAGCAAAAAATAAAAAATGAACGAACAAGCCAATCTGTTTGAACAAGTCCAGCCCGACGACAGCGAAGCGCTGACGCTGGCCACATTTGCCGAGCGCGCCTATCTCGATTACGCGATCTCGGTGGTCAAGGGCCGCGCCCTGCCCGATGTGTGCGACGGCCAGAAGCCGGTGCAGCGCCGCATCCTGTACGCGATGAACGAGCTCGGCCTAAACTCGGCCGCGAAACCACGCAAATCGGCGGCAGTGGTCGGCGATGTGCTAGGCAAGCTGCACCCGCACGGCGACCAGTCGGTGTACGACGCGCTGGTGCGCATGGCGCAGGATTTCTCGCTGCGTTACCCGCTGATCGACGGCCAGGGCAATTTCGGCTCGCGCGACGGCGACGGCGCGGCGGCCATGCGTTATACCGAGGCGCGCCTGACGCCGATCGCGAAATTGCTGATGGATGAAATCGACCAGGGCACGGTCGATTTCCAGCCAAATTACGACGGCACCACCACCGAACCCAAGCTGTTGCCGAGCCGCCTGCCCATGGTGCTGCTGAATGGCGCTTCCGGTATTGCGGTCGGCCTGGCCACCGAAATCCCTGCGCATAATCTGACCGAAGTCGCGCAAGCCGCGGTGGCGCTGATCCGCAATCCGCATATGAAACATGCCGAGCTGATGGAAATCGTCCCGGGCCCGGATTTCCCCGGCGGCGGCCAGATCATCACCCCGACCTCGACCATCGCCGATATGTATGCGACTGGCCGCGGCAGCATGAAGGTGCGGGCGCGCTGGAAGATAGAGGAAATGGCGCGCGGCCAGTGGCAAGCGGTAGTCACCGAACTGCCGCCCGGCACCTCGTCGCAAAAAGTGCTGGAAGAAATCGAAGAACTGACCAATCCGAAGATCAAGCTCGGCAAGAAAACCCTGTCGCCGGAACAAGTCGCGCTGAAGCAAGTGATACTCTCGGTGCTGGATACCGTGCGCGACGAATCGGGCAAGGACGCGCCGGTGCGCCTGGTGCTGGAACCGAAGTCGAAAAACCAGGACCAGACCGAGTTCATGCAAATGCTGCTGGCGCATACCTCGCTCGAGACTTCGGCCTCGATCAATCTGGTGATGATAGGCGGCGACGGCCGCCCGCGCCAGAAAGGCTTGCTCGACATCCTCAACGAATGGATCGCGTTCCGTTTCACCACCGTCACGCGCCGCACCCAGTTCCGTCTGAAGAAAGTCGACGACCGCATCCACATCCTGGAAGGGCGTGAGGCAGTATTGCTGAACATCGACAAGGTGATCAAGATTATCCGCGAATCGGATGAACCTAAGCCGGCGCTGATGCAAGCGTTCAAACTGTCGGACAGGCAGGCGGAAGACATCCTGGAAATCCGCCTGCGCCAACTGGCGCGGCTGGAAGCGATCAAGATCCAGCAAGAGCTGGCCGAATTGCGCGACGAGAAGGCCCGCCTGCACGATTTGCTGGACAATCCAGCCTCGATGAAAAAGACCATCATCAAGGAAATCGAAGCCGACGCCAAGCTCTACGGCGATGCGCGCCGCACCGTGATAGAAGAAGCGGCCAAAGCCTCGGTCGAGCAAAAAGTCATCGACGAGCCGGTCACGGTCGTGATCTCGGAAAAAGGCTGGGTGCGCGCCCGCACCGGCCACGGCCACGAGGCGGGGCAATTCACGTTTAAGGCCGGCGACAGCCTGTACGGCACGTTCGAGTGCCGCACGGTCGACCAGATGCTGGTGTTCGGCTCGAATGGCCGCGTATATTCAGTGCCGGTGTCCGCCCTGCCCGGCGCGCGCGGCGACGGCGTGCCGGTCACCACCCTGATCGACCTGGCGCCCGGCAGCAAGATCCTGCATTACGTGGCGGGCGCGGCCGACACCGCGCTGCTGCTGGCTTCCAGCGCCGGCTACGGCTTCACCGCCAAAGTCGGCGACATGGTAGGCCGCATGAAGGCCGGCAAGGCTTTCATGACGCTGGATGAAGGCGATCTGCCGCTGCCGCCGGCCGTGGTGGCCGCGGACGCCAGCGCAATCGCCTGCCTGTCGGAACAAGGCCGCTTGCTGGTATTCGGCCTGACGGAAATCAAAGCCTTGTCGAGCGGCGGGCGCGGCGTGATCCTGATGGAGCTGGAAGACCAGGAAAAGCTGCTGGCGGCGCAAGCGATCAGCCAGCGCGGCGTGCGCGTGGCCGGTCTGGGCCGCGGCGGCAAGGCACAGGAAGTCAGCCTGAGCGCGAATGCGCTCGCCATCCACATCAGCAAACGCGCGCGCAAGGGGAAATTGCTGGAAGCGAAAATCAAACCGGCGAGCTTGCAAAGGATAAGCGCCTAAACCCGGAAAAAATGCCTGAAAGATCTTCAGGCATTTTTTATACCAGCAACGTAAAGTGCGCCATACGCAGCAAGGCGAACAAGTTACGACCATTGGTGCTACAAGCGGTCTACGAAAAACACGAAAAGCACGAAAAAAAATAAAACCTTCGCGTCGTCATTCCCGCGAAAGCGGGAATCCAAAAGTTTTTAGTTGGTACGCCACTGGATTCCCGCTTTCGCGGGAATGACGATAATACTGATTCGGTTTATTTTCGTGCCTTTCGTGTTTTTCGTGGACCATGCTTTTTCGGTGTGCAACACCGTTTCTTAAGCCAGCGTGATGCGGTTGCGGCCGTTTTGCTTGGACAGATACATCGCGGCATCGGCGACGTCGAATAATTCGTCGACGTCGGTAGTCAGTTCCAGGTCGGCCACGCCGGCCGAAAAGCTGACCGCGAATTCGCCTTGCTCGGCATGCTGCTGTATCTTGTAGAAGGCCAGCCTGACCTGGTCCAGCACCTTGCGCGCCGTGGTCGCGCTGGTGCCGGGGAAAATCACGGCGAATTCTTCGCCGCCGTAACGGCCGACGATGTCGCTGCGCCGCAGACGCTGGCGCAGCAAGCGGGCCAGCGTGCGCAACACCTGGTCGCCGGCCGGATGGCCGTAACTGTCGTTCACATTTTTAAAATAATCAAGGTCTATCATGGCCAGCGCCAGCGGTGAGCCGTTGCGCCCGGCCTGAGAAATCTCCGACGCCAGCTGTTCCTTGATAGCGGTGTGGTTGTACAGGCCGGTCAGACCGTCGCGCATGATCAGCGCGCGCAGCAAGCGGTAACGCTCGGCACGCGTCGATAAAGACGAGACCAGGTATTCGGGAGCGATAGGCTTGGTGATGAAATCGTCGCCGCCGGCGCGCACCGCTTCGAGCTGCTTGCCGAGATCGGCTTCGCTCGACAAGAACACGATGGGAACGTCGACATAGGAATTATCCTGGCGTATCACCATCGACAATTCCACCCCGCTGCACATGGGCATATAGACGTCCAGCAACAACAATTCGGGGCGGAAATCGGTCATCACGCTCAGTATCTGGCTGGGTTCGCTCAGCAAGCGCACCGCCATCCCGGCATCGCGCAAAATCGCCGCATAGTACTCGGAAGTCACTGCGTCATCGTCCATGATCAGGATACGGTAAGCCTTGCTTTCATCTTGCT
This sequence comes from Burkholderiales bacterium, assembly GCA_016196925.1. Classification (GTDB taxonomy): domain Bacteria; phylum Pseudomonadota; class Gammaproteobacteria; order Burkholderiales; family Burkholderiaceae_D; genus Undibacterium. Next base: position 28,251 of record JACPWS010000002.1, on the reverse strand, counting down.
GCAACAGGGCGTCGATACGTTCGGTCAGCGCCACCACATCGACCGGCTTGGTGAAATAGCCTTTGCCGCCGGCGCGTACGGCCAGCAAGCGCGATTCGAAACTGCTCGAGCGCGAGACGAAAACGGTGGGGATGCGGAAACGCTCGAATTGCTTGAGGCGGGTGATCTCTTCTGCGCCGGCGATGCGCCCTTCGGGGAAGCTCAGTTCGATCACGATTACATCCGGCCGGCGGGTGGCGATCGCTACCGCCATCGCCTTCAATTGCTGGATGCGGACCACCTCGTAACCGAAGTGTTCGAGCTGGGCGGTGATCGCATGGTTTTGCTCGTCGTCTTCGTCGACCAGATAGATCAGGCGCGACTCGCTCTGATCTTCTGCCTTGTCGCTGTTCAGGTCGGAAAATTCGGAAGCCGGCTTGTCTGCGGCATGGCTGAGCGCGGTCGAAAAATACAGCCGCATATCGTCGGCATACTGTTGCAAGCGCGCTTGCGACCAGTGTTCGCCGTTCAGCAAAGTTTGTAGCTGGTTCTCGAAAACGCGCGCCTGGGCGCCGAGGTCGAAAAAACCGAAAGTTCCGGCCGAGCCGGCCATGGTATGCAAGTGACGGTGCAGGGCGAGCAAGGCTTCCCGGTCGGACGGATCAGCCTGCAGCTGTTGCAGCGCACCTGTTATTTCATCTATTTTTGCAGGCAATTTCTGCAAAAATATGATTTCCAGCGCCCTCAGTTTTTCTTGCAGGCTGTCGATTTTTTCAGCCATTTACAGCCCCTTATCCCACAAGGCCCGCACCTGGGCAGACAATTCCATGGGATCGAAAGGTTTGGCGATCACGCCTAGGGCGCCCAGCGATTTGTAAAACTCCAGTTCCGGCGCCTGCACCTTGGCGGTCATGAAAATAACCGGGGTCGCCGCCGTCGCCGGCAATTTACGCAATTCCGCCAGCGTGGTCGGGCCATCCATATTCGGCATCATCACGTCCAGCAACAGCAGATCGGGGACATAACCCTGCCTGATTTCGGCCAGCGCCTGCGCACCGGAACCGCAGGTTTTCAATTCAAAGCCGCCAACCACTTCCAGCGCTATCCGGGCAACGGTCTGTATGTCGGCATCGTCTTCGACGTACAGGATGTTGGCGAGCGTTGCGGTAGTCATTATTACTCCTTAAAGCAAAAGCTAGTGCCGGTTGATTTCAGCATAAAGCAAGATTCTGTGCAAAACAATGCAAAAACGGTTTGTCGCCGCGCAAGCCCGCGCCGCGACGGATAGGCGTTTGCGCCGTGCTGGCGCGCTGGGGTTTTATCTGAGCGCGAAATCGACCCGATTCGGCGCTCCCTTGTCCTTGATCCCGTCCGCGTTCAACCTCGGTGCGATCAGGAACAGGCGTTCCGGGCTGATTTCGCCCTTCTGCTCCAGATAATCGCGCACCGCGTCGGCGCGTTTTTGCGCCAGCATGCGCAATGCGTCCGGCGTCACCACGGTATTGCTCAAGATCAAATGTTCCGCTTCAGTCATAGGTAAAGTTTTTGCCAGACCGATCAGATTGCGCGGCTTGCTGAATTTTTCGGAACGGTAGACTTGCTCGACATATTTCTTATGTTCGTCTTCGCTGAGACTGAGCTCGTCGATGCGTACGCTGTTATCGTTTCGATGCACGTCTTGCCATTTCAATTCGCGCAGCTTGCGTAGCAACAACTCGCGGCGCACGCCTTCGCTATCGCTGACAGGCTCGACCCGGCCTATGATATCGAGCTTCAATCCGGCGCGATTTTGCAAGGCTTTGACCAGGCTATCGAGCTTGGCGGTCGCGGCCGGCGTCAAGGTCGCTTGCCCGGCGGAAAATTCGGCATAAGCGAGCTCTTCGCCGCCGCCGAACAGGGAACCGAGCAGGGCGAACGGGGAAGTCACGGCCTTGGTGATCAGATTCGTAAAGACCCGGACGATGATGCCGCCGACCGAGAATTGCGGATCGTTCAGGGAGCCGGAAATCGGCAGATTGATCGCGATCTGACCATTATTGTCGCGTAGCAAGGCTACCGCCAGCATGACCGGTAAATGGGTCGCATCGGGGCTCTCGACACGCTCGCCGAAGCTCAGCTGATCGAGGCGAATTTCATTTTCCGCCTGCAATTGCCGGTTTTCTACATGGTAAGTCGCCTGCATAGCCAGCTTGCCCTTGTCTATCGCGTAGCCGGCATATTTGGCGGCATACGGGGTCAGGCGCGTCAATTCTATGCCGTAGGCGCTGCCTTTAATATCGAGGAAAACCGGGCTGGCTAAAGGATGGACGGTACCCGATATCGTCAGCGGCGCATCCCGGTCTATCTTGCCGTTCAGCTCTACCGTCGCCGCCTGCATATCATCCGAGGCGAGCGCGCCTATGCTGCCGCTGACGCCGGTCAGGTTGGCGCTGTAATTCGGCTTGATAAAGTTATCGGTGAAATTGATATTGCCGCCGCGCATGGTGGTCTGGGCGATGCGTATCGCTAGCGGCGCGGCGTGCTTGCCGGCGTCGGCGGCGCTGCCGGCCGCGCTATCCTCAGGCTTGCCGACCACGATATTTTGCAAATTCAATTTGCCTTTTTCCGACAAAATCGCCCGCGCATAAAAATCGTTCAACGCCAGCTTTTTCATGCTGACGACAGGCTTGCCGCCGCCCAGCCTGGCGGCTATCCCTTCCAGGCTGATATTTTTCCATTCGAGGAAATCTTCGCTGGCGCCGTTTTCCAGCATATGGAAATCGTTCAGGCTCAGCATGCCCTCGTACGCCAGCGAACGGTTTGCCGCCAGCGCATTGCTCACGCTCAGCCGGCCTTTGGCGCTGGCATGGCCGCGTGTCAGCGAGACATTCAGGTAAGAAGAGAAATACGGATACAGGGCTGCCACCGGCAAGCTTTGCGCATCCAGATTCAGCACGATATTTTTCAGCTGCGGCGCGATATCGCCGCTGACGCCGAGCTTGCCCTTGCGATTGACATTCGCCTGCAGGCGCAGCTTGCCGGCCTGCGACCAGTCGCTGCTGAGCCGCTCGGCATCCAGGGACAAGGCTTCGGCCTTGAGCGTGACGGCCGGCGTGACGGCCTGATCGCTAAAGCTGAGCGCACTGTCCTTCAGCGCAAAACTGGACAAGGCGATTTTCCAGGCCGGCAAGGTTTTCCCCGCTGTCCCCGCTTTAGCAGCGGCGGCGCCGGTAGCGCTAGTCCCGGCCGGCCGCAGCCATTTTTGTACATTCAGCATTGCTTGCGGGTCGCGCCGTATATCGCCGCGCAAACCGTTCAGTTGCAGGCTGCCGGCCGCGATATTCCGGCCGGCGGTATCCAGACTCAGCTTATCCAGCGCCAGCGATTTGAGGGTGATGCCGCCATCCCTGCCCGCCGCCGGCTGTATGCTGAAATCGTCCAGCGTCAGCGCCAGCTGATCGAGTTGCAACCGTCCCGACTGCAGCTGGACTTGCGCGCTTGCGCCCAGCTGTCCGGCCAATTTGGCGGCCAGCATTTTATTCAGGAAAGGCTGATATGCCGCCAGCGGCCAGGCCTTGAGCGTCGCCTGCCCCTTGAGCGTCGCCGCCATGGGCTGCAGTTCGCCGTCGAATTGCAGGCTTTCCTCATGTTCGCCTTGCAGCGACAAGTTCAATGGCGAAGGCTTGGCGTCGGCGCCGTTCGACAATTGCCGGCTCGCAAGCGTGATGGCTTTCAGGGTCACGGCTTGCAGCGGCGCCGCGTGCCAGGCGTCGCGCAGGTGCAACTGGCCCTGCTGCACATGCAATTCGTTCAGGCTGAGCCGGGGCGCAGCCGGGGATGCGGTCTTGTTACCGGCGTCGGCGGAAGGAACGGAGACCGAAGAGGCAAGCAGGCGCGCCCAGTTCAGGCTGCCTTGCCGGTCGATATCGAGCCACAGCTCGGGCGAGTTCAGTTGCAAATTGTCCAGGCTGGCGGCGCTGTTCATCACATTGATTTGCCGTATCTGCGCCTGCAGACTGGCCAGTTTCAACAGCGGTGCGGCATGCACGTCTTGCAAGGCGACATCTTGCAAGCGCAGCTCGCCGGACAGCAATAGCTCGGGCTGCCGGTTCTTGCGGCTGAAAATCAAGTCCAGCTTGCTCGACAAGCGGCCGCTCTGGATTTGCAGCGGCAGCGGCCGCGGAAAATATCCCGCATAGCGGGCGATATCGAGCTGCTCGAGATCGATCGCCAGCGCGGCTTCCTGCGCATCGGCAAATGGCTTGGCACGCCCTTGCAGCGTAAAAACCGAGCCGTCGACACGCGCCGACAGCATGGGCTGAACAAAGATATCGCTCGCGGCCGGGAAATTCGATAAAAACGGCAAACCGATCTGCAAAGCCTCCAGTTTGAATTGCTTGCCGATCACCTGATCGTCGAACGCTATCGCGCCGTCGATCAATTGCAGGTTCGCCAGCGAAAAGCGCAAGGGCGTATCGCTCTTCGGCATGGCGGCGATTTTTTCCAGGATGTCGTTGAAATTGTAGTGGCCGTAAATCTCGCCGCTGCTGCGCACCAGATGCAGTTGCGGCGCGCGCAGTTGCACTTCATCGACAATCAGCGCGCGGCGGAACAGCGAAGCCAGCGAAAGATTCAACATCAGTTGCCTGACCTGCAAGGCCGGGGTGCGCCGGTCCGCTTCGTACAGGGTGACGCCGTCCGCCGTCAACACCAACCGGAAAGGGGAAAAATACACGGCGTCTATGGTGAGCTTGCGGCCCAGCTGTTGCTGCACCTGTTCGCTGGCGACGCGCCGTACATAAGACGGCAGCAACAGCCAGCTCAGCGCCAGGCAGAGGGAAATCAGCGCCAGCGCGGCGGCCAGCCAGCGCGCCGGGCGCGAACGCAGGAATGCGGCGGAAAATAACTGCGGGATTTTGTTCACGACGTATCCTTTTTATATTGATTTTTTTATGCGGGGCCTGGCCCCAGGACTTAGCCGCATTATACGTCGCCAGCATGCATACCAAAAAGCAAACCCGCCGCAGCGGGGTTAAACAATGCCGCACATTACTTTTATTGCAACTACAATTGCGGGCGCAACTTGCCGTCGAACACGCTGGCAATGCAGCGCTGGCCGCCTATGTGATAAGCGAGATCGGCCGGCCGCTCTATGTCCCACAACGCAAAATCGGCCGCCTTACCGACCTCCAGCGTCCCGGTTTGCGCCGCCAGGCCCAAGGCGCGCGCCGCGTGGCAAGTGACGCCCTGCAAGGCTTCCAGCGGCGTCATGCGGAACAGCGTGCAAGCCATGTTCATGGTCAGCAGCAAGGAAGTCAGCGGCGAAGTGCCGGGATTGCAATCGGTCGCCAGCGCGACCGGCACGCCGGCCGCGCGCAAGGCCGCCAGCGGCGGCAGCCTGGTTTCGCGCAAAAAATAAAACGCGCCCGGCAGCAGGACGGCGACCGTGCCGTGCGCGGCCATGGCGGCGATGCCGGCATCGGTCAGATATTCCAGATGATCGGCCGACAAGCCCCGATAGCGCGCAGTCAGCGCGGCGCCGCCCTGATCGGACAATTGCTCGGCATGCAGCTTGACCGGTAAGCCGAGCGCTTGCGCCGCCTGGAATACGCACTCGGTCTGGGCCGCGCTAAAGCCGATTTTTTCGCAAAACACATCGACCGCATCGACCAGGCCCTGCTCTGCCAGCGCCGGCAGCATCTCGCGGCACACCAGAGCGATGTAATCGTCGGCCCGCCCTGCGTATTCGGGCGGCAGCGCGTGCGCGCCGAGGAAGGTGGTCTTGACGCGGAGCGGGAAATCGCGCCCCAGCTGCCTGGCCACGCGCAAGATGCGCGCTTCGGTCGGCAAATCGAGGCCGTAGCCGGATTTGATTTCCAGCGTGGTCACCCCTTCCCGCAACAAGTCGCGCAAGCGCGGCAGGCTCGCCAGCATCAACTCGGCTTCGCTGGCGTTGCGGGTGGCGCGCACGGTAGACAAGATGCCGCCGCCCTGCCTGGCGATCTCTTCATAGGCGACGCCGTTCAGGCGCGCCTCGAATTCGTTGCTGCGATTGCCGGCATATACCAGGTGGGTATGGCAATCGATCAGGCCCGGCGTCAGCCAGGCGCCCTGAGCGTCATGCGTGACTTGCGCCACATGCGGCGGCAAGTCGACCTGCGCACCGAGCCAGGCGATCTTGCCATCCTTGACGGCCAGCGCGCCGTCACGGATTTCGCCGTAGCCGTCGCCCACGCCGGCCAGATGCAGGTTCAGCCACAGGCTATCCCATTCATGCTGCATAGTGCGGATCTCCGTTCGGGCTGAAACGGATCAGGTACAGCAGGCTGTCGGCGCCGCTGCTGAGCTGGAACCGCAAAATATCGCCGGCACCGGCGTCCAGCATCAGCAATTCGCCGGCCTGCAACGTGACGACGACGTCCTGGGCCGCGCTGTGCAACTTAGCCCCGCCGTGCACGCAATACAGCAGACATTGGCGGGCGTCCGGCAAGTCGATCTCGTGCATCTCGCCGCTTAAACGCTGCACATAATGGCTGTAGCGCTGGCGCCGGCTCATCACATTCAAGTCGAGCACCCAGGCGCTGTACAACTCGGCGTGCAGCGACAATTCGCCGGCGAAACGGCAAAGCGGGCTGTCCGGCGTCAGCATGCCGAGCTCCTGTTCCAGCGAACTCAGGCGCATGCTGCCTTCCAGCACGGCCAGGCTGCGGTCTATGCCGGCGAAATGGGAAAACGGCCCGGAACCGGTGACCAGCGCGGTGCTGATGCGCCAGTCGAAGTTATCCAGCGTGGCATCCGCCGGAAAAATCGCCAGCTCGGTCGTGCTGCCGCCGCCGTTTTTCCACGGCATGCTGCGATAGTCTGCCTGCGTCCAGTGTTGCATGATTAGTCCAGGTATAAACCGCGGAACAGTGGCCGGCACTGGCTGCTCAGTGCACCGCTGACAACCAGATCCTTGGCCGCGGCGATGTCGGGCGCAAAGAATCTGTCCTTGTCATAAAACGCCACCCTGGCGCGCAATGCCTGATGCACCTGCGCCAGCACCGCGGAAGTCTGCAGCGGTTGATGGAAATCTACCCCTTGTGCCGCCGCCAGCAATTCTATGCCGACGATGGTGGCGGTATTATGCGCCATTTCGTGCAGACGGCGGGCGCCGTAGGTCGCCATGCTGACGTGGTCTTCCTGGTTGGCCGAGGTCGGGATGCTGTCGACGCTGGATGGATGGGCGTGCGATTTGTTTTCGGACGCCAGGGCGGCGGCCGTCACATGCGCAATCATGAAGCCGGAATTCAAGCCGGAAGACGGCACCAGGAAAGGCGGCAGACCGGAAATCGAGGCGTCGATCAGCAAGGCGATGCGGCGCTCGGAAATCGAACCGATTTCGGCAATCGCCAGCGCCAGCGTATCGGCCGCAAACGCGACCGGCTCGGCGTGGAAATTACCGCCGGAAATGACTTCGCCGGTATCCACGAACACCAGCGGATTGTCGGTCACGGCATTCGCTTCGGTCAGCAGGGTGCGCGCCGCATTGTTGATGATATCCAGGCAGGCGCCCATGACTTGCGGCTGGCAGCGCAGGCAATACGGGTCTTGCACGCGCTCGTCGTTGACCAGATGCGACTGGCGGATTTCACTGCCGGCCAGCAGGCTGCGATAAATCTGGGCGGTGGCGATCTGGCCCGGCTGGCCGCGCACCGCATGGATGCGCGGGTCGAACGGCGCATCGCTGCCCTTGGCGGCATCGATAGACAGCGCGCCGGTGATGGTGGCGGCTTCCAACAGGCGCTCGGCCAGGAACAAGCCGTTCAGCGCCAGCGCCGCCGAAACCTGGGTGCCGTTGATCAGGGCCAGGCCTTCCTTGGCAGCCAGTACCACCGGCTGGATGCCGGCGGCTTCCAGCGCCTGCTTCGCCGGCGTCAACACGCCATTGACGCGCACCTCGCCCTCGCCCATCAGGGCCAGCGTCATGTGCGATAAAGGCGCCAGATCGCCGGATGCACCGACCGAACCTTTGACCGGAATCGCCGGCATGATGCCCGCGTTGTACAGCGCGATCATGCTGTCGATCACAGCAGCGCGGATGCCCGAGAAACCGCGCGCCAGGCTGCCTATTTTCATCACCAGTATCAGGCGGCAGACCTCATCGGAAATCAGCTCGCCGGAACCGACAGCATGCGACATGATCAGATTGCGCTGCAACAGCTCAAGCTGGTCGTCCGGGATGCGGGTCTTGGCCAGTTTGCCGAAACCGGTATTGATGCCGTACGCCGCATCGCCTTTGGCGACGATCTTGTCTATGGTGGCGGAAGAAGCCTGGATCGCTGCATAGGCGGCGCTATCCAGCGCCAGCGGCGCGGCCGCTTGCCAAATGGCGCGCAGGTCGGACAGGCGCATCTGGCCTGGGGTGAGGGTGAAGGTCGGGTTCATTTTTATTCCTTAGTTTGCCCCAGCTGGTATGCGCTGAGGGTAGTCTGTGTGCTATGTCTTGCCATCATATTCCCTCCCCTTCAAGGGGAGGGCTAGGGTGGGGATGGGTTTCTGTTGCAATACATCGGAAACCCATCCCCCGCCCGACCTCCCCCCTTGAAGGGGGAGGAGCTAACGGCGCTATTTACTTAATCATCGGCAAATTCAAGCCATTGCGCTTGGCGCAAGCGGCGGCCTGCTCGTAGCCGGCATCGGCATGCCGCATCACGCCCGAGCCGCAGTCGTTCACCAGCACGCGCGCCAGGCGCTTGGCGGCGGCATCGGTGCCGTCGGCCACGATCACCATGCCGGCATGCTGCGAGTAACCCATGCCCACCCCGCCGCCGTGGTGCAGCGAAACCCAGGACGCGCCGCCAGCCGTGTTCAGCAAGGCGTTCAGCAAAGGCCAGTCGGATACGGCGTCGGTGCCGTCCTTCATGCCTTCGGTTTCGCGGTTCGGGCTGGCGACCGAGCCGGTATCGAGGTGATCACGGCCGATCACGATAGGCGCCTTCAGTTCGCCGTTCTTCACCATCTCGTTGAAAGCGAGGCCGGCGATATGGCGCTCGCCCAGACCGAGCCAGCAGATACGCGCCGGCAAGCCCTGGAAGGCGATGCGCTCGCCGGCCATGTCCAGCCATTTGTGCACGCCCGTATTGTGCGGGAAGAGTTCCTTGATCTTGGCGTCGGTCTTGCGGATGTCTTCAGCATCGCCCGACAAGGCGACCCAGCGGAACGGGCCCTTGCCGTCGCAAAACAGCGGACGGATATAAGCCGGCACGAAGCCGGGGAAATCGAAGGCGTTCTTGATGCCGGTGTCGAAAGCCACCTGACGGATGTTATTGCCGTAATCCACGGTAGGGATGCCCATCGCATGGAAATCCAGCATCGCTTGTACGTGCACTGCGCAAGACTGGGCCGCTTCGGCCGTCAGGCGGGCGTGCAGGCCGGCGTCCTTTTGTGCGGCTTTCCATTGTTCCACGCTCCAGCCTAGTGGCAGATAGCCGTTGATCAGGTCGTGCGCCGAAGTCTGGTCGGTCACCAGATCGGGCTGCATGCCGCCGGCTTGGGCGCGCTTGACCAGCTCCGGCAAGATTTCAGCGGCATTGCCGAGCAAGGCGATCGAGATCGCTTCCTTGCGTTCGCAATGGTGTTTCACCAGCGCCAGCGCGTCGTCCAGGTCTTTCGCTTGCTTGTCGACGTAACGGGTGCGCAGGCGGAAATCGATGCTGCTTTGCTGGCATTCGATGTTCAGCGAAACCGCGCCGGCAAAGCTGGCGGCCAGCGGTTGCGCACCACCCATGCCGCCCAGGCCGGCGGTCAAAATCCAGCGCCCGCCCCACTCGCCCTGATAATGCTGGCGGCCGGCTTCGGCAAAGGTTTCGTAAGTGCCCTGCACGATGCCCTGGGTGCCGATGTAAATCCAGCTGCCGGCCGTCATCTGGCCGTACATGAACAGGCCCTTGCGGTCGAGTTCATTGAAATGTTCCCAATTGGCCCATTTCGGCACCAGATTCGAATTCGCGATCAGCACGCGCGGTGCATCTGCGTGCGTTTTGAAGACGCCGACCGGCTTGCCCGATTGCACCAGCAGTGTTTCCTCTTCGCCCAGCTCTTTCAGGCTGGCCAGGATCTGGTCGTAGCATTCCCAGTTGCGCGCGCCCCGGCCGATGCCGCCGTACACCACCAGATGCTTGGGATTTTCCGCGACTTCCGGGTCCAGGTTGTTCTGGATCATGCGGTAGGCGGCTTCCGCTACCCAGGTCTTGCAGACTTTCTCTGCACCGCGTGGTGCGCGGATTTCACGGCTTGCATCCCAGCGTGGATCGGTGTTGTCTGTGCTATTCATACGGAGGCTCCTGTTTGTCGGAAAAAATATGGAAAACGCGAAATCCCTTGTCATTCCCGCGCAGGCGGGAATCCAGCGTCTTTGCTTGTTTGAGGAAAGCCGCTGGGTCCCCGCCTGCGCGGGGACGACGTATTTATGCCTTGCATCAACGCGATGAAGGCAGTTTAAGTTGTATATACAACTTTTGCAAGCGGTTTTTTAATGCGACAATGCGGGATAATTTTCCTCTCAGGCATCCCGTGTCCCAGACCAGCTCCTCCCCTGCTTTTCAAACCATCAAGGATTATTTACTGAAGGAAATCCAGTCCGGCACCTGGAAGGAAGGCGACGCGATTCCGTCCGAAGCGATGCTGGCCGCGCAATTCAGCGTCTCGCGCATGACCGTCAACCGCGCCGTGCGTGAGCTGACCAGCGAACAGATATTGAACCGCATCCAGGGCTCGGGCACCTATGTGGCGCAGCATAAATACCAGGCGACGCTGGTGGAAATCAAAAGCATCGCCGCGGAAATCCGTGCGCGCGGCCATGCGCACCGCAGCCGCTTGCACGAACTCAGCGCGACGCCCGCCAACGAACAACTGGCGGCGCAATTCCAGCTGAAACCCGGGTGCAGCCTGTTTCATTCGGTGATCGTGCATTTTGAAAACGAGGTCGCGATCCAGGTGGAAGACCGCTGGGTCAACGCCAGCCTGGCGCCCGATTACCTGCAGCAGGATTTCGCCGTCATCACGCCGAATGAATATCTGGTCGCGGCGGCGCCATTACAAGGGGTCGATTACAGCATAGAGGCGGTCATGCCGACTAAACCTATCGCCGACATGCTGCACATTTCGGGCAAGGAAGCCTGCCTGGTGCTGCACAGGAAAACCCGCTCGCAGGGTCAGATCGCCACCATCGTCACCATGTGGCATCCGGGTAGCCGTTACCAGTTCACCGGCAGTTTCTAGGGTTTGCTGCATTGCAAGGTAAAATGCGCGCTGAACGTCACGAATGAAAGCAAGAGCATGGCAAAGAAAAATGAACTCGATCCGGAAACCGCGGCGCTGATCGCCTGGTGCACCGAAGTGGAAGACTATCTGATCGCAGGCGGCGCCAGCCGCGATCAGGCGCAAGAGCATATAGAAGAGCAGATAGAGTGGTTCACCGACCTGTTTTTTGACGGGCTGACGCCGGAACAGGCGGCCAGGGAAGCACTGGCTTGAGTCACGGACTCGGACTGATATGATGCAGCGACTATTTTTACTCCCCCTGGTTTTGCCGATCGCGGCCCTGAGCGGCTGCGGCACGGCCAAACGCGCCGGCTCGCAACACGAAGAGTTCGGCGCCACCGGCGTGTTTACCCGCAGTTTCCCCGGCGCCGAAAAGTCTTCCTGCGAAGCGGCGCGGCGCGCCCTGCTGAGCCAGGGTTATGTCATCAGCGAATGGAAGCCGACCAACATCAAGGGCCGCAGAAAATACCAGCCGGACAACGACATCCACGCGGAAATCGAATTCAACGTGGTCTGCGTCGAAGACAGCAAAGGCAGCAACAGCACCACCGTGTTTGCCAATGCCGTGCGCGACCGTTATTCGCTGAAAAAATCGAATACCTCGGCCAGCATAGGCGTGAGCGCGATAGGCTCGGTGTCGCTGCCTTTCGGCAGCACCGACGACGCGCTAGTCAAGGTGGCCAGCGAAACCATCCCCACCGGCCAGTTTTACGAGCAATTCTTCGATTTGCTGGAACGCTACCTCGACAGCGTGCCGCCGGTGACTGCCATCGCGGCAGAAGCCGAAGCGGAGAAAAAAGAGCTGCCGCCGCCCGCGCCAACGGCCGCAAAAGCCGGCGACGAATAAGCGAGGGAGGCGCTATGCGAGCCGAAGATTTACCGCTGCTGCTGACGCGCAAAATGCCGTATGGCAAATACCAGGGACGCGCGATCGCCGATCTGCCCGGCGATTACCTGGGCTGGTTTGCGCGCGCCGGCTTCCCCAAGGGGGAGCTGGGGCGCTTGCTGGAAATTATGTACGAAATCGACCACAATCAGCTCGGCGAACTGCTGCTGCCCTTGCGGCAACAGAAATAAAAAAAGGCAGCGCCGATATCGTACTTCGGGCTGCCCTCCTGGCACGCCGTCTGACTTATTTCTTGCTTGGTTCGGCGCGCTTGCCGGCCGCAGTCGCCGGCAAATATTTCATAGGATCGTTCAAGCCTGCGGTATAGGCGACCACCATGCTGCGCTGGCGCAGGCACGATGCGCTCAGCACGGTCGCGTCGGCGGCGGAATTCACGCATACTTGCAAAGCCTTGACGCTATCGAGCGGGACGCCGGCGGCGCCGGCCACGGACAGGATCGCTTGCGGATTGGCGCCGCTGGCGATCAGGGTATCGACCGTCGCTTGCAGATCGCCGCTGCTGGTCAGCGCGGTAAAAATCCCGTCCACCGAAGTATCCACCGTCTGCGCCTGCGCCACCGACAAACCGGCGGCCAGGGCCAGAACCAACACTGTGCTTTTCACTACATTTTTCATGAAGTCTCCTCGAGGCTACGACAAACCATTTTGTCTTTTTGTCTTACGCGAGCCATTCTAATTAACTGCAGCTGAAATGAAAAGCACAGATTTGCAAGCCGCCGTCCGCGCCAGAAATACATTGCCGCAGCGCGGTTTCAATCAAGACCAAGGCGAGCGCGCTTAAACGATCGACGATGGCCTGATCGGTTTGCAACGCCCGGGCCGGCGGGATCACCACATCGCAGGTTTCTATATAACTCTTGGCGACAGGCGTCAATTGCCCGGCCATGCGCATGCCGGCGCCGACGCAGATCAGTTTTCCTGTTTTATTTGCCGGCATAGGATGCGCTCAATGAATCTCAATCGTACCTATTCAGCCGCTATGAAGAAGAGTAAAAAACCAAACCTCTCAACACAGAGGCACAGAGGTACAACAAAGGCAGAGAAAAGCAAATTTACCGCTGCTCCCCTGATTTTCTCCGTGTCTCTGTGTTGAGGGGTTTTGAGCTTTTTCATAGCGGCTGAATAGTTACAAATTTATTGCTTTAAGCGATAACGCGCAACACCGGATAGCTGCGCCATTCCGGCTCGCGGTAACGGCGGCAGTGCGTGAAAATGAAATCGAGCACCGCTTGCTGGCTGCTCAACAGCGCGGGATGATCGGCCTTCCATTGCTCGAATTGCTGCCGCAATTCTAGCTCTTCCTGCAACAATTCCAGCGCGCTGTCTTCGAACACGTAATCCGAATAGGCTTCCTTCTTTTCCAGCACGCTGTTGAAGAAGCCCCAGCGGAAATAGCTGTCGTGCGCTTGCGGCTCCAGGGTTTCTATCGCATAGCGCGCCTGTTCTTGCGCCAGCGGCAGCAGGTAATCGCCGGCGCGCACCGGCACGCTGGCGTTGCGCAATTCCAGCTCCACCTCGTCGTGGAATAAATGGCCTTCGTAAGCGCCGGGGCGCGAGACGACTGCCTTGATGCGGTATTGCTGCACTTGCAGGACGCCGTCTTCCGTCAGGCGCTGCAACTGCACGCCGTTCCATTGCAGGCGCTCTATCACGGCGCGCCAGGCTTGCGGAATCAGGTAAGCCCGCGGCAAATCGACCGCCGCATCTTCGACAAAACGGTCGAAATGATCGATCGATTTTTCCCACGGCTGCTGCCGGTCGTAAGCCAGCCGCGTGTAATTGCCGAGCAGGCTAGCTTGATAAATTGCGGCATAGCCCTTGAACAGAAACTGCGAAGGCTGGCTGCGATCGGCCCTCCAGCTGAGCGGCGCGCGCCCGGCGGCGCCGGCGGCTTGCCTGGCGGCGGCGCGCAAGGCCAGTATCTGCGCGCCGTGCGCCACCGTGAAATCGAGCACCGTTTCGACCAGCGCGCGCATGGACGCATAGCGGTCGGCGTAAGGCTTGAGCATATGGGTTTCCGGCATGAAGCCTATGCAGTGATGCAGGGCGGCGTAGCCGGTGGAAAAACGCGGCGTCTCCAGGAAATCTTCTATGCCCTGATCGGGCGTCTCTTGCACGGGATTCACATACGGGCAAGTCGGCCAGCCGCGCGCTTGCATCTGGCGGTAGATCGCGGGCAGCATGGTGCCGCGCAAAAACGGTCCGAGCTCATGGCCCAGCTTGTCGGGCTGGGTAGGGATCAGGGTCATGGTGTAGTGATAGTCTGCACCATTCGAGGTATGGGTGTCGACCATCACATCGGGGTCCCAGGCCGTGAAGAATTGATTGAAGACTTGCGCGTTGCGGCTGTCGCATTTGACGAAGTCGCGGTTCAGATCGAGATGCAGGCTGTTGCCGCGGAAGCCGAATTGCTCGGGCCCGTCCTGATTCACGCGCGAAGTATTGTTGCGGTTGGTGCAGCCGTCGACATTGTAGACCGGGATGAACAGGAACACGGTCTGGCCGAGCGCGGCCAGGCGCGCGGGCTGCAGGCAAAAATCGCGCACCAGCGCCATGCAGGCGTCTATGCCTTCCGGCTCGCCGGGGTGGATGCCGTTATTGTTGAAAAAAACCGGCCGCCGTTCGCGCTTCAGCTGTTCGCGCCCGAACACGCCGTCCGCCGTGACGACGCCGGCATACAGCGGCAAGCCGGCATCCGACACGCCGATCTGGCTGAATTGCAGCACGTGCGGAAACGCTTGCGCCAGCCTGCGATAAAACGCCATACAAGCGTCCCAGCTGGTGGTCTGGTTTTGGTTGCCGCATTCATACGGCGTGGCGAAAGAAGAATTCAAGTCTGTGGGCATCGCGAGTAAGTCCGTTAATTTAGTGTTTTATGGGGAGTATCAGCCAAAAACGCCTTGTCGTCAGCGAATTTAAAGGCGATTGAAAAATACACCCCCCCAGTATTTTTAGCCTGAAAGCGCCCGTCAGAGCGGCACGTATTCCGCCTGCAAGCCGTCCAGCGCTTGCCGCATCTGCGCGAACGCGGCGGCCACCTGTTGCGACTCGCCCTTCACGCCCAGCTCTATATGGCGGCGCTGCTGGGCGTTGCCGACGCTCGGCAGGCTGAAGATTTTGATCAGCGGGTAATCCGCTTCCAAGGCTTCCATCAGCGGCGTCAGCGTCGCTTCCATGATTTCGTACACCAGCACCGCTTGCTCGGCATGCGGCTGCTGGTGGAACAGGTGCGGATAATAGGTGTCCAGCACCCACTCCATCATCGGCCAGGCCATCACCGGGAAGCCGGGCAGGAAATAGTGGTTCTGGACGGCGAAGCCGGGGATCTTGTTATACGGATTCGGGATCAGCTCGGCGCCTTGCGGGAATTCACCCATCTTCAGGCGTTGCAGGCTGTCCGGCGTGCTCAGGTCGACGCTCTTGCCGGCCTCGGCCGCCATATCCATCATTCTTTGCTGTATCAGCTGCTTCGCCCCTTCATGCAAGGCCAGCGGCACGCCGAGCGCGGCGGCGGCGCACTGGCGCGTATGGTCGTCCGGGGTGGCGCCTATGCCGCCAGTGGAAAACACGATATCGTTGCCGGCAAAGCTGCGCTGCAGCGTGGCGGTGATGCGGGCGCGCTGGTCGCCGATGTATTCGGCCCAGTCGAGTTGCAGGCCGCGCGCCGCCAGCAAGGCGATCATCTTGCTTAAATGCTGGTCGCTGCGCTTGCCGGAAAGGATTTCGTCGCCGATGATGATCAAACCTATCGCCATGTTTTTCTCCTGATTAGTTAGCTACGGCAGCTCTTTGCTGCTGCAAGGCGTACAGACAATAATGCTGGAACCACAAGCCGGTAAACACGAACACCAGCACATACAGCCAGATCGCCACCCCGGCCAGCAGCGGCAAGAACAGCACCGATATCACCCCGCCCAGCCACAGCAAGCCGGGAGCGGCGCCGCACAGGCCGGCCACGGTGCCGATCAGCAGCAGCGGGCCGCGCTGCGAGCGTATCAGCAATTGACGCTCGGCGGCATCGGCATGCTGCGCCAGCGCATCGTAGACGATCACGCGATATGTCAGCCAGCCCCACAACAGCGGCTGCAAGATCAGGCTGAGCGGCGGCAACAGCGCCAGCGGCAGGGTCAGTAGCCACAGCACGGCAAACATCGCGAAAGAAGACAGCGCAACCCACAGGCTGCCGATCAGGCTGCCGCCGCGGCGCTGCTCCAGTTGCTGATAATAGCGCGCCGCTACATGGCGGCTGATGGCCGGCATGGCGAACACGCCTATGCATAACAAGGCAGTGAAAATCATCAGCGGCAGTAACAGCCACATGGCGACCAGCGGCACCAGCATCGCCTTGAACGCCAGCAAGCCGAACCAGCCGAGCACCTCGCCGGCCGTGTCGAAAGCGCGGTGCAGCACGAACCAGTCCTGGATAAAATCGACCAGCATTTGCAAGCCCCACCACATGGCGACGCTCCACAGCAACAAGGCGGCCAGAAACGGCCTTAGCGTCAGCAGCAACATGCGGTAATGCAGCTGCGTCGCGACCGCCCGGCCCCAGGCCCGTATGACTGCCGCTATATCCATAGCCCCGCTTCCCGTTCGCACATCGGTTTCACCCTATTTATGTTTATCACCGGACATAGACGCCGGCTGCGCCGCTTTGGTTCAGTCGCCCGCACGCTTGCCTGGGGAAATGAATGAAAAAATCGGCACGGCGGACATTTTAACGCGCACGCCCCCTGCCGGTAACGCGCGGCGCCGCGCAGACAAAAAGGCCGGCCATGCGCCGGTCCGCGAATTTTTGTTCTACAATTGCGCCAGTTTTTGACCAAGAAAAGGAAAAATCATGTCCACCATCACTACAGTAAGCGGCTTGCAATACGAAGATAAAGTTGTCGGCGAAGGCGCCGAAGCCCAGGCCGGCAACCACGTTGTCGTGCATTACACCGGCTGGTTGCAAAACGCCGACGGCACAGCCGGCAAGAAATTCGATTCCAGCAAGGATCGCAATGACCCGTTCTCCTTCCCACTCGGCGCCGGCCATGTGATCAAGGGCTGGGATGAAGGCGTGCAAGGCATGAAAATCGGCGGCACCCGCATCCTGACCATCCCATCCAGCCTAGGCTACGGCCCGCGCGGCGCCGGCGGCGTGATTCCGCCGAATGCGACTCTGATATTTGAAGTGGAATTGCTGGGCGTTTAATTCAGCCAGCGGCTAAGCCAAAGACGCCATTTGCGTTCAGTCTCCGCAATGCTTTAGCGTAACGAGACACATCGAATCGTCATTCCGGCAGGCCGGAATCCAGTGTCGTTCCACGCATTCCGAAAGTCACTGGATTCCAGCTAAAAGCACGCTGGGATGACGTTGCAAAAGATATGCGTTGAACAAAAAAGGCTACGGATTGCGTAGCCTTTTTTTCATTCCACTTGCCAGCAATTACTCTTTGATGAAGTGCTGACGGTAGTATTTCAATTCTTCTATCGATTCCACGATATCGGCCAGCGCCGTATGTTTCTGGTGCTTTTTGAAGCCGGACATCAATTCCGGTTTCCAGCGGCGGCACAATTCTTTCAGGGTCGAGACATCCAGGTTGCGGTAGTGGAAGAAAGCTTCTAGCTTGGGCATGCCGCGCACCATGAAGCGGCGGTCCTGGCAGATGGTGTTGCCGCACATCGGCGATTTGCCGGCCGGCACGAAATGCTTCAAGAAATCCACCAGCGCCTTTTCGGCGTCGGCTTCCGACACGGTAGACGCCTTGACCCGCTCGATCAGGCCGGAGCGGCCATGCGTGCCCTTGTTCCAGGCGTCCATCTTGTTCAAAGTTTCATCCGACTGGTGGATCGCGAACACCGGGCCTTCGGCCAGCACATTCAATTGCGAGTCGGTCACCACTACCGCGACTTCGATGATGCGGTCGCTATCGGGGTCGAGGCCGGTCATTTCCATATCGACCCAGACCAGATTCATTTCATTCGGGCGGGCCGGAATCGCGGCGTTTGTTTGCAGGTCGGTCGCTTGTGACATAATTCTTCCTTAGCTAATACTGATCGAATATCGCATTTTCCCATGATTTCCCTCACCTTTTCGGTTTTATTCATTTCCTTCCTGCTGCTGACGCTGGCCATACGCTTCTGGCTGGCGTCGCGCCACATCCGCCACATCTTGCACCACCGGGCGACGGTGCCGGCCCGGTTTGCCGAAAAAATCCCGCTGGCGGCGCACCAGAAAGCGGCTGATTACACGATAGCCAAGACCAAGCTCGATATGTGGCTGCTGCTGTTCAACGCCGCCCTGCTGGTCGGTTTCACCCTGTTCGGCGGCCTGCAGGCGCTGGCGGTCGCGGTGCTGAAGCTGACCGGCCCCGGCATGGCTTACCAGATAGCCTTGCTGGCCGCGTTTGCCGTCGTCAGCAGCGTGCTGGAATTGCCGTTTTCTTACTATTCTCAATTCGTGCTCGAAGAAAAATTCGGCTTCAACAAGATGACGCCCGCCCTGTTTTTCGCCGACATGCTGAAGGGCGCCGCGCTCGGCGCCGCGATCGGCTTGCCGCTGGCCTGGGTGATGCTGACGCTGATGGAAAAATCCGGCGCGCTGTGGTGGCTGTACGCCTGGCTGGTGTGGAGCGGTTTCCAGTTGTTGATGATGCTGATCTACCCGACTGTGATCGCGCCGCTGTTCAATAAATTCACGCCGCTGGCCGATGAAGCTCTGCGCAGCCGCATCGAAGGCTTGATGCGGCGCGTCGGTTTCGCCTCCAAGGGCTTGTTCGTGATGGATGGCTCCAAGCGCAGCGCGCACGGCAACGCGTATTTCTCGGGCTTTGGTGCTTCCAAGCGCATCGTGTTTTTCGACACCCTGCTGGCGCGCCTGGCGCCGCAGGAAATCGAGGCGGTGCTGGCGCATGAGCTCGGCCATTTCAAGCTCAAGCACATCGTCAAGCGCATGGTGGTGATATTCGCCGTCTCGCTGGCCTTCCTGGCGCTGCTCGGCTATCTGAAGCAGCAAGTCTGGTTTTATACCGGGCTAGGGGTCGATCCCATGCTGCTGGCGGCCAACGATGCGATGGCGCTGATCCTGTTCATGCTGACGCTGCCGGTATTCACCTTCATTTTCTCGCCGCTGACCTCGATCAGCTCGCGCAAGCACGAATTCGAAGCCGACGCCTTTGCTGCCAAGTACACCAAGGCCGACGACCTGGTGGCGGCCCTGGTCAAGCTGTATGAAGACAACGCATCCACCCTGACACCCGATCCTCTGCATTCGGCGTTTTACGACTCACACCCGCCGGCCTCGGTGCGCATCGACAAATTGCTCGCTGCACCGGCTCACTAAGGAGACCACCATGCTCACGACTACCGACTTGCTGGCAAAAAAATCGCAGCACACAGTAACCGGCCTGGACGCCGCCAGCCTGCCCGCTTATTTCGCCGCGACGCCGGGCTGGGAACCAGACGGCGCGCGCATCGTCAAGACTTACCAATTCAAGAATTATTACGAAACCCTGGCCTTCATCAATGCGATCGCCTAC
The DNA here is from genome assembly GCA_016196925.1 of Burkholderiales bacterium. Taxonomy (GTDB): domain Bacteria; phylum Pseudomonadota; class Gammaproteobacteria; order Burkholderiales; family Burkholderiaceae_D; genus Undibacterium. The sequence goes on along the minus strand of JACPWS010000002.1, from coordinate 8,559 downwards.
GTGATCCACGCCGAAGACCATCACCCGGAACTGGTGGTGAGCTATAACCGCTGCGTGGTCAAGTTCGACACGCATACCGTGAATGACGGCAAGGGTGGCATTTCGGAAAACGACTTCATCTGCGCCGCCAAGCTAGACGCGATTTTTCAGCAAAGTTTTTCCTGATGAAGCATTTGCAAGGGCTGGTGATCGCGGCGCACGGCCGCCATTACCTGGTGCAGGCGGAAGTCGAGGGCCAGACGTTGAAACTGCATTGCGTGACGCGCGGCAAAAAAAGCGACGTCGCGGTCGGCGACCTGGTGCAATTTGCGCTGACCTCCAAGAACCAGGGCGTGATCGAAGCGATCACGCCGCGCAAGACCCTGCTGTACCGCTCGGATCAATATAAATCCAAGATGCTGGCGGCCAACCTGACGCAATTGCTGATCGTGGTCGCCACCGAGCCGAGCTTTACCGACGACCTGGTGTCGCGCGCGCTGGTGGCGGCGGAATCGGCCGGCATCAAGCCGCTGCTAGTGCTGAACAAGATCGACGTCACAGAATCGCTGACTAAGGCACGCGAACGGGTCGCCCTGTACGCCGGCCTCGGCTATGCGGTGCATGAAGTCTCGGCCAAGGCCGAACCGGCAGCCACCCGCCAGACCCTGCACGCCTTGTTGCAAGGCCAGAGCACGATCCTGATCGGCCAGTCCGGCATGGGCAAATCCTCGCTGATCAACCTGCTGATCCCGGATGCAGAAATCGCCACCCGCGAAATTTCGGCCGCGCTCGACACCGGCAAGCACACCACCACGTTTACCCGCCTGTATCACCTGGATGCCGATTCTTACGTGATCGACTCGCCGGGTTTCCAGGAGTTCGGCTTGCACCACCTGAGCGAAGGCATGCTGGAACGCGCCTTTCCCGAGTTTCTGCCGCATCTGGGACTGTGCAAGTTCTACAATTGCCACCACCACAGCGAACCGGGCTGCGCGGTCCTGGCCGCGGTGCAAGGCGGGACTATCGCCGGCATGCGCCATGAGTTATTCGAGCAGCTGGTGCACGAATCGGCGCAGACGGTCGGGTATTGAATAACTATGAAATTTCACAAATACAGACAAATCCGATTTTTGTCAGATATAGTGAAGCCAGCAAGCGCGTTTTATCGCTTGCAGCAGAAAACATAGCAAAACTTTATTCAAATGACCGCTTTCCTGAATTAAATATGGGAAAGCCGATTTAATCCCTTATAATGGGGTAGTTATAACAGGCGGCAGCAGGCTCCCCTTGCTGCCGGTTTTATTTATGGCTATCAAACACTTCCTGCAGTTTTCCGACTTCACGCTCGCTGAATTTGACTACGTGATGCAGCGCGCCCGCATCATCAAGCAGCGTTTCAAGGCTTACCAGACTTATCATCCGCTGCTCGATCGCACTCTGGTGATGGTGTTCGAGAAAAATTCCACCCGCACCCGTCTCTCTTTCGAGGCCGGCATGCATCAGCTTGGCGGCGCCGCGATTTACCTGAACACGCGCGACAGCCAGCTGGGCCGCGGCGAACCGGTGGAAGCGTGGATAGGCGACGCCAACAATATGCTGTACTCCTGGCTGCAAGCCGCACAAGTATTCGGCTTCCACCTGCATGTCTCGACGCCGAAAGGCTATGACATGGACATGAACCTGGTCAGCGCCGACGCCAGCCATTACACCGTGTTCCAGAATCCGTCCGACGCCTGCGCCGGCGTCGATCTGGTGAACACCGACGTCTGGACCAGCATGGGTTACGAAGCCGAGAACCAGGCGCGCCTGGCCGCCTTCGACGGCTGGATCGTGGACGAAGCCAAGATGGCGCGCGCCCATCCCGATGCGCTGTTCATGCATTGCCTGCCGGCGCACCGCGGCGAAGAAGTCTCGGCCGGCGTGATCGACGGCCCGCAATCGGTAGTGTGGGATGAAGCCGAAAACCGCCTGCATGTACAGAAAGCCTTGCTGGAATACCTGGTGGTGGGAGAAATCCGCTAAACGCCAGCTACATTTGTTACGCAATTAATGTATTTGTTCAGTCCCCTATATGCGAGACGTTCAAATACTCAGGATATTCCCTCCCCTTCAAGGGGAGGGTTAGGGTGGGGATGGGTTTCCGTCGCAAAGGAAACCCATCCCCCTCCCGGCCTCCCCCTTGAAAGGGGAGGTGAAAACCGCCGCTGCCACCGGTCTGAATAGTTACGCAATTAATTTCGAATAGTTCCCGCAATCTCAGAAAGCACATCATGAGCGATATCAAAAAAGTCGTCCTCGCCTACTCCGGCGGTCTGGACACCTCGGTCATCCTGAAATGGCTGCAAGATCATTATCAATGCGAAATCGTCACCTTCACCGCCGACCTCGGCCAGGGCGAAGAGCTGGAGCCGGCGCGCGCCAAGGCGATCAAATTCGGCATCAAGCCTGAGAACATCTACATCGACGACGTGCGCGAAGAGTTCGTGCGCGATTTCGTGTTTCCCATGTTCCGCGCCAATACCGTGTACGAAGGCGAATACCTGCTCGGCACTTCGATCGCGCGTCCGCTGATCGCCAAACGCCTGATCGAGATCGCCCAGGAAACCGGAGCCGACGCGATTTCGCACGGCGCCACCGGCAAGGGCAACGACCAGGTGCGTTTCGAACTGGGCGCCTATGCGCTGATGCCGGGCGTGAAGATCATCGCCCCGTGGCGCGAATGGGATTTGCTGTCGCGTGAAAAACTGCTGAAATACGCGGAAAACGCCGGCATAGAAATCGACATGAAGCACAAACAAGGCGGCGCGCCCTACTCCATGGACGCCAACCTGCTGCACATCAGCTTCGAAGGCCGCCATCTGGAAAACCCGAGCGCGGAAGCCGAAGAATCGATGTGGCGCTGGACCGTCAGCCCGGAAGCCGCACCGGATCAGGCTGAATACCTGGACCTGGAATACGAGCGCGGCGATATCGTGGCCGTCAACGGCGTGCGCATGTCGCCCGCCACCGTGCTGGCCACCCTCAACCAGCTGGGCGGCAAACACGGCATCGGCCGTCTCGATCTGGTGGAAAACCGCTACGTCGGCATGAAATCGCGCGGCTGCTACGAAACCCCGGGCGGCACCATCATGCTGCGCGCGCACCGCGCGATCGAATCGATCACGCTGGACCGCGAAGTCGCCCATCTGAAAGACGACCTGATGCCGCGCTACGCCTCCATGATCTACAACGGCTACTGGTGGGCGCCGGAGCGTCTGGCCTTGCAAACCCTGATCGACCACACCCAGCAAACCGTGAACGGCTGGGTACGCCTGAAGCTGTACAAGGGCAACGTGATCACCGTGGCGCGCGATTCCAAGACCGATTCGCTGTTCGACATGAACATCGCCACCTTCGACGAAGACGGCGGCGCCTACAACCAGGCCGACGCCGGCGGCTTCATCAAGCTGAACGCCCTGCGCATGCGCATCGCAGCCAACGCCCGCGCCAAACGCGGTCTGTAATTTTTTGCAAAACTAAGAAAGCACGGATTTAATCGAATTTCGTCATCCCCGCGAAAGCGGGGATCCACCTAAGTGTTTGATTTACATGGATTCCCGCTTTCGCGGGAATGACGCTTTTTGAATTAATCTGCGTTTCCCTAACGGTTCGCAAGGGCCGTTTTTTTGAGGAAAGCACCATGCAAAACCAATTCGATCACGTCAGCGTCGTCAAGCGAGCCAATGTCTATTTCGACGGCAAATGCGTTTCGCACACCGTCGTCCTGAACGACGGCACCCGCAAATCGGTAGGCGTGATTTTCCCGTCCAGCCTGATGTTCAAGACCGGCATGGCGGAAATCATGGAACTGAACGCAGGCAAATGCCGCGTCCGCCTGGACGGCGAAACCGAATGGAAAACCTACCAGGCCGGCCAGCAATTCAACATACCGGCGCATTCCAGTTTCGAAATCGAAACGCTGGAAATGCTCGATTACGTTTGCCATTTTGTGCTGTGATCGTGCGGCGTTCGTCCCGTAGTAGCACTATAAAAAATGCCGGGGGTACCCGGCATTTTTTTATTCTCCAGGGGCTTAACGCAGTCCCTGGCATGTAGGGCGGAAAAGCGCAGCCCTTGCAGGGCGCATATTCGCTTGCAAGCGAACACCGTTGCGCAGGCGGATCGGGTGCGATCCGAAACCCCTGCTTCCCCCCTTCCGCCGTATGCAAAACGCTGCCAGGCTCCCGCGCTGCGCGACCGGATCGCCCCTGGTATAGGTGCCGGTTGTCATGGTTTGTCCCGCCCTATGCCGGAACGCGGAGCGCTTGCGAAACGCCCTGGTCCTTGCGCAGCATAAAGAGCCCCAAGCCCGCGAACCACACGATCTGACTCACACCAAAAATCCCGGTCAGCACTTCGGCCGGATAAACCGTGAGTACGCCCACCGCGCCGACCAGCACGCCCAGGTAATTGAGCGTACGCGGCAGCGCGTCGCCTTTCAGCGCCGCGCTGCTGACCAGCAAGGCCCACAGACCGCCGACGACTTCATTGCCGCCGCCCAGGCCTTCCACCACGGTGTTAATCGCCGACCAGAGCGCGCCCGCCTGTTCCGGCTGCGCGCCGGCAAGCTTGACGACCGCCGCTAAACCTATATTGGCGATCATGCCGCTGGCGATGACCAGCCCTACCCACACCAGGCCGAACACGGCGGCCAGCTGCGCCAGCGCCGCCGCCTTGTGCTTCAGACGCTCGTGCAGCGCCAGCACCAACACCGCCAGCAAGATGCCGAAAACCACGTAGCCGAGCAGATTGACGCTAGCCAGCCTGGTTTGATGCTGAACGAAAAAAGCCAGCTTTTGCGCCGTGCCGGCACTCGCAGGAAAATCCCAGACGGCGCCATAAAATGCAAACACCGCCACGTAAATCAGGGCTTCAGTCAGCGCCGCAAGCCCGCCGATTCTTTGTAGATCACGCATCACTTGGCTCCTAGGGTTTGAAAAGCTAAAGAGGTCTAACTAGATAAGTCCGGACAAATTTGACGCGTATCTGGACTCGTGACGGATAAGGTTTTTTTGGGAAACCCGCAAAATACCCTTGCAGCCTGGTTTTCAAGACTTGCGCTGTGCTTAGCGCACAAATATCTGATGAAAACCGAAGCTGCGTATGATTTGCATTTTACCAAGCCTCCTGATCGTATCAGAGAGGCAATCCACTGCCAACATTGCTGTCCGAGCGGTACGACATTAAGTGCTGCAATATCTACTCAACGCCAGACATAGACCTTCAATTTAACGATGGAATTTTTCCAGCAACCAGGCGTTCTCCGTTGCAGCAAGTCTTCCCTTCAATCCGCCCACGATAGGCTTGCTTTCGACAGACTTCAAGCGGTAAGTTGCGCCGTAATGTTGTTCGACTTCGGCCGCGTTTACCGAAAACGGCGGGCCATCCATCTGCCGTTGCTCGTATTCGATACAAATCAGCAACTGCGGCGCTGCGGCGCTGATGTTTATCAGATGCGCGGCATATTGCCCGCGCAGCGGGGCCGGCAGGGCAACCAGAGCGGCGCGGTCGTAAATCGCATTTACCGGGCCGAGAATTTCCACGGACAGGGCAAAAATGTCGCCCGCGATCACGTCGATATCCTTGGCGCGATAGCGCACCGATGCCCCAAGTTTCTCGATTTCCGGCTGCAAGCCAAGCTCTTCGAACAAGTCCTTAACGGCACGCTCGCTCAGTTCTGCGCCGACAACGCTGTACCCGCAGGCCAGCAACCAGGCGATATCGCGCGTCTTGCCGCACAAGGGCAGGAAGATACGACTGCCCTTTGCCAGATTCAGTTTTTCGAAATGCTTTATGAGTAAGGCGTTTACCGCGCTTTCATGAAAACCGATATCGCCTCGCTCCCATTTTTGATGCCAAAAATCTGCTTCCATATCGACTCCTAAAATTTTTCAAGTTTAACTACCACGTCACCAGCTTACTGGTTTAAGCGTTGCGCCAGCTAGTGTACTGCGCTAGGATAAAAGCTCAAGTCGACTTGAAGTCAAGCATTAATACAACAGGTGAAAGTATGGATATCGCTGAGGTCGCCAAGGCGTCTGGATTACCCGCCTCCACTTTACGATTTTACGAGGAAAAAGGACTGATCCGTTCCAGCGGAAGAAATGGCTTGCGCCGACTGTTCAGCGCCGATGTGATGCAGCGGCTGGCGCTGATCTCTCTGGGGCGCAGCGCCGGTTTCTCGCTGGATGAGATCGGCGACATGTTTACGCGTGCAGAGCCCGACATCAACCGGGCAATGCTCTTGGCCAAGGCGGACGAGCTGGACAGAAAAATTAAAGAACTGAGCTCTATGCGCGACGGGCTGCGTCATGCGGCGGTCTGCAAAGCGGCTAAGCATTTCGAATGTCCCAAATTCCTTCGCCTGCTACGCATTGCGGGTCAAAATCGCTTCAGGCAAGCCAATAAATTGCAGGAAAACAAGCCTAAGCGTGGCGCACAGAAAACCTAAGCTGGCGAATTTTAGTGCTCGCAGAGACAAATAACGAGGAGATACCCAAGAGCTTTGTCCATCAACCACTCCATTCGCGCATAACGCCCAGATTCAGCGGTGCCGAGCGAAGCGAGGTAGCCGGCGCCAGAAGGCGCCGACGTCCGCTGGAACCTGTTGTTAGCCACGCTGTGTCCTAAGCCACGCTTCGGTGGGCCATATGGTGATGCCGGGCAAGGCGCTTGCGAAGGAGGCTAGGCCACCTGGCGTAACGCTGGTGTGCGGAAGCCACAGCCGCTTCAAAGCTTTCATGCTCTTGACTACTTCAACCGCTCGATCCGTGATCCCCGTACTACCATTCAATGTCAGGTCCTCCAGTGCGGGTAATCCGGCAAGAGCTTCAAGGCCTCGGTCGGTCACTGACGAGCGGAGCAAGGCGACTCGGCGAAGCCGAACCAAGCGTCGAAGAGAAGCGATGGTCTCATTCGTCACCGCTGGTCCGACAAGGGAAAGATTGCGAAGGTGCGAGTGAACGGCAAGCGCCGCAATGCACTCAGGCGGCGCCTGCTTGCCGTCCAGCCAAAGAGTATCTAGCGGTGCGTGTGTTACGAGATGTTCCACTGTCGCGGCCGTTAACCGTGTTCCGTCGACGCGGAGCGATGTAAGGCCGCTCAGCCCTTCGAAGAAGGGCCGAGATCCCAGGTTTCCGCAGGTTCATTGCAATATACGCAAATGAGGTCAGAACCGGAGTCTTGCCCGAGAAGGCCAATTGCTTTTTGAATTCTTTGATCATCGAATTCGTCGCATGGCGCGACAGCAGCGGCAAAGGCGTGGTTGATAGTGGTCTTGCGGCGGGCCACGATGCCATACGGTTTTAAGTGTCTTTTAATGTCGGAGTAGCGCATGGTAGAAAGCGGTCTAACGACGAACTGACCAGCGCAAAGCGTTTGTGTCGAGCGTCAAGTTAAATGGATGATGCACTATCTGCTCCTAAGACTACGAGTGATATTCTTTGATCAGGCTTTCAACAGGAATGCCAAGCCCAGAATGTAAGCGCCGTATCATCGGCAAGGTCAATTGCCGCGTATGATTAAAAATTTCATAGATGCGATTGCTTTTTCCAATCATGGGTTCAAGGTCTTTAACCGATAAACCAGATTGCTCCATTCGGAATTTAATTGCTTCAACTGGATCGGGCAAATCCAAAGGAAAATGCTTGTTTTCATAGGCTTCAACCAATGTCACCAGAACATCAAGTCTATCGCCGTCTGGAGAACCAAATTTTGCCATCATAAGCGACTCAATTTCTTTAAGTGCCGCCTTATGATCCGCTTTAGTTCGTATCGGTTTAATATCCATTTTCATCACCTTCAAATAGTTTGCACGTCAATTTTGTCATACTGTTTATGCGTACCAAAAAATCGAACGTAAATCACGCGGTACGGGTAATTTATCCAGACCACCAACCTATATTTATTTCCTGCAATATTAAAAACAACGCGACCATCTTGCAGAATACTGGCTTGACCAAAATCTAGCTTTACACTATTGGGAGAATCCCAGTCAGCTTTAAGTGCATGACGATACCACGCAAGTGCTGGCTCCTTCGCATCAATGAATGCGGGATTGCTTTCCCAAAACGATTTAATAGTGGATATTGATATGATTCGCATACCTGCATAATAATCCCAAAATGGGACTATTGCAAATGGAATTTCAATGATTCTAAAACAGGAAGATGCACATCTTATTGAGTAGGCGCCAAGCTGAGCAGCGCAAAGTGATCGGAGTGTCGAGTGACGTGCTAAATGGCGATGCTCAAAATTTCTTCTTTGACCTTGTCAGGTATGTTGATCCACGTAATTTCATCCGAAAGACGAAGTTGCAGCCCCATTTCGTCTTCTAAAATCTTTAAAATGTGTGCAAACCACTTGGCGTAATCGTCGTCTGTCCTAGCAGCGAGCTTGAATGCAAATTGTTCTTGATCCCAATACACACCTGCAGCCGCACGATATACATATTGGTACGATGGTCGCCCCCCGTTCGCCAACCGAAGTAGCAGCCCACCCCCATTCGCAATTTCAATGTTCGATACAGTTTCCACAATTATT
>JACPWS010000069.1 GCA_016196925.1 Burkholderiales bacterium | reverse complement strand
TCATGGCTGCAGGTAAAGAGATACGTGGCAAGATCAAGAGCGTAGAAAATACGAAGAAGATCACGAAGGCGATGGAAATGGTCGCCGCATCCAAAATGCGCAAGGCGCAAGACCGGATGCGTGCGGCTCGTCCCTACAGTGAAAAGATTCGTAATATCGCTGCTAACTTGTCGCAGGCCAACCCAGAGTACACGCACCCTTTCATGATTCAGCAAGATCAGGCCAAGAAGGTCGGCCTGATCGTTGTAACGACAGATAAGGGTTTGTGCGGTGGCTTGAATACCAACGTTTTGCGTTTGGTCACCAACAAAATGCGTGAACTCGAAGCTCAGGGTTCAAAAATAGAAGCGGTCGCAATTGGTAATAAAGGTCTAGGTTTCCTGAACCGGGTCGGTGCAAAAGTCGTGGCGCACGCAGTGCAACTCGGCGATACACCGCACCTGGACAAGCTGATCGGCCCAGTCAAGTTATTGCTGGACGCCTATCAGGAAGGCAAGCTGGATGCGGTTTACCTGTGTTACACCAAGTTCATCAACACCATGAAGCAAGAGCCGGTGCTGGAGCAATTGCTGCCTTTGGCAGCCTCCAAGCTGGAAGGCGACAAGGGTAACCATTCCTGGGATTACCTGTATGAGCCGGATCCGGTCACGGTGATCGATGAATTGCTGGTGCGTTATGTAGAAGCGCTGATTTATCAGGCAGTCGCTGAAAACATGGCGTCTGAACAATCGGCCCGTATGGTGGCGATGAAATCAGCCAGCGATAACGCAGGTAACGTGATAGGCGAGTTGAAACTGGTTTACAACAAAACCCGTCAAGCCGCCATTACCAAAGAGCTCTCCGAGATCGTCGCCGGCGCGGCAGCGGTCTAAACTGTATAAATAATTATTGAAGGAACGAACATGGCTAATGGCAAAATCGTTCAGTGTATCGGCGCTGTGGTGGACGTTGAATTCCCGCGCGACGCGATGCCTAAGATTTACGATGCCTTGAAAATGGAAGGCTCCGAGCTGACGCTGGAAGTGCAGCAGCAATTGGGTGACGGCATCGTCCGTACCATTGCTCTCGGTACTTCCGACGGTCTGCGTCGCGGCATGACTATCACTAACACTGGCCACCCTATCATGGTCCCGACCGGCAAAGCAACGCTGGGCCGCATCATGGACGTACTGGGTAACCCTATCGACGAGTGCGGTCCGGTCAGCCACGAGCAGACAGCCTCGATTCACCGTAAAGCCCCGGCTTACGACGAACTGTCCCCTTCGCAAGAATTGCTGGAAACCGGTATCAAAGTTATTGATCTGGTTTGCCCGTTCGCTAAAGGCGGTAAAGTCGGTCTGTTCGGCGGCGCCGGTGTAGGTAAGACCGTTAACATGATGGAATTGATCAACAACATCGCCAAGGCGCACAGCGGCTTGTCCGTGTTTGCCGGTGTCGGTGAGCGTACTCGCGAGGGTAACGACTTTTACCACGAAATGGCTGACGCCAAAGTGGTTGATCTGGAAAACCCGGAGAACTCCAAAGTTGCGATGGTGTACGGCCAGATGAACGAACCGCCAGGCAACCGTCTGCGCGTGGCTCTGACCGGTCTGACTATCGCCGAAGGCTTCCGTGACGAAGGTAAAGACGTGTTGTTCTTCGTCGATAACATCTACCGTTACACACTGGCCGGTACCGAAGTTTCCGCGCTGCTGGGCCGTATGCCTTCCGCCGTGGGTTACCAGCCTACGCTGGCCGAAGAAATGGGCCGCTTGCAAGAGCGTATTACTTCGACCAAGACTGGTTCTATCACTTCGATCCAGGCCGTGTATGTGCCAGCCGACGACTTGACCGATCCATCCCCGGCGACGACGTTTGCTCACTTGGATTCCACCGTTGTTTTGAGCCGTGACATCGCTTCGCTCGGTATCTACCCTGCGGTCGATCCTCTCGATTCGACTTCGCGCCAGCTCGACCCGCAAGTGGTTGGTGCAGATCACTACGAAACAGCGCGCGCTGTTCAGGGTACGCTGCAGCGCTACAAAGAATTGCGCGACATTATCGCGATTCTGGGTATGGATGAACTGGCTCCTGAAGACAAGCAACTGGTTGCACGCGCACGTAAAATGCAGCGTTTCCTGTCCCAGCCTTTCCACGTTGCTGAAGTGTTTACCGGTTCCCCTGGTAAATACGTTTCGCTGGCAGACACGATCAAGGGCTTCAAGATGATCGCTTCCGGCGAACTCGATCACCTGCCTGAGCAAGCGTTCTACATGGTAGGCACGATCGACGAAGCGATCGAAAAAGCCAAGAAAATGGCTGCTTAATATTGTCCCCTCTCCCGTTCATTGAATTGGAGAGGGCCAGGGTGAAGATGGGATTCTTAAAATCCGTCGCAGATTTTTATAGAAACCCATCCCCCCCGACCTCCTCCTTGAAGGGGAGGGGCAATTCAGCAATTTAAAAGGGTCCAACATGGCACACACTATTCACGTTGACGTGGTTTCCGCAGAAGAGTCCATCTTCTCCGGCGAAGCCGAATTCGTCGCGTTGCCGGGTGAGGCTGGTGAATTGGGTATCTATCCAAAACACACGCCGCTGATCACCCGCATCAAGCCGGGCGCGGTGCGCATCAAGGTTACTGGCAAGACCGAAGACGAATTCGTCTTCGTCGCCGGCGGCCTGCTTGAAGTGCAACCGGGCACGGTGACGGTTCTGGCCGATACCGCGATACGCGGTCACGACCTGGATGAAGCGAAAGCGAACGAAGCCAAGAAACTGGCGGAAGAAGCTTTGGTCAACCGCGATTCCAAGATCGACTATGCGCAAGCGCAGGCCGAATTGGCTACCGCGATTGCCCAGTTGGCGGCAATTCAGAAATTGCGTCAAAAGCGTTAAACGGTTGGCGGCAATTTTTGCCGCCGGCTGCGGTACATCGCAGTACAATGAAAAGGCAGCTCAGGCTGTCTTTTTGTTTTTCCCCCTCCCCATTATGCCGACCACTTCCGCACAAATAGACGCCCTGCTTGCGCGCAGCAAGACCATCGCCGTGGTCGGCCTGTCGGCCCGGCCCGAGCGCGCCAGTTACGAGGTGGCCGAATATCTGCAGGCGCAAGGCTACCGCATCATTCCGGTGAATCCCGCCGCGGCCGGCAGCCGCATACTCGGCGAGCATTGCTATGCCAGCCTGAGCGAGGCCGCCGGCGAACATGCCATCGATATCGTGGATTGCTTCCGCAAGGCGGAAGATATCCCGCCGCTGGTCGATGAAGCGATTGCCATCAAGGCGCCCTGTATCTGGATGCAGCTCGGCATCTCCCATCCGGCCGCGGCGCGCAAGGCCGAGCTGGCCGGCTTGCAGGTCGTGATGGATAAATGCACGAAAACCGAACATCGTTTGCGCTTTTAGCGCTAAGGAAGCACGGATTTATTTTGATTTCGTCATCCCCGCGAAAGTGGGGATACACCTAAGTGCTTGATTTACACGGGTTCCCCCTTGCAGGGCGCGCTTGAGCAGGCATGCTCAAGTCGTTACGCAGGCGGGTAGCATGCCACCCGAATTCCCTGCTGCACCTTGCGCGGGAATGACGCCTTTTGATTTAATCTGCTACCGGGAGGGCCGAGTGGATAGCGCCGCACTACGCAGGGTAAAACCCGGTTGGCAATTGAAAGACGCCGACGCCAGGATGGCCGATGGCGCCGAGCAGGCGGAGGCCAAGGCGGCCGAAAAATTGCAAGTCTTGCATATGGCGGAACAGATCGCTGCTTTCCAGGACAAGTTATACGCCGGCAAACAGCACAAGTTGCTGATCATCCTGCAAGGCATGGACACGTCCGGCAAGGATGGCACGGTGCGCGCCGTGTTCGGCCAGATCCATCCGCTCGGCGCGCGCACGGCTGCGTTCCGGGCGCCCAGCGTGGCCGAGCAAGAGCACGATTACCTGTGGCGCGTCCACCGCGAAGTGCCGGGATCGGGCGAAGTGGTGATCTTCAACCGCAGCCATTACGAAGACGTGCTGGTCGGCCGCGTGCACCAGCGCATCGGCCAGGCCGAATGCGAACGGCGTTATGCCCAGATCCGCGATTTCGAGCGCATGCTGGCCGAGACCGGCACCGTGATCTTGAAATTTTTCTTGCACATTTCACGCCAAGAGCAAAAAACGCGGCTGGAAGAGCGCCTGGCCGACCCCGACAAGCATTGGAAATTCGACCCCCAGGATCTGCTCGAGCGCGCACACTGGGACAGCTATCAGCGCGCCTATGAAAAAGCGCTGAGCGCCACCGACGCCGACCATGCGCCCTGGTATGTGATCCCGGCCGATTCCAAGACCCGCCGCAACCTGGCGGTCGCCCGCATCGTGCTGGAAAAACTGGCAAGCCTGAAGCTGCGCTATCCGCCCGGCAACCCCGACTTCCGGCAACTGAAGGTGGAGTAAGGCGGCGCTGCCGCCCGCTTGATCGCTAAAAGTTTTTCTGGAGAAATGCGTCTGAGGCGGCCCTGAGGCCCCGACTTATGCACAATCGGCCGGGGCGGGATCTTTTTGATAAATACATAACTATTGCGCCGAATATAATTTTGTCCGAATAAAATCAATGACTTACAGCAGATAGCTGGCGCGCATCATCAAAAAGCGGAGATAAGCTGGCAAACTGCATAAGCTATCCACAAAGTTATCCACAGTTCGCAAAAAAATTTAAGCGGCAAATTATCGCGATTGCGCCAGATCAGATGCCGATCTCGGCCGCATCAGCGATAATGTCGGGTATTCCATTTTTCAAGCAAAGCGCTGCCTGGTCTGGCCGGGCGGATACGCCCGTTCACCGGCCGGGGGGGGATAAGGCCGCCAGCCTCAGGCCAGCGCATGCAATTAAAAAACGCATTACCGAAAGCAACCATGTCCAGCAATTTTGCGCCGCTCCAGAACGACACCTTCCTCAAAGCCCTGCTACGCCAGGAAACCGATTACACCCCGCTGTGGCTGATGCGCCAGGCCGGCCGTTACCTGCCCGAATACCGCGCCACCCGCAAAGGCGCCGGTTCCTTCATGAGCCTGGCCAAGAACCCCGGCTTCGCCACCGAAGTCACGCTGCAGCCTGTCGACCGCTATGGGCTCGATGCGGCCATCTTGTTTTCCGACATCCTGACCGTGCCGGACGCGATGGGCCTCGGCCTGTATTTCGAAGAAGGCGAAGGCCCGAAATTCGAGCGCCCGCTGAAAGATGAAAAAGACGTGCTGGCGCTGCAACAGCCGCCGGCCGGCAGCCTGCAATACGTGTTCGACGCCGTGACCCAGATCCGCAGCGCGCTGAACGGGCGCGTGCCGCTGATAGGCTTCGCCGGCAGCCCGTGGACGCTGGCCTGCTATATGGTGGAAGGCCAGGGCTCGCGCGAATTCCATACCGTCAAGAAAATGCTGTACCAGCGGCCGGACTTGATGCACCGCATCCTGCGCACCAATGCCGACGCGGTGGCCGCTTACCTGAACGCCCAGATAGCCGCCGGCGCGCAAGCCGTGATGATCTTCGACAGCTGGGGCGGCGCGCTGGCGGACGGCGCTTACCAAGAGTTTTCGCTGAAATACATGCAAGATATCGTGAACCAGTTGCAAAAAGAGCAGGACGGCCGGCGCATCCCGTCTATCGTGTTCACCAAGGGCGGCGGTCTGTGGCTGGAACAGATCGCCGCTATCGGCGCCGACGCGGTCGGGCTGGACTGGACCGTCAACCTGGGCCAGGCGCGCGCCCTGGTCGGCGATAAAGTCGCCTTGCAAGGCAACCTCGACCCGGCCGTGCTGTTTGCCGAACCGGCGCAGATCCGCCAGCAAGCGATCGCCGCGCTGGAATCGTATGGACAGCCGGCAGCCGGTCACGGCCACGTATTCAACCTCGGCCATGGCATTTCGCAATTCACCCCGCCGGAAGCGGTCAGCGTGCTGGTCGAGACCGTGCATGAGCACAGCCGCCAGATGCGGCAGGCGGGACGCTGAGCTAAGAGCTGGTGTCCACGAAAAACACGAAAATCACGAAAAAAAAGCACCCTCCGTTTCGTCATTCCCGCGCAGGCGGGAATCCATGTAAATTAAACAGGTAGCTGGATCCCCGCCTGCGCGGGGATGACAACAAAAACGATTTCGTTTTTGTTGTGCCTTTCTTTCCTTTCGTAGGCCACGGTTTTGAGGCATTTTAGGCATGACAGCATGGCAAACAAAGGGCTGGCAAAACAATAAGCCCGGATTGCCTTGTTAAACCGTCATGTTGCTATGCAAAACCTAGCATTGGTGCGCCTTACAGGGCAGAATGCCTTGGAAAACTAATAAAATAGCCGCAACATTCTTTGCGTAAACTTGCTTTTTTTTCGTTAGTTATGCACAAAACCGGTGAGTTATAAAATAAACCTGAAAAAATATTGATGGGAACCGGGATTATTTTCTAAGACATTGTTTTTAAAGGACATATTTATTTGCTTTCAGAATGGGCATTTTGTTGAAAGCCGCGCAAACGCTGGCGAAAACCGATGGCGAACTACCTTTTTCCACAAAGTTATCCACAGAAACTGTGGATATGTCAAAAAGACCTTATGAAATCAATAGTTAGCGCACCTTTTCAGGGCTTACCTTAAGTCCGTGGAACAGTTTATTCTCCGCGTCGCGCTTGATACGCCGCTCGCCACCCACTTCGATTACCGCTGGATTGCACCGTCAGCGGGCGCCGCGCCGCCTCAAGCCGGGCAACTGGCGCTGCTGCCTTTCGGCCGCCAGCAAGTGGTCGGCCTGGTGCTGGAAGTCGTCACAGAAACCGCGGTGCCGGCCGAGAAATTGCGCGACGTGCTGGAACTGCGCGCCGACTTGCCGCCGCTGGCCGACGACTGGCTGGCGCTGTGCCGCTTCGCCGCCGAGTATTACCAAAGGCCGCTGGGTGAAGTCGCGTTGCCGGCCTTGCCGAAAAACCTGAAAGCGCTGAAACCGGTCTCGCTACAGCGCAACCTGAAAAAACTGGCGAAATTGCCGCCGCAAGACGACGCCACACCGGCCGCCGAGCCGGTGTTGAATCCCGAGCAACAGGCCGCGCTGGACGCCATCGGCCGCGCCAGCGGCTTCGCGCCGCACCTGCTGTTCGGCGTCACCGGCAGCGGCAAGACCGAAGTCTATCTGCAAGCCGCTGCCCGCGTGCTGGCCGCCGATGCCGTCGCGCAAGTGCTGATCCTGGTGCCGGAAATCAACCTGACGCCGCAATTCGAGGCGCATATCCGCGCCCGTTTTCCCGGCTTGCTGCTGGCCACGCTGCACAGCGGAATGGCCGAAGGTGAGCGCCTACTACACTGGCTGGCCGCGCACACCGGGCGCGCCCGCATCGTGCTCGGCACGCGGCTGGCGATGCTGGCCTCTGTGCCGCAGCTGAAATTGCTGATCGTGGATGAAGAGCACGACCCTTCCTACAAGCAACAAGAAGGCTTGCGCTACTCGGCGCGCGACCTGGCGGTGTGGCGCGCCCATCAGCTAAAAATCCCGGTAGTGCTCGGCTCCGCCACCCCCGCGCTGGAAAGCTGGCACGCCGCCCAGAACGGCCGTTACCGCTTGCTGGCCTTGCGCGAACGCGCGGTGCGCGATGCGGTGTTGCCGGTGGTCAAGCTGATCAACCTCGAGCGCGAAAAACCGAGCGAAGGCCTGACCCAGCGCCTGGTCGCCGCCATCCGGCAGCGGCTGGAAAAGGGCGAGCAATCGCTGCTGTTCCTGAACCGGCGCGGCTACGCCCCGGTGCTGGCGTGCGACGCCTGCGGCTGGATCAGCGACTGCACCCGCTGCAGCGCCCACCTGGTGATGCACAAGGGCGACCACCGCCTGCGCTGCCACCATTGCGGCCTCGAGCAAAGAATACCGCGCGCCTGCCCGACTTGCGGCAACATCGACCTGCAACCCTTGGGGCGCGGCACCCAGCGCCTGGAAGAAAGCCTGGCCGCGATCTTCCCCGCAGCGCGGGTGTTCCGTATCGACGCCGACTCCACCCGCCTGAAAGGCAGCGCCGCCGCCGCCTTCCAGCGCGTGCACGAGGGCGAAGTCGACATCCTGATCGGCACCCAGATGGTGGCCAAGGGCCACGACTTCAAAGGCCTGACCCTGGTGGCCGCGCTGAACCCGGACGCCGCCCTGTTTTCGCAAGATTACCGCGCCAGCGAAAGACTGTTCGCGCAACTGATGCAAGTCGCCGGCCGCGCCGGGCGCGCCGCCCGGAAAGAAGGCGGCAACCCGTCCGAAGTCCTGATCCAGACCCGCTACCCCGATCACCCGCTGTACCACGCCCTGATGGCGCACGATTACCCCAGCTTCGCCGCCGACTTGCTGGAGGAACGCCGGCAAGCCCACATGCCGCCCTTCCTGTACCAGGCCCTGCTGCGCGCCGAAGCGAAAGACTTGCAGACCGCACTGGATTTCCTGCAACAAGCCGCGACTTGCCTGGCGATGGAAGGCATCACCATCAACGACGCCATCCCCATGACCATGACCCGCGTCGCCAACCTGGAACGCGCCCAGCTGCTGGTGGAGTCCCCCTCGCGCCCGGCCCTGCAAGCGTTTTTGCGCGAGTGGATGGGCTTGCTGCGCGGCATGAAAAGCCGGCTGCGCTGGTCGCTGGAAGTTGATCCTGTGGATATTTGAAGAGTTGTCCACGAAAGGCACGAAAAGCACGAAAAATTCCGGCATGTGGAATGCCGTTCGACTTAACCGTAATCTTAAAGTCGTCATCCCCGCGCAAGGTGAAGCAGGGGTTTCGGGTAGCCTGCTACCCGCCTGCGTAACGACTTGAGCATGCCTGCTCAAGCGCGCCCTGCAAGGGGGAATCCATGTAAATCAAACACTTAGCCTGAATTTTGCATAAAAAGGGCAAAGATCGCCGTAAGTGATTGATAGAATGAGAGTTATCAAGAAACGCATTCGTCAACACCAACAGGACTTTGCCCGACATGAATTCTACGCCAGAACAACTGCGATTTGCACCTA
>JACPWS010000055.1 GCA_016196925.1 Burkholderiales bacterium | reverse complement strand
GCGTTCGGGAAAGGCGTGAAATCGGTATGGCGCAAGGCGGTATGCAACACGGCCCTATCTTCGCTGAAATTGATTTTTTCGCCGGCGAACATGCGGTCGCGCCAGCTCTCCACCCCGGACAGCCGCGCCAGGCCCAGCAGACTATCGAGCGCAGGCTGATCGATGCGCTGCTTCGAATAATCGACCAGCAAGCCTTCCAGCTCGACCGAAAAATGCCGGAAGCGCTGAGTATCGGCCGCGAACAAATCGCGCAAATGCTGAGTTTGCAGGCGAGTCTGGTGCGCCAGCAAGGCTTGCCATTCGGGAGTGAGGGTGATGTTCATATCGTCCGGCCATGCAAAGTAAACGCAGATTAACTCAAAAAGCGTCATTCCCGCGAAAACGGGAATCCATGTAAATCAACTACTTAGGTGGATTCCCGCTTTCGCGGGGATGACGAAATCAGAATAAATCCGTGTTTCCCAAAATATATTGTTAAATTGTTTTATCCAGCTGCCTGCTCCAGCAGGCGCGCCAGATTCACGTATTGCTCGAGCGCTATGGTCTCGGGCCGCGCTTGCGGATCGACGCCGGCCGCTATCAATTGCGCTTCCGTCAGCAAACCGGCCAGGCAATTGCGCACCACCTTGCGGCGCTGCGAGAAGGCCTTAGTCACCACCGCTTCCAGCTTTTTCACATCGCAGGCCAGCCGCTCCGCTCTCGGGATCATGCGCACGATCGCCGAATCGACTTTCGGCGGCGGATCAAACGCCTCGGGCGGCACCACGAACATCAGCTCCATGTGGTAGCGCCACTGCAGCATGACCGACAGGCGGCCGTAGGTTTTGCTGCCCGGCTCGGCCACCATGCGCTCGACCACTTCCTTTTGCAGCATGAAATGCTGGTCTTCCACCAGCGGCGCGATCTCGGCCAGATGGAATAGCAGAGGGCTGGAAATGTTGTAAGGCAGGTTGCCGACCACGCGCAATTTCTTCCCAGGCGGCACCGCAATCGTGGAAAAATCGAATTGCAGCGCATCGCCTTCGTGCACGATCAGTTTTGCGGGATCGAAATTTTTCTTCAGGCGCGCCACCAGGTCGCGGTCGAGTTCGACCACGTGCAATTGCGTCAAGCCTTGCAGCAACAGGCGGGTCATGGCCGCCAGGCCGGGGCCGATTTCCACCATGGTCTGGTCCGGCTGAGGGTGGATGACACGGATAATCTGGCTCAATACCAGTTGGTCGGTCAGGAAATTCTGGCCGAAACGTTTACGCGGGATATGTTTCATATTTTCTAAAGATTTTTAGCCATGCCGGCGGCGGTGCGCATGGCGACTTGCATGCTGCCGATGTCGGCATGACCGGTGCCGAGTGCGGCCAGATCGAGCGCGGTGCCGTGATCGACCGAAATGCGTATCAGCGGCAGGCCCAGCGTGATATTCACGCCCAGGCCGAAGCTGGCGTGCTTAAGCACCGGCAAGCCCTGGTCGTGGTACATGGCGAGTACGCAATCGGCCTGCGCCAGGTATTTTTGCTGAAACAGCGTGTCGGCCGGATACGGCCCGCGTGCGTCTATGCCCAGGCTTTGCGCCTGACGCAATGCCGGCGCGATGACGTCGATTTCTTCGCGGCCCAGATAGCCGTTTTCGCCGGCATGCGGATTCAGGCCGGTGACCAGGATACGCGGCTGCGGCAAGCCGAATTTGCTGCGCAAATCGCTGTGGATGATTTGCAGCGTGCGCAGCAAATCGTCGTAGCGTATCGCCGCCGCCACCTCCTTCAGCGGCAAATGGGTGGTCGCCAGCGCCACGCGCAAGGGCTGCGGCAAGCAGGCGTTCGCTTCGCAAGCCAGCATCATCACGACTTGCGGCGTCTGCGTTTTTTCTGCGAAATATTCGGTGTGGCCGCTGAACGGCACACCGGCGTCGTTGATCGTGCTTTTTTGCAGCGGCGCGGTCACGATGGCGTCGCACCAACCTTGCCGCACGCTTTCTATCGCCACATCCAGCGTCTGCAGCACGGCGCGACCGTTGCGCGCATCAAGTTGCCCGGCCACCACATGCGCATTCAGCGGGCAGTCGATCACGCTCAGTCTGTCTGCGCCGCAGGCCGGCAAGCCGCCGTTGCGCAGCGCCTGCTGGGAAACTCCCATCAGGTTGATCGCCGGGTCGATTTCATGCGCCAGCATCGCCAGATAAGCGGCGTCGCCTAGCAATACCGAGCGGATTTCATGCCGCAAAGCCCAGGCGGCCCGCAGCGAGATTTCCGGCCCGATGCCGGCCGGTTCTCCGACTGTCAGGGCGATCGCCGGCAAGCGGGCCTGGGGCATTATTTTTCTTCCTGACGGTACTCGACGTAGGCGCGGTCGCGCAACTGGCGCAGCCAGTCTTGCATGGCTTCGTCGGCTTTGCGTTCGCGCACGGCCTGGCGCGCCGCCGTCCGCTTCCGGTCTTGGGAGACGTCGTCGCTCTTGCGCTCGGTCACCTCGATCAGATGAAAACCGAACTGCGATTGCACCGGCTGACTGACTTCATTGATGGCCAGCTTATCCATCGCCTGCTCGAATTCCGGCACGGTGTCGCCCGGATAGATCCAGCCGAGGTCGCCGCCTTTGGCCGCGGAGGCGTCATTCGAATACGTCTTGGCCAGTTCTTCGAAGCTGGCGCTCTTGCTGTCGAGTTTTTGCTTGATTTCCAGCAATTTCTGGCGCGCCTCGGTAGCCGTCACGATCTGGCTGACCTTGAGCAGGATGTGGCGCACATGCGTTTGCTGCACGCCGGCCGGCCCGGCCTTGCTCGCGCTGGCGGCGCGCTTGCCGCTCAGCTTGACGATGTGAAAGCCGTTGGCGCTGCGCACGATTTCCGACACCTCGCCGACCTTGACTTTATTGATCGCATCGAGGAACAGCTGCGGCAAGCGGTCTTGCTCGCGCCAGCCGATTTCGCCGCCTTTCAGGGCTTCCGCGCTGTCAGAATAAGTCGCCGCCATCTTGGCGAAATCGGCGCCGGCGCGCAATTTTTGCCAGGCTTCTTCGGCCCGCGCGCGGCGCTGGGCGATCTGGTCGGGCGAGGCGTTTTCCGGGATGCGCACCAGTATCTGCGCCAGATTCAATTCTTGCTTGGCGCTTTGCGAATTGGCTTCGGCCGCCAGGAAATTATCGACTTCCGATTCGGACACTTGTATCTTGCTGTCGACTTCACGCTCGCGTATGCGCTGCATCATGATGTCGTCGCGTATCTCTTCGCGGAACTGGGCGTAAGTCGTGCCTTCGCGTTCGATCTGGTTGCGGAATTCTTGCAGCGGCATCTTGTTTTGTTCGGCCAGGCGCATCATGGCCCGGTCCAGCATGATGTCGTCGACCCGCATGCCGTTTTCTTTTGCCAATTGCAATTGGGCGCGGTCGAGTATCATGCGTTCCAGCATTTGCTTTTTCAAGTCGGCGCGATCGGGCAAGGCCGTGCCCTGCGCAGTCAGGCGGCGTTCCACCGCGCGTACGCGCTCGTCGAGTTCCTGGCGCGTGATCACCTCGTCGTTGACCACTACCGCGATGCTGTTGATGACTTGCGATTTGCCCGCCGCGTTGGCGGCCGGGGCCGCAGCCGGCGTGGTCTGCGCCCATGCCGCATGGCTGACCAGCAAGCTCATTGCCAGAAGCGAGAATAAACTACCTTGTTTCATGTGATGTCGCATAGTGATCCGGAATTCCTGTTAAACCCTGGCCCTGCTGAATCGGGCAAAAGCTGCAATATACACGTTAGTCCCCGTTTCATAAACAGCCGGGCCGCGATGGCGGGGACGCACGCACTGATTAACGTTCATTAATAGGCTGATAGCCTGAAATATTTCTTTTCAATACATCAATCGGATTCGATCCCAAGCGCGCCAATCCGTTCAATTCCAGCTGGATAAAGAATGCGGTGGTGCTGACCGCGCTCGAAGTGGCGAAGCGCTGCGCCACGAAACGGAAAGACCAGCAATCGTCTTTGTATTCGAAACCGCCCAGGCTATCCACCAGCTTCTTGTCTAGCAGCGAATAATTGCTTCTGCCCACCGCATACCAGCGCTGCGCCAGCGGCCATTGCGCGGAAAAATCGACTTGTTCCAAAGTGCCGCGCTGGAAACGGTATGCCGCATTCAACACGCTCTTGGGCGCCGGTTGCCAGCGCAAGCCGTAGTTGGCGCGCACCGATTGATGATCGGTCTGGCTCAGTTGCAGGGCCAGTTCGCCGCTTAAGCTCGGCGACAATTTCCCGGCGGCGGCCAGCAGCAAATCCGAACGACTGGGGTTGACGCTGTTGTCGAGCGACACTCTCTGGGTATTGAAATAGAAACGCTGCCCTATCGCCAGCTTCAGGCTCTCGTCGCCGCTGCCTTCTATGTAGCGCGACACGAGGGCGGCGGTGATCTGATTCGAGTCGCCGATACGGTCGTGCCCGGTATAGCGGTTTTCGCTGAAAATCTGGGCGAAATTAAAATCGGCCAGGGCGCTGTCGAAATTCGGGAAAGCGCTCTGATCGCGGTAAGGGGTCTTCACATAAAACAGGCGCGGCTCCAGCGTTTGCGTCAGGTCCTGGCCGAACAGGCTGGCCGGCCTTTCGAACACCAGGCCGCTATCGAGCGAGAAAGTCGGCACCAAGCGATGGAAGTCGACATCCTGTCCCGGCGCCTGATTCTGCAAATGGTAATTGCTGGCGTGCAGCGATAATTTCGGCACCACGAAATAGCCGGGCTGCACCAGCGGCAGCGAGACTTGCGGATTAAACACCGCGCGGTCGCCGCGCACCATGCTCGGATGCCAGAAGCGTGTCAGCATGGTATCGAGCGACCAGTCCAGCCCCAGCACATCGTGTTGCTCTGCATGCAGTTGCAATTGCGGCATGCGGTCGTACGGCCGCGCAATCGGCGCCGCCGCATCTTGCAAGACTTGGTAGTTGGAAGTGCGCAAGGCGGCGTTCCAGAACGCGCCGTAATACACCAGATTGACTTCCCGCAACAGCAGGCGCTGCGCGGTCTTGGTGATGCTGCGCGAAAAATCGGCCGGATAATCGTCATCCGAAGCGGTGTTGATATTCCAGGAAAAATCGAGCTGCGGCAGCAGTTTTTGCTGATGGACCGAGGCCAGCGCATAACGGTTAGTGCCGGTCTGCCTGTCGTTCGACAAGCCCTCGACGCTGGTTTCGCCGGCATAAGTTTCGCCCAGATAACGCCCTTCCAGTCCCAGTTGCAAGCCGCGCTGTGCAATCAGCTTGGGATACACGGTCAGATCGCGATTCGGAGCGATATTGAAGTAATACGGCAGCGTCAACTCCGGCCCGCCCTTGGACGAGGCGCCGAGTACCGGCGGCAACAAACCCGAATGGCGCGCGCCGGACAGCGGAAACGTCAGCGCCGGCGTCGCCATGATAGGCACGCCTTTGAATATCACCACCGATTTGCCGGCCACGCCGGTATCGAGTCCGGTATCGAGCTTGAGCGTATCGGCGCGCAGATACCAGTCCGGGTCCGGCCCTTCGCAAGTGCTGTAGGTGCCCTGCTGGATGGTGGAACGCTCCTCGCTTTCAAAATCGATGCGCTCGGCACGGCCCTGGGCATTGCTGCGCAAGAGTTTGTAGACCGGATGGGTGACAAAGCCGGCGCCGCTGTCGAGTTGCAGGCTAAGCGTGTCGCCGCTATAGCAATCGCCGTAGCGCTGCATGCGGATATGGCCGCTGGCGTCCAGCTGATCTTCCAGATTGCGGTAGGTGGCCCGGTCGGCATACAGCGTGGTGCCGCCTTTGACGACTTCGACATCGATATCGAAATTGATGAAACGCTCGGGCCGGCCGCTGATTTTTTCGGCGCGGATCACGGTCGGCGCATCCTTATCATCCTTGCCGGCAGCTTTATCCTGGCTGGCAGAGCTATTTTTGGAGACGAGGGCTTGCGCCTGCGCCTGAGCAAAGAAGGCGGGAACCAGCACAGCCACGACAATCGCGGAGATAGTAGGAAACAGCGGCGAATGAGATAATACGGGTTTCCTGCGCATGTATTCTAAGGTCATTAAGCGTTTGGGCTAGCACGCTGGCCGCGGTCATTCAGACCAGCCGCCAGAAATCAATCGCCTATTATAGGGGAAATGCTTGGCAAACCACCCTAAGCATGCACGCACCTGTTTCCATTTTTACTTTAATTCCATGTCTACTAACGCAACACCGGCTCATTCCGCTCCCGATTCCGACCGCCAGTCGGCGCTGCTGGACTGGCTGAGCAAGATCGCCGCCCCGCAATTGCAGCTCTCCAGCCTGCGCCCGGCCTCGACCGACGCCAGCTTCCGCCGCTATTACCGGCTGGAAGCGGCCGACGGTCTTAGCTATATCGTAATGGACGCCCCGCCACCCATGGAAAACGTGGCGAGCTTCGTCAAGGTGGCGGCCCTGTTCCGTTCCTGCCATCTGACGGTACCGGCCGTGCTGGCGCAAGACCTGGAGCTAGGTTTCTTGCTGCTGAGCGACCTCGGCCAGAAAACCTATGCCCAGGTGCTGACGCACGACAACGCCCACCAGCTATATCAGGATGCGATCGACTCGCTGATCCTGCTGCAAACCCAGAGCCAGCCCGAGGTATTGCCGGAATACGACCGCGCCTTCGTGCTGCGCGAACTGAATATTTTCAGCGAATGGTATCTCGGCAAGCACCTCGGCGTCAGCCTGAGCGAGGCGCAACAACAAACACTGAACAAGGTGTTCGAACACCTGGCGGCCAGCGCGCTGGCGCAGCCGCAAGTATTCATGCACCGCGATTACCATTCACGCAACCTGATGTGGCAGGGCCAGGGCACACCCGGCAATCCCGGCGTACTCGATTTCCAGGATGCGGTGTACGGCCCCATCACTTACGACCTGGTGTCGCTGCTGCGCGACGCCTATGTGCAGTGGGATGAAGAAATGGTGCTGGACTGGGCCATACGCTATTGGGAAAAAGCCAAACGCGCCGGCTTGCCGGTGGCGACCGACATCGACAGCTTTTACCGCGATTTCGAATGGATGGGCTTGCAACGCCACCTGAAGATACTCGGCATCTTCGCCCGCCTGTCGCACCGCGACGGCAAGGATAATTATCTGGCCGATATGCCGCTGGTGCTGGAATACGTACGCAAGACCGCGCACCGCTATAAGGAACTGGTGCCGCTGCTGCGTCTGCTGGACCAGCTGGAACAGAAAGCGCCCCAGGTCGGCTACACCTTCTGACGGAGTCTCCATGAAAGCCATGATACTTGCCGCCGGCCGCGGCGAACGTATGCGCCCGCTGACCGACAGCTGCCCCAAGCCCTTGCTGAAAGTGCGCGGCCGGCCACTGATCGTCTGGCATATCCTGAACCTGGTGAAAGCCGGCGTCACCGAGATCGTCATTAACCACGCCCACCTGGGCCACATGATAGAAGACGCGCTCGGCGACGGCGCGCAATTCGGCGCCAGCATCGCGTATTCGCCGGAAGCGGTGGCGCTGGAAACCGCCGGCGGCATCGCGCAAGCCTTGCCCTTGCTGGGCGAGGCGCCGTTCATCGTGGTCTCGGCCGATATCTACATCCCGCATTTCAATTTTTCCGAATGCCTGAACACGCTGGAAGAGAACGACCCCTGGGGCAATCCGCATCCGGCCGGGCAGCGCGATATCGCCTGGCTGTACATGGTGAAGAACCCCGATTTCCATCCGGGCGGCGATTTCGCCCTGACCCTGATGGGCCTGGCCAACGAAGGCACGCCGCGCGTCACTTTCGGCAATGTCGGCGTGTACCGGCCCGAGATGTTCGCCGACATCCGCCCCGGCGACCACGCCAGGCTAGGTCCCTTACTGCGTGAATATGCAGAGCAAGGCCGCATCGGCGGCGAACTGTATCGCGGTGTCTGGCATAACCTCGGCACCCCGCAACAACTGGACGCCTTGAATGCGCCGCTGACAGGGAAACCAGCATGAGCCACGCTTCCTGGATAGAACGTCGCCAGCGCCTGCTGGCGCAGATGCAGGCGCAAGGCGGCGGCGTCGCCATCATCCCGACCGCACGCGAATTCATCCGCAATAACGACAATTGCTTCCCGTTCCGGCACGACAGTTATTTTTATTACCTGAGCGGTTTCACCGAGCCGGAAGCCTTGCTGGTGCTGGTCGCCAGCGCCGGCCAGCAACGCTCTATCCTGTTTTGCCGCGAAAAAAATCCCGAGCGAGAAATCTGGGACGGCTACCGCTACGGCCCGGCCGCCGCGCAACAGGCTTACGGTTTCGACGCCGCCTACGCGATAGCCGAACTCGATGCGCAGATGCCGGAATTGCTGGCCGATGCGCCTACGCTGTTTTATTGCAGCGGCGCCGACAGCGAGCTCGATGGCCGCCTGCAAGCCTGGCTGCACAGCGTGCGCGGCAAGGCGCGCAGCGGCGTCACCGTGCCCGACACCACCGTCAATATACTCGCCCTGCTCGATGAGATGCGCCTGTTCAAGGACGACGGCGAAATCGCGCTGATGCAGAAGGCCGCCAGCATCTCCGGCGTGGCCCACGCGCGCGCCATGCGCGCCGCACGTCACTGCAAGTTTGAATACGAACTGGAAGCCGAACTCTTGCACGAATTCCGCCGCCAGGGCGCGCAATCGCCGGCTTACCCGGCCATCGTGGCGGGCGGCGCCAATGCCTGCGTGCTGCATTACGGCGCCAACCACGCGCAGATCAAGGATGGCGAGCTGGTGCTGATCGACGCCGGCTGCGAATTCGACAGCTATGCCTCGGATATCACGCGCACGTTTCCGGTCAACGGCCAATTCAGCCAGCCGCAAAAAACGCTGTACGAACTGGTGCTGGCCGCGCAAAACGCCGCGCTGGAATGCGCCCGCCCCGGTGCGCGCTACATGGACGGACACAACGCCGCGGTGCGCGTGCTGACCGAGGGCATGCTGGAGACCGGCCTGCTCGATAAAAACAAGGTCGGCACGCTGGAGGAAGCGATCGCCGCCAGCGCCTACCGCCAGTTCTACATGCACGGCACCGGCCACTGGATAGGGCTCGATGTGCACGACGTCGGGCGCTACCGCGAAACGGAAAAGGTCGGCGCAGAAAAGCCGCACCGCCAGCTACAGCCCGGCATGGCGATCACCGTCGAGCCTGGCATCTATGTGCGCCCGGCCGAAGGCGTGCCGCCGGAATTCTGGAATATCGGCATACGTATCGAAGACGATATCGTGATCACGCCCGACGGCCACCTGAACCTGTCGCGCGACACGCCCAAGACCGTGGCCGAAATCGAAGCTGAAATGCGCGGCACGATCAACAAATGAACAGCAAATGACCGTTACTATTCAACTTGCTATGAACGCTCCTTCCCCCGGGCAGGGGGAAGGTTGGGATGGGGGTCGAACGGTCAAAAATATCGACATGGTTGATCGAAGTTTTTACCCCCACCCTAACCCTCCCCCTTAAAGGTGGAGGGAATATCCGTCACATTTCAACGCATCCACATTGCAACCTGAATAGTTGTGAATAGACAACAAATAAGCAGCATGGAAAACACCGATTTCGACATTGCCATTTGCGGCGCCGGCCCGGTCGGGCAAGCGCTGGCGCTGATGTTGCTGCGCCAAGGCGCAAACCCGCAGCGCATCGCCCTGCTCGACGCCAAGACTGCCGAGCAAGCGAGCCAGGATGCGCGCACGATCGCCCTGTCTTACGGCAGCAAGCAATTGCTGGCCGAGATAGAGGCCTGGCCGGTGCGCGCCACCGCCATCGCCACCATCCACGTCTCGCGCCGCGGCCACTTCGGCCGCACCCTGATCGACTGCGCCGACTACCGCTTGCCGGCGCTCGGCTACGTGGCGCACTACGGCGACATCGTGCAGCCGCTGCAACAGCGCATCGCCGCCACGCCACTGTCCTTCCTGCGCCCGCTCGCTGTCGAACAAATACAAGAAAGCGACCAGCAGGTGCAGTTGCAGCTGTCCGATGGCCGCAGCCTCAGCAGCCAGATCCTGGTGCAGGCAGAAGGCGGCACCTTCGACGATCAGGCGCAGCGCAGACTGCGCCACGATTACCAGCAAACCGGCATCATCGCCCATGTGAAATGCAGCGCGCCTATCGCCGGGCGCGCATTCGAGCGCTTCACAGCCCAAGGCCCGCTGGCCCTGCTGCCGCAAGGCGACGGCTATGCGCTGGTGTGGTGCGTACGGCCCGCCACGGCGCATAGCCTGATGGCGCTCGACGATGCGGCGTTCCGCACCGAATTGCAAAGCGCGTTCGGCCAGCGCCTCGGGCACTTCCAGCACCTGAGCCGGCGCCATGCGTTTCCGCTCGGTCTGAATGCGCAAGAACAAGTGACGGCGCGCACGGTCAGCATAGGCAATGCCGCGCAAACCCTGCACCCGGTAGCGGGCCAGGGCCTGAACCTCGGCTTGCGCGACGCCGCCGTGCTGGCGAGCGTGCTGGCGCAAGCGCAGACCCCGGCCGCCCTGCAGGATTTCGTGCAGCGCCGCGCCGCCGACCGCCGCAGCACCATACGCCTGACCGACAGCCTGGCGCGCATATTCGCCAGCGCGCCCGACGGCAGCCCCAGCCAGGCGCTGCTCGGCCTGGGACTCGGCCTGCTCGATCTGCTCAAGCCGGCGCGCGCCGTGCTGGCGCGCCACATGCTGTTCGGCTGGCGCTAGTCGCAAGTACTCGCGGCCGCGCTTGCTTTATAATCCGCCCCTCACTGAAAGGAAACCCCATGAAATTACGCATTAAACGCCGTCACCTGAATTACGGCCGCCTGTACAACCATCAACTGGCCGTCGTGCTGGAAGCGGCGTTTGCAGAATTTAAAGAAAACTTCGCGCAACAAGGCGGCGCGCTCACCGAAACGCAGGACGCCTTGCAGCAGCTCGGCGCCAGCTATCGCCATTTCAAGAAATTCGCGCTGCGCTTTGCCGTCACCCGCTAGTATTTTGGTCTAAGGAGCTCCCGTCAGTCCAGCTCGCCCCGACTGGCGTTAAGGATAACTCAGCACGATTTGCGCCGTGGCCGGTTCGCGCGCCAGCAAGAAGCTGGCGACCGACTCCACCGTCACGGTAGCTATCTGGCCGGCCATGCGCCTGTCCATGGGGTGATCGTCGAAACTGACATTGGCGCGCAACACCCTGGCGCCGAGCCGGGTCATGGCCGGAATTTGCAGGGTGGTCGGCTGATAGGAAGCCAGCTTCAGCCAGGCTTGCGCCTGCTCCCGCCCGGCTATGCTGACGTCGCCGGCGAGCGCCGCGGCCAGCACTTCCAAACCCCATTGATTCGAATTCTGGTAAGCGGTGGAATACGCGTAAGCCAGCATGTTGTAACGCTTTTGATGCAATTGCCTGGCTTGCCCCGATTCCAGCACGGCGCGCAGCTTTGCCTGCACTGCGGGCGCGGGAATCAGGATCAAGGTTTCCAGCGCGAACGGATCGTCCATGAAAAAATTGCCGAGACCCTCGTCGAATAATTCCGACTCCGCCGTGCCGCACTGGTTTAATTCATGCAAGACGTTCCAGCGGCCGTCAGTCTGGCGCCGGACCAGTCCCAGATGGGAATAACGCAAGTGGTATTTGGACAGATCTTGTCCGACCCGCGCAATGATCGCCACCTCGGCCTGGCTCTGGTCCAGGCGCAACTTGGTCTTTTGCGCCAGTTCCAATTCCTGCATGAGTTTGTTCGGGTCGAGTTGCGGTTCTTCACAAGCGCGGCCGGCGTAACTCTCGGTCGTCGGCAGCGCCAGCGCCAGCCACAGCACGCACAGGAAAAACCGGCGGCGCGCCGTCATCATTTAGCCCGTGCGTGGTGCAGCAAGGCCTGACCGGCCTCGTTCGGGATGAAGGCTATCGCCTT
This sequence comes from Burkholderiales bacterium, assembly GCA_016196925.1. Taxonomy (GTDB): domain Bacteria; phylum Pseudomonadota; class Gammaproteobacteria; order Burkholderiales; family Burkholderiaceae_D; genus Undibacterium. The sequence continues at coordinate 7,298 of JACPWS010000055.1, read as the reverse complement.
GCCGGCGGCGACCAGCAGATAGCCGGTCGCCACCGCCGTCGCCTGTAACACCGTGCCGCTGACCAGTGCCGTTTTTTGTAAAGCCTGAGCGGATAGTTTCACCGTGACGCTGGCGGCGTCGGCCGAACCTTTAAGCACCACCGTCACACCGTCGGCCACGGCTTCTACGCTTTGCACCACCAGCGTGCCGGAAGCGGCGGCCAGCGAAATTGAACCGAGCACGACGATGCCACCACCCTGCGACATCGCTTCGGAGGCGTTCGATATGCCGCAAGAAGGGCAATCGTTCGCCTGCGCCAAGGTAGTGCCGGCGGCCAATAAAACCAAAACGCTGACTTTCTTCAAGAAGTGCATGATGAGTCCTTGCTATAAACAGTGAGGGAGGGAGTCGCTATTATTGTTTGGCCTATTATTTTGCGCAAGAAAATTAAGGTCCGATAGCCAGTGCCACACTAGCCGAAGCGCTCGCGCGCCCCGTTCGGCGAGTGAAAACTCAAGTGCGGAAGGCGATCACGTGCTCGATATCCAGACGTATACCTATCGCTTCGCCGAGCGCGTGGTTGTGGTGGCTGGGCACCAGCGACTGAATGCGGGCGCCGCTCGCGAGCTCCAGCGTATACAGGAAATCGGCGCCGCGGAAAGCCTTGGACACGACCCTGGCTTGCAAGCTGGCCTGGTCGTCGTGCACCACGTCGTCGGGGCGCAGCAAGACGTCGACTTGACAGCCGCTGCAGCAATCGGGCGGCATGTGGCCGTTGACCACGCCGAGTTCCAGCTGTATACGGTCCGGCGCCAGCACGGTGCCCCTGATCAGCACGCCTTCGCCGACGAAATCGGCGACGAAGCGATTGGCCGGCTCGTGGTAAATGCTGTACGGCGTCGCCCATTGCTGGATCACGCCCTGATGCAAAACGCCGACTTCGTCGGCGATCGCAAACGCCTCGTGCTGGTCGTGCGTGACCAGGATCGCGGTGGCGTTTTGCTGCTTGAGGATAGTCCTTACTTCGTGGCCGAGGCGCTCGCGCAATTCCACATCGAGATTCGAAAACGGTTCGTCCAGCAACAGCAATTCGGGCCGCGGCGCCAGCGCGCGCGCCAGCGCCACCCGCTGTTGCTGGCCACCCGACAATTCGTGCGGATGCGCGTCAGCCAGCGCTTGCAGGCCGACCACGGCAAGCAATTCATCGACGCGCCGGCGGCGTGCGGCGCGTTCCATCTTATGCAGGCCGAAGCCTATATTTTTTTCCACGCTCAAATGCGGGAACAGGGCGTAATCCTGGAATACCATGCCGATGCGGCGCTGTTCGGCCGGCAGACTGTAGCCGGCCTTGCTGACCAGCGCGCCGTTCAGGAACATTTCGCCGCCGCTGACCGCTTCGAAACCGGCGATGCAGCGCAAGGCGGTGGTCTTGCCGCAGCCTGAGGGGCCGAGCAGGCAGGCGATGCGGCCTTTATCCAGACTGAAATTCAAGTCGGCCAGCGTGGTGCGCACGCCTTGCGCGGTCGGATAGGCATGCGAGACATGCTGCAATTGCAGCAGCGGTCCAGCGGCTACGTTCGTGGCGTTCGTGGCGCCGGCATCAAATTGTTTCATTTATTGTTCCGCGTGTCGGGTCAACAGGATGACCGGGATCAGGCCGACCACGACCAGCGCCACCGAGGGCAAGGCGGCCCGCTCCCACTGACCTTCCGAAGTCATTTCAAATACGCGCACCGACAAGGTATCCCAGCCGAAAGGCCGCGTCATCAGGGTAATCGGCATTTCCTTCATGACGTCGACGAACACCATCAGCGCCGCGCTGAATACGCCGCCGCGCAACAGCGGCAAATGCACATGCAAGAACAGGCGCCAGCCGCTGTAAGCCAGGCTGCGCGCCGCCTCTTCCTGGCTGCGCGTGATGCGCTGCATGGCGCTCTCGATCGCGTTGAAACCGGGCGCCAGGAAGCGCGCCACATAGGCCAGCAACATCACCACCAGCGTGCCGCGCAGGATAGCGCCGCCGCCGAACCAGGGCCGCAGCCACTGCAACAACTGGTTGTCTAGCCAGGCCACCGGAATAAATACGCCGACCGCCAGCACAGCTCCCGGAATCGCATAACCGAGCGTCGATAAGCGCACAAAGAAACGGGTCGGCCAGTCGTGGTAAATCCTCAGGCTATATGCCAGCACCAGCGCCGCCAGCACCACCAGCACGGCCGCCATCGCCGACAACAAGATGGAATGCCAGACGAACAGCGGATAGCGGCTGTCGAAATCCTCGGCATACACGCCGGCGCACCACAGCAGCAACTGGGCCACCGGCAGCGCGAAAGCCAGCAGCAAGATCAGCCCGGCATAGGCGCAGGCCAACCGGCCTGCCAGCGGCCGCAATGGCAGGCGTGTCGCCTGCGACTTGCCGGTGCTGTGATAGCGTTTCCGCCCGCGCGTCAGCTGCTCGGCCAGCACCAGCAACAGCACCAGCAACACCAGGATGGAAGCCAGCTGCGAAGCGGCCGCCAGCGAAAACATGCCGAACCAGGCCTTATAGATCGCCGTGGTAAAGGTGTCGTAATTGAACACCGCCACCGTGCCGAAATCGGCCAGGGTTTCCATCAGGGCCAGCAAGACCCCGGCCATTATCCAGGGCCTGGCCGCCGGCAGCGCCACCCGCAGGAAGCCGGCACGACGCGTCAGTCCCAGCGATTGCCCGACCTCCAGCGCGCGCCGGCCCTGCGTCAGAAAGGCATTGCGCGCCAGCAGATACACATACGGATACAGGGCCAGGCTCATCACCAGGATCACGCCGCCGCGCGAACGTATCGCCGGGAACCAGGCGCTGCTGCCGAAATAGTCGCGCAACAGCGTCTGCAAGGGTCCGGTGAAATCGAACAAACCTATGTTCACGAAGGCCGCCACATAGGCCGGCATCGCCAGCGGCAACATCAGCGCCCAGGAAAACCAGCGTTGTCCGGGAAATTCGCAGACCGCCGTCAGCCAGGCCAGGCTGACGCCGAGTACGGCAGTGCCGCCGGCCACCCCGAGCGCCAGCCAGAAGGTGTTGATCAGCAAATCCGGCAAGACATAGGTAGCCAGATGACGCCAGATTTGCTGCTCGGAAGACAGGAAGGAAGACAAGACCACCAGCAGCGGCAGCAGGGTGATCAGCGAGACCAGGAAGGCCGCCAGGCGCCAGCCGCTGAACAGCTGCGACCAGCCGGCAAGGGACCATGAGGAAAGCGCGTGGCGTATGGCTGGCACTTCATTCACTTTCAGATAATCAAAAAACCAAACACAGGTCGACGAAAGTCACGCGAAGCACGAAACAAGAAATTCAATTGATCAGATTTCCGCGAATTTTTTCGTTCTTTTCGTGCATTTCGTGGACCAGCTTTTTAGCTTGCCGCGTTGGCACCGGGCCGGCGGCAAACCGCAGTCGCTAGCGCTACTTTACTTATAGCCGGCGCGATCCATCAGGCGCACCGCCGCCGCCTGCGCTTCGCCGGCCTTGGTCACGTTGATCAGATTTTGCTTGAACGGGCCCCAGGCTTGCAGTCTGGCATCCGCCTTGATGGCCGGGTTGGCCGGGTATTCCAGGTCGAGGTCGGTAAACAGGTTTTGCGCCTTATCGGTAGACAGCCATTCGATCAGCTTCTGCGCCCCGGCCGGATTCTTGGCATGCTTGGTCACGCCGGCGCCGGACACATTAACGTGCACGCCCTTGCCAGCCTGATTCGCCCAGAAAATCGCCAGCGGCAGCGTCGGTTTCTTTTCCATCAGACGGCCGTAGTAGTAGGTATTGCCTATGCCGACTTCGCATTGACCGGCGGCCACGGCTTCCATCATCTTGGTATCGTCGGCAAACACGTCGGTGGCCAGATTGGCGACCCAGCCTTTGACGATACTCTCGGCCTTGGCTTCGCCATGCTCTTCTATCATCATCGCCACCAGCGACTGGTTATACACTTTCTTGGACGTGCGCAGGCAGAGCTTGCCCTTCCACTTCGGATCCGCCAGGTCTTCGTAAGTCGACAAGACAGCCGGCTTCAGTTTTTGCGTATTGAAGAAAATCGTGCGGGCGCGTACCGACAGGCCGAACCACTGATTTTGCGGATCGCGCAAGTGCGCCGGTATGTTGGCCTGCAAGACTTTGGAGTGTACCGGCTGCAGCAAGCCCATGTTGGCGGCCTGCCACAGGTTGCCGGCATCGACCGTGATCAGCGCATCGGCCGGCGTGTTCGCGCCTTCCGCTTTCAGGCGCTCCATCAGCGGACCTTCCTTATCGGTGACGAACTTGACTTGTACGCCGGTCTGCCTGGTGTACGCGTCGAATAAAGGCTTAATCAATTGCTCATTGCGCGCCGAATACACCACGACTTCTTCGGACCAGGCATTAGCGGCTAAGGCCGCAAACGCGGCAAACAAGAAACGCAATTTGAAGTTTTTCATATTTTCATTCCTGACAAGGGCTGAGTGAAGATCGCTTCATACTATCATAAATAATAATCATTATCATCTGAGAAAACGCAAACTTAGCTCCGAATACTTAACCAGCTTTAAGCGATAGGAAGGCCGCTGACCGGCTTGATCTCTTCCAGGCAAATCATCGAGCGCAGAGTGGCCACGCCCGGCACCTGCATCAGTCTGTCGGTCAGGAATTCCGACAGGCTTTTCAAATCGGGCGCCACCACTTTCAAGATGTAATCGAAGTCGCCCGAGATCGTATGGCATTCTATGATGTCGGGGAATTCCATCAGGTTGCGCTCGACTTCGCGCACATTGCGAAACTGTTCGCGATCGAGCGACAAGTTAACGAAAGCCATCACGCCCAGCCCCACCGCCTCGGCTTCCACCTGGGCCACATAGCCGCGTATCACCCCTTTTTCTTCCAGCGTACGCACCCGGCGCAAGGTCTGCGGCGCCGATAAATGGATGCGCTCGGCCAGGTGCAGATTGCTCATGCGGCCGTCTTCCTGCAAATGCCTGAGTATGCTGCGATCATAGTTGTCCACTTGCTACTCCTTTATTCATATATTTTTTCAAAACAGCTATTTAAGAAATTTAAATACAAATTTACACAATAAAAGAAATTTAATTTCCAAAATCTACGATAGCACATGGTATTTAGCAATCTTATTTTTTTGCGCCGTGGCTACAATATAGACAGGAGACGCGGCATTGCCGGCACCCTGTCAGCAGAAGTCGCGCGTCCCGGCAGCAACCCCAAAAATATCGGAGAACATCATGGTGAGCTTTATCGGCACACAGGAAATGCAGAACCATTTGAAAAAAGTCAGGCTGGAAGACGCGATTGCGCGCATGGCTGACATGATCAGGGAAGACTATTTACGCTGGTCGCAATTCGATAAATGCGCGCGCGTCGCCGCCCATTCTGCAGTCGGCGTGATCGAGCTGATGCCGATCTCGGACGGCCAGAAATACACGTTCAAATACGTCAACGGCCATCCGAAAAACACCCAGGCCGGTCTGCTGACGGTGACCGCCTTCGGCGTACTGGCCGATGTGCAGACCGGTTATCCACGCCTGTTGTCCGAGCTGACCCTGACCACCGCGATCCGCACCGCCGCCACCTCGGCGCTGGCGGCGCGCTATCTGGCGCGCAAAAACAGCCGCAGCATGGCCCTGATCGGCAACGGCGCCCAGAGCGAGTTCCAGGCGATCGCCTTCCACAGCATGCTAGGCATACAAGAGCTACGCGTATATGATGTCGACCCTGCGGCCAGCGAGAAATTGATCCGCAATCTGCGCGCCTACCCCGGGCTGCGCGTGATACGCGCCGATTCCATCGCGGCGGCGGTCAAGGGAGCGGACATCGTCACTACCGTCACCGCCGACAAGACCAATGCCACCATCCTGACGGCGGACATGGTAGAGCCGGGCATGCACATCAATGCGGTCGGCGGCGATTGCCCCGGCAAGACCGAGCTCGATGCCGCTATCCTGCACAGGGCGAACGTCGTCGTCGAGTTCGAGCCGCAGTCGCGCATCGAGGGCGAGTTGCAGCAAATGCCGGCCGACTTTGCAGTCACGGAACTGTGGCAAGTGCTGGCAGGCAGCGCAGCGGGGCGCCAGGATGAACGACAAGTCACCGTATTCGACTCGGTCGGCTTTGCGCTGGAGGATTTTTCCGCGATGCGCTATCTGGAGAAATATGTGATGCAACAAGATACCCGTTTGCTCGATCTGATTCCGGAAATGATGAACCCGAAAGACTTGTATGGCATGGGCGTGGCGGCAGCGACACCCGCCCGCGCCAGCGCAGAATACGCCGTACCGATAAACGCCTGAAATTTTTAATAGCAGAAACCACGAATGAAAACCATATCCGTCATAGGAGCGCCAACCGACGTTGGCGCCAGCGTCAGAGGCGCAGGCATGGGGCCCGACGCCTTGCGCGTCGCAGGCCTGATCGAAGCGCTGGAAGCGCGTCAGATGAAAGTCATCGACCACGGCAATTTGCATGGCCCGGCCAATCCCTGGCAACAACCGGTCAACGGCCTGCGCCACCTGAAAGAGGCGATAGACTGGAATCAGGCGGTGTACGACGCGGTGGATGCGGCGCTCAGTAACGGGCAGATGCCGATGATGTTGGGCGGCGACCATTGCCTGGCGATAGGTTCGATCAGCGCGGTGGCCAGGCATTGCCGCCGGGTCGGCAAGAAGCTGCGCGTGCTGTGGTTCGATGCGCACGCCGACAGCAATCTCTCCAGCATCAGCCCGAGCGGCAATATCCACGGCATGCCGGTCGCCTGCCTGATGGGCCACGGCCCGAAAGAACTGATCGCCTATGCCGGACAGACGCCGGCGATCCAGCCTGCCGACATCCGCCTGATCGGCATCCGCAGCGTCGATGAAGGCGAAAAGCGCTTCATCCACGAGATGGGCATGCAAGTGTTCGACATGCGCTATATCGACGAATATGGCATGCGCAATGTGATGAGCGCGGCGCTGGCCGGCCTCGATGCCGACACCCATCTGCACGTCAGCTTCGACATGGATTGCCTCGATCCCGCCATCGCTCCCGGCGTCGGCACCGCCGTGCTCGGCGGCCCGACTTACCGCGAAGCCCAGCTGTGCATGGAAATGATCGCCGATACCGGCCTGCTAGCCTCGCTCGATCTGGTGGAACTGAATCCGGCCCTCGATGTGCGCAACCAGACCGCGATCCTGGCGGTGGATCTGATCGAAAGCCTGTTCGGTAAATCGACGCTGGTGCGGATGTAATTTTTTCGTTTCGTGTAAAAAAAAGCCACATGGGTGACCATGTGGCTTTTTCATTGCTCGTAATTCATCCCAAAAT
>JACPWS010000062.1 GCA_016196925.1 Burkholderiales bacterium | reverse complement strand
ATGACGATTTTCTGGAATTTCAAAAAAACACGGCTAATTTGGGCTTCTTTTTTCACATCTCTGCCCGCATATCTGAGAGAATTCGCTTCTTTGAAGTTTGTGGCGCACAAACGTTTGCCAAACTTGCTCAGGCTTCTCCCTAGCAGCGTGCTTTTCAAGACAGTTTTTAATATTTTCCGATTTTGCTTACCTTTCGCATCCGGCGCTTTCTCGCCAGTTTTTTTGTAATCGCGACGCTGTCAAGCGCGTATGCAGCGTCAATTGCAGAGACGGCTGAGCCGGGCAAAACACCGGCGCCTATCCGCTTCTTATTGAGCTTCGACGATGGTCCGAGCGCGGTTCGCCCCGACAACCCTACCGAAAAAGTACTCGCCACTTTATTGAACAATCCGCTTCAGCGCGACATCAAGGCCATCTTCTTTACCCAGACGCGGGCAGTCAATGGCGGCGGTACCGAATTCGGCAGGGAATTGCTGAAGCGCGAAGCCGAGGCCGGCCATTTGCTGGCCTTTCACACGGCAACGCGACGGCACGCCAATCATCGCTTCCTGTCTGAAGACGAATTGAAAGCCTCGCTCGAACTCGGCATCGCCGACCTGAGCAGCATCAGCGGCGCCGCGCCCAAATTAGTCCGCCCCCCGTTCTGGAACTATGATGCACGCACCCTGGCGCTCTATCAGCACTATGGTTTGCAGATGCTGCTGACCGATCTGAGCGCCAATGACGGCGTCATTTACGGCATCAACTTCAGCCTGACCAAGCGCCGCAACATGCTCAAACTGCTGGCGGCGCTGCGAGTGCGCTGGCGCGAGAATGCGCTACCGGCGGTCGATGGTGCGACGCCGGTGGTGGTCACCTTCCACGACATCAATGCGTACACGGCAAATCATCTGGAGGAATATCTGGAAATTTTATTGGAGGTGGCGCAGGAGCTGGAGATGCCGACCGCCGCCAAGCCGTTTTACGATGACAGGGAAGAGCTGGAACGCGCGGCCTTAGCGCGTACCGTGCGCGATGCCGGCAGCAAGCCGACCTTACCCGGGATTTGGAACTGGCTCTGGCGATAAGGAAGTCCGCAGCAGCGACGGCGTTTGCGCCAGCGGCTGAGCGCTGCACAGCGCGATCGCCAGTTCAGGATGCGGGAGTTGCAGACAATGCGCGCCAGGGGCGCCGACTTTGAAGCGCGCTTCTTTGCTGCTCCATAGCCGATAAAAATCGGCTGCCAGGCTGGCTGCCGGCCGGGCCTGCAGCCAGGCAATTTCATCGGCATCGAAAGCATGCTGCGCCAGCGCATGAAAATCGCGCGCCGGATTCAGCCTTTCGATATCCAGTCCCAGCCCGGTCGTCGCGCTCACCGCACAAGCAAGCCACGCGCCGCTGTGTGAAATGCTAAAACCGATATCCGGCCAGCCATCGAGCCGCGGCGCCCGGCCGGATTGCTCGGTCAGGCTCAGCTTGCCGGCTGGAATTTGCAACAGCGGGCTTAGCGCCTGCCGCAACAAGATGCGCCCGAGCAAAAATTGACGCTGGCGTTCGCGCCGGACGAAACGCTGATATCTTTCCGTTTCACCGGCACTGAGCCAGGCCAGGTAAGGCGCCAGATCGGCAGCGCCCGGATCGGCCGCATTCAGCAAATAGATGCTGGCCTGACGGGCCGGCGCTGGCATGGTTGCGGGCACGTCCAGCGCCTTAAGCGGAGCGTTTATTTAAGCAGCGCCTTTTCGTCCGCGCCGGTAGGGCCGCCCTGTGCACTGCCGTAATTAGCAATGACATAGCCGCTCGCCAGATTGGCCACGCGGGTTAACATCAGGTTGTCGTGCACACCGAATACGAAGCCAGCCGCCATCGCATCGGCACGCTGGAAGAATTCAGGCGTCGCCAGCACCGCACCGCTCGCATCGCTGATTTTCATACGCAGCAATACGCCCGAGCTGCCGGCCAGTGGGCCCAGCAATACGCGCTTGGCGCCATGCTGGAATTGCATTTCTTCAACGACAGGCTCTATCACCAGGGTGCGACCGTTAGCAGAACGTTTGTTCCAGGTTGCCAGAGAATCAGCTAAATCTTTTTGAATATTGTCGTTGATCTTAGCCAGGCCGGCTGCGTTGCCTGAGTAGCCCGCTTTGAACACCACGGGCTTAACTTCGATACGGCCGAAGGCAGAGAACGCCTCTTTCGGCGCCGGATTTTGCGTAGCCGTTGCCTTCACAGAGGTGGCGCAACCTTGCAGCAGCGCCACAGCAAAAAAACCAGAGAGCAGCAAAGCACGTTTTACAGCATTGTTCATTAGGATTTCCTTCCATGGGAGCGAACTGATCGACCATGCGTTGCGGTTGCATGCATGCCTAGTCCAATGCAAATGATACATTAAATACAATAATATAAAAACCAGCACGACTCCCAAGTCAAGCCGACAACCGTAAATTACTTATCCGCGATTTTCACAAACTCGCCTTTGAAAGCCACGCCCGCCATGATGCCGCCTACATGGCACTCGAATTCCGTATCGCTGGAATATTCAACGTTGTCGTAATTGCTGACGATCTGGATGACCGCATTCGCGCCCAGCTCTTTGGCGCGTTTTTGCAGTTGCAGCAAGTCGGACAGAAACACCCAGTTACATGCCTTTTCATTCGATTTGGCAAACGAATTAGTCTTCAAACTGGTCTTGTCAATGGCGATTTTTTCCAGCACTTTCGGCGTAGGCTGATTGCCGAAATAAAATTTGACCGAGTCGCCCAAACGACTCTGCGCATCGTTCGCTGCCATGGCCCCTGCGATAGGAAGCAAAACCTTATTGTCGGAAGCCTGTGCTGAGACTGCACTTGCCATCATTGCGCCAGACACGATCACGGTGGAAATTATGTTTTTCATGGTTGAGTTCCCGGTCAATAACACATCAGGCCGCGATACGATCAGCGGTATTTTTTAAAAATCAGCGAAGTGTTGATGCCGCCAAAGGCAAAATTATTCGACATCACATATTCGCACTCTAGCGCCCTGCCCTCGCCCATGATGTAATCGAGCGGCGCGCATTGCGGATCGACTTGTTGCAAATTGATCGTGGGCGCGAACCAGCCTTCACGCATCATTTCTATGCTGATCCACGCTTCCAGTGCGCCGCAGGCGCCCAGGGTATGGCCCATATAGCTTTTCAGCGAACTGATCGGCGTGTGCCGGCCGAACACCTGGGCGGTCGCCTGCGATTCGGCGATGTCGCCCTGCTGGGTGCCGGTGCCGTGCGCGTTCACATAGCCGATATCGGCGGCGTTCAGAGCGGCATCCTGCAAGGCCAGTTGCATGGCGATCTTCATGGTTTCGGCATTCGGCTGCGTCACATGGCAGCCGTCGCTATTGGTGCCGAACCCGATCAGTTCGGCATGGATGGTCGCGCCGCGCGCCACGGCATGCTCCAACTCTTCCAGGATCAGGCAACCGGCCCCTTCGCCTATGACCAGGCCGTCGCGCCCGGCGTCGAACGGGCGCGGGGTTGCGCCGGCGGCGTCATTGCGGACGCTGGTCGCAAACAGGGTGTCGAACACCGCCGCCTCGGTCGCACACAATTCTTCGGCGCCGCCGGCCAGCATGGCGATCTGCTTGCCGCCGCGTATCGCTTCGTAGGCATAACCTATGCCCTGGCTTCCAGAGGTGCACGCCGAAGAAGTCGTGATGACGCGACCGGTCAGCCCGAAAAACACGCCGATATTGACCGGCGCCGTATGCGCCATCATCTTGATGTAAGTCGTGGCATTGATACCCTTGGTGGTGCGCTCTTCCATCATGCGGCCGAAGTCGCCGATCGCGCTCGGCGTGCCGGCAGACGATCCGAAGGAAACGCCGATTTGCCCGCTGGCGAGCAAGGGGTCGCCCAGCAGCCCGGCATGCTCCAGGGCCATTTCGCTGGCGCGGGTTGCCATCAGCGCGACCCGCCCCATGCTGCGGGTTGCCTTGCGGTGATAGCGCTCGTTCAGTTCAAACGGTGCGGCGGGCGCGCCCAGTTTCGTATTCAAGCCCTCGTAATCGGCCCAGTCGTCCATGCGCGCGATGGCGTTGCGGTACTCGCCAAGTTGCTTGCGGATCGTTTTCCAATCATTGCCCAAGGGGCTGATGCCGGCCATGCCGGTCACCACGACACGCCTATGCTGCGCACTCATGCCATGCCTCCGTTCACGGAAATCACCTGGCGCGTTACGTAAGCGGCGTCTTCGTTCATCAGAAAGCTGACGACGGCCGCGACTTCTTCCGGCTTGCCGACGCGGCGCGCCGGTATCATCTTCAGCGCTTCGTCCATCGGCACTTCGCTGATCATGTCGGTTTCTATCAATCCCGGCGCCACGCAATTCACGGTGATGGCGCGCTTGGCGAGTTCCAGCGCGAGGGCCTTGCTGGCGCCGATGATGCCGGCCTTGGCGGCGCTGTAATTGACCTGACCACGGTTGCCGGTCAGGCCGGACACCGATGCCAGGGTGACGATGCGCCCCGGCTTGCGCCGCTGCACCATAGGCATGATCAGCGGATTGAGTACATTGTAAAAACCGTCCAGGTTGGTGCTCAACACCAGATCCCAATCCTCGCCCGACATCGCCGGAAAAGCATTATCGCGCGCCACGCCTGCATTGCACACCACGCCGTAATAGCAGCCGTGTTGCTCTATATCGGCGAGCAAGACCGATGCCGCCGTCTCGCGTGCAGCTATATCGAATTGCAAGACCCTGGCCTGACGCCCGATGGCGAGCACTTCCCGCGCGACGGCCTCGGCCTCTTCGCGCTGGCTGCGGCAATGCAAGACGATATCGTAGCCATCCCGCGCCAGGCGCAGCGCAATCGCCTTACCTATGCCGCGCGACGATCCTGTTACCAACACACTCATACTCATTGCTAACTCCGTTGCAGAAAATCATTCACATTGTCGGGCTGGAAAACCGTGATCGTGGCGGTGGCCAGCACGGCGCCGTTTACACCATCTTCTATCCGGCATTCAAATGCGCCCAATCCGTTATCGCCTTGCAATGCGCGTTGCACATGCACATGCAGCACACTGCCCAAGGCAAATGCCGGCTGGCTGCATTCATAGCGGCGCGATCCCAACAAAAACCCCACCTTGACCGCTTCGCCGCGCAACCTCGCCAGATAACCGGCATGGGCGGCGATCGCCTGTGCCATGTATTCCATGCCTACCCAGGCTCCCACGCCCTGCGCATCGCAAAATAAAGTCTCCGTGCGTATCGTCACTTCGGCGCACAGGGTTTCGGCAGCGACGGCGATCAGGCGATCCAGCAAGACCATGTCGCCTTCGTGCGGCACCAGGCTGCGTATCGGCGGCAAAACCGGTGCACTGACTGCCGTCATCATGCCCTCCCTAAGATCAGGGTTGCATTCGAACCGCCGAAAGCGAACGAATTGCTCATCGCCCAGCGCAGGCGGCGCCCTAATTGCTGGCCCGGGCTGACGGTATGCAGCGTCGGCAATTGCGGGTCGGCGACGCCGTCCCACAAGTGCGGCGGCAACTTGCCATGCGGATTATCGTCCTGCATCGCCAGCCAGCACAAGCCGGCCTCGATCGCCGCGGCGGCGCCCAGCGCATGGCCGGTAAACGGTTTTGTCGAGCTGACCGGGACCGATGCACCGAACAGATCGTGAATCACGCGCGACTCCATCGCGTCATTTTGCACGGTGGCGGTGCCATGCAGATTGATGTAATCGATATCTTGCGGCGTAATGCCGGCGCGCTGCAAGGCTTGCGCGATCGCCAGTCTTGCGCCGCCGCCTTCGGGGTCCGGCGCCGACATATGATGGCCGTCCGACGATTCGCCCCAGCCGCACAGCGCGACGGCGCCGGCAGGCTGGTCCGATACGGCGCTCATCAAAAACAAGGCGGCGCCTTCGCCGATATTGATGCCGTTGCGACGTGCGCTGAGCGGATTGCAAAGCGTCGCGCTGACCGATTCCAGCGCAGAAAAACCGGCGACGGTAAACGCGCATAAGGTATCGACGCCGCCGCTCAACACCGCGTCGCACAAACCCATTTTTATCAGGCGGGCCGCGCTTGCCATGGCTTTGGCACTGGAAGAGCAGGCGCTGGAGTGGACATAGGCGGGACCGTCGATGGCGAGTTCGTGCGCCAGGAATTCCGCCGGCGAAGCCATTTCCTGCTGGGCATAATGAAAGGACTCCGGCAAAACTGCGGCCCGGCTATATTCGTGCAGCGCGCTTTCGGTGCTGGCGATGCCGGAGGTGCTGGTGCCGATCACGATGCCGACACGGTCCGCGCCGAAGCGCGCAATCGCCGCATCGACCGCGGGCCTGATCTGCGCCAAGGCCGCCAGCGCCAGCTGATTGTTACGGCTGCGCATAGTCGCGGGCCGCGCGCCGAGGTCCGGCAAGTCGCTTTCCACCCTCCCCAAAGGCAGCAAGCGCCCGGCCGACCAGGCATCGGTAGGCAGGACACCGGTGCTTGCCTCGTCCAGCAAGCGGCGTTTGATGTCGCGGTGATTGTCGCCCAGGGCGCACACCATGCCGCAGTGATTTAAATACAGCTTCATAATTGTTATCTCAAGGCGCCGACTGTATCGTCAGGCGATAGTGGTAGCGCAAATTGTCGAGAACCACCGTGCCGCTCCAGCGCGGCATGCCGCTGTACGTTATGCGCGTGATCAAATTATCATCCAGGTAGAGCGCACGCTGCAGGCCCTGCTCTTCTATGCGCCAACCGGCCGGCAAGGCTTGCGCGATGGCTGACAACGGCCACAAGCTCAGTTGCAGATCTTCCAGCACATCCTCGGCCCTCACCTGCGGCGGCAGCATCAGATGACGCCAGGACTTCAATTGTTTGCCGTCATAACTGAGGCTCAGGACCCGCTGGCCGAAGACCAGTCCGACCAGTTCCAGTTGCGACGCTTCGATTTCCAAGGCGGTGTCCAATTCGTCGATGCGGCCCTCGCGCTCCACCTTCAGATGCTGTTGCACGCTGACCGATGCGCCGAGCGCGGCGGGCGCCAGCATCAGGCCGAGGCGCGCGTCGGGAGATGGCGGCGTGGCGACGCACGCGGTCAGCAACAGCGATGCGGCCAGCAAGATCGGCGCAAGCGATTTACGGCCCCGGGGAATGCGCATGACAGCTTTCTGTGGAGGTGGAAAAACAAGGGACGATCAGCCAGACCAGCGCCGTGCCGACCAGCATGGTCAAGCCGAACGCCTGCAATGCCGGGGTGCGGCTTAAGCCCAGCAAGCCAAAGGAAAGTATCGTGTTCGCTGCCGACAGGCCGACCGCCAGCCACGGTATCGCGTTGGCGCGCCCCGGATGTTCTTGCATGAAGATGCCGTAATCCACACCGACGCCGAGCAACAGCATCAGGGCCAGCACATGGAACAATTGCAGGCTTTGCGCCGCCAGACCGAGCAAGGCCAGGGTCGCCACGGTGGCGATCAGGGTCGGCGCCAGCACCCGCCACGCATGGCGCCGGTAGCGCGGATACAGCAGGGCGAATACCAGCAGATAAGCGCCGGCCAGCACCCAGCCCATGTAAGCGCGATAGCGCCCCAGCACCGCGGAAATCTCGCTGACCTTATCCACCCACTGCACGCCCTCCACACCGTCGCCGGCATGCTGCAGCGTTGCCAGGCCCCCATTTGCATAATCGAGGCCGCGCAAGGCGACGATGCTGGCGTACACACCGCCTACCTGGCCCAGCCACAGGTGACGCCATGGCTCCGCCGCCGGCGTTGCCAGAAATTGATCGGCCGTCATGCCGTCGCCGGCCCGCAGTAAATGCGCGCGGATGGCGGCGACCCAAGCGGCGTCTTCCCCGACCTGGTGCGCCAGCAAGCTCAGCGGGCCGCCGTCGGCCAGCAATTTTTCTTCTATCAAGGCGCGCCGTTCGGCCTGAGTCCGCGCCGACGGCACCCAGTTCGACAATGCCTGATAGCCGGAAATCGTATGGCGCGCAATCAGCGCATCGAGCTTGCGTTTCAGGCTTTCTTCCCTTTGCAAGACGGTCTCGGCGCTCGCTCCGCGCACCAGGAAATACTGCACCGGCGTCGGCGCATCCAGCAATTTACCGAGCTTGAGCTGATCGCTGAGCAACTGCTGGTCCGGCGTTTGCAACAAGCGTATGTCGTCGTTGACGCCGAGGCGCGAGCAACCGTAGCCCGCCACGATCGCAAAGGCGGCGAGCACGGCCATACTGGCGCGGTTCCTGCGCAACCGTGGCCAATGCAACAGCAGCGTATCGTAGGCCGCCACCAGCTTAGCGCTGTTCAGCGTGCCGGCGCCCACCAGCAAAGGAAACCAGCACGCCACCGTCAGCCAGGCGAATACCAGGCCAAAGGCCGAAAAGGCGGCCATGTGGCGCAGGCCAGGAAAAGGAGTGAAGCCCAAGCCCAGGTAGCCGATCACGGTGGTGAGCAGCGTCAAGAGCAAGCCGGGCAACAAGCGTTTTAACAATTGATACGAATCCACACCGGGGTCGGCACTGAGGCGATTGCATAAAAAATAAATGCCGTAGTCTTGCGCCACGCCGATCAGGCTGGCGCCGAACACCAGGGTCAGCAGATGGATGCCGCCGAACAGACTCCAGCACAGCGACAAGGCGCCGAGAAAACCAACCGCTATCGATAACAAGATTAACGCAATCGGCTTGAGCGAATGAAAGCTCAACCACATCAACAAGACGATGCCGATCAGCGAACCGATGCCTATGGTGGATACTTCGCCGCTCGCTTGCCGGCCGGCGACGGCGGCATGCAAGACCACGCCGGCGCTGATGATCTGCACCGTCGGGGCCGCCTGTTTAGCGGCCAGGGCGGCCCGATTCAGCAAGGGCAGGACCGCTTCCTGCGCCGCCAGGGAAAATGCGCCCGGCTTCAGCGTCAGCGGCAGCAAGACGTATTGGCGCTCGGCATCCGCCACGAACAGATGCCCGTCACGCGGCCGTACCGGCGTCTCTTGCGCCCTTTCCTGCACCCAGGCGCTGAACAAGCCGAACGGGTCATCCTGGAATGCGCCCAGCTTGGGGCCGGAAAACGCGTTGTACATTTTCGCCAGCGCCGCATCGGTCCAGAAGCGGGCCGTCTGGGTGCGCAATTGCGCATCCTGCTGCGCGCTCAGCAGACTCAGGCTGTGTTTTTGAAACGGCGCCAGCCAATCGCTCTGCGCCTGATCGCCGATAGCGGTCGGCTGCAGCAAATCGCTGTGGGGCGCCAGCACTGCCTGGTAGGCGTCGGCCGCGCGCTGCGCCTCGTTCCAATCGGGCGCGCCGAGCAAGATCAGCACGCGCTGCTGGGCGGCATCCACCATATGCGTAAATGACTGCTGCAAGACAGGATCCCGCTCCTGCACCGGCAACAAGGCCAGGATGTCGGTGTCGGGCGCGATGCGCTTGCCCAGCCACAAATAGGCGTTATGCGCCAGCAGCAGGCACACCACGAGCGCACACCCCAGTGCCAGTGCTCTGCGTTTGCTCAAAATAGACCAGCCTCTTCTGCGGTGATCGCCGTGTCGCCGGTCTTGATCTCGGAGAAAACGATGGCGGTACGGTCGCCGCTGGCCTCGTCGATATGAATATTCCTGACGTAAGCGCCGCCATCCAGCGAGATCGTGCCTATCGCTTTCGCCAACGCGGCCTCGCGCGCCTTGAGCGCGACTTTCCAGCCGGCGCCGTCAACGCTGCCATCGACTTCGAACAAGGTTTCCAGCTTGGCCAGATCGCCCGACAATAGCGAGAACAACACGCTGTTAATCATGCGCACGGTCGGCTCTTGCCTGGCTTCCAGACGCATCGCCACGCGCTCGCCCTGAAAATGGACGATTTCATCGCGGGTCAGGCGCAAGGTATTCGGGAACGGTTGCAGCGTGCGCCACAGTATTCCCTTGCCATTGAGCACGCAAAAACGGCCACGGGAGGCCAGCGGTTTTTTCATGCCGACCAGTTGTTTGGTCTGGTCGAAGCGGCCGCACAAGACAGCGGGCTTGGCCAACATGGCCTGGATTTGCGCCACCGGTGCAGGGGCGGCGCTGGCCCCGACGCACAGCAGCGTCATCCAAAATAAAGTGCAAAGACGTTTCATGGCGCGGCCATTCCCAATTTTTCAAACAAGATCGCCGGCGACGCGAAGCACATCTCGCCATTGGCAATGTCTACCGCAACCTGGGTCGTGCTGGCGCGCGTCAGGCGTTTGCCGCTCTCCGCATCGCTGATCAGATAGGCGATCTTTAAGCAGTTTTCCCATTCAACGATTTCGGCGCGCAGTTTCAGGCGTTGGCCGAAACTGGCCGGCGCCACGTAGCGCAGTTGCAGGTCGATCACCGGCCAGGCAAACCCCGACTGCTTCATCTGCACATAGTTGTAACCGATGCGATCGAGCAAGGCGCAGCGCGCCACTTCCAGATACTTGACATAGTTGCCGTGCCAGACGATTTCCATCGGGTCCAGGTCGAAGAACTGCACCTGCATCTCGACTTCGGCCAACCAGCGGCTCGGGCTTGCGCTCTTACGCATATAAATTCCAGTACTGTTCATCGATGCGCCCCAGCAGCACGCGCAAATCGGGTTCCAGGCGACGGTCTTCCTCTATCGGTGCGATATCGGCGCTCAAGACTTCCATCATCTGCGCCAGGGCCGGGGCGAGCGGCTGCGCCGGGTTCAGACGGCAGCGCAGCCAGACGCCCTGGCGCACGGTGATCAGCAGCGCGGCGACCACTTGCTCGGTCAGTTCCAGCACCCGCAGGCAATCGCGCGCCGCGATCGTGCCCATGCTGACCTTATCCTGATTATGACATTCGGTGGAGCGCGAAAAAACCGAGGCCGGCATGGTCAGCTTCAGCGCTTCCGCGGTCCAGGCCGAAGCGCTGATCTGCAGGGCCTTGAGACCGTGGCTGATGGCGGCGCGCGGCCCTTCCATGCCGGACAGGTTCGCGGGCAAGCCGTGGTTGTAGCGGCTGTCCACCAGCAGCGCCATCTGCCGGTCCAGCAAATCGGCCAGATTGGCGACCGCGTTTTTCATGCCGTCCATCGCAAACGCGATGTGGCCGCCGTAAAAGTGCCCGCCATGCAGCACGCGTTCATTGTCGGCATCGATGATAGGATTATCGTTGGCGCTGTTCAATTCATTCTCTATCGCCTGCCGGAAGAACGGCAAGGCGTCGGCCAGCACCCCGATCACATGCGGCGCGCAGCGTATCGAATAGCGATCTTGCAGGCGCTTGCCATTGCGTTCGGCCTGCCCCGCAGGTAAATCCTGACGCAGCCAGGCAGCCACCTCTTGCATGCCGGGATGGGGCTTGACCGAGAACAGCGTTTCATCGAAGTGGTGGGCATTGCCATCCAGCGCGAACGAGGCCATGGCGGTGATGCGGGTCGTCAGTTGCGCCAGGTAAGCGGCACGGTCGTAGGCGAGGCAGGCCAGCGCGGTCATGACGGCGGTGCCATTCATGATGGCCAGGCCTTCCTTCGGGCGCAGGCGCAGCGGCCGTATGCCCGCTGCGCCGAGCGCTTGCGCCGCCGGCACATGCACGCCGTCGTGCCAGACTTCGCGCTCGCCGCACAAGACGGCGGCCAGATACGACAAGGGCGTCAGATCGCCGCTGGCGCCGACCGAGCCTTCGCTCGGTATCAAAGGCAGCAAGCCGGCATCGAGCAGGCGCGCGATTTGTTCCAGCAACTCCACGCTGACGCCGGAAAACCCTTTAGCCAGCGATGCCAGGCGCGTCGCCATCACCGCGCGCGTTTGCGCCGGATTCAGGTATCCGCCCAGGCCGCAGCCGTGGTAGGTGTACAGATGATGCGGCAATTCCGCGACCAGATCGGCAGGAATCGTCACGGTGCAGGAATCGCCATAACCGGTGGTCACGCCGTAAATCGTGCCGTCTTCGCGCAGCAGTCTATCCAGGAAATCGGCGCCGCGGGCGATCGCTGCGCGAAATTCAGGCTCAGTCGACAGCATCGCGCTGGCTTTGCCGTGCGCAATGTCGACGATGTCTTCTATATGCAGCCGGCTGCGGTCGAATTGAACGGCACGTCGGCTAGTTTTCAGGTCAGCGAGATACATCGGTATTTTCCAGATGGGGTAATTGCCAAAAATCGTAAAAATTAAACCATTGCAAAGGCGCGCGCACGCAGTAATGCTCGAGGCGCGCCGCATAGTCGGCCACCAGCTCGCGCAAGGCTGCATCGCGCCCCTGGCGCGGCAGCCTGACCGATTCCCGCAACAATTCGAAACGCACCTGAGGCGCGCCGTCCAGGTGCATAGAAAACAGCAGGTAGATCGGGCATTGCAAGATGCTCGCCAGGACATAGGGGCCGACCGGGAAGGCCGCCTCTTGTCCGAGAAATTCGACGCGGGCCACGCGCGGTTGCGGCGCGACCGGAATACGGTCGCCGGCGATCACGACAAAGCCGCCTTGCGCGATCTTGTCGGCCAAAATCATGGCAGTCGCGGGCGTCATCTCTGTCACCTGCAGCAAATCGAGCTGACTGGCGGGATCGAGCCGCGCCAGCATGCGATTGAAGGCTTGCGCGTGTTTGGTGTGGACCAGCACCGTCAATTTCACTTCGGGATAGCGGCGGGACAGCACGCGGCACATTTCCAGATTGCCCAGATGCGAGCAAATCAACAGGCCGCCGCGCCCGGCGGCGATCTGCCTATGCATTTGCTCCTGCCCGGCATACTGTACTTGCTCTGCATTGAACAGCCCGCCCCAGAGCAGCATCTTGTCCAGAATATTTTCCGCAAAAGCGCCGAAATGCAGCAATACGCCGCGCCACCCCGGACGCACCGCCGCATACGCGCGTACGCGCCGCAAATAAGCGGCTGACGCGCGGCGCGGCGCGGCTTGCGTCAACACATACCAGACCAGGACCGGATACAAGGCCAGGCGAAACGGCCAGCGCCCGAATACGCGAAAAATCCCGAACAGCAGCCGCATGCCTGCCACAAAACTGATTTCATCGATGCTGGCCCAATGGCGCCCGTGAGCAGATTGCTTCATCGCAGCCGCGCCTCGCGCCAATTGCGCGCCAATAGCCTGGGCGCGCGCCACAGCATGCCGAAAAACAAGCAGGTATGCATCAGGGTGATCAAAACATTGTCGCGCCACACCCGGAAATGCGATACGCCATCGGCCGGATAGCCGACCCGGGTAGCAAGATTGACGATGTCCAGGCCGTCCCAATACAGGCGCACCACGATATCGGTATCGAAATTCATGCGCTGGCCGATATGCTGACGTGCGATCAGGGACATCACAGGCGCGACCGGATAAGCCCGAAAACCGCACATGGAATCGCGTATCGCGAACGACAAGGTATTGATCCAGACCCAGACGTGCGTCAGGTAGCGCGCATACAGCCGCAAGGCAGGCACAGACTCGTCGTAAATCGGATAGCCGGCGATCACCGCCTGCGGACGGCGCTCTGCCTGCGCCATAAATTGCGGGATGTCGGCCACGCTATGCTGTCCGTCGGCATCGATTTGCAGCAGATGCGTGTAAGCCATCTGCGCCGCTTGCCGGAAGCCGCTCAGCACCGCCTCCCCCTTGCCCCGATTGCCGGCGTGGCGCACCAGGGCGATCTGCGTCGGCGCTGCCGCCTGCAAGGCATCCAATACCTGCGCGCAAGCGGCCGAGCTGCCGTCATCCACCAGGATGCAGGGCAAGCCATGCGCCAGCACGGCATCCACGACGGCGCCGACGGCATGCTCATGGTTATAGACCGGGATTAATACGCAAGGCTTGAACACGTTACACCCCGGCCCTCGCGAAGCGCAATAAGGAATGGCAATAACCGATGTCGTCGCGCGTCGTCAGCAATTGCAAACCGGCCGCTTGTGCCAGGCGTATGTAGTCGCCGCTTTCGTAAATCTTGCTATTGCCGCTCGCCATCGCCGTGAAATAAGGCGAGGTATTGATCAGGCAATAAGAAGCGATGTCGTAACGCTGCCTGTCCCAGAAAGTATCCATAATCAGCAACTGGCCTTGTGGCGCCAGCGCATCGGCTGCGCGCCGCAATATGCTGGCGATGGCGGCTTCGGAAAAACAACTGAGGAACTGGCTCATCCAGATCAGGTCCATGCCCGGCGCCAGCGCCAGCCCGGTCTGCAATAGATCGGTGGGATGCAGATGGGCGCGCTCGCGCACACCGGCTTTCTGTAAATTCTCTGCCGCAACGGCCAGCTGACGCGGCAAATCGACCAGATGCAATTCGACCGAAGGATGATAAGCCAGCGCGGCGCAACTGAACTTGCCGGTATTGGCGCCGACATCCATCACGCGGCGCGGCGCGGTCGCAAACACGTCCGGCAAGATGCTGGGGAAAGAGGTGTCCGAATAATGATGATCGAAAGCGAACCAACTGCTCTTGGCAGGCTCCGGCATTTGCGACAGCCCCTGGTAAAGCGTGGGCCAGTCGCCGAGCGCGCTCAGGCCCAAAGGCTGTTCCGCATCGAGCGACTGATCGAGCTTGAACAAGCCCTCGTAACAGACGTCGTGATTGAAATCGAGGTTGATTTGCGTAATGGCATCGGTCAACACGCAGTAACCGGCTTTGTCGAGTACGTAGCGGCCCGCGCTCAGATACACCACGCCCGCCGACAGGCAAGTTTCCAGCACGACTTTCAGCGCATAGGCCGTCCAACGCCCGCCGGCAGCCAACTCGGCGACTGTGAGGCCGCCACCGCCGGCATCCGACAAGGCTTGCAACATGCCGCGCTTCCAGGCGTAACGCACGCATTGGAATACGACCGGGCCGAACGCGATTTTCTGCGCTTCAAAACGGGCGGCGAACGCAGTCTGGCGCTCGGGAGAAAACTTTTTATCTAACATGCGCTCTTTTCATTGGCAAATAATATACGGCCGCCGGCATGCTGTCCGGCGCCTGAAAAATAACGGAACTGCAGGCTTCCCTTGCTGTTCTCATACGTCAACTCCAGCATGACCGGAAGCTCAGCCTGAATCACGTGTTGAAATTTGAGCGCATGGATAGCGCGAAAAACGGCCGGCAATTCAAAATGCCGGCGGCCGAACAGGATGGCCCAGTCGACTTGCACCACGCCGGGCAAGACCGGCGCTGCCGGAAAGTGTCCATCGAAATAAAACAGGGACGCCGGTACGATCAACTCGAGCAAGACCCGCAGCGGCTCTTGCTCCAGCAAACGCACTCGTGGCAAGCGCGGCCGCGTATCGGTTTCCTCGTCGAGCAAGGCCAGCAATTGCGCCTGGGTCGTTTTACCTTGGGCATTGAGCGGCATCTGCTCCAGATAGCGCCAGCGCCGCGGCAAGGCCACCGCGTCCACCACCTGGCTTAAACATAGGCGCAAACGCTGATTGAGGGCATGCTTACCTTGGGCGTTCAGCAAGGCGCGCCCCGCCTCGGTAACAACCGCAAAGGCAGTCAATTTCTGCCTTTGGCCGGCCACTTCCTGGTCGGCGATCACCCTTGCCTCGCGCACCAGGCCGGAATCCAGCAAAGCCTGCTCGATCGCATTCAGCGAAATCCGTTTCTGTTCGATCTTGACTATGCGGTCGCTGCGGCCCTGCAACAGGAAGCCGCCTTTATCGCTCGCTTGCCCCCGGTCGGCCAACCGCATCCAGTTATCGTGGCCCAAGTGGGGTGAGCGCACTTCCAGCACATCACCGTCGGCGGCGATGCGCCAGGCGACGGCGGGCAGCGCCTGCCAAGCCGCGCAAGCCGCGCCGCGCACTTGACGCCAGGCGATGCCGCCGGTCTCGGAACTGCCATACACTTCTATCGGAATTTGTCCCAACAAATCGGCGACGGCAACCGCGGCGTCCGCCGCCAGGGGACCGCCGGATGAAAACACCGCGCGCAAACATCGTTGCGCGGCGCGCCAATCCAGATGCGCCGGCAAGCGCTTCAGATGCGCCGGGCTGGCGACCAGCACGCATTCGCGCTGCGCCAGGACTTGCGCCAGTTGCTCGGGAAAATTCAAGCTATGCGCATGCAGTGCGCGACCGGCGGCCAGCGGCCATAACACTTTGAACAGCAAGCCGTAAATATGCTGATGCGAGACCGTTGCCACGATCTCGGCCTGCGCCAGACGCGGGCCGAACACGGCCTCCAGGCTAGCCACTTCGCTGAACAGTTGCGAGAGCTTCTTGGGTATCGCTTGCGGCGCGCCCGTGCTGCCTGAGGTATGGACCACTAAGGCGGTAAATTCGGGATCCAGCGGCTCCAGCGGTTTCAAAAACGGCGCACCGGCGCGGCTTTCTGGCGCGCTGACGGCCCGGCATTCAGGAGGAAATTCGCCGAGAAATGCATCCACCGCTTGCGCCAAGGCCTGACAGCTGGCAGGCAGCGTATCGGCCGTCAGCCAGACGGTTTTTCCGTGCTGCCACGCCGCCAGCAAGGCAGCCGCAAACTCCAGGCTATCCTCGAGGTAGAGCGCCACTTGCCGGCCGGCGATGCCTTGCATCACGTCTCCCCAGGCGCCGATGCGCTGCAAAAAACTGCCTAGCATAACGGCGCCTGCGGCGTTCCGGCCTACCACGGCCAGAGCTGAACGCGCCGCCAGCGCCCGACAGGGGTCGGAGTAAAAATCAGACATGATGAAGTCGCTTAAAACGTAGGCGTACCAGGTATTCGATGCCAAACAACAAGCCCATCAAGACATAGGCGATGACGCCGGTATACCAGGACCAAATCGCCTGCGACGCCCACAAAGCGGTGCCGAGAGCGATCGCGCCGTTGACGATAAAGAAAACGCACCACACTTGCGTGACGCGCCGCGTGTAGGCTATCGCCGCGCTCGGCAAATCCGGTTCGCGCAAACGGGCGAAACGCTCCACCATCGATGGCGGCACGGCCAGGCTATAGCCAAAACCGGCCAACAATACGGCATTCACCAACACCGGATATAGTTTGAGCGGCAACAGCGCGTTGGCCCATACCGCACACGCAGCCAGCAACAAAGCGCAAGCCGCGGACCAGCGCGCCACGCGGCTGAGCTTAACAGTGGGCAGCCGCGTCGCCGCCGCCAGCAGCAACATGCCCGCCAGCCAGCGCGGCTCCACCTGCCCCTGACCAAACCAGATCACGAGCGGGTACAGCACCGTCAGGACGACCGCAACGACAGTCAGCAGCGTGCGTATTATGCTGATTGCTCCTCAGTCAGATCGCGCAGCGCATCGATCACATCGCCTATCGTGCGTATTTTCTTGAACACTTCCGGCTGCAGGCGCATGCCTGTCATTTGTTTCAGCTTCACCGCCAGATCGACCGCATCGATGCTATCGATATCCAGATCGGCATACAAATTGGATTCCAGTGTCAGGGCGGACTTATCCAGCTCAAACATTTCCGCCAGTAAGTCCACCACCCATACGTACAATTCATCCTTGCTCATCGCACTTACCACTACCATCGCTTACTCCCTTACTTCTTCCTGTTTGCTTCAATTAATGCAGCGAGTGCTCGCACCGACGCGAAATGACGCCGGGTATCCTCAGAATCGGCCGACAAGGAAATCCCATAACGCTTTTGCAGCGCCACGCCAAGCTCCAGTGCGTCGATAGAGTCCAGCCCCAGCCCCTCTACGAACAAGGGTGCGCCGCTATCGATATCGGCGGTGGTGATGTCTTCCAATTGCAACACATCGATAATCAGTTCTTTTACTTCCTGTTCAAGCATGGCGTCGATTTTCCTCTGTAAAATAATGCTGCAAATGATCGGTGAGATGGCGCGCCGCCATCACGCCCGAATATCCGGCGGCGGTAAAGCGCTGGATCTGAATATCTTCTTTCACTTCTAGCCGAAACTGCACGAAACGGGCCGGTACGCGCCACCATTTTTCCCCTTTACCGAGGGTAGGCGGTTCGCAGCGTATCAAGACCGGCGTGATGGCGCAGCTGCCGCGCACGGCAATATTAGCCGCTCCGCGCTTCAGGCTGATCACGCCGTCGGCGGGAGTGCGGGTACCTTCGGGAAACACGATCAGGTTATTCCCGGCCCGCAGCGTAGCGATGCAGGCATCCACCAATTCCGCGCCCTGCTCATTATTGATATAGCCGGCCGCCCGCACCGGACCGCGGGTGAACGGGTTATTCCACAAACGGCTCTTGACGATGCAATCGGCCCGTTTGACAAAGGCCATTAAAAATACCGTATCGATCAGGGTCGGATGATTCGCCAATATCAGCATGCCGCCGCGCTCGAGTTTTTCGCGGCCGATAATTTCATAACGCAGTACGCCCAGCGAGCGCATCAAGCCGACAAAGGCCAGGAATGTCAAACGGATAATGGCACGCGCGCACGCTACGCGCCGCTCGGGCTGCCTCACCATTAAATGCAATACCGGAAACACCAGCGCCCACAGCAGCAAGCCGCCCACGCCGAAGGCGGCAAAGCTCAAACCGGTGGCGAACACGCGCCAATAGCGTCCGAGCCGCTGCATGAGTTCCGAGGCCCGCATCGCGTCAGACATCGCGCGACCAGCACCAACGCCGCCGTCCGGCTACGCGCTCCAGCCTGGCCTGGCCGCTCAATTGAAATCGCAACACTTCCAGACCGGCCGGCATGGCGTCGCCCGGCCCGGCTGCACTTGCGGATGAGCTCCAGTTCAGATGGATCGCCCCATTTTGCGCTTGCGCCGGCACCATCAGCCACGCCCACGCATAAGGCTGTTCATCGCTATCTTGAAACTGCGCCAGCACGGGCGGTAAAGCCTGATCGTACGCCACCAGCAAGACCATAGGCGCACCATCCGCCAACAAGCCGCAAGCGTCGATCACCGCATGCTCTATCGTGCTGTTGCCGGCGGCCAGTGCAAGATGATTCGCCCTGTCTTTGCGGGCAATGGAAAATAAGCCGGCGCTGGCGTTATGTACCGCCAGGCCGAAACCGGTCGGCGACACCGCCGACGACTGCGCCAGCTCGCTCAGCAAATCGACCGCGCGCGCCACTTCGCCATGACGCGAACAAAAGACGGTGGGGATATCGGTGCGCCCATCCAGGCACTGGTAAGCAACCTGCAGCGCCATCTTGCCGAGGAAGCCGGCACGCCTGCGCAACAGGGCCGGCATCGCGGCCACAGCAGGCTCAACACCAGCGGCGATACGGAACGGCGCCCGCCACCACTCATCCCACGCTTGTTGCGTAGCGACTCCGGGCGCCCAGGCAGCGTGACTGGCAATTGAAAAACTAACCCCGTTCACACGCATTACTCTACATTTCCCTGGAGGCACGACGCACTCGGCGCATTAGTTTAGAAGCGATTTGTTACAAATCGGGATGGCATTATAACAAAGCATAATTAGAGTCTACAATCTGACTCGCAGCTTCTTAAGCAATTTATGAAAGAATGAAAGTTCTAAGCTACTTACCACTTAACTAAGCGTCTCATTTTATCGACGTCGTCGTGTTCACCGTCGTTTTGCCAAATCAGGCAAAATTACCCTATTAAGGTCAAAATTTGCCTTCATTTTTTAACATCTGCCGCCACATATCTGAGAGAATTCGCTTCTTTGAATTTTTCGGCGCGCAAGCGGTTACCAAACTTGCCCAGGCGTCTCCCTTGTAACAGGCTTTTTGGAGACTTCCATGAAATTCCGCTTCCCCATCGTCATCATCGACGAAGACTTCCGTTCTGAAAACACTTCCGGTTTAGGCATACGCGCCCTGGCAGACGCCATGGAAACCGAGGGCATGGAAGTGCTGGGTGTGACCAGCTATGGCGATTTATCCCAGTTTGCGCAGCAACAGTCGCGCGCCTCGGCCTTTATCCTGTCGATCGACGATGAAGAGTTCGGCGGCGGCAGCGAAGAAGAAACCGAGCATGCGCTGAAGTCCTTGCGCGCCTTCGTCGAAGAAATCCGCTATAAGAACGCCGACATCCCTATCTATCTGTACGGCGAAACCCGCACCTCGCGCCATATCCCTAACGATATCCTGCGCGAACTGCACGGCTTCATCCATATGTTCGAAGACACGCCGGAATTCGTGGCGCGCCACATCATCCGCGAAGCGCGCTCGTATCTGGACGGGCTGGCGCCGCCATTTTTCCGCGCGCTGGTGCATTACGCCAACGACGGCTCGTATTCCTGGCACTGCCCAGGCCATTCGGGCGGCGTGGCGTTTTTGAAATCGCCTATCGGCCAGATGTTCCACCAGTTCTTTGGCGAAAACATGCTGCGCGCCGACGTCTGCAACGCGGTGGAAGAACTCGGCCAGTTGCTCGATCATACCGGCCCGGTGGCGGCGTCCGAGCGCAATGCGGCGCGCATCTTCAATGCCGATCATTGCTATTTCGTGACCAACGGCACTTCGACTTCCAACAAGATGGTGTGGCATTCGACGGTGGCGCCGGGCGACATCGTGGTGGTCGATCGCAATTGCCATAAGTCGATTTTGCATTCCATTATCATGTGCGGCGCGATACCGGTGTTCCTGATGCCTACCCGTAATCACCTCGGCATCATCGGCCCGATTCCGCTGGAAGAATTCAGCATGGAAAGCATACGCCGCAAGATAGAGGCGAATCCGTTTGCACGCGAAGCCAAGAACAAAAAGCCGCGCATCCTGACCATCACGCAATCGACTTACGACGGCGTGCTGTACAACGTCGAAACCTTGAAAGAAATGCTGGACGGCGAGATCGACACCCTGCACTTCGACGAAGCCTGGCTGCCGCACGCGACTTTCCACGATTTCTACAAGAACATGCACGCGATCGGCAAAGACCGCCCGCGCGCCAAGCAGTCGATGATTTTCTCTACGCAATCGACGCATAAGCTGCTGGCCGGTATTTCGCAAGCCTCGCAAATCCTGGTGCGCGAGTCGGAAGCGCGCAAGCTGGACAAGGACAGCTTCAACGAAGCCTATCTGATGCACACCTCGACCTCGCCGCAGTATTCGATCATCGCGTCCTGCGATATCGCGGCCGCCATGATGGAAGCGCCGGGCGGCACCGCGCTGGTGGAAGAGTCGATACTGGAAGCGCTCGATTTCCGCCGCGCGATGCGCAAGGTCGATCAGGAATGGGGCCAGGACTGGTGGTTCCAGGTCTGGGGACCGGACAACCTGTGCCCGGACGGCATAGGTTCGCGCGAAGACTGGATGATACGCGCCGAAGACGACTGGCATGGTTTCGGCAAGCTGGCGCCGGGCTTCAACATGCTCGACCCGATCAAGGCCACCATCGTCACGCCCGGCCTGTCGCTGGAAGGCAAATTCGGCGAGACCGGCATCCCGGCCTCTATCGTCACCAAATACCTGGCCGAGCACGGCGTCATCGTCGAGAAGTGCGGACTGTACTCGTTCTTCATCATGTTCACCATCGGCATCACCAAGGGCCGCTGGAATACCTTGCTGACTGCGCTGCAACAGTTCAAGGACGATTACGACAAGAACCAACCTATGTGGCGCATCTTGCCGGAATTCGCGGCCGCCAACCCACGCTACGAAGGCGCCGGCCTGAAGGACTTGTGCCAGAACATCCACGAAGCCTACCGTGCGCACGACGTGGCGCGTCTGACTACCGAGATGTATCTGTCCGACATGCAGCCGGCCATGAAACCTTCCGATGCGTTTGCCATGATGGCGCACCGCGAAATCGAGCGCGTGTCGATAGACGAACTGGAAGGCCGCGTCACCGCCATCTTGCTGACGCCTTACCCACCGGGCATTCCGCTGCTGATTCCTGGTGAACGCTTCAACAAGACCATCGTCGATTACCTCAAGTTTGTGCGCGATTTCAACGAGAAATTTCCTGGCTTCGAGACCGATTGCCACGGCCTGGTCAAGGCGGAAATAGAAGGCAAACGCGGGTATTTCGTCGATTGCGTTAAGTCGACGGCAGAAACGATCAAGTAAACAGCGCGCTTATGTCGCTACGAAAAGCACTTAGTGGTCATCCCGGCCATTAAGTGCTTTTTTTGTTGCCGGCTTTTCCGCGATTGCGCCACATTGCGCTTAATTTATGCGATTTTTCGCGCTACAATCGTCCTCACTCTCTTGACGATGGACATGCCACATGGGTGATACGCGATCATTAATGCCGATTAAGCAAACTGAAATCAGCATGGGTCTTGCCATCCCTTGGGCTATCTACGATGAACGCGGCACGCTGCTGCTGACGTCCGGCTCCGTGATCGAAACCCAGGAACAACTCGAAGAGTTGAAAGAGCATGGCTATTGCGATGCCGATTCATTGTGGGACAGCATTCCCTCCAAAAGCTCCCTGACCAGGAACAGCGCTTCCGGCGCGCCTTTTGTGCAGCCCGACAAACCGGCCGCATCGGAATTGAACAAAGAAGCGCTGATGGAACTGGACAGCGTGCGCTGGGCGGTCGGTGAAATATTTTATTTACAAGTGCACGACAATACCGCGCTGCGCTACACGGTGCGCTTAATCGGCTTTGTCAAAAACAAATCCATCATCGTCACCGCCCCCATGGCCGAGGGTAAGGGCGCCCTGATACGGGACGGTCAGACTTTTATCGTGCGCGCCTTCCCCGGAAAAAAAGCCTATGCCTTCACCGCCTCGGCGCTGAAATCGGTGTACACGCCCTACCCTTACCTGCACCTGACTTACCCCAAGCAAGTGCGCGGCACCACCATACGGCAAGGCTCGCGCGCCAACGTCAAGATTATTGCCTCGGTCACGCTCGGCCATCCGGAGCAAACCGCCGCCGCCACCTTAGGCGACCTGAGCATGGGCGGAACCTCGGGCATCATCAAGAAACCGCTCGGCAACAAAGGCGATACCGGCTTGATCAAGTTCAAGGTCAATGCCGCCGGCACGGATGAATACCTGAGCCTGAAAATCGTGCTGCGTTCGCTCGCCCCGACGGAAAACGGGCTGGAATACCGGCACGGTTTCGAATTCGTCGATGTGCCCACCCAATCCAAATTGATCTTGTCCGCGTTCGTGCATCAGACTCTGGCGGAAATGGAATAAATCCGTCTTCCTATATGGTATTTTTGGGGAGTATGCTGAAAATTCTTCTTGCCACCCCTAGATTCAGATACGAAGTGCAATCTAGCAGTAGGAAGAAGGGCCAGATGCGATAGCATGGGCTTTTTGACCTGCCAGTCGAAAGTTGCCGATGACGAAATACACACACCTGACCCAGGAAGAACGATACCAAATTTAT
>JACPWS010000061.1 GCA_016196925.1 Burkholderiales bacterium | reverse complement strand
GAAGGCTCGGTGGCCTTCCTGTTCACGCATTGCGGCCAGATGTTTTTCGCGCCCGGCACCGATGAAGATGCGCTGATGGAAGCCGCACTGGAAGCCGGCGCCGACGACGTGGTGACCGATGAAGAAGGCGGCATCGAAGTCTTGTGCGCGCCTTTCAGCCTGTCGGATATCCGCGCCGCGCTGGAAAAAGCCGGCTTCAAGCCCGAAGTGGCCGAAGTCACCATGAAGCCGACTACGGAAACCGAATTCACCGGCGATGACGCCGTCAAGATGCAAAAATTGCTGGACGCGCTGGAAAACCTGGACGATGTGCAGGAAGTGTATACCAACGCCATCATAGAAGAATGATATGAAAATACTCGTCGTCGGCTCCGGTGGCCGTGAACACGCGCTGGCCTGGAAACTCGCCCAATCGGAACGCGTGCAAACCATCTTCGTGGCTCCCGGCAATGGCGGTACCGCCAGCGATAGCCGCCTGCAAAACATTAACCTCAGCGACCCGGTCGCGCTGGCCGAATTCGCCGAGCAAGAAAATATAGGCTTGACCGTGGTCGGCCCGGAAGTGCCGCTGGCGGCCGGCATCGTCAACGTATTCCGCAACCGCGATCTGAAAATCTTCGGCCCGACGCGGGAAGCCGCGCAACTGGAAAGTTCCAAGGATTTCGCGAAATCCTTCATGCAGCGCCACGCGATTCCTACCGCCGAATACCAGACCTTCTCCGATCTGCAAGCCGCGCACGACTATATCGCGCAAAAAGGCGCGCCGATCGTTATCAAGGCCGACGGCCTGGCCGCCGGCAAGGGCGTGGTGGTGGCGATGACGCTGGAAGAAGCGCATGCGGCGGTCGACATGATGCTGTCCGACAATAAGTTGGGCGACGCCGGCGCGCGCGTCGTGATCGAAGAGTTTCTGGCCGGCGAAGAAGCGAGCTTCATCGTGATGGTGGACGGCAAAAATATCTTGCCGCTGGCGACCAGCCAGGATCACAAGCGCCTGCTCGACAACGATGAAGGCCCGAACACCGGCGGCATGGGCGCGTATTCGCCGGCCCCTATCGTCACGCCGCAACTGCATGCACGCGTGATGCGCGAGATCATCGTGCCTACCGTGCAAGGCATGGCCAGGGACGGCATCGTGTTCACCGGCTTCCTGTACGCCGGCCTGATGATAGACGAGCACGGCAACCCGAAGACGCTGGAATTCAATTGCCGCATGGGCGATCCGGAAACGCAGCCTATCATGGCGCGCCTGAAGACCGATCTGCTCAGCGTGATGGAACACGCGGTGAACGGCACGCTCGACAGCGTGGAACTGGAATGGGACCGCCGCACCGCGATGGGCGTGGTGATGGCCGCCGCCGGTTACCCGGATGCGCCGCGCAAGGGCGACAGGATCACCGGCATCCCGGCCGAAACGGCCGACTGCGTCACCTTCCATGCCGGCACCGCCTTGAACGACAAGCAACTGAATGTGACCGGCGGGCGCGTGCTGTGCGTGGTCGGTCTGGGCGATACCGTCAAGCTGGCGCAGAAACACGCTTACGATGCGGTCGAAAAAATCCATTTCGACGGCGCGCAATGCCGGCGCGACATAGGCTGGCGCGCGCTGAATCGCAAGCATTAATATTTCTGGGGATGACTCCTGCAAAGTTAGGATAGGTTTTATTAAGCTGCGATTTCAAAAACGTCATCCCTGCGCAGGCAGGGATCCAGCGACTTTTGGCTTTACGCCCCTGGATTCCGGCTATCGCTTAAGGAATCTTCGCTTGCAAGCGAAGATCGTTACGCGGGCGTGGGGTATCTCCCACGGAACCCCTGCTGCACCCTTCGCCGGAATGACGAAGCGAAGTGTTCGGCTTAACTGACCTTCATCACCCGGACAAGTATTTTCAGATGGGTTGGACACTGTCCAGCCCGTCTTGTTTTTTGTAGGACTGACGCAAAATCGCCCCAGCTGCGTTATGGCTCCTGGTCGTACTCTCGTACTGCCTTCGTCGCCAAGCCTTGCTGGAACAATTTTGCGTCAATCCTATTTTGAAAGAAACGAACACCAATGACCGACACCCTCGCCGTAAAAAATTATTTCCTGTCGCTGCAGGCGCGCATCGTCGCGGCGCTGGAAGAAGTCGACGGCAAGCAATTTCTGAGCGACAGCTGGGATCGCCCTGAAGGCGGCGGCGGGATTTCGCGCGTGCTCGAAGAAGGCCAGGTGTTCGAGCGCGGCGGTGTGAATTTTTCCCACGTCAAAGGCAAAAACCTGCCGCCGTCGGCTGCGGCCAGCCGTCCGGAACTGGCCGGACGCGAGTGGGAGGCGATGGGCGTGTCGCTGGTGCTGCATCCGCGCAATCCGTATGCGCCTACCGTGCACATGAATGTGCGTTTCTTCAGCACCGCGGCCGAGGGCCAGGATGCAGTCTGGTGGTTCGGCGGCGGCATGGATTTGACGCCGTATTACGGTTTCGAAGAAGATGCGCGCCATTTCCACCAGACTTGCAAGGATGCGCTCGCACCTTTCGGCAGCGACTTGCATCCGCGCTTCAAAAAATGGTGCGACGAGTATTTTTACCTGAAGCACCGCTCGGAAGCGCGCGGCGTGGGCGGCATTTTCTTCGACGATTTCAACCAGCTGAGTTTTGCCGACAGTTTCTCCATGATGCAAAGCGTGGGCGACGCCTTTATCCCGGCTTACCGCCCCATCCTTGAAAAACGCAAGGAGTTGGCCTATGGTGAACGCGAACGCGATTTTCAGGCTTACCGGCGCGGGCGCTATGTGGAATTCAACCTGGTGTTCGATAGAGGCACGCATTTCGGCCTGCAATCGGGCGGGCGTACCGAATCGATACTGATGTCCATGCCGCCCATCGTCAAATGGCGTTATAACTGGCAGCCGCCAGCCGGCAGCGCCGAAGCCAGGCTGGCGACGGATTTTCTGGTGCACAAGGAATGGGTATAAACCTGCCACGCTGCGTGCTGGTACTGGGCGGCAGCTACGACCCCGTGCATCTGGGCCATGTGGCGCTGGCGTGCTGCTTTGCCGACCTGCTGCAAGCCGATGAATTGCGCCTGGTGCCGGCCGGCCAGCCGTGGCAAAAATCCGGTCTGACCGCCAGCGCAGAACACAGGATCAGAATGCTGGAGCTGGCATTTACCGGCCTGCCGGAACTGGCGGGCGTCAGGCTGGTGATCGATCAGCAAGAGATACAGCGGGCGCTAAACCGCCAGGCCAGCTACAGCATCGACACCCTGCGCAATCTGCGCGCGGAGTTTGGCGCCGAGACTTCTATCGTATTCGCCATGGGGGCCGATCAGTTACAGAACCTGCACACCTGGCATGATTGGAGGCAATTATTTGAAGTAGCCCACTTATGCGCCGCCTCGCGTCCCGGCTTCAGCCTGGACGCGGTAGCGCCTGAGGTGGCGCAAATATGGCAACAGCGCGCAAAGCCAGCCCCAGAATTGCGCGCAACTCCGTTTGGCGGCACCTGCCTGGTCAAGGATCTGGCACAGGATGTTTCCGCCACCCAACTGCGACAAGAATTGAAACAGCAACACCCGACAACAAAACTGCTAGTCCCCCACAAGGTGCTAGACTACTTACAACAACATTCTATTTATCAATAATATGGATATCAAAAAACTGCAAACCCTGGTGGTTGACGCGCTGGAAGACGTCAAAGGCCAAGATATACAACTGTTCGACACCACCCACCTGACCAGCCTGTTCGACCGCGTCGTGGTCGCTTCCGGCACCTCTAATCGCCAGACCAAGGCGCTGGCCGCCTCGGTGCGCGACAAGGTCAAGGAAAACGGCGGCGAGATCGTCGGCATGGAAGGCGAAGGCACCGGCGAATGGGTGCTGGTCGATCTGGGCGATATGGTCGTCCACATCATGCAGCCGGCCATCCGCGCCTACTACCGCCTGGAAGAAATCTGGGGCGACAAGCCGGTCAAGCTCGGCGCCGCCAAGCGCACCACCAAGAAAACCAGCGCAGTTGCCGAAGAAGAAGCCAAGCCTAAGCGCGCCGCACGCGGCAAGGCAGCACCGCTGGAAGTCACGCCCGACATGATGGCAATCCAGACCACGCTGGACGACGAACCTAAGAAAACTACGCGCAAACCGCGCGTGACCAAGGCCGCCGAAGAAGCCGCCGCCAAACCGGCCCGCAAGCCGGCAGCGCGCAAGGCTGCCGACGGTACTGTCGCCAAAGCTCCACGCGCCGCCAAGATACCGACCGGCGCCCGCGTCAAGGTCGCTGCCACTAAGACGGCAACTGCCTCCGCCAAGCAGGCCGCCACCAAGCGTGCCGCAGCGGCCCCGCGGCGCAAAGCAGCCGCGGAGTAATCTCGCTTCACAGATAGGAAGAATGGCTGCCGCGTGCAGCCATTTTTTTGACCGCTAAACATATCGATACCATGCAATTAATCATCGCCGCCGTCGGCCACAAAATGCCCGCCTGGATAGAAAACGGCTTCCAGGAATACACCAAACGCATGCCGCCCGAATGCCGCATCCAGTTGAAGGAAATCAAGCCGGTGGAGCGCTCGGGCAGCAAGACCGCAGAAACCGTGATGGCGCTCGAGCGCGCCAAGATCGAAGCCGTGATTCCCAAAAATGCGCGCATCGTCGCCCTCGATGAACGCGGCAAGGACTGGACCAGCGTCGCGCTGGCGCAGAACCTGACGCACTGGCAGCAGGATGGGCGCGACGTGGTGTTTGTGATAGGCGGGGCCGACGGCCTGGACGCCGAATTCAAGGCGCGCGCCGACGGCTTGCTGCGCATTTCCAGCCTGACCCTGCCGCATGGTATGGTGCGGGTAGTGCTGGCGGAACAGCTATACCGCGCCTGGTCGATCAACCAGAACCACCCTTACCACCGCGTGTAAATCATCGGGGGATAGAATGATAAGAGACAATAAAATTTACCTGGCCTCGAAAAGCCCGCGCCGACGCGAGTTGCTGCGTCAGGCCGGCATAGAATTCGATTTGCTGTTGTTGCGCGATGCCGCGCCGCGCGGGCCAGATGTCAGTGAAATCGTCTTGCCGGGCGAATTAGCGGAAGCCTATGTCAGCCGGGTCACCAAGGAAAAAGCCGACATGGCCTGGAAAGTCATGCTGCTGCGCAAATTGCCGCCGCGCCCGGTACTGGCGGCCGACACCACGGTGGTGTTCAATCATCATATCCTGGGCAAACCGGCCAACCAGGCCGAGGCCATGCAAATGTTGAAGCTGCTGTCGGGCCAGACCCATCAGGTGCTGACTTGCATCGCCGTGCATTACGCCAACGGCAGCGCCGCGCTCACGCAACGCTCGGAAGTCAGCTTCGCCCACATAGACCCGCATCAGATGCACAGCTACTGCGCCGGCAGCGAACCGTATGACAAGGCCGGCGGCTACGGCATACAGGGGGCGGCGGCGCGCTTTATTTCCCACATCAGCGGCAGTTATTCTGGCATCATGGGCCTGCCCATTTTTGAGACTTGCCAACTGCTGCGCCAGGCAGGTATTTTGATCCCCTAACTTCCGTTTCCATGAGCGAAAATCTCCTCATCAACATCACCCCGCAAGAGACCCGCGTGGCCCTGATTTTCCAGGGCGCGGTGCAAGAACTGCATATAGAGCGCACCCTGTCGCGCGGCCTGGTCGGCAACATCTATCTCGGCAAAGTCGTGCGCGTACTGCCCGGCATGCAATCGGCCTTCATTGACATCGGACTGGAGCGCGCCGCGTTTCTGCACGTGGCCGACATCTGGGACGCGCGCCCGCAAGATGGCAATAGCAATGCGCCGCTGATACCGATAGAAAAGCTGCTGTACGACGGCCAGACTATCATCGTGCAAGTCGCGAAAGACCCGATAGGCACCAAGGGCGCGCGCCTCTCGACCCAGATCTCGATCGCCGGCCGCATGCTGGTGTATCTGCCGCAGGATTCGCATATCGGCATTTCGCAGCGCATAGAAAACGAAGCCGAGCGCGAAGCCTTGCGCAGCAAGGTGCAGGGCCTGCAGCAGCCGGACGAAAAAGGCGGTTTCATCGTGCGCACCATGGCTGAAGACGCTTCCGACGAAGACTTGAAAGCCGACGTCGATTACCTGCGCCGCACCTGGTCCACCATCACCCAGCTGGCCAAGACCCAGCCGCCGACCACCCTGCTGTACCAGGACCTGAATCTGGCGCAACGCGTGCTGCGCGATTTCGTGAATGAAGAGACCGACAGCATCCAGGTCGATTCGCGCGAGAATTTCCTGATGCTGCAAGAGTTCGGCCGCTACTACATGCCGTCGGTGCTGCCCAAGCTGCAGCACTATACCGGCGAACGTCCGCTGTTCGACCTGTACGGGGTGGAAGAGGAAATCGAACGCGCTCTGGGGCGCCGGGTCGACCTGAAATCGGGCGGCTACCTGATCGTCGACCAGACCGAAGCGATGACCACCATCGATGTGAATACCGGCAGCTTCGTGGCCGGCCGCAACTTCGACGACACCATCTTCAAGACCAACCTGGAAGCCGCGCACGCCATCGCGCGCCAGCTGCGCCTGCGCAACCTGGGCGGCATCATCATTCTCGACATCATAGACATGGAGAATGAAGAACACAAAAGCGCCGTGCTGGCCGAGCTGAACAAGGCCTTGTCGCGCGACCGCACCAAGCTCTCGGTCTCCGGCTTTTCCGCGCTCGGCCTGGTGGAAGTCACGCGCAAGCGCACGCGCGAATCGCTGGCGCACGTGCTGTGCGAACCCTGCCCGGCCTGCCACGGCCGCGGCCAGGTCAAGACCGCCCGCACCATCTGCTACGAAATCCTGCGCGAACTGCTGCGCGAAGCCAAACAATTCAACCCGCGCGAATTCCGCATCATGGCGTCGCAAGTGGTGGTCGACATGTTCCTGGAAGAAGAATCGCAACACCTGGCGATGCTGGGCGATTTCATCGGCAAACCGATTTCACTGCAGGTCGAGAATGTGTTTCATCAGGAGCAGTACGACATCATCCTGATGTAGAAGAAGCCCGCGCATTTTTCAGTTAATTAAAGGCATATGGATAAAATAACGGCGATGCGCGTGTTTCTTGAAACCATCGAGCACGGCAGCGTATCGGCTGCGGCGGCGCACCTGGACATGTCACGCGCGATGGCGTCGCGTTACGTCGCTTTTATGGAGCAATGGGCTGGCGCGCGCCTGCTGCACCGGACCACGCGCCGGCTTAGCCTTACCGTCGCCGGCAAGCAAATGCTGCCGCTGTGCCGCGAAATGTTGGAGCTGGCGGGAAACGTGGAATCCCTGGTGGCCGAGCCTGACGATACGCCGCGCGGACAATTGCGCATGACGGCCAGTGCGATTTTTGCGCAAACTCATCTGACCGACGCCGTCATGGCCTATCTCGCGCGCTATCCCAGCACCGCGGTCGATTTGCTGGTGGTGGACAGAACCGTCGATCTGGTCGCAGAACGTATAGACCTGGCGATCCGCATCACGAACGATCTCGATCCGAATTTGATCGCGCGCAAGCTGGCCGCCTGCCGCTCCATGATCTGCGCCGCGCCGGCTTACTTGCGGACACATGGCGTTCCCACCCGCGCCGCCGATCTGGCCCGGCATAATTGCCTGACTTATGCCTACTTCGGACAAAGCCTGTGGCAGTTGGAATACCAGGGCGCGCCGCTCTCGGTGCCGGTGCGGGGTAATTTCAGCGCCAACGAAACCCCAGTCTTGCAAAGGGCTGCAGTCGCAGGCGGCGGCATCGTGCTGCTGCCAACCTTCGCGGCGGCCGAATTAATCCGCTCAGGCGCGCTGGTACAGGTATTGCCGGACCATGCGGTAGCCGATCTGGCCATCTACGCGGTATATGCCTCGCGCAAACAGATGTCGCTGACGATGCGTACCATGATCGATTTCCTCGCCGCACGCTTTGGCGATCAGCCGTATTGGGACAGGTAAGCAGCGCCACCGCTACGCCATAAGCTCAGATTTCCCGCATCAAGCAGCCACGCATATGACGCGGATGCCAGTCGCATTCGCTCATTTTACGCAACAAAGTGTCAATTGTTTTGCCGTATTTGCGCGAATCTATAGCACCTATACTGCCTCCATCACTTTATGAGGAGGTTTTTTGATGAACACCCTGAAACTGCAATATTTCTTCGATCCACTCTGCGGCTGGTGCTATGCCAGCGCGCCTGCGCTGGCCGGACTGGCTGCGGCCTATCCCGATGCCCTGGAGCTGATGCCTTCCGGCTTGTTCTCGGAACACGGTGCGCGCGCCATGTCGCCCGAATGGGTTGCGCATGCCTGGGGAAACGATCAGCGCATAGCACGACTGACCGGCCAGCACTATAGTGAGGCTTACCATCGCGACGTATTGCAGGGAGAGGATGTGCGTTTCGACTCCGGTCCGGCGAACCGTGCGCTGACCGCGATACGCATGCTCGCCCCGCGCCTGGAAACGCACTTTTTGCACGAAATGCAGCGCCAGCGTTACGTCGAGGGTTTGGATACTGCCCTGCCCTCAGTACTGGGGAATATCGCTGCGGCGACCGGCGCCGAATCCGGCATCCCGCTCGATGCCGGACAATTCAGTCACAGACTGATGCACGACGTGCTGCTGGAGCAGGCGACCATAGAAAGAATAGCTGTCACGCAACGCCTCATGCAACGCTACGGCGTCGCAGGAATTCCGCAATTGCTGGTACGTACCGGCAACAGTGAGCAGATACTGCATGGGGCGGTGCTGTATCGCGGCGAGCAAGCCTTGTTGGCAGCGGTGGAGCGCGCGGCCAGCAGCATGGCCGCCTAGCGACATCCCCACTACCCCACTTTGTGAAGAAGGTACAAAATGCACCCGACACTGAAACTAAAGATTTCCAGCGCCGCCATCGTACTGGCGTCCGCACTGACCAGCGCCTGCGTTTCGGGCAATATCACTGAAGGAGTACACACCATGCACACCGATAAGAAACAACAAGTCGTCGAGCTATTAAAGAGCCTGGAGACCGGTGCTAGCCAGCCTGTCAGCTATATCAATCCGGACAAATATATCCAGCACAATATTGCCGCCGCCGATGGCCTGGCCGGCTTCAAGGCCTTCGTGCAGATCCTGCCCAAAGAAACAACCAAGGCCAATCCAGTGCGAGTGTTCCAGGACGGCGATTTTGTGTTCGCCCATGTAGCGTACAACGTGTTCGGTCCCAAAACCGGTTTCGATATCTTCCGATTCGAAGACGGTAAGATTGTCGAGCATTGGGATAATTTACAAGAAACAGCGGCCCAGCCCAACCCCAGCGGCCATACCATGATCGATGGTGCGACTACCGTCACGGACTTGGACAAGACCGCAGTCAATAAGGCGCTGGTGCGCACTTTTGTGGACGATATCCTGCTCCACGGTCGGATGGAAAAGTTCGCCGCTTATTTCGATGGCGACAATTACATCCAGCACAACCCCTATATTGCCGATCAGGTTTCCGGGCTAGGCAAGGCCTTGCAGGAATTCGCCAAGCAAGGCCTGACGATTAAATACGACCGCATTCATGCGGTATACGGTGAGGGTAATTTCGTACTGGTTGTGAGCGAAGGTTCATTTGCTGGCAAGCCAACCTCGTATTACGATTTGTTCCGCGTGCAGCAAGGCAAGATCGTCGAACATTGGGACGTGTTGGAAACGATACCGGCACGGACCGAGTGGAAGAACGACAACGGCAAATTTTAAGCTGCGTTGCTAAAAACGAAGAAAGCCCCGTGATTACAGGGGCTTTCTGCTTTAGTGCGACACGGCAAGAGACGCCGAAACGGCTTGCAACAGAATCCACGACCGCATCCCGTATCTGCAGCCTCAAGCATCATTAGCTCGCAAGATCGCCGCCGCATCCGCCGCGGCGATACGCCCTTCATCGGTGGGCACCACCCAGATTTCGACCGCGCTGTCGGCACCATGGATGGCCGCAATGCGGTCGCCGCGTGCGTTCTCATTCTGCACCGCATCGATGCGCAAGCCCAGGTAAGCCAAAGCCTCACAAGTCCGTTGGCGCAGGACGGCGTCGTGCTCGCCTATGCCGCCGGTAAACGCCAGCGCGTCGACGCCGCCGGCGCAGGCCGTCAGCGCGCCGCATTCGCGGATCAGGCGGTGGGTGAACAAGTCTATCGCGACGGCGGCTTGCGGCTGGTCGCTGGCGCGCAGGCGGCGCATGTCGGCCGAGATGCCGGACACGCCCAGCAGCCCGGATTCCTGGTACAGAGTCTGCTCCAGCCGCTGCACATCCCAGCCCTGCCGCAACAAATGCAACAGCACGCCGGGATCGAGCGCGCCGCAGCGGGTGCCC
Organism: Burkholderiales bacterium; assembly: GCA_016196925.1. GTDB lineage: Bacteria > Pseudomonadota > Gammaproteobacteria > Burkholderiales > Burkholderiaceae_D > Undibacterium. The sequence continues at coordinate 34,975 of JACPWS010000061.1, read as the reverse complement.
ATCATCAAGCCGTCCAGCGCGGAAAATCCCATGCTGGTCGCCACGCTTTTGCCGTTGCGCATGGCGCAGGCGCTGGCGCCGTTACCCAGATGCGCCATGATGACGCGCTGGCCGGCGCGCGGCGACTGCTCGGCCAGGCGCGCCGCCACATAGCGGTAAGACAAACCGTGAAAGCCGTAACGGCGGATGCCGCGGTCGCGCAGCGTTTGCGGCAGGGCCAGCAGTTGCTCCACTTGCGGCAAACCGGCATGAAATCCGGTGTCGAAGCAGGCGATTTGCGGCACCTCGGGATAAGCGCGCCGGAACGCCATGACGCCGTCCAGGTTATGCGGCTGGTGCAGCGGCGCCAAGGGATTCAGGCTGCGCAAATAGGCCAGCGCGTCCTGGTCTATCACGATGGAGTTGGCGTAGCGCTCGCCGCCGTGCACGATGCGATGCGCCACCGCGACGATGCGGATACCCGCGCTGTGCCGCTGCAGCAAGTCGCGCAGATAAGCGAGCGCCGCGCCGAAACTGTCTTGGCCGCCCCGCTCCGCGGCGGGCAAGACATAGCGTTGCGGCGGCTGATGGTTTTGCAGACAAATCCGCGGCGCGCCGCCCGGTTCCAGCCCCTCGAGCAGGCCGGACAAGAGGGCGCCGGCCACCTGCCGGCCGCTGACCGGATACAAGGCGAATTTGATCGTGGACGATCCGGAATTCACCGCCAGGATCGCGTCTTGCGCCGTGCTCACGGCGCCGCCTTGCGATACTGGTGCGCCAGCAGCTTGACCAGCGCCGCCGAAGCCACGCGCGAGGCCGGGCCGTCGGCGCGGCTGGTCAGCGCGATCGGCACCTTGGCGCCCAGCACCACGCCGCAACTGGAGGCGCCAGCCAGGTATTCGAGCTGCTTGGCCAGCATATTGCCGGATTCCAGATCGGGCACCAGCAAGATATCGGCCTGACCCGCCACCGGCGAGTCGATGTCCTTGATGCGCGCGGCGTCGGCCGAGATCGCGTTATCGAAGGCCAGCGGACCATCCACGATGGCGCCGGTAATTTGCTGGCGCTGCGCCATCTTGCACAGGGCGGCGGCGTCGATGGTGGACGCGATCTTGGGCGTCACGGTCTCGACCGCGGACAGGATCGCCACCCTGGGCATAGGAATCTTCAAGGCATGCGCCAGGCTGATCGCGTTTTGCAGGATATCGGCTTTCTCCAGCAGGGTCGGGGCGATGTTCAGGGCGGCGTCGGTCAGCAGCAAGGCCTTGTCGTACATGGGGATATCGAAATGGAATACATGCGACAGGCGGCGCTTGGTGCGCAAGGCGAGGCAAGTCAGCACCGCGTGCATCAGCTCGTCGGTGTGCAGGCTGCCCTTCATCAGCGCTTCGACTTCGCCGGCCGCCGCCATGGCGACCGCACGTTCCGCCGCCGCATGGCTGTGCGGCACATCGACGATTTCTATGCCGGCGAGATCGAGGCCGGCCGCCTGCGCCACTTGCCGCAATTTCGCTGCGGGCGCGACCAGCACCGGCACGATCAGGCCGCGCTGGCCAGCCTCCAGCGCGCCTTGCAGCGAATCGGCGTCGCACGGGTGCACCACGGCGCAGCGCACCGCCTCCAACTGGCTGACGCTCTCCAGCATCACTTGCTGGCGCTGGGCGCCGTCGAACAGTTTCAATTGCGGTAAATGCGCGCGCGGCCGGCTGACCCTCTCTGTAGGCGCGATCACCAATGCAGTACCGAGCACCACCGCCGCGCCATCCTGATTCACGATCTTGCAATCGAGTGTGACGCGTTTCTTCAAGTCGTCCTTGGCGGTCACGGTGGCGCTGATGGTCAGGGTGTCGCCGATACGCACCGGCTTCACAAAGTGCAGGTTCTGTTCCAGATAGATGGTGCCGGGGCCCGGCAATTCGGTGCCCAGCAGCGTGGAAATCAGCGCCCCGCCCCACATACCGTGCGCGATCACGCCGTGGAACAAGGTGTGTTCCGCGTAAACTGCATCCAGATGGGCCGGATTCACGTCGCCGGACAAGGCGGCAAAGGCCTGGATGTCGGCATTGGTCAGCGTCCTGACCTGGCGCGCGCTTTGCCCCAGGTAGATATCGTCGTACACCACATTGACGATCACTGCGCGGGCATCGTTATTATTGCCGGGCTGTTCGCTCATGGTCATTTTCCTTAGCCAAATTGTTTTTTGAAACGTAAGACGCTGGCGGCGCTGACCACGCTGCCGATCGCAACGATGCCGCCTATCATAGGCCACAACAGCGCCAGGCCGGCGCTTTTCATCAGTATGCCGTAGCTGGCGTTGATGAAGTAATACAGGGGCGACAAATACATGCACCAGCGCATCACCGGCGGCATCGCTTCCGGCGGCGTCCAGGCGCCCGATAAAAACATCATCGGCGCCAGTATCAGTATCAGTATCAGTATCAGTATCGTGACGGCCTGAGCCATATTGCGGATCAGGGTCGCCACCAGGATGCCGAATAAACCGAGCGCGGTACCGCCCGGCATGACGACCTCGCCCGGCTCGCGCAAACGGTTCAGCACCACGCCCGCCGCCGGCGCTTTCACGGTGAGGTCAGCCCACAGCGCGTTCGCCTCGGCCAGCGCGGCCCGGGCGCGTCCATGCTGCGCCGCCAGCGCATCGACTTCGCGCCGTTTCGCTCTCACCCTGTCTTGCCCCAGAGCGGCCTGCAAGCAGCCCTGACGGGCGCGCTGCACGTTGTCTTGCGCCGTCTGCACCCGATAAGCGATCTTGCCGCCGGTATATATGGGCAGCGAAAGGTTGACGTTAGCGAAATACGACTTATCCTGAGCGAACGGCAAAGCCGCGCCTTTAAGAAACGGCAAGGCCGCTATGTCCAGTCTGGCCGCAGGCTCGGACTCGGTGCGCAGATAAGCGGATTCCAGCGTCAGTTTCGGTAAATTCGACGCTTGCACGGCCACCAGCTGATAAGCCGCCGCCTGCCCTCTTTGCTGCGCCGCGGCCAAGTCGGGCGACGCCAGAAAAAATGCGGAAAATAGTATAAATTTGCGTGTAAAGTAAGCGCTGAACCGGCCAATTGAGGGTAAACAGAATGAGTTAGGAAGCGCCTTGCGAGGCAAGGGCAAAGCTGCAGAAGGGTAAAACATCGTAGCCCCTGTACTGGTATTTATTGCAGTGTATTGCTGCACCAGCACATTCGAATTGATGTGTATCAATTGAGACAACAAACTTGTTTGTCACAATCGGAATAACTGGAGAATACGCCCATGCCTAAAGACCATCCCATGCAAGCAAAGATGTGCTACCTGACCGGTGACGAGGCCCAGGAAAACTCACTCGATCTGGCAATGCAAAGTTACATCGCTAAAATGACCGGCGGCATCTCGCCGGCCGGCCTGATACTGGCATGGACCGATTGGCTGCTGCATTTCGCCAGCTCACCCGGCAAGCGCCTCGAACTGGCAGAACTTTCATACAATCACGCAGTGGAGTGGCTGCCCCTGCTGACGCAAGCCGCGCTGGGAGTGCCGACTCAGCAAGAGCAGCACGACAGCCGCTTTTCCAATCCGCACTGGAACAGCTGGCCGTACAACGGCTACAGCAAAGCCTTCCTGCAAAGGCAGCAGCTCTGCCAGCAAGCGGTGACCGGGGTGCGCGGCGTTTCCCAGCACCATGAAAATGTCGTCAACTTCACCTTGCGCCAGATACTCGATGTGTTCGCCCCATCGAATTACCCCTGGCTCAATCCTGAAGTGGTGCATGCGAGCGAGGTCAGTCAGGGCAGAAACCTGCAGACCGGCTGGATGCACTGGCTGCGCGATATGGGGGTGCAGCAAAACGCGCTTCTGGCCAAATCGCGGACGCCGGAACTGGCGTTTCAACCGGGGCGGGAAGTGGCAGTGACGCCCGGTAAAGTGGTTTTTCGTAATCACTTGATAGAACTGATCCAGTACGCGCCGCAGACCGCCAATACCTATGTCGAACCGGTACTGATCGTGCCTTCCTGGATCATGAAATACTACATCCTCGACCTGTCGCCGCATAACTCCCTGGTGCATTTTCTGGTTCAGCACGGACACAGCGTTTTCATGATTTCATGGAAAAATCCCCAGCAAGCCGACAGCCATCTGGGCATGCAGGATTATCTCGACGCCGGCCTGTTTGCGGCGCTCGCGACGATCGCCAGGCTCTTGCCCAAGCAGGCAGTACATGCTGTCGGTTATTGCCTGGGAGGGACTTTGCTTTCGATAGGCGCGGCCGCACTGGCCGAACATGCGGCAAGACCGGGCCAGACAGTCGCCGCCATTAAAACCGTCAGCCTGCTGGCGGCCCAAACCGATTTCAGCGAACCGGGCGAACTGGGTCTGTTCATCGACGACAGCCAGCTGGCGATGCTCGATGCGCTGATGTGGGAACAGGGCTATCTGAAAGGCGAACAGATGGCAGACTCTTTCCAGTTGCTGAATTCGCGCGATATGGTGTGGTCGCGCGCCATGCGCAAATACCTGCTGGGCGCACGCAGCGCCCCCAGCGACCTGACCTCGTGGAACGCCGACACCACGCGTCTGCCCTATCGCATGCACAGCGAATATCTGAAACACCTGTTCCTGCATAACGATCTGGCGGAAGGCCGCTACTGCGTCAAAGGGCATCCGATCGCACTAAACGATTTACACATGCCGATCTTTGTCGTCGGCACCGAGCGCGATCACGTTTCGCCCTGGCACTCGGTATACAAGCTGCATTTGCTGACCGAGGCGCCGATAGATTTTGTGCTGGCATCGGGCGGGCATAATGCCGGCATCGTTTCCGAGCCTGGACAATTGCATCGCAGTTACCGCTATCTGCCGGAAAGCCAGCGCCCGGCCAATTATGTCGCGGCCGACCAATGGCTGGCACTGTCCAGTACGACATCGGGTTCCTGGTGGCCGCACTGGCATACCTGGCTAGCCAAACATTCCAGTCCGCAAAAAATCAAGGCGCCGCCAATCTCGGGCAAGGCCGCACTCGGCGATGCCCCCGGACACTTCGTTTTCGAAAAATAAGCGCGCCCGCCGTCAGCGCGGCGTGCGGCCCATCAGGAAAAATTCATCGTTAGGCCGCATGGAAATCACGTTCGCCATGCGGTTCGAGAGGCCGAAGAAAGCGGTGATCGCCGCGATATCCCAAATATCTTCATCGTCGAAGCCGTGGCCGTACAGGGTCGCATAATCGATCTCGTCGACGCTGTGCGAAGTCAGACAGACTTTCAGCGCGAAATCGAGCATGGCGCTCTGGCGCGGCGTGATGTCGGCCTTCAAATGATTGACGGCCACCTGGTCCGCCACCAGCGGCTGCTTGGCATAGATACGCAACAGCGCGCCGTGCGCCACCACGCAATACAGGCAATTGTTTTTGGCGCTGGTGGCGGTAACGATCATCTCGCGCTCGGCCTTGTTCAGGCTGCCGGTTGTCTTCAGCATCAGCGCATCATGATAGGCGAAAAACGCGCGGAATTCGTCGGGCCGGTGCGCCAGCGTCAGGAATACATTCGGCACGAAGCCGGCCTTCTCTTGCACGGCGAGGATTTTTTCGCGTATGTCGTCCGGCAAGTCCTTGATTTCCGGTACCGGGAAGCGTGAGATGGGGTGGCTCATGGTGGTCTCCAATATTTAGAAATGTGGCGATGGTTCCGGCTTCGCGGGCTGCTCCTTCCCCCTGGGAGGGGGAAGGGACTTTCACGGCCATTTACAATTACGCCGCAAACTGCAAGCGATACAAATTCGCATACACGCCATCCTTCACCAGCAAGGCGGCGTGGCTGCCGATCTCGACGATCTTGCCATCGACCAGCACCGCGATCCGGTCGGCGCGTTCTATGGTGGACAGCCGGTGCGCGATCACCAGCGTGGTGCGGCCCTGCATCAGCTCGTCCAGCGCTTCCTGCACCGCGCGTTCGGATTCGCTGTCGAGCGCCGAGGTCGCTTCGTCCAGTATCAGTATAGGCGCATCCTTGTAGATCGCGCGCGCGATCGCCAGCCGTTGCCTTTGGCCGCCGGACAGGCGCATGCCGTTGTCTCCGACCATGGTTTGCAAGCCTTGCGGCAAGTCGCGGATCACCTCGCCCAAGTGCGCGGCCTGCACCGCGGCGGCGATGCGCGCCGGGTCGGGCCGCTCGTCGCCGTAGGCGATATTGGCGGCGATGCTGTCGTCGAACAAGACCACGTTCTGGCTGACCATGGCGATCTGGTACCTCAGACTGGCCAGGGAAATATCCTGCAGCGAGCGGCCGTCGAGCAGGATGTCGCCCGAATCGGGCGTGTAAAAGCGCGGCACCAGGTTCACCAGCGAAGTCTTGCCGCCGCCCGACATGCCTACCAGGGCGACGGTCTCGCCCGGCTGTATGCAGAGGTTGATGTCGCTCAGCGCCTCTTGCTCCTGGCCCGGATAAGTGAAGCGCGTGCGGACGAATTCCAGCTTGCCGCGAGCCCTACCGGACAAGGGCTGGCCGCTGTCGTGCTCGGCGTCGGTATCGATCATGCCAAACACCGATTCCGACGCCGCCATGCCGCGCTGCATGGGGCCGTTCAGGTCGGCCAGGCGCTTGAGCGGGGTCAGCAACATCATCATCGCCGTGATGAATTTCACGAAATCGCCGACCGTGGTCGTATCCTGCTTGGCTTGCACCACCGCCAGCATGATGACGATGGCGACCGCGCAGGCCGCCAATATCTGCGTCACCGGCGTGGTGGAAGACACCGCGACCGTGCTTTTCATCGCATAGCCGCGCAGCTTTTCATTCTTTTCGTCGAAGCGCTGTTGCTCGTACTGCTGCCCACCGAAGATGCGTATCACCTGATGCGCGCGCGTGGTCTCTTCTATCACCTGGGTCAGCTCGCCGTTCACTTCCAGCTGGTTCTGGTTCAGCTTGCGCAAGCGCTTGCTGACGCCGCGCACCAGCGCCGCCATGGCCGGGATCAGCACGACCGTCACCAGCGTCAGCTTCCAGTTTATCCACAGCAGATAAGCGAGCAAGACGAGTACGGTCAGCGTATCGCGGAACAGGGTGGTGATCGATACCTTGACCATGTCCACGATCTGCTGCGCCTCGAACATGATGGTGTTGATGATGCGGCCGCTCGATTCGGCCTGATAGAAGCGCACCGGCACGCTCAGGATTTTGGCGAAGATCGCGGCGCGTATCTCGTTCAGCATCTTGCCTGAGATCCAGGTCATCAGGTAGCTGGTGGTAAAGGTGCAGATACCGCGCAAGACGAAGATGCCGATGATCGCCACCGGCACTTTCCACAAGGCCAGGTTGGTCTGCGTACCCTTAAAGCCGTGATCGAGCAGATAGCCGAATACGTGTGGAAACATGATTTCCGTTAAGGCAGTGCCGAACATGGTCAGCAAGGTCAGCGCCAGACGCTGGCGGTACTGGCGCATCGATGCCCACAGGCGCCGCGAGATAGCGAGAGTTTGTTGATTCATTTAATTTTTCTTTTTTATACCCGCCAGCGGTATCGTCAGCAAGATCATAAAAGCCATGCCGAACACGCCGTCGCGCAAGATGGCGTTGAACATGCCGCCCACCATCATGGCCAGCGTCAGCATCGACAGCAGCATGGCTTTTTCTGCGACCGCAGCGTCGCCGCTGCCGGCCATGCGGTGCGCCGTCCAGAATTGCGTGCCCCAGATCGCCAGCAGGGCCAGCAAGCCAAACGTTCCCAGCTCGGTCAGATAGAGCAGGTAATCGTTATGTGGCGTGGTCATTTCCTCACTCACCAAACCTTTTGCTTTAACGCGATACAACGGCATCCAGCTGGCGATGCCATGCCCGACCCAGGGTTTTTCTGCAATTATTTGCGTGGTTACTTTGTAAATCTCCAGACGCATGCCGTCGTCGCTGATCTTGCGCCCGGCGGAAAAATCCCTGAGCTGATGGATGCTGCACAGCGTGCGCAGCTTGAAAATATCCCAGGGCCCGGCCTGCACCCGGCTCACTTCGCAGGTGGCCGGCGCCGGCAAACCGAGCGCATATTTCCAGCCGCCCGCCAGCGCCGCCAGCAAGAGCAGCGGCAACCACAGGCTGCGCCACGACCAACGGAATTGGCGCATTGCCATCAAGCCGCACAACAGCACGAAGATCAGGCTGGCGGTGCGGGTCTTGGCTAGCAACACCAGCGCCGCGACCACATACAGCAAGACCAGCACGCGCCAGACCCGGTGATCGCGCCGCAAACGCCATTCATGCAACATCCAGCCGGCCGCCACCGCCAGCAAGATGCCGAGCAGGATAGATTTATTTCCCTGATAAATCACATAGCTGCGGAACAGTGTCGTGTCCGGCAACAGTTGAAAAAAATTCGCCACGAACAGGCTGGCCGCCAGGATGGCGCCGCCAAAAAACACGTGCATCGCCTTGCGTTGCCAGGCGCCCGCCCCGACCGCCAGAAACGGCAGCAGGAACAGGTAAGTCTGGTAATGCCAGAAGCCGGGCCAGAATTCGTGGGCGATTTCTGCTGGTCGGTCCTGCATGACGGCGATCGCGACGCTGACTGCGCTCAGCGCCAGCACCGGCCGCAGCAGCGGGCTGGCGCGCACGTTCTGCCACTTCTGCGCATAGCCGCCGGACGCCAGCAGGCTGAGGAAAAACAGCAAGACGCCGCCATACATCACGCCCACCGGGAAAAACAGGCTGAGCGGCAGCCAGGCCAGTATCTGCATGGGCAAGGCTTGGCGCCAGGACAAGGCGGCGGGCGCCGCCGCGGCGCCGGTATCGACTACGGGAGAGAGAGACATGGGATCAGGCGTATTCTATGACTACATTTTTCGGCGACAGCCATACACCCAGATTCTGGCGCAAGTTGTCGTCGGGATTGACGCGCCACTGGTCGGCCAGGTACAGCTCAGCGCTGGCCTGCTGGTTTTGGTAGCGTATCAAGACGGGGCAACCGTCGGCGTTCAGGTGCGGCTTCAGCAATTCCTGCAGTTTTTTCGTATCCGCTGCGGCGGTCAGCGTCAGGCGCAGGCCTTGCGAGAACTGTACACGCGCGCGGCCGATGTCCATCACCTTCTCGGCCGAAATGCGCAAGCCGCCGGAGAAGCGGTCTTCCGACACCTTGCCCAGCACCGCCAGGAATTCATCTTCCTTGAACAGGCTCTTGAACTCGTCGGCGATTTCGCTGTACACCGTGACTTCCACCGTGGCGGTGCCGTCGTCCAGCGTCACGATCAGGATCTTGCCGCGCTGGTCATCTGGGTGCGCACGCCGGCGATCACGCCGCCGATCAGGCGCAGATCGCGCGATGGCTCGAGCTTGGCCAGCGTGGTCTTGATGAACTGGCGCACTTCCGGCGCATAGGCGTCGAACAGATGGCCGGACAGGTAAAACCCGAGCGCGGCTTTTTCTTCCATCAGGCGCTGCTTGTCGGACCAGTGCGGCACCACCAGATATTCCGGCGGCGGGATCATGTCGTCATCATCGCCGAACAGGCTGACTTGATTGGCCGCCGCCTCGGCTTGCTCGGCCGCTTCCATCGCGAAGCTGACAGTCGCCAGCAAGATCGCCCGGTCTTTGCCGAGGCTATCCATGGCGCCGGCGCGTATCAGCGACTCTATCGTGCGCCGGTTGACCTGGCGCTTGTCGATGCGCTTGCAGAAATCGAACAGGCTGACAAACGGCCCGCCCGCCGTGCGCGCCGCAACGATATTCTCGATCGCATTCTGGCCGGAACCCTTGACGGCGCCCAGGCCGTAACGAATTTGCGTGGCGCGCTTGCCCGCCTCGCCGACCGGCATGAAGCGGTAGTCGGATTGATTGATGTCGGGCGCCAGCATAGTCAGCTTGCAGATGTCGATCGCATCTTCCACCAGGATCTTGACCTTGTCGGTATCGTCCATCGCCAGCGACATGTTGGCGGCCATGAACGCTGCCGGATGATGCGCCTTCAGGTAAGCGGTGTGATACGACAGCAAGGCGTAGGCGGCCGCGTGCGACTTGTTGAAGCCGTAGCCGGCGAATTTTTCCATCAAGTCGAAAATCTCGTCGGCCTTTTCCTGCTTCAGGCCATCCTTGGCGGCGCCGTCGCGGAAAATCTGGCGGTGCTCGGCCATTTCTTCGGCCTTCTTCTTACCCATCGCGCGCCGCAATAAGTCAGCGCCGCCGAGCGAGTAGCCGCCGACGATCTGCGCCATCTGCATCACCTGCTCCTGATACACCATGATGCCGTAGGTCTCGGACAGAATGACTTCGGTGCGCGGATCGGGGTAATCGAAACGCTCGCCGTGCTTGCGCTTGCAGAAATCGGGAATCAGGTCCATCGGCCCCGGGCGATACAGCGCCACCAGCGCGATAATGTCTTCGAAACGATCGGGCCGCGCATCCTTCAGCATGCCTTGCATGCCGCGGCTTTCCAGCTGGAACACCGCGACCGTCTTGGCCTTGGTCAGCAAATCGTACGAGGCTCTATCGTCCAGCGGCAATTTCGCCAGATCGAACTCAGCCAGCGCCGGGTCGAGCATCTTGATGTAGCGCACCGCCCGGTCCAGAATCGTGAGCGTAGTCAGGCCCAAGAAGTCGAACTTGACCAGGCCGACCGCCTCCACGTCATCCTTATCGTATTGCGACACCACGCCGGCGTCGCCGCCCTGGGTGTACAGCGGGCAGAAATCGGTCAGCTTGCCCGGCGCGATCAGCACGCCGCCGGCATGCATGCCGATATTGCGCGTAATGCCTTCGACTTGCTGCGCCAGGTCGAGCAGGGTTTTGACTTCTTCTTCGTTTTCCTGGCGCTCGGCCAGCAGCGGTTCTTCCACGATGGCTTCGGCGATCGTGACTTGCTTGCCCGGCTTGAACGGGATCAGCTTGGACACGCCGTCGCAAAACATATAGCCGAAATCGAGCACGCGGCCGACGTCGCGGATCGCGCCCTTGGCCGCCATGGTGCCGAAGGTGGCGATCTGCGACACCGCCTCCTTGCCGTAGCGGTCTTTCACGTATTGAATCACGCGGTCACGCCCTTCCTGGCAAAAATCGATATCGAAGTCGGGCATGGATACCCGCTCGGGATTCAGGAAGCGCTCGAACAGCAAGTTGTATTGCAAAGGATCGAGATCGGTAATCAGCAGCGAATACGCGACCAGCGAACCGGCGCCCGAGCCGCGGCCCGGCCCGACCGGCACGCCGTTATTCTTGGCCCACTGGATAAAGTCGGCCACGATCAGGAAGTAGCCGGGGAAACCCATCTTGACGATGGTGTCGGTCTCGAACTTCAGGCGCGCCTCATAACGGGCGCGCTCTTTCTCGCGCTTTTCTTCATTCGGAAACAGATGCTGCAGGCGGAATTCCAGACCCTTCTTCGCCTCGAACACCAGGAAATCATTGATGCTCATGCCTTCCGGCGTAGGGAAATCCGGTAATTTCGGCTTGCCCAGTTCCAGCGTCAGGTTGCAGCGCTTGGCGATTTCCACCGAATTTTGCAGCGCGCCCGGCATGTCGGCAAACAGCTCCGCCATCTCGGCCTGGGTCTTGAAGCATTGCTGATCGTTGAAACGGCGCACCCGCTTGCCGTTGGCCAGCATGTCGCCTTCCGCGATACAGACGCGCGCTTCGTGCGCCGTGAAATCTTCCTTGCTGATGAACTGCACCGGATGCGTCGCCACCACCGGCAATTTCAGCTTGCGCGCCAGCGCCACCGCCTGCCGTACCTGGTTTTCCATATTCTGCTGGCCGGCGCGCTGGATTTCTATATAAAAATGGTCGGGAAAAATTTCAGCCCAGCGTTGCGCATTACGCTCGGCCAGTTCCAGGTTGCCGTTGTCGATAGCCACCCCGATATCGCCGAAATGCGCGCCGGACAGGGCGATCAGGCCGCCGCCCTGGCCTTCCGCATGCAGTTTTTGCAACCATTCATAACGGATTTCGGCGCGGCCGCGATGCTGATTGGTGAGCCAGGCTTGCGCCAGCAATTCGCATAGCTGTAGGTAGCCCTGGCGGTTCTTGACCAGCAGCATCAGGCGCGACGGCTTGTCGCGATCCGCATCGTTCGTGATCCAGGTATCGCAACCGGCAATCGGCTTGATGCCCTTGCCGCGCGCGCCCTTGTAGAACTTCACCATGGCAAACAAGTTAGCCAGATCGGTGATCGCCATCGCCGGCTGATGGTCCTTAGCGGCCGCCTTGATCGCGTCGTCGATACGCACCAGGCCATCCACGATCGAATACTCGGAGTGGATGCGCAAGTGGATGAATTGTGGATCTTTTGGCAAGTCCGGTGCGGCAGTCCCGGTGCCGGCAGAAATGGTCAGTTCAGTAGTCATCCCGCTATTCTACCGCGTCGGGCTGCCGGCGCGGTCGGTTTGCGCTGCGCCAAGACATCCGTCCAGGGGCGACAATTCCGCGCCGTAAGCGCTGTGCCCGCCCCACGGGCCAATATGTCTCGCGAATCGGCACACGATTTATCAAAGTGCTATTGTCAACCACACTGAATGCAACTACATTTCAGCGGTTAGCTGCAACGGTTGCAATTCAGCCACATCTTCCGGCATTTCCGTATGTTACCCTCGGTCAATTATTTGCTTTGGGTTGGAGAAACAAGTGGAAGTAGCAGGAACGCGCGATAAACCGGCAAGCGCAATAAGAAAAATCCAGAGAGCTCCCGCGCTTCCATTTAAATTTTACATATTTGCAAGCCTACTGCTGGCTGGCTGCAGCGCCCTGGCGGAAGCCTCGCGCGACGAAAGCCTGTTTCTGGACGAAATCCCGGTTGTATTATCGGCCTCGCGCCTGTCTCAGCCTCAGAATGAAGCGCCGGTCGCGGTGACGGTGATCGATCGTCAAATAATCAGGGAATCCGGCGCCTGGGATTTGTCCGAGTTATTCCGCCTGGTGCCAGGCATGTTTGTGGCCTACCATGCCGACCGCTTTTACGCGACCGACAGCACGGTCGCCTATCATGGCCTGGTCACCAATACCAAGTCGGACCGCATGCAAGTGCTGGTCGACGGCCGCTCGGTGTATTCCTCGCTGTATGGCGGCGTGATCTGGAGCGATATCCCGCTCCTGCTGGACGACATAGAACGCATAGAAGTCATACGCGGTCCGGCCTCGGCCAGCTATGGCGCGAACTCTTTTGCCGGCGTGATCAACATCATCACCAGCCACCCGGCCGAGTTACAGGGCAAGTTTGCCTCTTTCAGCGCGGGCAATGGCCGCAAAGAAAGCGTGCTGCGCTACGGCGGCCAGGCCGGCGCGCTCAGTTACCGGCTCTCGCTGGGCTGGCGCGAAGACAGCGGCGAGGACGTGCAGATCAGGAACGCCACTTCCCAGCGCGACATCTGGATGGTGAATAAATTCGACGACAAGGAAATCCAGCAACTGAACTGGCGCGCCGATTACCAGTTCAGCCCAGTGGACAGCCTGGAATTCCAGCTCGGCTATAACGGCGGCCCGCGCCAGATGGGCGAGCTAAACGACCTGCACACCGACGACAAGCGCGCCCGCAATCATTTCGAGATGCTGCACTGGCGCCGCGCGCTGAACGGCGGCGCGGAACTCTCGCTGCAAATGTTCAACGCAGTGGAAAGCAGCCGCGCCACCTTCATCGACGAAGACGGCAGCCATATCGGCGACGTGCGTACTCACAGGCGCGAGCTGGAAATCCAGCATACCTTCGCCCCTTCCGCCCAGACCCGGCTGGTGTGGGGCGGCAGCATACGCAAGGATACGGCCTTTGCCCCGTATATCCTGGGGGTGGAAACCGAATACCTGTTTGAGACCCGCCCCTATGATCTACAACGCCTGTTCGGCAGCCTCGAATGGCGCGTCCGCCCGGATCTGGTCGTGAACGCCGGCGCCATGCTGGAACACAATAGCTATACCGGCAGCGACCTCACGCCGCGCCTGGCCGCCAATTGGCATGTGACGCCGGGCCACACCCTGCGCGCCGGTTTTTCGCAGGCCACGCGTTCGCCTTCCACCTACGAAAAAGTGGTGGAAGAATATTGGCGCGCCCCCGACAATAGGCCAGAAATTCCTCCCCTGAGGACCGAGCGCGTGAATTCGGCTGAGCTAGGCTATATGGGCAAGCTGGGCGCTCTCGATCTCGACTTGCGCCTGTTTAACGATGAATTCTGCCAGCTGATCGATGTCACCCGTCCCTCGGCCCGCTACGGCAATCTGAATGCAGGCCAGGCCCGCATCCGAGGTGCGGAAGCGCAAGTCAGATGGCAGCTCAGCCCGCAAACCCGGCTGATCTACAACATCGCCTACGGAAAAGTCAAAAGCGACAACATTAACCGGGTGATTTATAGCGACTCTATGCCGGACACCAGTCAAAGCCTGATGCTGAGCCATCATTTCAATACTAATTGGAATGCCAGCCTGCTAGGCTACCGCGTCACGCAAACGCATTTCAACGATACCGATTCCAACCCGACCCAGAACCGTGCCTACTTCATTCCCGGCAACCAGCGCTGGGATGCGCGCCTGGCCTACCGTTTCCGCATCGGCCTCAGCCACGGCGAAGTGGCGCTGGTCTCGCAAAATATCGCCGATGCGCGCTATTTTGAGTACCGGCACGACAACGAAGTGCCGGGCCGCCGCACTCGCCTCAATCTGAGGCTGGATTTTTGAACGATGGCCAGCTTGCACTCCATCACCGGTTTGCTGTTGCTGCTTGGCGCACTCTGCCTGCCCGCCGGCGCCGGCGCCATCGAAGCCGTGACGGTGCTGATGAGCGAAGAAGGCGGCGCCTACGCCGAATTTGCCTATCACCTGAGCCGACTGCTGGGACAGGCCAGCGGCAGCAAGACCAGCGTCAGGTTGCTGCCGCTGCAGGGATTGAAAAACGAAAATTTGGCGCGCAGCGGCCAGCTAGTGGTGGCGGTCGGTACCGCAGCCATGCAAGCCATGGCGAACAAACCTCCGGCCATGCCGGTGCTGAATGTCATGATCTCCAGCGCGGCCTACGCCAGGAGCACGCGCTCCGCCGCACGAGCGCTGGAGGGGCCGCATTTTTCGGCGATCTATTTCGATCAATCCTGGGCCAGGCAATTTAACCTGATCCGCTATGCCCTGCCGGGACGCCAGCGCATAGGCGTGTTGCTGGGCAAGGAAACCGCCGAGCTGGCCGGCGCCCTGAAAGCCGCCGCCAGGGAAGCCGAACTCAGCCTCAATATAGAAAGCGTGGCGGACGAAGCCGAGCTGCTGCCCGCCCTGAAGCGTCTGCTCGCCAACAGCGACGCCTTGCTGGCCGTGCCGGACAGCGTGATCTACAACCGCAACAACATCCCCAGCATTCTGCTGACCAGCTACCGCGCCCAAGTCCCCCTGTTCGGCTTTTCCGCCTCGTACGTCAAGGCCGGCGCCCTGGCCGCGGTGTACAGCCAGCCGGTCCAGATCAGCCAGCAAGTCGCAGAAATCATACTGAACCTGCCGGCCAGCGGCCACCTGCCGCCAGCGCAGCCGCCGCGCTATTTTTCGGTCAGCGTGAATCCCCAGGTCCAGCATTCGCTGGCGCTCAGCATGGATGGCGAAGCCGAATTGTTGCGCAAACTCAGGCAGAGCAGCGAGCGTGCACCATGAAAAACTGGCGCCTGAAACACCGCATCCTGCTGCTGGCGCTGGCGCCGGTCTGGCTGATTTCCATCTTGCTGACGCTGCTGGCCGTCTTGGTCGGCATTACGGAAATCGACGGCGCACTGAAAGCGCGCGGCGGCGTCATCGCGCGCCAGCTGGCGCCGGCCAGCGAATATGGCGCGTTCTCGGGCAACCGCGAAGTCTTGCAAGCCCTGACCCTGGCCGTCATGAAAGAAGACGATGCCAGAGCCGTGCTGATCACCGACCGCGACCACAAAGTGCTGGCGCTGAGCGGCAGCCCCAGCCCGTTCAGCGCGCAGCATGCCAGGGCGGCCGAACAGGGGCAGATACTGGCGGGCCTGCACGGCACGCTGATCTTCGGCATGCCGATTTACCAGGGCCGGACTGACGGCGATGCTTTCGACCTGTTTGACCAGAGCGGCGCCGCGCCGGCCGCGCCGCCCAAGTTACTAGGCTACGTTTACCTGGAACTCAGCACCACCTCCAGCCGGCACAGCAAAACCGTATTCATCGCGCTCAGCCTGTTGATAGGCATGATAGGCATGGCTTGCGCCTCGGTGCTGGCCTTGCGCATGAGCCGCGACCTGACGCGCCCGCTGTCGCACTTGCTGGACGGGGTACACAGCATGGCCCGGGGCAAGCTGGAAACCCGCATCGCCGCGAATTCGGGCGGCGAGCTGGAAGCGCTGGAAAACGGTTTCAACCTGATGGCGGCCAAATTGCAGCACGGGCGCGATGCCATGCTGGAAGTCAACGCCAACCTGGAACGCCTGGTGGCGGAACGCACCGCCGAACTGGAAGTCAGAAACCGCGAACTGGAGCAACTCTCCGTCACCGACAGGCTGACCGGCCTGTATAACCGCCTCAAGCTGGAACGCATACTGGAACTGGAATACGCACGCTGCCTGCGTTACGGCAGCAATTTCTCCCTGGGCATGCTGGACATAGACAAATTCAAGTCCGTCAACGACAGCTACGGCCACCCTATGGGCGACCAGGTCCTGATCACGATAGCCGGCATCATTTCCGAAAACACCCGCAGCATGGATGCCGTGGGGCGCTGGGGCGGCGAAGAATTCTTGCTGATCTTCCGCGAAACTAGCCTCGACGCCGCCGTCGCCACCGCTGAAAAGCTGCGCTGTGCGATAGCAGGACATCCGCTGCCGGACATAGGCAACATGAGCGCCAGCTTCGGCATCAGCGCCTACCGCCCCGGCGACAGCATCAGCGACATGATAGTGCGCGCCGACGACGCCCTGTACCAAGCCAAACACCACGGACGCAACCGGGTCGAGTTCTTAGAGTGAAGGTGCTGAAGTGCCAGGCGCCAAGCTCCTTCCCCCAGGCAGGGGGAAGGTTGGGATGGGGGTCGAACGATAAAACTACCGGATTTCCCATTATTACCGCAGCCCCTCCATCCTGGTCTTCCCCCTTCATGGGGAAGTAAGCAAGCCCGGCACAGCGATGAACACGCTCTTAAAACAAAGCCAGAATGGGAGCCGATGTATACCGCCTTTCATGCTGCCCTACGGTAAAATGCTTGCCATCTCCATATTAATGAAGCGATTTGCACTATGAGCAACGATATTAAAAATAACGACAGCGCCGCCCCGGTTTCCAATTTCCTGCGCGCCATCATCGACAAAGACCTGGCGGACGGCACCCATACCCGCCCGGGCATGCCCAGCGTGATCACCCGCTTCCCGCCCGAGCCTAACGGCTACCTGCACATCGGCCACGCCAAAGCGATCTGCCTGAACTTCGGCCTGGCGCGCGATTACGCCGGCCGCTGCCACCTGCGCTTCGACGACACCAATCCGGAAAAAGAAGACCAGGAATACGTCGACACCATCAAGGACAGCGTGCAATGGCTGGGCTTCGACTGGAACGACGCCGGCGGCAATCACCTGTACTTCGCCAGCGATTATTTCGACAAGTTTTATGCGATTGCCGAATATTTAATCACTGCCGGGCACGCCTATGTCGACAGCCAGTCGGCCGAAGAGATGGCCGCGAACCGCGGAGACTTTTCCAAACCGGGCGTGAATTCGCCTTTCCGCGACAGAGCGCCGGCCGAATCCTTAGATTTATTCCGGCGCATGAAAGCCGGCGAATTCCAGGGCGGCGAACACATCGTGCGCGCCAAGATAGACATGGCCTCGCCCAACATGAATATGCGCGATCCGGCCATCTACCGCATCCGCCACGCGCACCACCACCGCACCGGCGACGCCTGGTGCATCTACCCGATGTACGACTACGCGCATCCGCTGGAAGACGCGATAGAAAACATCACGCATTCGATCTGCACCCTGGAATTCCAGGACCACCGCCCTTTCTACGACTGGATCATAGAACGCGCGGCCGAAGGCGGCTTCGTCAGCCAACCGGTACCGCGCCAATATGAATTCGCCCGCCTGAACCTGACCTATGTCGTCACCAGCAAACGCAAGCTGCGCCAGCTGGTAGAGCAAGGCATCGTCAGCGGCTGGGACGACCCGCGCATGCCCACCATCGTCGGCATCCGCCGCCGCGGCTACACCCCGGAAGCTATCCAGGCTTTCTGCGAACGCATAGGCGTCACCCGCTCCGACGGCTGGATCGATTACAGCACGCTGGAAGGTTGCCTGCGCGAAGACCTCGACCCCAAAGCCACCCGCGCCACCGCCGTGCTGCGCCCGCTGAAACTGATCATCGACAACTTCCCTGAGAACGAAGGTGTTGAAAATGCGATCGCCTGCAGCGCCCCGGTGCACCCGCATCACCCCGAGCGCGGCAACCGCGAATTCACCATAGGCAAACAACTCTGGATAGAGCAGGAAGACTTCATGGAAACGCCGAGCAAAGGCTATTTCCGCCTGTTCCCCGGCAACAAGGTGCGCCTGCGCTACGGCTATGTAGTCGAATGCACAGGCTGCGACAAGGATGAAAATGGCAACGTCATCACCGTGCATTGCAACTACTTTGCCGACAGCAAGTCCGGCACCGAAGGCAGCGCCAATTACAAAGTCAAAGGCAACATCCACTGGGTCAACGCCGCCGACGCCTTAGAGGCCGAAGTGCGCCTGTACGACCGCCTGTTCACCGACGCCACCCCCGACGCCGGCGGCAAGGATTTCATGGCCTTGCTGAACCCGAATGCGCTGGAAGTGGTGCGTGCTTACGTCGAACCGGGCGTCGCCAGCGTGGAACCGGATACGCGCTTGCAGTTCGAGCGGCACGGCTATTTTGTGGCGGATCGCGTGGATTCTGTAGTCGGGAAACCGGTGTTTAATCGGGTGACTACTTTGAAGGATTCGTGGGGGAAGTAAGCAATAGTCAAGTGTCATCAACCCATTCGGTTGTTTTTTCATGGCGCGTTCGCCATGATTTTGGGTCTTTTTACATTTTTGTCTCTACTTCATACCACCAGAATATCCTCACAAATGTCAAATGGCACGCAGTAGCTGTGACGATCCGGTAGTTTTGTTAAACGCGACAGAGCTTGTCCCAGCGGCTGTCGCAACGCCAGATACACAAGTGGTAACAGGTCCCAAATCAAGGCAAGAATGTCTTATGGTGTTCGACGTTGACAGAATCACAGGCGACACCATTGAGTCGCCAAAGCCAGCATATTACAAAAAAGAAGTTAACCCGGTGATTTGTCTATCGATATTAAAAATGGGAGAGCAAAAGCATGGCGTGGATATTCGCTATTTTATTAATTCTGGTCGTCATTGGCGCAAGCAAAAACTACAAAGAGCTAGAGAAATTGAAGGCGGCATTTGCAAAGGTCTTGAAAGAGAAGGATGCTACGCAAAAAGGAAATGAAACACTGTCAGAAGAGCTGAAAATCTGTTCACAAAAAATAAGGGATTTACAAAAAGAACTTGATTCACTGTTGCCTTTCAGGGATATACGAGACACAACAATCGAAGCTGATCGAGTTCGTAGAGATATGGCTCAGTATATCCAAACTGTCCAATCCCATATCGATGAAGCTCAGACGCGCATCGACCGGATGATAACCCAGGCAAACCACGACGCTGACCAAGTACTAAGCGCAGCAAAAAATGAAGCATCGAATATTCGGCGCGATGCGCGTCACTCAGCCCAAGAACAGCAAAGCAAAATAGAGTCCCTTTTGGGAGACGCAAACCGACAAGCTAGTCACATTCTTCAGGAAGCGAAAGCGCAGGCAGAAAAAATCGGTGGCGATGCCTACTTGGCATTGGAAAAAGCGGGGGAGCTGCAAGAACGTATCGTCGCCATGCAAAATGTAATTGATGGCTATGGAGATCGTTACCTTAGACCGACATATAGTCTGCTCGATGAACTGGCCGAAACATATGGCCACTTTGATGCTGGTCAACAATTGAAATTAGCTAGGGAGCGGGCTAGATTAATGGTTGAGCACGCGAGTGCGGCGGGATGCGAGTACGTGGAGCCACAACGTCGAGCAATGGCAATCAGATTTGTTCTAGATGCGTTCAATGGCAAAACAGATTCCATTTTCTCAAGAGCAAAAGTTGATAATTTTGGACAGCTTGAACGCGAAATAAAAGATGCATTTGCGCTTGTTAATCACAACGGAGCGGCATTTCGTAACGCTCGCATCAATCCTGCATTTTTGGATGCTCGGTTATCAGAGTTAAAATGGGTTACGGCAGTATATTTAATTCGCGAACAAGAAAAAGAAGAACAAAGGCGAATTCGAGATCAAATCAGAGAGGAAGAGAAAGCGCGCCGCGAAATTGAACGCGCGTTGAACGAATCAGCAAAAGAAGAGGCCATGCTGCAGAAGGCGATGGAAAAGGCTCGTCAGCAAATGGAAAGAGCCAGCGCGGAACAACGTACGCTTTATGAAGAAAAATTGGCCGATCTACAAATTCAACTAACCGAAGCTGAAGCCCGCAATCAACGAGCACTCTCAATGGCACAACAAACCAAGGCCGGCCATGTGTATGTCATCTCCAACGTCGGCTCATTTGGCGAAAACGTCTATAAAATAGGCATGACTCGACGTCTGGAACCATTGGATCGAATTAAAGAACTTGGTGATGCAAGCGTCCCCTTCAGCTTCGATGTACATGCCATGATCTGGTCCGAAAATGCACCGGAATTAGAACACAAGTTGCATAAGCATTTAGTAATGACGCAAATTAACAAAATCAATCCTAGAAAAGAGTTTTTTAGGGTTGGACTTGGATACCTGCGAGATTATCTTGAACAACAAGAAATTCAAGCTGCGTGGACAATGACCGCTCATGCCGCTGAGTATAGGGAAAGTTTGGTGCTAGAAAAGGTCATTCAGGACGACCCCAAAGCACAGGAAGAATGGTTGCGCTATCAAGCAGTGCAGGAAGCTATCGACGAAGTATCAGACGAGAAATGTTTAGTCGATTGAAATGTCATGCCGTAAGGCGCACATCGTAGGGCGTCCAGCGCAGCGTTGCGCCGCATGGAATGTTTGCATACGGCGCAATACGCTACGCTATTGCGCCCTACAAAAATCTCCCCTTCATCGATCAACGATCCCGACCGGGGAAATTGCTATCCCATCGCGGCAAAACTTGCGTCGAGTCCTGCCTTCGTTTTTCGGACATCTACCACAGCAGACTCAGCGCCAGCGCCCACATCATGGCCGCGATGCCGCCGTCCAGGATGCGCCAGGCGATAGGCTGAGCGAAGCACGGCGCCAGCAAACGGGCGCCGTAGCCGAGCGCGGCGTACCACAGCGCCGCATTGCACAACGCCCCCAGGCCAAACCACAGCTTGCCCGGCCCCGCCTGCTGGGCGCCGACCGCCCCCAGCAAGACCAGCAAATCCAGATACACATGCGGATTCAGCAGCGTGACCGCCAACACCGCCGCCAGCGCCTGCTTCAGGTTCATGACCTGCGCATCAGTCTGCGTCTGCAAGCTGTTGGCCCGCAGGGCTGAGCGCAAGGCGCGCCAGCCGTACCAGAACAGGAAAGCCGCCCCGCCCCAACTGGCGAGGCGCAACAAGGCCGCATCGCTGCTGAGCAGGCGCCCCATGCCGAGGATGCCGGCCGCGATCAGCACGGCTTCGCAGGCGACGCACACCAGCACCGTCAGCGCCACGTGTTCACGCCGCAAACCCATGCGCAGCACATGCGCGTTTTGCGAGCCTATCGCCATGATCAGGCTGGCGCTCAGCCCCATGCCTTTTAAGAAAAACGTCCACATCCGGCTTCCCCTTGCAAGTATTAATGAGCTTGCATAGTGCAGGGTTTAGCGGCTAACCTGAAGACAATTTAATTTATTTACAGCTTCATTAAATTTTTTTAATTATGCAATTCGATACCCGTCAATGCGCCGCGCTGCTGGCCGTGATCGACAGCGGCAGCTTCGAGGCGGCGGCGCAGACGCTGAGCCTGACCGCTTCGGCGCTGTCGCAAAGAGTCCGGGCGCTGGAAATCCAGTTCGGCGCGCCGCTGCTGGTGCGCAGTCGCCCTTGCCACGCCACGCCGGCCGGGCAGCGCCTGGTGCAGCACTTGCGCCGCGTGGCCGAGATGGAGCAGGACCTGGCTGGCGAATTTGCCGACCAGCCGGGCGCGCCGGTCAGCATCGCGCTGGCGGTGAATGCCGACAGCCTCGATAGCTGGGTGTTGCCGACGCTGGCCGATTTTCTGATCCAGGAAAACATCTTGCTGGACTTGTGCATAGACGACCAGGAACACACCCACGCCTTGCTGGAAAGCGGCATGGTGCTCGGCTGCATTTCGGTGCAGCCGAAGGCGATGCGCGCTTGCCAGGCCGAGGCGCTGGGCAGCATGCGCTACCAGGCTGTCGCCAGCACTGCCTTTTGCGCGCGCTGGTTCCCGCAAGGCATGCAGCGCGACAGCGCCCGGCTCGCCCCGGTCTTGAGCTTCAACCGCAAAGACAAGCTGCAGTCGCAGTTCTTGCTCGACCATTTCGGCTTGCCGGAAAACGCCTATCCTTGCCACCACATCCCCGCCACCGCGCCGTATAACCGGGCGGTGGCGCTGGGACTGGGCTGGGGCATGATCCCGGAACTGATGCTGAAACAGATGGCGGGCGGGGCTGAGCTGGTGCGCCTGGCGCCCGCGCACCCGGTGGACGTCGCCCTGTACTGGCATAGCTGGAAAGTGCGATCGCCACGCCTGGCGCGGCTGTCGGCCACGCTGGTGAGCAATGCGCGGAAAGCGCTGGCGCCCGATCATCAGAATCTCCCCTGAATATCTGTGCCAAGGGCGTAATGCCGTTCAGTTAAGCCGTATTCTTCGCTTCGTCATTCCGGCGAAGGGTGCAGCAGGGGTTCCGTGGGGGATACCCCACGCCTGCGTAACGATCTTCGCTTGCAAGCGAAGATTCCTTAAGCGATAGCCGGAATCCAGGGGCGTAAAGCCAAAAGTCGCTGGATCCCTGCCTGCGCAGGGATGACGACTTTGCGTTTAAGGCTTAACTGAACGTATTAGTGCCAAGGGCGAGATTTAATTTGCAATTTATCATGCCAAACTGATACATTCTTGTTTTCGTGAATTCAATGCAGACTTGCCAAATATGAAATTGAAAACCGCCCTGTCGCTCTCAGCAGCAATCTCTCTGAGTCTGGGCCTCGCTGCCTGCGCAACAAAAAGGCCGCCAGTCGTCAAGGCGCCAATGATAGATTTCAGTAAAGCGGAATGCCGGCCAGAATACCCGCGCGCAGCCTTGCGCCACGAACAGCAAGGTGTCGTCGAGCTGGCAGTCCAGGTTGACGTGGACGGATCGATCGCCGGCGTTGACGTCACGAAATCAAGTTCCTTTCCGCTGCTGGACAATGCGGTGCGCGACCGTTTGATGGCGGGCCTGTGCAAGGGAACGCCAGGCACGGTAGACGGACAAGCGCAAGTCGCAAAAACAAAAGTCCGCTACGTCTGGCGCCTGGAGTAAGGCAGTCGTTCAGGGCGAGACAGCCCCTGATCCGCTGACTTATTCACTGGATGTAAAGGCGAGCGTCTCAGCGCAACACCAGTTCCTGCTTGACCCATTCCACAAACATGCGCACGCGGCTGGGCAACAGGCCGGCGTGCGGATACACCACATTGATCGGCTGCGGCGGCAGGGCGTAGTCTTGCAAGACTTCTTGCAAGCGGCCGTCGGCGAGATAGGGCGCGACCTGATAAGACAAAAACTGGCCTAAGCCCACGCCCGCCAGGCAGGCCTGCACCGCGGGTTGGCCGTGGTTGCATTCCAGATTGCCGCTGACGCTGACCTGCCGCTCGCGGCCGCGTTCCTGAAAGCGCCAGGCCGAGCGCCCGTTACCGGTAAAGCGCAGGCAATTCGCTTGCGCCAGCGCGTCCGGATGTTGCGGAACGCCATGTTGCGCCAGGTAAGCCGGGCTGGCCACGACTACGCGCCGCACTTCGCCTATCTGCTGCGCCACCAGGCCGGAATCATCCAGCACACCGATGCGCAAGCCGACATCGATGCCCTCTTCCAGCAAGTTCACCACGCGGTCCAGCAGCATCAGGCGGCATTGCACTTGCGGGTGCTGTTGCAAAAAACGGGTGACCAGCGGTGCGACATACTGCTGGCCGAACAGCACCGAGGCCGTCACGCTCAGCTTGCCGCGCACCTCGCTGCGTTGGTCCGACAAGCGGCTTTCGGCTTCTTCCACCGCGCCCAGGATAGTGCGGCAACTGTCCAGATAAGCCCGTCCCTCTTCGGTCAGAGAGTGCCTCCGCGTGGTGCGATTCAGCAGGCGCACGCCGAGCGCCTGTTCCAGCATGGCCAGCGTGCGCACCGTGGCCGGCAGCGAGGATTCCAGGCTGCGGGCGGCGCCGGTCAGGCTGCCCTGATCGACGATCGCGACAAAGGTTTGCATCGCACGCAGTTTGTCCATGAGCTTCGTCGCAGGGTTGAGGGTGGAAAAATATTACTCCACAAAATGGATGAGTCAAATCATATTTACAGCATTTATCCACTAAACAAATCTATTCACAATGTAATTTCTTCCCCAACACTTAAAGGAAATACCATGACTTCCGCCCACCCCGCCCAGCCTATACGCCTGTATCGCTATCGTTTGTCCGGCCATTGCCACCGGGTCGAACTGATGCTCAGCCTGCTTGGCTTGCCGTATACCCCGATCGAAATCGACTTGCGCGCCGGCGAGCAAAAATTGCCCGGCTTTCTGCAAATGAACCGCTTCGGCCAGGTGCCGGTCATCGACGACAACGGCGTGCTCCTGGCTGACTCGAATGCGATCCTGGTGTACCTGGCCACGCGCTATGCGCCAGGCAAATGGCTGCCGGCCGACCCGCTGGGCGCGGCGCAGGTACAGCGCTGGCTGTCGGTGGCGGCCGGGCCGCTGGCGGCGGGTCCGGCAGCCGCCCGCGTGGCGAATCTGTTCGGCGCCAAGCTGGATACCGAGGCGCTGATCGCCCGCAGCCATGCGCTGTTTAGCGTGATCGAGGCCGAACTCGACGGGCGCGATTATCTGGTGGGCCAGAACGCCACGCTGGCCGACATCGCCTGCTATAGCTACATCGCCCACGCCCCGGAAGGCAATGTGTCGCTGGCCGATTACCCTAAGCTACGCGCCTGGCTGCAGCGTATCGCGCGCCTGCCCGGTTACGTGCCTATGGCGGCCAGCGCGGTCGGCCTGGCGGCATAAGTCGCCGCTTCCCTCCCGCCCTCACGATATGGTGAACGACATGCTCAAACCCAGCGGATGGCCGCATCAGATTTCCCCTTTCCATGAAGGCGAGCAAGCCGTGCAACAGCGCCTGGGCGTGCGTGACAAGCTGGAGGTCAGCGGACGCAGCGGCGTACGCGATTACCTGCCGCAGCAGCATCGCGAATTTTTCCCGCTCCTTCCCTTTATCGTGCTGGGCGCCAGCGATGCGCAGGGACAGGTGTGGGCCAGCATACTGAGCGGCGTCCCGGGCTTTTTGCAATCGCCGACAGAGCGCGAATTGCAGATAGGCGCTAGCCTGGCGGCGGATGATCCGCTGGCCGCCGCACTACAGGTCGGCAGCAGCATCGGCTTGCTCGGCATAGAATTGCAAACCCGGCGTCGCAATCGCCTGAACGGGCAAATCACGCGGCTGGATGAGCACGGCATGCAAATCGCGGTGAAAACAAGTTTCGGCAACTGCACCAAATACATCCAGCAGCGCGATTA
Organism: Burkholderiales bacterium; assembly: GCA_016196925.1. Taxonomy (GTDB): domain Bacteria; phylum Pseudomonadota; class Gammaproteobacteria; order Burkholderiales; family Burkholderiaceae_D; genus Undibacterium. The sequence goes on along the minus strand of JACPWS010000061.1, from coordinate 9,284 downwards.
CCAGCTGGCCGGCTTGCCGGCTGCGCTCCCGCCGCCCGAGCAGGCACTTAGCCTGGACCAGGAAGCCATAGACCAGATCGCTGCAGCGGATACCTTTTTCATCGCGACCGATGCCAGCGCCACCCAGGCAGCCAGCCCCGAACGCGCGCTGCAGTATGGGGCCGACGTGTCGCATCGCGGCGGCAAGCCCGGCTTTGTGCGGGTGGACGATGCGCAGACCCTGACCTGGCCTGAATTCGTCGGCAATTATTTTTTCAATACCTTGGGCAATCTGCAACTCAATCCGCGCGCCGGCTTGCTATTCCCCGATTTTGTCAGCGGCGATTTGCTGTATCTGACAGGGCAGGCCAATATCATCTGGGATGGTGACGAGGTAGCGGCCTACACCGGCGCCCAGCGTCTGGTGCGCTACCGTATCGCGCAAGTGCTGCGCCTGCGCGCCAGGATGTCCTTGCGCTGGACGCTGCAACAAGCCTCGCCCCACCTGGCAAAGACCGGTAACTGGAGCGCGCCTTGCCGCACGGATTAGCCCCTGCCCGCCTATGCTAAACTTGCCGCCCTCCGCCCCCGATATATTTACATGGGCTTTTCAGGGTTTTCATCGTGACAACAGCAACAGAAATCAATCAGCTTTTCCCGCGCCCCTTGTGGCAATGGTTCGAACAAATTTGTGCGATTCCGCATCCCTCCAAGCATGAAGCGGCCTTGAGCCAGTTTATCCAGTCCTGGGCCAGGCAGCGCGGACTGGCGGTGGTAGTCGATACGGTCGGCAATCTGATCCTGCGCAAGCCGGCCACGGCTGGCATGGAAGACCGCAAGACCGTGGTGATCCAGGCCCACCTCGATATGGTGCCGCAAAAGAATGCCGATAAGCAGCACGACTTTGCGACCGACCCTATCCAGCCGTGGATAGACGGCGCATGGGTGAAAGCCAGCGGCACCACGCTGGGCGCCGACAATGGCATAGGCATGGCGTCGGCGCTGGCTATCCTCGGTTCGGACGAGATCAAGCATGGCCCGCTGGAAGTCTTGCTGACCGTGGATGAAGAAGCCGGCATGAGCGGCGCCTTCGGCTTGCAGCCCGGCATGCTGGAAGCGGAAATCCTGATCAACACCGATTCCGAGCAAGAAGGCGAAATCTACATGGGTTGCGCCGGCGGCGTCGATGCAGCATTCACCTTGCCGCTGCAATGGCAGACGGCCGACGGCGCGCAGCCGGCCTACACGCTGGCCATCAGCGGCCTGAAGGGCGGCCATTCCGGCGTCAACATCCATCTCGGGCGCGGCAATGCGAATAAATTGCTGGCGCGCTTCCTGGCCGGCCACGCGGCCGAACTCGGGCTGGCGCTGTCCCAGATCGAGGGCGGTTCGCTGCGCAATGCGATCCCGCGCGAGGCGCAATGCAGCTTCAGCCTGCCGGCCCAGATGGTAGCCCTGCTGCAGCAGCGCGTCGCGCAATACCAGGGCATCTTGCAAGCCGAGCTGGCGACGGCTGAACCGGCCATCAAACTGAGCCTGAACGCGACTGCCGCGCCGGCCAACACCATGCAGCCGGCAACGCAAAAGCAGCTGATCAATCTGCTCAACAGCTGCCCGAACGGCGTGATCCGCATGAGCGATGAAATCGCCGGCGTGACAGAAAGCTCGCTGAATGTGGGCGTAGTCAGCACCGCAGACGAAAGCGTGACTATCCTGTGCCTGCTGCGCTCGCTGATAGACAGCGGCCGCGAAAACATGGAAAGCACGCTGCAATCGCTGGCCGATCTGGCCGCTGCAAAAATCGAGTTTTCCGGTTGCTATCCGGGCTGGAAGCCGGACACCGGCTCGGCCGTGATGGCTATCGTCAAGGACACTTACGAGAGCATCTATCACAAGGAACCGGTGATCATGGTGATCCACGCCGGTCTGGAATGCGGCCTGTTCAAGAAACACTACCCCAAGCTGGACATGGTGTCGATAGGCCCGACTATCCGTTACCCGCACGGCCCGGATGAGATGGTCGACATCACCACGGTCGGCCAGTACTGGACGCTGCTGCTGGCGGTGCTGGAACGCATACCGGCGAAGTAGCAATAGCCGTGCGGCAGACCAATGCCGTTCAGTTAAGCCGAACACTTCGCATCGTCATTCCGGCAACAGCTAAAATCCGTGCACGGAGTCCTTGCACCGTAACAAGCAAACGACGGATGGCGGACAAACTGTCCGCCATTTTTTTCGCGGCACAGAAATCGGCAACCGCAACACCTGTGCCCGCCCGGTCGCGTACAATGCCGACCTTCCCTGTTATAGCCTGACTACCGAAAGACTCCATGAAACTTTTTTTCAGATTGCTGCGCGCCATACTCGGCCCTGTATTGCTGCTCAAAGAACATCTGACCAAACCAGCCGGTGTACAGCGCGCCGCCGCCGAGCAGGCGCCGGTCGATGCCGCTTGCCAGAAGCTGGCGCTGTATCAGTTCAAGACTTGCCCGTTTTGCATCAAGGTCAGGCAAGAGATGCGCCGCCTGTCGCTGAACATAGACTTGCACGACGCGCAAAATTCGCCGGAACATCGCCAGACCCTATTGACGCAAGGCGGCAGCCCCAAAGTGCCGTGCCTGCGCATCGCCAAAGACGACGGCAGCGTGCAATGGCTATATGAATCGCGCGATATCGTGCGTTATCTGCAGCAGCAATTCGCCTGAAGCCAGAGCGCTTGCTGCGCTTTTTCCTAGCGTTTCCCGACTCATTTTGAATAGAGAATACCCCGTGCCATCCACCTCAGCCGACCACGACCTGCCCGACTCCAGCGCTACCGCCATGCCGGAGGACGAGATAAAAATCCAGGAAGCGCGCCTGTGGCGCGACAAGGGCTGGACCGCGCAAGTCATCAAGAATGAAGACGACGAAGGCTGGGCGGTGGCGATGATCAAGGATGGCGAACCGGAACCGGCGCTGGTCGGGCCCTGGACCATGGGACGCGACAAGAAAAATCCCAAGCCGCTCGATGCGAACGCGTTCAGCACCCTGGTCAAGACCGCCAGCGAAGTGATACGCCGCCACGAGCAGCAATTGCATGCGCAATTGCACAAGAGCCTGATGGTCAGCACCGACACGGCCGACTTGCGCATCACGCTCGATATCGTGCCCGATGAAGACGAGCCTTACGCCTGGCTCAGCGCGCACGACGCCGATAACGTGGAACTGGCGAAAGTCAAGGTCGCGCCGCATTACCAGCTGAACCAGAAAAACGCCCGCAACTGGATAGAGGATGAATTCCGCCGGCCGGATTGAAGCGTAAGCAGCGACCTTGCTCCAGGTGCCTCCCGCAATACCCATGCGCCTTCCCAGCCATTTTCGCGCCAAGAGGCGCATGCCGATTGCGGGCCGTATTGCCGCTCGCCAACAGGTTTATGCCATAAGGCGTACAATCGTTTGCTTTCGCGCCTCTTCGTTTTGCCGCGCTGGCCTATGCCAGCGACGGCCGGACGCCGCCCTGCTCCATGCAAAGCAAAAATTTTAATCCGGTCTTCAATTCCTATCTGATCTACGTCGGCGTGGCGATCGCCTCGGGCGGCGTGGCCTTGTACACGCCGCTGATCGTATCGGAAACCGGCAAGACTTTTTCCGGTTTCTGGGCCGCCTCGATTTTGTTCGGGCTGAATCTGGGACGCGTGCTCGGCTCGTATCTGGGCAGCCGTTATCCGCGCCTGGCCAATCACCCCTGGGCTGTGACCGGCAATATCTTGCTGGAAGGGATAGCCTTGTATGGCATGGCGTATCTGCAGCAAGCCTGGGGGCTGGCGCTGTTCGCCCTGGCGGCGGGCCTGGGCAGCGGCTTGTCTTTTCCCGGCCTCAAAAATTATCTGTTGAAACTGAAAGACCTGGATCAGACTGCGCTGTTCAGCCGGCTGGCGTTTGCGATACGCCTAGGTCTGGTGGGCGGCTATCTGACGGCCAGCTGGGTGCCGGATCACAGCCTGAAGATCGTGTTCCTGATCGTGCTGATCACCTTCGTCGTGTACGGCATTTTCATGCTGACCGCGATGCGCGCCATCAGCCGGCATGAAGCCGGCACACCGGCCGTGACCGGCACCGGCCCGGCGGCGCAGCGCAAGCCGGAACCGAACGATGCCGCCGCGGCGGAAAGCGCGCAACTGCCGCGGCTGTTCTATTGGTCGAACGCGGTGTTCTGGTGTTTTGCGGTACAGCCCATGATAGGTTTCAGCTTACACATTCCTAAATTCACACCCGAGATCCCAGTCTCGACGCCGTTCTGGCTAGGTGCGCTGGTGATCATTTTTTTCCAGATCCCGGTCTCGAAGCGGGCGATACGCATCCGCGATCACTTCCGCTTCTTGCAGCTGGGCTATGCCTGCCTGTTCCTCAGTTTCGCGCTGATGGTGGCGTTCGGCCGCCACGGCGCGGCGGTAGTGGCTTCGGCGGTGTTGCTGTCTTTCGGCCAGGTGTTTTACGGCCCTTCGCTCGACGTGCTGACCGCCCGTTTTGCCGACAAGAGCGCGGCCGATGTCGGCCAGCTGATGTCGCGCCAGATGCTGTACCAGAGCATGGGCAATATGGTCGGCAGCCTGCTCGGCGGCGTGCTGTTCGACCTGGCGCAGCGCTGGCAGATGCCGGTGCTGAACTGGGTCTTGCTGGCGGCGGCCAGCCTGTGGATGATGCTGCTCAGTAAAAACAAAATCCCCGATCTGTACCGCAGCGCCGGCCAGCGTAGCGCCGTGTAACGTAGCGCCGTTTAGCGCGGGAATTGTTGTCCAGCCCGGCCGTCGCGGTCGCCGCCACTTCATGCACAAACCGCCGGACGATGGCGTCACTATGCTGGCGATATGTGCTGAGTCTGGCCCGTTTTCTCTTGTTTTCTCTTATACTCCCGCATCTTTCGCTCAAGGCGCATTCATTTTAAGGAAAAATCATGGCAAACAAGCTCAAACAAAACTGGTCCGATCTGTCTGCGGCAGCCTTGTCCGAACAGGCGGTACGCGCCTTGCATCAACCGGCTGAAAATTTCAGGCTGTATCTGAACGCGTATGAAGCCGGGCAGACTTTTACGATCAAGGCGGGCCACGATTTTGTGCTGTATCTGTTGAACGGCGCGTGCAAAATCACTGTAGCCGGCGCCGCGCTGGAAATCGCTGCCGGCGAATTGATTGCTTTGGCGGCGGGCAGCTACGCCTGCACGGCCGCGACAGACGGTGTGCAGCTGGTCAAGGTGTTCAGCCGCGTGTAAATGCGGCCAGCGACAACATGACGCCGCTTATTTGTAATCGCTATATTTCCTGGCATCGCCACGCACTTGCTGCGCCGGATATTTGAGCGCGTTCAGCGCGATTTTTTCCTGCGCGGCGGCGATCAGATCCACCTCCAGCTTATCCGCCAGCAAGATCAGGTAAGTCAGCACGTCGGCCATTTCGTGGCGGACCGCGGCCAGCGCTGCCGGACCCAATTCCTGCGCATCGCCGGCGGCCTGCCATTGGAAAGGCTCCAGCAATTCGGCCGCCTCTACGCTGAGCGCGCAAGCCAGGTTCTTGGGGCTGTGGAATTGCGCCCAGTCGCGTTCGGCGACGAAGTTACGCAAGGCGTCGCGTAAGGCGTTCAGGCTATCGGGCTGGTCGGACATGGGTTTCCTGGCATTGCGTGGCGAATGCCGTCATTTTAAAGGCAAGTGCGCGCCGCCGCTGCTTCCTGTCCAGTTGTTGCAATATGCTGCAATGCAAGAAAATTTACCTGCAAAAATGCAAATCCGACGTTAGAATAAGCGATGCTGCACCGCATCATTACAGCCGTCCGGCATGCCGGCGCTGCCCTAACCCTAGCCCAGGAGAGATTTATGTCTTTGAACCCGGAACAAATTTCCGCAGCCGCTCAGACGCAATTGGCGACTCAACTTACTGTCATCCATGCGCTTTCCAGCACGGCGATCGGCGGTGTGGAAAAGCTGATCACGCTGAATTTCAACACGGTAAAGCAAACCCTGGAAAACGCCGGCGCAACGCTGCGCCAGTTGCTGGCTGCCCAGGGGCCGCAAGATTTGCTGGCACTGGGCAATGCGCAAGCCCAGCCGCAGATGGAAAGCATGCTGGCTTATGGCCGCGCCTTTGCCGCCATTTCCAGCGCGACCGGCGCGCAATTGCTGCAAGCGGTGAACGGCGCCAGCCAACGTTCCGCCGTCAAAACCGGCAGCGCGGCTGCGCCGGCGGTTAAGCCTGCGGCGAAGGCTGTGCTTAAGACCGAAGTTCCATCGCCAGCGAAACCGACCACCAAGCCGGCGCCGCAAACGTTAGCCAAGCCGGTCAAAGCCGCAGTCCAGGTTGGCAACCCGCAATTGCCTTTACTGGCGCAAGCCGAAGCAAAAACGATTGCTGCAGTCGCCGCGGTCGCCGTCGCCGTCGCCAAGCCGGCCGCCAGGCGTACGGCGAAGAAAGCGCTCGCCGCCAAGCCTGTCCCGCCAGCCGTAGCGGCTGGCGAAGCGAAGGCTGCCGTGGCGCTTGCAAGCGTCGCGCCGGCAGCGGCGAAGACCGACGCGACGCTGCCCGCCGACAGCGGCCTGGCCAAGCCCGTGCCGGCTGCAGCGCCGGCCAGGCCGGTCGCGGCGGAGAGAAAATCGGCGGTGAAATTCCCTTTCCCGCCGGCGACAAAATTGCAAAGCGGCAAACCAGCCTTTCCCAACGCGAACGCCAAGCCCGCCTACAAGGCCAAGGGCAGCGCGGCGACCGGCGCCAAGAAGCCGGTCCGTCAATAAACCCTTAGCAGGCGCTGCGCCGGGGGCGGCATTCCGGCGCGGCTAACGCCTTTCCCACTCTTCGCGCAGCAGGCTATACATCGCGATATCGACATGCTTGCCGCGGCTGAAGCAGGCGCCGCGCGCGACGCCGTCTTTCTGGTAACCGCACTTCAAAGCGACTTTTTCCGAGGCGAGATTATCGACGTTCATGTGGATTTCCAGGCGATTGATCAGCTGGGTATTGAACAGGTAAGCGGTCAGCAATTGCACGGCTTCGCTCATGATGCCTTTGCCGCGCTGCTGCTTATCGAACAGGACGTAGCCGATTTCCCGGGAATTGAAATACGGCACGGTCTTGAAATGGAAGATCTGGCCTAAGATCACATCCTGCTCATCGACGATCAGGAAGGTTTCGCGGGTTTCCCTGGAATAGGATTCCGCTTCGATTTTCTTTTCCGCCACGCCGGCCAGCATCAGTTCCAGGCTTAAAAAATCACCTTTGGAATCCGGGTGATTCAATAACTCGACGTATTTCGGTACTTCGTCTTTCCTGATGTGACGAAGATGAAAGCAACTCCCCTTGATCATGCGGCGACTCCGGACTTAATTGATAGGAGTTGGCAGTTTAACAGCAAATCGCTTTGAAGTTTTTTACCGGGCCAGCCGCGCGGGCGGGCTAAGGCTGGCCTTTTCCGGCGTTTTTCGCCTTAACATACTCCCTCCCAGTATTTTTTTAAGCCAAATTAAATCACTGACGACAGCTTGATATTGGCACATACTCCCTGTTTTTAGGCTCTGTTGCGTTAAACGTTGCAATTTCATCTTGCCGGTCGCAAACCATTCGCCGGCGCGGGTCTGATCAACGAACTCTGTTTGCAACGTCATCCCAGCCTGCTTTTAGCTGGGATCCAGCGACTTTCGTGGGGCGCTAACGACGCTCGATTCCGGCTCACGCTTTAGGAGGCTTCGCTTGCAAGCGAAGATCGTTGCGCAGGTATGGGGGCGTGCCCCCATAAACCCCTGCGACACCTCAAAGGCATGCCTGAATGACAATTTAAAGTAAGTCAGCAAATTCAAACGCAACCGGATTTTGAGAGAACAACGTTTAACGCAAACAGCGCCTGTTTTTAATGGAATTTCCGGCAATTCAAGCGTCGCGTAGCGCTTGCAGATGGCGCTGCCGCTCTTCTTCCTCTTTGCGCGCCAGGGCGATTTCGTGCATGACGGCGACTACGTCGGCCGGGCGCATATCGAGCGCGACCTGGCCGCTGAGCGGGCTGTCGGGGTGCAGCTGGCCGGCCTGGTACAGTTGCCAGATTTCCTTGCCGTACTGGCTGTGCACCAGTTGCGGCGCGAAGCGGCTGAAATACGCGGCCAGGTTGGCGACGTCGCGCTCCAGCATGAGGGCGGCTTCGGTATTGCTGGCGGCGTCTATCGCCTGCGGCAAGTCGATGATGACCGGCCCGGCTGCATCGAGCAGGATGTTGTATTCGGATAAGTCGCCGTGGATCACGCCGGCACACAGCATCAGCACCACTTGCCGCAACAGTTGCGCATGGTAAGCCAGCGCCTGTTGCTCGCTGAGCGCCACGTCGTTCAGGCGCGGCGCGGCATGGCCGTTGACGTCGGTCACCAGCTCCATCAACAGCACGCCTTCGTGACAGAGATGCGGTTTCGGCACCCGCACGCCGGCCGCGGCCAGCCGGTACAGCGCATCGACTTCGGCGTTTTGCCAGACTTCTTCCTGCATCTTGCGGCCGTAGCGGCTGCCCTTTTCCATCGCGCGCGCCTGACGGCTGTTCTTGACCTTGCGCCCTTCCTGGTAAGAGGCGGCCTGGCGAAAGCTGCGCTGGCTGGCTTCCTTGTAGACCTTGGCGCAGCGTATCTCTGCACCGCAACGCACCACGTACACCGTGGCTTCCTTGCCGCTCATCAGCTGGCGCAACACTTCGTCGATCAAGCCTTCCTCGACCAGCGGTTGCAGGCGCTTCGGTGTCTTCATGGCATCACTTCCGGACCGGGCGCGAACGCGACGGCGGGGTATGGCCGCGCGACTTATTGCGCTGCCCGTAGATGGTCAGTGCATCTTGCTCGGCGCGCTCTTGCGTGCGCATGGCGGGGATGTCGTCGTGCAGGGTGAAAAAGTCTTCGGCCTGGGCGCGCATCACATATTTGATCGCGTCGGCATCGCTGAGGTCGAATTTTTCCGTCATCAGGGTGGTGACTTCATCCAGGTATTCTTCATAGGTCATCATGGTGGTCTTTCTTTGCTTGCCAGTGCCGGCGGCGTCTGCCATAACGAGCGGACGGTAGCGTAAGTGTAGTGCGGCAATGCCTGCCGGGGAGGAAATGCGCGATTTGCGCTCAGAGGCCGGTATTGTACACGGGTAGGTCGGCGGGGCGCGGCGCATCTCGTTTACAACAGGGCTAACGCATCAAATGACCAATGGGCATAAGCCAAGAACCTCTGCGAGGTATTTGTCGTGAAGCGCTGCGTAGAGTCGTTTCTTTGGAATGCTGCGCTTCATTGAGGTTTCTTGGCGCAAGAGATTCATGGTGATTT
>JACPWS010000060.1 GCA_016196925.1 Burkholderiales bacterium | reverse complement strand
TTTTGCAGACCGCGATTTTCCCGTTCGCCGCCACCCTGGAAGTCAGGCACAGCAGTGTGGCGATCTATAACGAAGACAACGGCGCCGCGGCGCGCGAACTGGTGCAGCGGCTGGCGCAGGCGGCCGCTTTCAGCCAGGTGCTGATGCTGCACAGCGAGCCGGACATGCGCGCCGCGCTCGATAGCCAGCGCGCCTTGCTGGGCATACGCTTTCCCGCCGATTTTTCGCGCCGCCTGCTGGCGCGGCAGCCGGCGCCGGTGCAGATCGTGGTCGACGGCCGCCGCTCGAACAGCGGCCAGATCGCCGCCGCCTACGCCGCGCAAGTGATCGCCGCCTATGTCGCCGAGCGCGGCGCAATCGACGCTGCCGGCGCAGGCGGCGCGCCGGCCAGCCTGAACCTGCGCCATCTGTACAACCCCAACCTCGACTATAAATGGCATATCTTGCCTAGCCTGGTGGCGATCATCACCACCATAGGCTGCCTGATCGTGACCGCGCTGTCGGTCGCGCGCGAGCGCGAAGAAGGCAGCTTCGAGCAATTGCTGGTGTCGCCGCTGACGCCGGCCTACATCATGGCCGGCAAGGCGATACCGGGCATGCTGGTCGCGTTTACCCAGGGCAGTTTCATCGCCGTGGTGGCGCACTGGATTTACGGCGTGCCTTTCAGCGGTTCGCTGGCGCTGCTGGCCACCGGCATGCTGGCTTACGGCCTGGCGCTGGCCGGCATAGGCTTGTTCATTTCTTCGCTGTCGTTCACCCAGCAGCAGGCTTTTCTCGGGGTGTTTTGCTTCATGGTGCCGGCCGTGATTTTGTCGGGCTATGTGGCGCCGGTGGAGAATATGCCGCCGCTATTGCAGATGATTGCCCATCTCAATCCCCTGACTTATTTCATCCAGATATTGAAGGGCGTGTTCTTGCGCGGCTATGATTTTGCCGACGCCTGGCCTTATCTGTGGCCGCTGTTGCTGATCGCGTCGGCCAGCCTGTCGCTCGCCTTGCGTTTATTCCGTCGCCATATCGCCTGAAGCGGGAAAGCCATGAAAAATATCTGCCTGAGTAGTGCCGCCCTGATGCTCGCCGCCTGCAGCGCCGTCGGGCCCGATTACCGGCCACCGCAGCCGCAGCTGCCGGCCGCGTATTCGATGGCGGCCGGCACGGCCGCATTGGCGGCGGCCTGGTGGGAAAGTTTCGGCGATGCCGGCCTCGACGCGCTGATCGCCCAGGCTTTCGCCGCCAGCCCCGATCTCGCCATGGCGCAAGCCAGGGTGCGCCAGGCGCGCGCCCAGCAAGGCATACAGGATGCGGCCGGCGGGCCGGCGCTGCAAGCGGGCGCCAGGCTGACGCGCGACCGCCTCAGCGAACACAGCGAAGCGCTGGCGAATATCCCTTTCAAAAACGTGCAGACCGAATTCAGCAACCATCAACTCGGCTTCGACGCTTCCTGGGAGCCGGACTGGTTCGGCCGCCGGCAAAGGCTGTCCGAAGCGGCGGCCGCCCGCAGCGACGCCAGCATCTTGCGCTGGCAAGACGCGCGCCTGATGCTGGCGGCCGAAGTGGCGCGCAACTACCTCGAGCTGCGCCTGAGCCAGCAGCGGCTGGCGCTGGCCACGGCCAATCTCGGCAATTTCGAGGAAAGCTTGCGGCTGGCGCGCCTCGCCGCCAGGGCCGGCGCGGCCAGCGCGCTGGAGGTGGCGCAGGCCGAGGCCGAGCGCGACAACTACGCCGCCGGCCTCGCCGCGCTGGCGCTGAGCCAGAACCTGAGTCTGGCGGCGCTCAGCCGGCTGACTGCGCGTACGGTGCAGGAATTGAGTCTGCAATTGCAGCCGGCCGCGCCGCTGATGGCGGTGCCGCCGGCGCCGGCCGCCGGCCTGCCTTCGGATTTGCTGCGGCGCCGCCCCGACCTGGCTGCGGCCGAGCAGGATTTGATGGCGGCCAATGCCGACATCGGCGTCGCCGTCGCCGAACTGTATCCGCGCTTCGCCCTGCTGGGCACGGCCGGCTGGTCCTCGATCGCGGCCGGCAATTTGCTGGAAAGCGCCAGCACGACCTGGAGTTTCGGCCCCCAGCTCAGCCTGCCGCTGTTCAACCGCGGGCGGCTGCAGCATCAGGTGCAGGCCAGCCAGGCCGCCTTCGAGCTGGCGCTGGCGGCTTACCGCAAGGCGATCCTGGCCGCCAGCGCCGACGTCGAGGCGGCACTGACGCGGGTGGCGCGCAGCGAAGCAAGGCGGACGCAATTGCTGCAAGCCGAGGCGCAACAAGCGCGGCTGCTTGCCCTGACGGAAAGGCAAATGCGCGTCGGCGAGCTGCCCAAAACGGCGCTGCTGAACGCCGCTAAAAACCTGGCGGCGCAACAGGATCAGCGGCTGCAGGCGCAAGCCCAGAGTCTGAGCGCGATCATCGCCCTGTGCCAGGCGCTCGGCGGCGGCTGGAGCGAGTAGTTTTCCGGCTCAGCGCCTCACCCACTCCTGCAAGGCTCGCCAGGCCGCCAGTTTTTCGGCATAGGTCAGCGTGTAAGCCGGGCTGCTGGACGGTAGCCGGACGATGCGATAAGGGCTGGTGCGTTCCGCCAGCGCTTTCAAGCCTAGCCGCGCGGCCGTGCCGCCGTTAAAGGCGATCGCCTGCAGTTGCGGCAGGCGGGCGAGCAAGCCGGGCAAGTCGTTGTCGGCCGGCGCGCGGATACGGCTATCGAGGCTGCCGCTGCGCTGCGCTTCCGCCACCACATCCCACAGACCTACGCCGTGCGCCAGCAAGCTTTGCAAGCGCGCCGGGTAAGGCAGCGCCACCAGGTCGCAGCCTATGACTTCGGACATCAATAGCCAGAAACGGTTTTGCGCATGCGCATAGTATTGCTGTTGCGCCAGCGAACGTTCGCCGGGCAAGCTGCCGAGTATCAGCAGGCGCACCTGGCGGTCGGCCACCGGGGCCAGGCAGCGTTTGCGCAAGCTGTGTTCAGGGGAGGGCTGGAGCATACTTGTAAAACATATTGGTTGGCAGCGGGGAGCGTCTATAGTGAAATAAGCTTGGGGCGGGCCGCTGTTCACAACAGGGCGCTTGACCATGGAGTGCAGAGATTTGAACATTTCTGCTGGCAGTTTGTCCAGTTTCCGTAAAATACTGTCAAGTTATTAAGCTGAATTTTTCCCAGGGAGACGATCTTGAAAAAGCTGATTATTCTGGTCGCAGTCGCGACCCTCAGTGCTTGCGCCGTCAGCCATAACTCGGGCGGCGTGTATAGCCCGCGCCAGACCATGAACGAGCAATCGGTGCGCATGGGCTATGTAGAATCGGTGCGCGAAGTCATGATAGAGCACGCGCAGACCGGGGTCGGCACCATGGCCGGCGCAGCCTTGGGCGGCATCGCGGCCGGTTCCAATGTAGGCAAGGGCAGCGGCGCGGTGGCGGCCGGCATCCTGGGTGCCGTGGCGGGCGGCGTGATAGGGCAGAACATAGAAAGCAGCATGAACAACAGACGCGGACTGGAAATCACCGTCAGGCTCGATAACGGCGAATTGCGGGCGATTACCCAGGAAGCCGATGAAATGTTCCGCGCCGGCGACCGGGTGCGCCTGTTGTCGAATGGACGTACCACCAGAGTCACGCATTAAGTTAGGGCGGACGGCACGCGGAAGATCGTTACAATTGTTACATGCCGCGGCTATAATTTGCGGTAAGGCTGCCTACAATGTCTGTGTGTACTCAAACGATGGGAGCAGGGAGATTTACCATGAAAAAGTTCATCTGGGGTTTGCTGGCCGCCGGCTTGTTGGGGCCGGCAGCGCAGGCGGCCGAAGTTAAAGTCAGCTGGCACGAGCCGGAAAAATTTACCGATATCCGCCCCAACGGCTATGAGACGCGCGACGCTTTCCAGCAAAGGGTCTTTAAGGAATTCGATCAGATGTTTGCCGCGCAGGCCCAGAGGCTGGCGGACGGCTATCTGTTGGAGGTGACCGTCACCGATCTCGATCTGGCCGGCGAAGTGCGGCCCTTGTTCGCCCGCACCCTGAACGATATCCGCGTCGTTAAGGAACTGTACTGGCCGCGCATGTCGTTCCGCTACACGCTGAAAGACCCGCAGGGCAAACAGCTAGCTGCCGGCAAGGAAGATCTCAAGGACATGAATTTCATGATGCGGGCCGGCGTGACTCCCGGCTATACCAGCTTCGGGTATGAAGAACACATGCTGCGCGACTGGTTTCACAAGAAAGAGCGGGACAAGGTTTTCCCGCTCAAATAAGCGACACGTACCTAAAAATAGCGGCTTCAGTTAACTGAAGCCGCTATTTTTTTGTCCACGAAAAACACGAAAAGCACGAAAAAAAAGCTATGCTGAAAATGCTTTCTTTTCGTGAATTTCGTGAATTTCGTGTTTTTCCTGGACGACGGTTTTTAGTCTTACTTACTCAGCAGCATCTCATTCAGACGCTTGACGAAACCGCTAGGGTCGGCCAGGTTGCCGCCTTCCGCCAGCATGGCCTGGTCGAACAAGAGATGGGCCCAGTCGTCGAACTTGGCTTTCTCGTACTTCAGCTTTTGCACCAGCGGATGATCGGGATTCACTTCCAGGATAGGCTTGGAATCGGGCGCCGCCTGGCCGGCTGCTTTCAGCATGCGCGCCAGGTTGCCGGACAGGTCGTGCTCGTCGGCCACCAGGCAAGCCGGGGAATCGGTCAGGCGGAAAGTCACGCGCACATCCTTGGCCTTGTCGGCCAGCGCGGCCTTCATCTTTTCGACCAGATCCTTGAAGCTGGATTCGGTTTCCGCATGCTGCTTTTTCTCGGCTTCATCTTCCAGCTGACCCAGGTCGAGCCCGCCCTTGGCGACCGAGGCCAGTTCCTTGCCTTCGAATTCGCTCAGGAAGGACAGCATCCATTCATCCACGCGGTCGGTCAGCAGCAGAACTTCCACGCCTTTCTTACGGAAGATTTCCAGGTGCGGGCTGTTCTTGGCGGTCGCATAGCTTTCGGCCGTCACATAGTAAATCTTGTCCTGGCCTTCCTTGGCGCGCGCCAGGTAAGCGGCCAACGAGGTGTTTTGTACGTCGCTGTCGTTGGCGGTGGAAGCGAAGCGCAGCAGCTTGGCGATGCGTTCCTTGTTGGTGGCGTCTTCGCCTATGCCTTCCTTCAGCACCTGGCCGAATTCCTTCCAGAAAGTCGTGTATTTCTCTTGCTTGGCGGCGGAATCGTCTTCGCCTTCGGCGTTCGCCAATTCTTCCAGCATGCCCAGTACGCGCTTGGTCGAGCCTTCGCGTATCGCCTTGATGTCGCGGCTTTCCTGCAGGATTTCACGCGAGACGTTCAGCGGCAAGTCGTTGGAATCGATCACGCCCTTGACGAAGCGCAGATACACCGGCATCAGTTGCTCGGCGTCGTCCATGATGAAGACGCGCTTGACGTATAGCTTGATGCCGCCGCGCTTGTTGCGGTCCCACAGGTCGAACGGGGCGCGTGTCGGGATGTACAGCAATTGCGTGTATTCGTTGCGGCCTTCGACCCGGTTATGGGTATGCGTCAGCGGCGCGCCGAAATCGTGTGAGACGTGCTTGTAGAATTCTTCGTACTGTTCAGGCGTGATCTCGTTCTTGTTGCGGGCCCACAGCGCGCTGGCCTGGTTCACGGTTTCCAGCTCTTCGGTCAGCACCTGCTCTTTTTTCTCTTCATCCCAGACTTCCTTCTGCATGCGGATAGGCAGCGAGATGTGGTCGGAATAAGTGCGTATCACCGACTTCAGTTTCCAGGCCGACAGGAAATCGTCTTCGCCTTCGCGCAGATGCAGGGTGATGCTGGTGCCGCGTCCGGTTTTCTGTATGTCTTCGATGCTGAAATCGCCTTCGCCGGCCGATTCCCAGCGCACCGCCTCATTCGCCGGCAAACCGGCGCGGCGCGTCTCTACCGTGATCTTGTCGGCGACGATGAAGCCGGAGTAAAAACCGACGCCGAACTGGCCTATCATGGCCGCGTCTTTTTGCTGGTCGCCCGACAGCTTGCCAAAGAATTCCTTGGTGCCCGATTTGGCGATCGTGCCCAGATGCGCGATCGCATCTTCCTTGCTCATGCCTATGCCATTGTCGGCAATCGTGATGCTGCGCGCAGCCTGGTCGAAACTGACCGTGATCTGCAAATCGTGGTCGTTTTCAAACAGGCTGGCGTGGTTGATCGCTTCGAAGCGCAGCTTATCGGCGGCGTCCGATGCATTCGAGATCAGTTCGCGCAGGAAGATTTCCTTGTTGGAATACAGCGAGTGGATCATCAATTGCAGCAATTGCTTGACTTCGGCCTGAAAGCCCAGAGTTTGTTTTTCTGACATGTTATTCCTCGGAGTAGGTGGGGAAGAAAGAAAATCGGAATGAAATTTTTACCCGGTCAGACATGGGGACGGGGCGCGGGAATTTCAAGCGTCGTTCGAGAGGTCGCCTGCCCCGATAAGCGCTGACGATACTTCTTCTTCGGCAGTTTTCCGCTAGCGCCCCGGCACTTCGCGTTGGCGCGCGCGATTTTAGCGTATTTCTATAGAGAATGTTGTCTAAAAAGTTTTAATAAAAATCAACATAAGAAAGCGAAAACCGCTTAAATTATAAAAAGGCATGCAAAAACGATATTCTAAATTAACAATACTGTTTGAGAACATGACTTACCATGATGCACAGCACAGCACAGCACAGCACAGCACAGCACAGCACAGCCCCTGTTCCGTCCCGAAGTCACCACCGCCCTTAGCCAGCAAAGCCTGGGCGCGATCCGCTTAGCCCAACCGCTTTCCGCCAGCCTGATCGCCGCCGTCGCCGTGCTGGTCGCCGCCGGCCTGATCGCCTACCTCACACTCGGCAGCGTCAGCAAGAAAGCCCGCGTGGCCGGCGTCACGGTGCCGGCTGGCGGCAGCCTGGCCATCGCCGCGACTAACGCCGGCGTATTGCTGCGCAGCCTGGTGGCCGAAGGCCAGCAAGTTGCAGCAGGTCAGCCGCTGTTTGAACTCTCCACAGCAAGAGTCGGCGAACAAGGCGAAATCACCGCCTTAGTCGCGCAGCAACTCGCCAGCCGCCAGGCCAGCCTGGAAGCCGAACAAAGACTGCGCAACAGCCAGTACCACGACAAAAACCTAGCGCTGAACCTGCGCCTGGCGAACCTCGCCACCGAAACCGCCCAGCTCGAACAGGAAATCAGCCTGGCCCAGCGCAGACTCAGCCTGGCCAACGACAGCCTGCATAAATTCCAAACCCTGCAAGCCAGCGGCTACGTATCAAGTGCCCAGAGCCAGCAAAAACAAGAAGAAAGCCTGGACCTCGCCAGCCGCCTGTCCAACCTGCAACGCAACAAATTACAGCTAAACGCCAACCAGCTCGCGCTGCAAGCCGAACAAACCGAACTCGGCAACAGCCTCGCTGCTGAACAAGCGCAACTGAACCGCGCCCTATCCAGCCTGCAACAAGAAGTCGCCGAAAACCGCAACCGCAAAGCCAGCCTGATCAGCGCCACGCAAGCAGGACTCATCACCACCATCAACACCCAGCCCGGCCAGACCGTCAGCGGTGGGCAAGTATTAGCCACCCTGATCCCGGCAGCCGCCCGGAAGCAACTCGAAGCCCACTTGTACGCCCCCAGCCGC
>JACPWS010000058.1 GCA_016196925.1 Burkholderiales bacterium | reverse complement strand
GGATCGCTGCCGGACGGCACCATGATCGCGCCGGTCGCATCGGTAGGCTCATTCGCGCCGCCAACTGTCGTGTACTTCATGTAATAAGTGCTGATTTCGCATTTCGGAATGCCGGTCACCTGGGTAAATCCCGGCTTGGCTGTTTCCAGCATGGCCTTGAAAGCGACAGGGTCCAACTTCGGCACTGCAGTACCGCCTTCTTGTGGAATTGGCACCAGAATCGGCGGGTTAGCCACCAGCGTGCCGCGGGTTACGCTGTTATCGATAGTCGGGCCTTCGCTGCCGCTGCCGCCGCATGCCGATAAAACGGCAGCCGACAGCAGACACAGCGCTACATGATGTTGACGCATTGTTGTCTCCTGTTAATAATATTTTGCAAGTGTAGAACTACGGTCCAAGTCAGGAAAGAAAGGAACGGACGTTCTAAAACTCAGCGGCTAGTATGTCATCAGGTAAAAACCCTGAATAGCGATAATTACAATTCTAGAGTAAACACTCTTGATAAAAAACAACGCACCGCCGAATGCTGGTCCGGTAGTGCGTTTTTGCTCGAATCGGGGGCGAATTGTTGCTTGTTTTTATCTTATCGTCAAGCCGGATCGCCATCTTGAACCGTGGTTTGATGGGCCTCCTTCCCGGCGAAGTAATGTTGCGCTTTCTTGCCCCAGCTATCGAGGTAAGTGTAGGCAATCGGCACCACCAATAGAGTCAGCAAGGTCGAAGTAATAATCCCGCCTATCACCGCGCGGCCCATAGGCGTCTGCATCTCCGCGCCGTCGCTCAATCCTGTCGCCATCGGCAACATACCGAAGATCATCGCGAGCGTAGTCATCAGTATCGGCCGCAAACGCACTTGCCCGGCGGCCAGGATCGCGTCATGCTGGGACATCCCCTGGCGTTGCGATTGATTGATAAAGTCCACCAGCAAGATCGCGTTCTTGGTCACCAGGCCCATCAGCATGATGAAGCCTATGATGGAAAAGATATTCAGGGTGCTGCCGGTAATCAGCAAGGCCAGCAACACGCCTATCAGGGAAAACGGCAAGGATGTCATGATCGCCAGCGGCTGCAGGAAGCTGCCGAACTGCGACGCCAGAATCAGGTAAATAAAGATCACCGCTATCCCCAGGGCCGCCAATGCTGCGCTGAAGGATTCCTGCATTTCCTTGGCCTGGCCGCCGACGTCGAAGCGGTAGCCCGGCGGCAATTCTATGGTTTTCACCAGTTCCTGCACTTCTTTGCCGACATCGCCGGCCGGACGCCCTTCCACGTTCGCGTAGATTGCGGCACGACGCTGTAAATCCTGGCGTTTGATCACCCGCGGGCTGGTGCCGGGGACGAACTGCACCACTTGGCGCAAAGGCACCATCACCGGCTTTCCGCTTTCATCGATACGGCTGCTGGCCAGCGACAGATCGGCCAGATCGGAAATCTTTTGGCGCCCCGATTTTGGCAACTGCACATTGATTTCGTAATTCTGCCCATCCGGCGCCAACCACTGTCCCACCGTATCGCCGGCAACAAACGGACGCAGGGCGGAGCCTATTTGCTGTACCGATAAGCCGAGGTCGTTGGCGAGCTCGTTGTTCACCTTGATCAGCACGGTAGGGTTAGCGCCGGTCAAGCTGCTTTCCAGATCGGTAATGCCTTTGATCGCAGCCAGCTTTTGCATCACCCTGTCTATGACTTCCTGCAATTTATCGGCGTCCGGCCCCAAAATCGCCACATAAATCGGTTTATTGAAGCCGACGCCCATTTCTATGCCAGGCACAGATTTCAGACGCTGGCGTATCTGCGCTTCCAGCGCCTTTTGCGGCTTGCGATGGCTTGCACGTGGTTCAGTCAATCTGATGTTGATTTGCGCCGTATTGCGCTCGCCTTCCACACCGACGCTGGTGTTCATGGTCACGATCTCGGGCATGCCTTTCAGGATATTCTCGACCTGGCGCGTTTTTTGATCGGTGTAATTCAGGCTGGACCCGACTGCGGTTTTCAGACTCAGGGTGATCTGGCTTTCATCCGATTCCGGCACGAATTCGCTGCCTATCAGCGGCAACAGGAAAAAACTACCGACAAACAGCAGGAAAGCCAACGCCAGCGTACTCTTGCGCTTACGCAGCACCAATTCCAGCAAACGGCCGTAACCCAGATGCAGTTGTTCTATGCCATGCTCGATGTTTTCCATCATGCGGGCCAGCCGGGGGAAGCGCTGAAAACGGTTTTCGCCCGGATCGCGCCATACGGAAGACAGCATGGGATCCAGGGTAAAGCTGACGAACAGCGAAACCAGGACCGCGACGGTGACGGTAATCCCGAACTGGAAAAAGATGCGGCCAATAAAACCCTTCATGAAGGCGACCGGCACAAACACGGCGACGATCGCAAAGGTAGTCGCCATCACGGCCAGGCCGATTTCATTGGTGCCATCCGCCGCGGCCTGCTTATGCCCCTTGCCCATGCCCAGATGGCGCACGATGTTTTCCCGCACCACGATGGCATCGTCGATCAGCAAACCTATGCAGAGCGACAAAGCCATCAGCGTCAGAAAATTCAGGGTGAAGCCCATCGCCTTCAGGGCGATAAAAGTCGCGATGACGGAAATCGGCAGAGTCAGCCCCGTGATGATGGTGCTGCGCCAGGAATGCAGGAACAGAAACACGATCAACACGGTCAGACCGGCGCCCTCGAGTATGGTTTCCTTGACGCCCTTCAGCGATTTCTTTACAAAGTCCGCATTGTTTTCGCTGACATTAATCATCACATCTTTAGGCAAGCGCGACTTCAGATCGCTGACCGCCGCCATGATGCCGTCGCCGACTTCGACCACATTCGCATCCTGTATCCGGCTGACCGCGACACTGATGGCGCGCTGACCGTCCACGCGCGAAATCGAAAATTCTTCGCGCTCGCCGTCGGCGACCTCAGCCACCTGTTCCAGATACACCGGCGCACCGGCGCGGCGCGCCACGATAATTTTGTTGAAGCCGCGCGGATTGCTGATTTTCCCTTCCAGCCTCACCAGCTGGTCTTGCGCACCGTTAGTAATCAGGCCGGCCGGCATATTCTGATTAGTCGCCTGAATCGCGTTCAGCACTTCATTCACGCCGACATTGTTGGCCGCCAACCGCCCCGGATTCAATTTCACCTGCACCTGACGCACTACCGCACCGCGGACGTCGACCCGGCCGACACCCGGCACGCTTTGCAAGCGTTTGCCGATAATCTGGTCGGTCAGCGTCGACAGCTCGCGTAAGTTGCGATTATCCGAACTGATCGCCATCTGCACGACCGGGCGGCTATTGCCGTCGCTTCCGCCGCGCACGATAAACGGGTCCTTGGCATCTTTCGGAAAAGCGGGACGTATCTGCGCCACTTTGTCTCGCACTTCCTGCAACACCTTATCCCCGTTCACGGATAACTGGAATTCTATCCAGATGCCGGCACGCCCTTCGTAAGAACTGGACATGATGCGTTTCACGCCGCTGATCGTGTTCACCACATTTTCCACCGGCTTGGTGATGTCGTTTTCCACAATTTCCGGCGAAGCGCCCGGATACTGCACTTCCATCCAGACGCCGGGAGACTCCACGTTCGGCATGTTTTCCAACCCCAGCCCCTGATACGAAAACAGGCCGAGCACCACCAGGGCCACCATCACCATGGTGGCGAACACCGGATTCTGGATACTGATTTTGGTAATCCACATGGCTCAGCCCTTCGCGGCGGGAGCCGATGCGCCGGCCGGCGTTGCCGTATTTGTCGGCAAACTGACCTTGCTGCCGGATCTCACATTGTCCAGCCTGGCAGACAAGACCGTTGCGCCCGCCTCCAGTCCCTGCAGAATTTGTGCGACACCCTCTTCTTCATCGCGCATGCCAAGCTTGACCGTCTGCGCCCTGACCTGGCCGTTAACAATCTGGTACACCAGCTCGGCGCCATTCTGTTGACGTAGCGCGCTCAGAGGAACCACGGTAACGGCTGCGGACTTTTCCAGCACCAGGCTGCCTTTGGCGAACATGCCGCCCTTGAGAGCGGCATCGGCGTTATCGACCGCCACATACACCAGCATGTAGCGCGATCCGGCTTCTGCGGACGGATTGATGCGCACCAGCTTGCCGCTGAATTGACGCCCACCAAATCCATCGACATGAAAGCTGACGTTTTGCCCGGTTTTGACACGCGGTATTTCGCTGGCCGGAACCTGCGCCTCCAGCGTCAATTGCGCCAGATTGACGATGGTAAACAGCGGCGTATCCGGCGAAACCTTGTCTCCGGGCTGGACGCTGCGCTTGCTGACGATGCCGTCCATAGGCGATTTCACCTCGGTATCGGCCACCGCCAGTTGCGCCACCTCGCGCTGCGAGACGGCCGACTTCAGGCTGGCTCTGGCCAGTTCCAGATTATTGTGCGTGGTGTCGAAAGCATTTTGAGAAATATAATTCTGCTTCAACAAGGTTTCATTGGACAGGCGATTTTTTTGCGCCAGCGACAGTCTGGCCTTCGCTTCGTCGACGGCCGCATCCTGAGTGGTCAGCCTGGCCTGCAAATCCGCCGCCGCAAAGCGGGCGATGACTTGCCCCTTCTTTACGGCCATGCCTTCCTGCACCAGCGTGTCCGCCACCTCGGCCGCCACTTTAGAGCGCACCGTTGCCTGGGCGACCGGCACCAGCGTGCCGGACAGCGGCAAACGCAGCGCCAGTTCGCGCGTTTCTGCCCGCGATATGTCGGCCGCCGCCAGTTCGAACACCACTTCCCTGACATTGTTGTCGGCCGGTTTGGCCTGGGCCGTGGTGTTTTTTGAATACAGCGTCCAGCCGGCGCCGGCCAGCACGACCGTGAGCATAGCCAGCAACGGCAAACGCCGGGGAGCAAAGCGGAGGATTTTTTTTGTTTGCATGATTTTTATTTCCCGATAGGTAACGCGGCGGTTTTTAATGCAACATGGCCGGCGGTTTGATGGAGATACTGACCAGCTAACACCGATTTAGTTCGCGCTTATCCGCTCACATTAATATATCCAAAGACCGGGTGCCAGACGCAAGGACAGCGACGCAAAGTAAAAACGGGGAAACAGAATGCACGGCCGGACCAGAGAAATGCCTCGCGTACCGTGCCGCTAGGCTTGCCCGCTTCGCCACAGGAAACGAAGCAAGCGATACGGCTTGGCTGCCTGGCTCAGGGTCTCATCGGCGCGACCAGCCGCAATCCAGAGAAAATTTGCCGGGGCCGTAGACAAACAAGGCGGTCAGCAACGCGGCCCAGTAAAAATGCGCATCGATTGCGGACGGACATTCGAATTGCCGCAATTGCGGATACGAAATCACCGCCATCGCATTCAAAAAAAACAGGCCGAGCGCGGCCGGGCGCGCCAGGTGGCGATGCTCGCCCAGTCTGGTCGACGCCACGCTGATTGCGCTATCATGTAGCGAATTTGCAAGTGCCAGGTAAAAATTACCGGCAGGCATAAATGGTGTATGCTGCGCCCCTTTTGGCCGGTTCAATCAAGGGAAATTATGCAAAAAATTAACTTTAGCCTGCAAGGCGAATTTGTGGAATTAAACCAGTTGCTGAAACTGGTCGGGCTGTGCGACAGCGGCGGCGCCGGCAAAGTCATCGTTGCCAGCGGCGCAGTCAGCGTGGACGGCCAACAGGAATTGCGCAAAACGGCAAAAATCCGCGCCGGCCAGATAGTCAGCCTGGGCGATGTCAGGATACACGTGACGGCATCCTGATACGCTTGCAATTCAGGCCGCGCTGGCCCCGGCGGCGCCCTGGTTGCTGAGCATGAAACGCGCCAGCATATTGTCCATGGTGTCGACATGGTGCTCGAACCAGTGCGGCAATTCTTCCGCCAGCCGCTCTGCCAGATCGGTCTCACCGTCTGCAATCCGCCTGCGCACCTCCTGCATCACTTCCAGCACAGTATCGTGTTCTTGCCGATGGCAAGCGGCCGGCGGGAAGGCGGTCTCCTCCATCCAGCGGTTTTCTTGCTCGAAATGCGCGATGCTGTGCACGATCAGGGCATCGAGCCGCGTCAAAAAGCTGGCGGGATTATTTTCCGACAAGGCGGCGCATAATGCGACGAATTCCTTGTGCGTCTCGTCCATTGCGGCGTAACTGAGGCTAAGGCGATCGGACCAGCCCCATGCGGTTTGCGTCATGTTCGTTTCCTGTAAAGTGAATAAGCAGGATTATCCCTGATCACCGCACGCCTTGCTTGCTCCAGGTTAAAGGCATAAATAAAAACAGCGCACCACGGTGCGCTGGAATAACTTCTATTCGTAACTATTCAGCCGGAGATGAAAATCCTTTGCCGCAGAGGCGCAGAGAACGCAGAGGAACCCAAAAAGCTTTTCTCTGCGTCCTCTGCGCGGTTAGCGTTTTTGTGCTATCGACGGCGATGGATACAGAATGGGTGAACAGTTACTTCTATTCAAGGAAATCAGGCGGTCGTATTAACGCTTTGACCGAGATGAGGAGGCAAGTTCGAGGCGGGCTTATTAGCCTCTACCGCTTCTATCAGGGCCGTGGCGCTTTCAGCGGTAATCTCATTCGCTTTTTTCAATACAGCGATGCTCACCGCCTGGCTAGTACCTACATCGGCCAACGTGGTTGACAAATTGACTACACCGGTAACGTCCATGACTATCCCCCTTATCCATCTACTGTTATTAACGGATGAAGGTGTGCACTTCTTTAGGCTGGTTCAGACTTTTTTAAAAATAATTTGCTTTGCATCGCAGCAAGCAACCACGCCAGCACCAGGGCCGGCTGATTCAAATCGAGCCAGACCAGGCCGGCCCGCAAGTCTGCCGGGGCCGGCACATCGGACGCCACGGCGACGATATGGGCATCGTCCGGATAAATGGCAGCTTTGCCAAGCGCCGGACGGTGCACTTCCAGCTTGGCGATCGCTTCCCATTTATAGCCTTCCACCAGGGTCAGATCGGCGGCCGACAGGCGGGCCAGCAAATCGGCCAGCGCCGGTTCGGCTTGTTGCCGCAATTCGCGCGTAATGACGTAACGATAAGGCGAAGCCAGCAAGACTTCGGCGGCGCCGGCCTGGCGCAGCCTGGCGCTATCCTTGTGTGGCGGCTCTATGATGATATCGTGATGGCTATGCTTGACCACATTCACGGTCTTACCGGCCGCCGCCAACCGGCCGACCAGGTATTCCAGCAAGGTCGTCTTGCCGCTGCCCGACCAACCGACCACGCCGAGTATTTGTTGCGCCATCGTCGCTATCCTGAAAAATCCGCTGAGTATAAACAAAAAAACGTCCCGGCGACGCCAGGTAAATCAAAACTGCTCACGGTTGCGGAAAATAGCGCCGCATTCCATGCCGTTTTCCCCAAAAAGTAGTGGCGAAAGCCGGCGGGTTTCTGGCCTACACTGAGATAGTGTAGCGAGTGGTTCGCAAGCGAGGAAACGATGAACGGCAGCGCATTTCGGCTTTGGTGTTCCAGCCTCGCGGCAGCGCTCGTTCTGCTGTTGCCGGCGGCGCTGCAAGCCTGCCGCGCGGCCGAACCCGCCGCCACGCTGACGATACTGGCCTATCACCGCTTCGGCCCGGCGGTGGCCGACAGCATGACGGTGCGCACGGCGACGTTCGAAGCGCAATTGCATTTTTTGCGCGCACGCGGCTATGCGATCGTGCCGCTGCGCCGGCTGATCCGCGCCCGCCAAGACCGGACGGCGCTGCCGGCCAAGCTTGTGGCGCTCAGCGTCGACGACGGCCACCGCACGGTATACACCGATTTGCTGCCTGTGGTGCTGCGCGAGAAAATTCCCGTCACGCTATTCATCTACCCTTCGGCGATTTCCAACGCCGCCTATGCGATGAGCTGGCAACAGCTGGCCGAATTGCACGACACCGGCCTGTTCGACATCCAGGCGCACACTTATTGGCATCCGAATTTCAAGACAGAAAAGCGCCGCCTGACGCCAGACGCCTATGCGCGCTTCGTCCAGCTGCAGCTGGAAAAGCCGCGCCAGGTTTTGCGCCAGAAGCTGGGCGTCGAGGCCGACCTGCTGGCCTGGCCTTTCGGCATTTACGATGAAGAATTGATGGCGGCCGCGCACGCCGCCGGTTACCTGGCGGCCTTCAGCATCGATGCGCGCCAGGTCAGCATGGACGATGAGCTGCTGGCCTTGCCACGCTTCCTGATGCTCGATAGCCTGGGCGTAGCCGGCTTGGCGCACAGACTGGGGGAGACGATAAAATGAGTGCGCGCCGCCTGTTTTCCCTGCTGCTGTTACTGAGTCTGTGCCAGCCGCTGTACGCAGGCGAAACCGCCGTCATCCGCGGCACGGTACTCGATGCGCAGAGCGGCAAACCGATCGCGGCCGCCATCGTCACGCTGCAACAACACAGCGTACTGAGCGACAACGATGGCGCTTTCACGCTGATGGCAACCGCCGCCCGCACCATAGGCGCGCGCGCGACCGGCTATGGCCGCAGCAACATCCGCTTGCCCGACGACCGCAGCCAGCCGCTGACGTTGCGCCTGATTCCATTCAAACCCAAGGCGCTCTACCTATCTTTCTATGGCATAGGCAGCCGCATCCTGCGCGGCGCGGCGCTTGACTTGCTGCAGCAAACCGAGCTGAACGCGCTGGTGATCGATGTCAAGGGCGACCGCGGCATGCTGCCCTACCGCAGCCAGATCGCGCTGGCGGCCGAGATCGGCGCGCAGCGCATCATCACCGTGCGCGACATGCCGCAACTGATGGCCGAGCTGCATAACCAGGGCATTTACCTGATTGCCCGCATCGTGGTGTTCAAAGACGACTTGCTGGCCGACGCCCACCCGCAATGGGCCGTCAAGACCGCCGCCGGCCAGCCCTGGCAAGACCGCGAACAGCTGAGCTGGGTCGACCCGTTTCAGCATGAAGTCTGGGCATACAACCTGGATATCGCCGAAGAAGCCGCCGCACTCGGCTTCGATGAAATCCAGTTCGACTACCTGCGCTTCCCCGACACCCTGGGCCTGACTTTCTCGCAGCCGAATACCGAGGCCAACCGGGTGCAGGCGATCAACGGCTTCCTGGCCGCCGCCCGCCAGCGCCTGACTCCATACAACGTGTTCCTGGCGGCCGACATCTTCGGCTACGTCAGCTGGAACAGCAACGACACTTTCATCGGCCAGCAACTGGAAGACATGGTGCTGCTGACCGATTACCTGTCGCCCATGCTATACCCGTCCGGCTTCCAGTTCGGCATCCCCGGCTACCGTGATCCGGTGGCCCACCCGCAAGAGATCGTCGCCCTCAGCCTGCACCGCGCACGGGAGCGCAGCGGCGTGACCAGCACCCGCTTCCGCCCCTGGCTGCAAGCGTTCCGCGATTACGCGTTCGACCGCCGCACTTTCGGCGCGACCGAAATCCGCCAGCAAATCAACGCCGCCGAACAATTCGGCAGCGACGGCTGGATGCTGTGGAATCCGCGCAATAGCTATAGCGCGATGGGCTTGAAGGATAAGAGAGGGAAGTTGATTGTGGCGCCGGAGGCGGACGCGGCAGCGCCGGCCGACACGGGAAAATAGCATCAACTATGTGCGACCGGTCGCGCTGCCGTGAAAGCTCCTTCCCCTTTTGAGGGGGATGTTTGCGGGGTTTCGCAAAGTACGCTTTGCGCCGCAAACATCCAAGCCGCTTGCAAGCGGCGCGGTGGACGGTTGGGATGGGGGGGTGAAATCGTCGATCGACAAGTACTCACTTGCTTGCCGCACACGTATTTTGAGATCGCCGGCCGGGGGTAGCCCGGCAGCTACTCACCTTTTTTGCTTCGCCAAAAAAGGTGAACCAAAAAAGGCGACCGCAGACTTGCCCTTCGGGTGCTTACGCTACGCTCCAGCACAATTTGTGCGTCACAAAAAATGGGAAATGAACGAAACTCGCT
>JACPWS010000057.1 GCA_016196925.1 Burkholderiales bacterium | reverse complement strand
CTTCGGTGGCGCAAGCTGATACGGCGGGTGAAAGCACGCTGCAAAGGTTGCAGCGCTTGTCGGGGCAAAACAAGCAGGTGGATGCGGCTTGAGTTAAGCTCCTTCCCCCAGGCAGGGGGAAGGTTGGGATGGGGGTCGAACGGTCAAACTGCCGCTACCGATATTACTACCGCTGCACCCCCATCCTAGCCTTCCCCCTGCGAGGGGGAAGGGACTGTCAGGCCTTAACCCGCCACCCGCCGCCCCAGCAACTCCAGCCAGCGGTCGGCGCAACCCGCTTCGCTGACCACTTGCGCATAGCCGCTCACGGTGCGCGCCGCCCTTTCCAGCAACTGGATGTCGGCCTCGTGCTGGCGCGCCACGTGCGGGTCTTCCAGGAACAGGATGCGGCCTATCTGCTGATCGAGCACCAGTTCCGCCAGCTGGGCGTCGCCGCCCAGTGGCCCTGATAGATACGGCTGCACCCAGTTGCGTCCGGCCTGCTCGCCCTTGATTTTTTGCGCCAGCCGGTTCAGCAAGCCGCCGGTGGTGCCGGTGGCGTAGCGCCGCTGGAAGCGGTCCAGCAGCGCGAAATGTTTTTCCGCCAGCGCCAGCATGCCGGGCTTCATGGCGTCGTGCGCGATCAGGGCGATGCCTTCCTGCTCCAGGTGGAAACCGGCGTCCGGCGCGGTATCGATGACGGCGCCGGCCGCCACGGCTTCCAATTCCAGCCATTCGCGCGCGCCGGCCAGCGTCGCCAGAAACGGTTTTTTATGAATCACGCATTGCCGTTTCAAGGCTTGCGCTTCCGGGAAAGCCGAAGACGGGTCGACCGGATCGATCAGGTAAATCACGGCATCCACCGCGCGCGCCGGATCGCTGTCCACTACGCGCGACACCAGCTTCATCAGCCCGCCTTCGCGGCCGTAAGGGAAGCGCTCTATGGCCGGGCAGATTTCCAGCAAACCGTGCGAGAACATCGCGTCCAGCGTGCGCCCGACCACCACCAGTTGCGGCTGCAAATGCGCCAGCGCCGGGGCGGCGCCGCGCAGCAATTGCACCAGGGCGGAATCGGGCGCGTCCTGGTGCGAGCGATTGGCGATCAGGCCTATGCGCAGGGGGCGGGCGATGTTGTTAGTCATGCGGATTCCGTTCAGCTGAAACAGCGAAAATTCTATTCTGTCAGCAAATATTTTTCTTCAAAATCGCCGACCGACAAGGCTGGCGCATACAGATAGCCTTGAATTTCATCGCAGCGCAGGTCGCGCAAAAATTCGCGCTGTTGTTCAGTTTCCACGCCTTCCGCGATCACGCGCAACTTCATCGCATGGGCCAGGCCTATGATGGCGGTGACGATGGCGACGTCGCTTTCGTCGGCCGGCAAATCGTCGACGAAGGAACGGTCGATTTTCAGCTTATTGATGGGGAAACGCTTCAGGTAACTGAGACTGGAATAGCCGGTGCCGAAATCGTCGATCGCCAGTTTTACGCCCAGCGCGGCGAGCGACTCGAGTTTTTTCAAGGCTTCTTCCGCATCGCGGATCAGGATCGATTCGGTCAGCTCCAGCTCTATGCAAGCCGGCGACAGCCGGTGTTCTTGCAGGGCGGCGGCGATGCTTTCGACGAAATTGCTTTGCTGGAATTGCAGCGCCGAGACATTGATCGCCACCCGTAGCGCGCGCCCTTCTCGGTTCCACGAGGCCGCTTGGCGGATCGCGGTTTGCATCACCCAGTTGCCGATGGCGACGATGACGCCGGTTTCTTCGGCGATAGGGATGAATTGTATCGGGCAAATCTCGCCGAGATCTTTGTCGTGCCAGCGCAGCAGCGCTTCGGCGCCGAACACTTTGCCGTTTCTCAGATCGACTTGCGGCTGATAATGCAGGCGGAAACCGCCATGCTCGAGCGCCTGGCGCATCGCGTGGTCGAGCTTCATGCGCGACAGCAAGCCGATATTCATTTGCCTTTGGTAGAAGCGGAAATCCGAGCGGCCGCGTTCCTTGACGTGGTACATCGCGCTGTCGGCGTTCTTGATCAGGTCGGCCATGCTGACGCCGTCGTCCGGATACAGCGCGATGCCTATGCTGGAAGTGACGGTGAAGCTCATGTCGTCCAGCGTGAACGGTGCCGACAATTCTTCCAGCACGCGGCGGGCGCAGATTTCGGCGCCGCTGGCGTCGGCCTGATGCAGCAGCAAGACGAATTCGTCGCCGCCCAGGCGCGCCGCGGTATCGACCTGGCGTATGCAGCGTTTCAGGCGCTCCGTCACTTCCATCAGGACGCGGTCGCCGAAAGGGTGGCCGAGCGAATCGTTGATTTGCTTGAAGTGATCGAGATCGAGAAACAGCAGGGCGAAGCTGCCGTTATTGCGGCCGGCCAGCGTGATTGCCTGCTTGATGCGTTCGGTCAGCAGCAGGCGGTTCGGCAAGCCGGTCAGCACGTCGGAAAACGCCAGCTCTTCTATGCGTTGTTTGGCGGCGTGGTTTTCTGTCCTGTCCTTGAAAAAGCCGATGTAGTGCAGGGTCTTGCCGGCCTCGTCGCAGACCTTGACCAGCGAGATCATGCACAGGTAGGCGTGCCCGTTCTTGCGCCGGTTCCACAGTTCGCCTTCCCAGAAACCCTGGGTTTCCAGGTTTTCCAGCAATTGCGCGACCAGTTCCGCATTGCTTTCTTCGGAAAAAAATTCGCGCGGCGTTTTGCCCAGCATTTCCTGCTCGGTATAGCTCGAGAGCCGTTCGAAACTGGGGTTGGTGGTGATGATTTTCTGTTCGGCGTCGGTGATGAAGATCGCATCAGTGCTCGATTCGAAGACCTTGGCCGCCAGTTGCAGGCGCGCCTCGTCGGCCAGCCGCTGGGTGATGTCGCGGTAAGAGTAGACCCGGCCTATCGGGCGGCCGCGCGCATATTGCGGCAGCGTGACGCGCTCCAGGATTTTGCCGGAACGCAGCACCAGCACATCGGTCGCTTCCATCAGCGGCGAACGGGTGATGGTGCCGAGACGCTCGGTATAGTGATCGGCGTCCACCATGCATTTATCCATCCAGGAATAAATGGCGGGGTCGTCGCGCTGGATCAGCAAATCGGGCGGCAAACCCCACAGTTCGGCGAACAAGTGGTTATAGCTGCGGATGGCGCCGTCCAGGTTGGTCACCAGGATGCCGTCGGCGGTCGATTCCAGCGTGGCGCGCAGTTCGGCGATCAGCTTTTCCAGTTCGCTTTCTACCTGCCGCTGGCTGCTGCGGTCGCGTATCGCCACCACGAAGATCGAACTGTCCAGGCCGACCCGCACCAGCGACACCCGGCGCTCGACCTGGATCGTGCTGCCATCGTTCAATTGCAACAGGGTTTCGGAATAAATGTGTTCGGACAGGCCGGCCGCTACATCTTCCCAAAAGAATAAGTCTTCCGGCGCGGCCGCCAGATCGACGACGTCGGTGCCGTTCAGGCTGCCTTCGGATAATTTCAGTAAAGCATGCGCGGAACGATTCGCCGCCAGTATCCGCAAGCCTATAGGGTCGACCAGCAAGACCGCCTCCAGCATACCCTCGATCAATGCCTGCCACTGGTGTGGTTTCATGCCTGTTCCCCGCTGCCGGCGGCGGCGCCGGCTTCCATGCCGCGCTCGAAGAAATAACACAGGCGTTTGCGCGGCGACAGGTAATCGTAAGCCGCCTTCGGCAGTTGCAGCGGTTTCAGACTGCGGTGTATGCAAAGCTCACGTTCATGTTCGAGGTTGATCACCAGTGCGTCTTCGCGCGGCACGGCAGATTCGTGGATCACGACCTTGGGTTTGATCGGGCGCGCCGAATTGACCGATACCACCATCGCATAGCGTTCATCGCTCAGCTGTACCACCGAGCCGGGCGGGTAGATGCCCATCATGCGGATGAAGGCGGTCAGGGTGGGCTGGTGAAACTGCGCCTTGTGTTGGGTGAAAATCTGCGACAAGGCTTCGTGTGGCGTGATCGCCAGCGACGGGTTGGCGGCGTTGCACAGATTATCGTAATAATTGACCAGCGCCACGATGCGGCTGATGGGGGAGATTTTTTCGCCGGGGATGCGGCCCGGATAGCCGCTGCCGTCGGCGTGCTCGTGGTGTTGCGCGATCAGCAGCATGGCGTGCGGCGATAAGCCCATCTTGCGCGCCAGATTCACGCCATGCATGACGTGGCCGTGGTACAGCTGGCGTTCCGAGGTGTTGAATTGCTCGTCTTGCCAGCGCAGCCGGTCCGGCAATTCGGTCTTGCCTATATCGTGCAGCAGGGCGCCGATGCCGAGTTCCAGCATGTCCGCCTTGACCAGCCCGAGCGCCTTGCCGAGCAACAGCGAGATCACGGTGACGTTGATCGAATGCAGCGAAGTTTTTTCTCCGGCTTTTTCCGACAACAGGCGGATCGCGGCTTCGTCTTCGCCCAGGATTTGTCCGAGAAAACCCTGGATCAGCAATTCGGTTTGCTCGCGCGCCAGCGCCGGCTGGGCGTGTACGACTTCGGTCACTTGGCGGAAGGTTTGCGAGGCCTGGGAAAACTGGCGCTCGCAGATTTGCAGGCTGGCTTGCTGGCTGGCCAGCAATTCGCGCCTTTGCCTGGCCGCGGCCGCTTGCGCGGTTTCGCTTTCGGCGGCGACGGTTTCCTGCACGGGCGTAAGCAGGCTGGCCGGATCGGGCGAGCTCTTGTCCGGCGCATACCGGATGCGCCCGAGACCGAGCGAACGCAGGGTGTCTATCTGTTGTTGCGAACTGATTTTGAAATGACTGACGGGGAAGGGATGGTCCATCCATCCCATATCGAGATAGATAAACATCCCGATATGCAACTGCGAAAGCTCG
The DNA here is from genome assembly GCA_016196925.1 of Burkholderiales bacterium. Classification (GTDB taxonomy): domain Bacteria; phylum Pseudomonadota; class Gammaproteobacteria; order Burkholderiales; family Burkholderiaceae_D; genus Undibacterium. Next base: position 22,644 of record JACPWS010000057.1, on the reverse strand, counting down.
ATAAATTGTGTGTGTATGTCAGCCATGGTACCCGCGCTTAAAGTACAGGTCATCCTGAACTTGTGATCCGGATCGTATGTTTAGCATGTGAGCCGCAAAAAATCTATTATTTTTGAATGGTACCGCAGCTTTTTGTAAAGAAAGCCAGAAATTTGACGCGCCGCAAAAATTTTTGCGCTGTATCAGTGCTGCTCGCGGAGGTGGGGCCTGGACGGGATCCGCGCTCCCGGCTAGCTCAAGCCGGGAGCGGGTAATGCGGTATTGCAAAAACGGGGCGGCGTTATTGCCGCCGCTCCGCGCGCGCTCTTATGGTGCGCAAGTCACGCCCACGCCGGCGAAGGCGGAAGCGACGTCGGCCGCGCTGTAACCACGGTTGGCTGCAGCGTTTTGCACGCCGCAAGCGCCCTGGTTAAATGTGCTGGAAGACGTCCAGTACAGGCGGTTGGCGTCGGCCATCACCTGGAACGCTTTTTGTGTATTCCAGCCAGTCTTGGTGGCCAGCAGCCAGAACGCCTTGTTGTACACGCCGCTGGTGTAGTGTACGTCCAGCGTGCTGGTGTAGTTGGCGGCGTTGTCGATGGAACGGCCATCCAGCGGTGGGTTGTACATGTAACGCAGGGCGCCGCTGGCCTTGAAGATTTCCGCGCCGACCTGGAAGTCGTTCGTGCCCTTCATGTAGTACTCGGCCGCTTCGCCCGCCATATCGGAGAACGCTTCGTTCATGCCGCCCGACATGCCGGAATAGGCCAGGGCGGAATGCTGCTCGGTGAAGCCGTGGCTGACTTCATGCGAAGTCACGTCCAGCGATACCAACGGGTAGAAGGTAGATGCGCCGTCGCCGAAATACATCGCGGTGCCGTCCCAGAATGCATTTTCGTAGGAACGCTTGTAATGCACTTTCATCGTCAGCTTCTGGGAGATAGGGCGCACGCCCAGCCAGTCGTTGTACATGCCGAACACGATGCCGCCGAAATAATGCGCGTCGTTCATCGGTGCATAGCCGCCGTTGATGGTCTTGTAGGTGTTGCGCGGGCAAGTGAAGCTGAATGGCGCCTTGGGAGTGCGGGTGCCGGAGTTCATGTCGTAAGTCGCGACATTGGTGTTATTCAGCGAGCAGGTGGTGCCCGATTGCGTCACGTCGAGGTAGCCGTACTTGGTGCCGAACTCGTACTGGCCGGTCTTCAGGTTGCCGCCGGGGCCGGTGCCGATAGCGGCGTGGTTGATGCCTTCCCAGTGATCGAGCACGACGCCGGTGTTGGCGTCGATCATGTAGAACGGACGGCTAGGCTGTGCAGTATTGGTGGCGTTGAAGGACACCAGGTACATCAGGTGGGCGACACTGTTTTTGCCCAGCTTGACGTACAGCTTGGCCTGATCGTTTTCGGTGTCGAAAATCTGGGCCTGAGTCTTCGCTTGCATCAGCGCATCCGCCTTCGAAAAGATGGGCTTGACGCTAGGCAGATCGTGCTGCAGGTTGCGCAAGGCGGCGCCGCTGACGTGAACCTTGCCTTTGCCGTCGTTGTGCTCGACGATCGCTTCGTTCCAGACCGGCACGCCCTGGTGCATTTGCTGGTGACGTGTCACTTTTAAGCCGTTGGCAAAAGTGGCGCTGTCGGTCGCTTGCAATTCGCCGACGCTCAGGCCAGTGTGCGAGTGCACGCTGCCGTTGCCGTGGGCGGTGTTCAAAACTTCGCGGTTTGCGGCGTTGGCGCTAAAGGCTGTGGCTATCAGGACTGCCAGCACGCTAGGACGTGCGATGTGTTTCAATGTACGCATTGCTGTCTCATCTCCATGTTGTGTTGTCGCCCGAATGAAAAGAATTTTTCTTCGCGGTCTGTTGTTATGGCGAAAATAATAGCAGGGCGTTTATCGCATCGCAATCAAGATTTTCAACCGCGTGCAAAGCTTAATTAAATGTGTAGACAATAATTTATTGCCTCTGAATCAGCCTGCGCCGCGCGGGAAATTCAGGCGGCCGGCGCCAGTTTGACGCCGTTTTCCGCGCACCATTCATGCAAGGCTTGCTTGACGGCGGCCTCTTCATAGCGGTACCAGTGTTCCAACTGCTTGCGCGTTTGCAGCAAGTCCTTGAAATGGCCGTAAGCGCCGCGCTTGTGGAAATACGCGGCGACCGTGGAGTAATCGTCCGGCAGCGCCTGGTCGACGAAAGACAGCACCAGTTCGCGCCCGAGATTGAAATCGTTTTTGTGCGGGATGGGCAGATAGCGCCCGGCGTTTTCCAGGTCTTCCGGCAAGTCTTCTTCTCCGGTATCGACCAGATCCGAGAACCAGTAGATTTTGCCGCTGTCGAGCGCCAGGTAAGCGTTATGCTCGAGCGGCGCGGCGGCACTGACGAAATCAAACGCATCTTGCAACTCGGCGTAGCTGACGGTGGCAATTTTGTGTGTCGATGTCATGTCCAGACTCCATCGGTGAGCGGTGCGCCTATTTAAGCGCGTAACCGCCGTTTTGTAAACACGCCGCTCCGGGCCGCAGCCGGACTGTTCCAGCGCTTGCCAAGGGGGCCCGGAGGCGCACATATACTAGGGGGTAGTATATGTGCATGCCCTTTGTTTATACGGTCGCCAGCTTGAAAACGCCGCATACTCCCTATAAATACGTGAATTTCAGAGACGGAATGCGAAGCCGGCACAAGGTGCGCGGCGTGCCAGCACCCTACGCGCTTTCGTTCAAATTTCCATCCATCACAAATTCGGTGCCAGCCAGCGCTCGACTTCTTCCTGCGCCACGCCGCGCCGCGCCGCCATGTCCGCCACCTGATCGGCGCCGATTTTGCCTACGCTGAAATACTTCGATTGCGGGTGGGCGAAGTAGAAGCCGGACACCGCCGCGCCCGGGATCATGGCCCAGGATGCGGTGATGTGCATGTCGATTTCCGGGCATTGCATTTGCTCGAACATGGCGGTCTTCACCGTATGTTCGGGGCAGGCCGGGTAGCCGGGCGGCGGTGACCGCGAACATGCCTATGTAGTCGGCGATGCCGCTGTCTTTAGGCGCGATGAAATCGGCCAGGCATTGGTTCGGGCGCTGCATCCCATCCACGAAAGGTTTTTCAGTTTGCTGGCGCGCGCCGTAATAGGTGAACGCGACCTGGCTGCGGCTGTCGTCGCTGTAGATTTCTATGTCGTCGTCGTTGACCGTGTTGGCCGGCAGCAGCGAGACTACGCCGTTGGCCGTCAGCCAGCGCCCTTCTATGATTTTTTTCAGCATGGCCAGTCCTTCGGCAAACACCTTGCTGGCGGCTTCGCCGACCACGGCGTCGCTCAGGATGGCTGGATACGGGCCGGCCAGATCCCAGGTCTGGAAGAACGGACCCCAATCGATGTATTGCGCAATGGTGGCCAGGTCGACGTTCTTGAATACGCGCCGGCCTATGAACTTCGGCCTGAGCGGCGTATTCGCGCCGGTGAAGTCGAGTTGCATTTTATTCGCGCGCGCTTGCGCCAGCGTCAGCAGCGGGGTGGTTTTTTTGTTCGCATGCTGGACGCGGATGCGCTCGTAATCGCTGCCCAGTTCTTGCACGTATTGTTCGCGTCCTTCGGCCGACAGCAGCGATTGCGCCACCGACACCGAGCGCGAAGCATCCGGCACATACACTACCGGGCCTTCGTAATTCGGCGCGATCTTGACGGCGGTGTGGGCGCGGCTGGTGGTGGCGCCACCGATCAGCAGCGGGATCTTCAGCATGCGGAAATGCGGATCGCGCTGCATCTCTTTGGCGACGTAAGCCATCTCTTCCAGCGAAGGCGTGATCAGGCCGCTTAGTCCGATGATGTCGGCGTTCTCGGCTTTGGCCTTGGCCAGGATTTCCGAGCACGGCACCATCACGCCCATGTTCACCACTTCGAAATTATTACATTGCAAGACCACCGTGACGATGTTCTTGCCGATGTCGTGCACGTCGCCTTTCACGGTGGCGATCACGATCTTGCCTTTCGGTTTATGGTCGCCGCTGCGCTTTTTTTCTTCTTCGATGAAGGGCACCAGATGCGCCACCGCCTGCTTCATCACGCGCGCCGATTTCACCACTTGCGGCAGGAACATTTTGCCCTGACCGAACAGGTCGCCGACGATGTTCATGCCGTCCATCAGCGGGCCTTCTATCACCTGGATCGGGCGTTCAAACTGCAGGCGCGCTTCTTCGGTGTCTTCGACTATCCATTGCGTGATGCCGTGCACCATCGCATGCGCCAGGCGCCTGGCGACAGTCTCGCTGCGCCATTCCAGCGTGGCTTCTTCTTTCTTGCCGCCGGCTTTCAGCGTGGCGGCAAATTCGATCATGCGTTCCGTTGCATCGTCGCGCCGGTTCAGCACCACGTCTTCCACCCGCTCGCGCAACTCGGCATCGAGTTCGCTGTACACGCCTATCATGCCGGCGTTCACGATGCCCATGGTCATGCCGGCCTGGATCGCGTGATACAGGAATACGGTGTGGATCGCTTCGCGCGCCGGATCGTTGCCGCGGAAAGAAAAACTGACGTTGGAAACCCCGCCGGAAATCTTCGCGCCAGGCAGGTTCTGATGTATCCAGCGCGTGGCCTCGATGAAATCGACCGCGTAATTATTGTGTTCTTCTATGCCGGTAGCGACCGCGAAAATATTCGGATCGAAGATGATGTCTTGCGGATCGAACTCCAGCTGGTCGACCAGCAGGCGATAAGCGCGTTCGCAAATTTCTATCTTGCGCGCATAAGTGTCGGCCTGGCCTTTTTCATCGAAGGCCATGACGATCACGGCCGCGCCGTAACGCTTGCACAGCGTAGCCTGGCGCAGGAATTCCGCCTCGCCTTCCTTCATGGAAATCGAATTCACGATAGCCTTGCCCTGCACGCATTTCAGGCCGGCTTCTATCACGCTCCACTTGGACGAATCGATCATCAGCGGCACGCGCGCGATGTCGGGTTCGGAAGCGATCAGATTCAGGAAGCGCGTCATGGCGGCTTGCGAGTCCAGCATCGCCTCATCCATGTTGATATCGATGACTTGCGCGCCGTTCTCGACTTGCTGGCGCGCCACAGCCAGCGCTTCGTCGTACTGCTCGTTCAGGATCAGACGCGCAAACGCTTTCGAGCCGGTGACATTGGTGCGCTCGCCGACGTTGACGAACAGCGAATGCGCATCGATGGTGAATGACTCCAGGCCGGACAGGCGCATGGCCGGTGCGATCTGCGGAACTGCGCGCGGCTTTTGCGCCTGCAGCACCTCGGCTATCGCCTTGATATGCGGCGGCGTGGTGCCGCAGCAGCCGCCGGCAATATTGATGAAGCCGGCTTCCGCGAATTCTTTTAGCAAGGCGGAAGTATCGGCCGGCAGCTCGTCGAAGCCGGTGTCGCTCATGGGATTCGGCAAACCGGCGTTAGGATAAATACAGACGTAGGTGTCGGCGATTTTCGAGAGCTCTTCGGCATACGGCCGCATCAGCGCCGCGCCGAGTGCGCAGTTCAGGCCTATGGTCAGCGGCTTGGCATGCCGTACCGAATTCCAGAAGGCCGGCACGGTCTGGCCCGACAGGATGCGGCCGGACGCATCGGTGACGGTGCCGGAAATCATGATCGGTAATCGAGCGCCGGTCTCTTCGAAATACTGGTCGATCGCGAACAGGGCCGCCTTGCAGTTCAGCGTGTCGAAGATGGTTTCCACCAGCAGCACATCGGCCCCGCCTGCCACCAGTCCACGGGTCTGCTCCAGATAAGCGGCGACCAGCTGATCGAAAGTCACATTGCGCGCTGCCGGATCGTTCACGTCCGGCGAGATCGAGGCGGTCTTCGGAGTCGGACCCAGTGCGCCGGCCACGAAACGCGGCTGGTCGGCGCTGCTGTATTTGTCGCAGGCGGCGCGTGCAATCTTCGCGGCTTGCAAGTTCATCTCGTAAGCCAGATGCGCCATGTGGTAATCGTCCTGCGCGACCGTGGTGGCGCCGAAGGTATTGGTCTCGATCAGGTCGGCGCCGGCGGCCAGGTATTGCTCGTGGATTTCCTGGATGATGTGCGGCTGGGTCAGGGTCAGCAATTCGTTATTGCCTTTGACGAACAGCTCCTTGCCCGGCACGGAAAAATCCTTGAAGCGCTCGCCGCGATAGTCTTCTTCGGTCAGTTGGTAGCGCTGTATCATGGTGCCCATCGCGCCATCCAGGATCAGGATGCGTTGTTGCAGCAATGCCCGCAAACGGGTTTCGGTGGCGGAGACGGGCAAGGCAGTGGTCATGATCTTTACTCGCAAAAAACGAAAAACCCGATCGGCTCATGCATGCTGGCGGATCGGGCGACATCCTTTTAGCTGCACTTATTACGCGCCCGCAATCTGAATCTCAAATCGGCGCAGAGGAGGGTAAATTATACGGCAAAGCCAGAGTTTGCACGTCTGGCAGCGGCAATTGCAACGGCTTTGCTTAGACATTCTGGTTAGAAGTTTATGCCTGGCATGCGCGGGTTTGGCCGGCCCATGAAAAAAGGGCGCATTCTCGTGCGAGAGCTGCGCACTAAGGGAATTGCCGTACGCTATGACTTGCGGCTGGCCAGCAGGCTGGCGGCGATGGAGCTGCCCAGCAGCGCGCCTATCACCAGCAGTGAGGCGGCGGTGGAAATGTGTAGCCATTTCACCACCAGCATCTTGCAGCCGACAAACATCAACACGAAGGCCAGACCGTATTTCAGCAGATGGAAGCGGTCCGCCATATCGGCCAGCAAGAAATATAAGGCGCGCAAACCCATGATGGCAAAGATATTCGAGGTGAACACGATGTAGGGGTCGGTGGTCACCGCGAAGATGGCGGGGATGGAATCGACCGCGAAAATCACATCGGACACTTCTATCAGCAGCAGCACCAGCAACAGAGGTGTGAACAGGCGCTTGCCGTTTTCCCTGACGCTGAATTTTTCCTTGCGGAAGTCGCCGGTGAGCGGCAACAGTTTTTTTGCCAGTCTCAGCACCGGATTCGCGTCCAGGTCGGGTTCGCTTTCCGCCGCGACCAGCATGTGGAAACCGGTCACCAGCAAGAACAGACCGAACAGATACAAGACCCAGGAAAATTGCGCCACCACCCAGGTGCCGGCCAAAATCATCGCGATCCGCATCACGATCGCACCGAGCACGCCGTACAGCAAGACCTTGCGCTGATACTGCGGCGGCACCGAGAAATGGCTGAAAATCAGCAGAAAAACGAAGATGTTATCGACCGATAGCGACTTTTCTATGACATAACCGGCCAGGAATTCCATCGCCCTGGCCGTCGCAACGTCGCGCCCGACGCTATCCGACAGATATAGCCACAGGCCGAAATCGAAGGACAGGGCCAGACAGACCCAGACCGCCGACCAGGCCGCCGCCTCCCGCACGCTGACCTTGTGCGCACGCGAGCCGCCGAGCGCGATGGCGTCGATCCAGCACATGCCGAGCACGAAGGCGATAAAGACGGCCCACATCCAGGGTTGAGCGACGGTCTGCAGCATCAATTACTCTTTCTCTATGAAGCCCAGCAAATGCAGCAGGCTGGTGAACAGGTTAAACAGGGTGATGTACAGGTCGACCGTAGCCATGATGTAGTTGGTCTCGCCGCCGTGCAGGATGTTGCTGGTTTCAAACAAGATCATGCCCGACATCAGCAACACCATGACCGCGGAAATGGTCAGCGCCAAAGCCGGGATTTGCAGGAAGATGCCGGCCAGGCTGGTCACCAGCACCACGATCATGCCAGCCATCAAAAAGCCGCCCATGAAGCTGAAGTCGCGTTTGCTGATCAGCACATAGGCCGACAAGCTCAGGAAAATCAAGCCGGTCAGGCCCATGGCGCCCATTACGATGGCGCTGCCGCCAGCCATGTGCAGGTAGTGGCTGAGGATAGGTCCCAGCGTGTAACCCATGAAACCGGTCAGCGCAAATACCGAGACTATGCCCCAGGCGCTGTTGCGCAGCTTGGAAGTCAGGAACAGCAGGCCGAAGTAGCCGACCAGGGTAATCAGAAAACCGGGGCCGGGCAAGGCGAAGGCCACGCTGGCGGCGGCAGTCAGCGCCGAGAACAGCAGGGTCATGGACAGCAACATATAGGTATTGCGCAAGACCTGGTGGCCGGCGCTACGCTCGCTGTAAGCCACGGTTTGCGCATCGCGCAGGGCGGGACGGGATGAAAGTTTCATGCAAATCTCCTGAAATGTTGAAAACCGCCAGCTTGCGGTGGCCCCTTCGCAACAGAAGGTAGGCATAGTGTAGATGCAGATGATTGCCAATAAAAGTCGAATATAATTGATGAATACTTCGATAAATTCGATACATTGCCGCATATGGCCCATCTTAACTACAAACATCTGCACTATTTCTGGGTGGTGGCCAAGGCCGGCAGCATCGCGCGCGCCAGCGAGCAATTGCACCTGACGCCGCAAACCATCAGCGGTCAGCTCAGCCTGTTCGAGGAAATTCAGGGCGAGGCGCTGTTCCGCAAGAGCGGGCGCAATCTGGAGCTGACCGAAGCCGGGCGGCTGGTGCTCAGTTATGCCGAGGATATTTTTGCGCTGGGCCAGGAATTGGAAGAGGTGCTGCACCACCGCCCTACCGAACGCACCTTGCAATTGCGGGTCGGCGTTTCGGATGCCTTGGCCAAGGCGGTCGCCTACCGGCTGCTGGAACCGGCCCTGCAACTGCCGCAAACGCTGCGTATCAATTGCCGCGAAGGCAAATTGGAAGCCTTGCTGGCCGATCTGGCCACGCATAAGCTCGATGTGGTGATGTCGGACAGCGCCATGCCGACCACGGTGAAGGTGCGCGGCTACAGCCACTTGCTGGGCGAATGCGGTATCAGCTTCTTCGCCACGGCCGCTTTGCGCTCCCGGCACACGGCGGCCTTTCCTGCCTGTCTGGATGGTGCGCCGCTGCTGTTGCCGGGTGAGGATGCGGCGCTACGTTCGCGCCTGTTGCACTGGCTCGATCAGCATGCAATCCATCCGCGCATCGCCGGGGAATTCGACGATAGCGCCCTGATGAGCGCCTTCGGCCAGGCCGGTGCCGGCTTTTTTGCCGCGCCGTCGGCCATCGCCGACATGGTGATGCGCCAGTACGACGTGCAGCCGGTCGGTCATACCGAAGAAATCCGCGAACAGTTTTACGCGATTTCCGTGCAGCGCAAACTGACACATCCGGCCGTGCTGGCGATCAGCCGCGCGGCCCGGCAGGATTTGTTCGGTTTAATCCGTTAGGGAAGTGCAGATTAAATCAAACAACTAGGTGGATCCCCGCTTTCGCGGGGATGACGATATTCCGGTTAAATCCGTGCTTACTTAGCGTAGTGTTGCGCGCCATCAGACCGTAAAAACCTGGCCCGGCTGCAACGCGAAGCCTTGCAGGAATTCCGCCGCCGGCAAGCGCTTGCCGCCCGGTTTTTGCAGCTCGGTCAGGCGCAAGGCGCCTGCGCCGCAAGCCACGATCACGCCTTCCTGCGCATTGGCTGCCAGCACGGTGCCCGGTACGGATTGCTGCGGCAGTGGCAGCGCTTCGGCACGCCAGATTTTGATGGAGTTGCCATTCAGGCTGGCTAGCGCGCCCGGAAACGGATTGAAGGCGCGGATCTTCCTGTCCAGTTCGGCGGCCGATAAATTGAAAGCCAGCAGCGCTTCTTCCTTGGCTATCTTGGCGGCATAGGTCACGCCGTGCTCAGGCTGCGGGGTAGCCGGCAGCGCGCCTTGCTCCAGTTGGCGCAAGGCTTGCACGATCATCGCGCCGCCCAGCACTGCCAGTTTGTCGTGCAGGCTGGCGGTCGTGTCGTCGGCCGCGATAGGCATGCTGCGCAACGCCAGCATGGGTCCGGTGTCCAGCCCCGCTTCCATCTGCATGATGGTGACGCCGGTTTCCGCATCGCCGCTTTCTATCGCGCGATGGATAGGGGCGGCGCCGCGCCAGCGCGGCAGCAGCGAGCCGTGGATATTGATGCAACCGAGGCGCGGGATGTCCAGCACGGATTGCGGCAAGATCAAGCCGTAAGCGGCCACAACCATCACGTCGTGCGGCGTGGCGCGCAACAGCTGATGCGCTTCGGCCGCGATTTCGGGGTAGTTGCCATCCAGCCGCAAAGAGACTGGCTGCGCCAGCGCGATGCCATGCTGCAGCGCGTATTGCTTGACGGCTGAAGCCTGCAACTGCATGCCGCGCCCGGCCGGCCGGTCTGGCTGGGTCAATACCAGCGGGATCTCGAAACCGGCGTCGTGCAAGGCTTGCAGCGCGACTGCGGCGAATTCGGGGGTGCCGGCGAAGATGACGCGCATCAGCGTACCGCCCGTTTGCGTTGTTCTTCGCGCTCTTCTTTCAGCATCTTGGTCTTGATGCGGTTGCGCTTCAGCGGCGACAGGTATTCCACGAACACCTTGCCTTGCAAATGATCCATCTCATGCTGGATGCAGACCGCCATCAAGCCGTCGGCGTGGATTTCAAAGGACTCGCCCTCGATATTGAGCGCTCTGACCTTGACTTCGGCCGGCCGCTCGACGCCGTCGTACACGCCGGGCACCGACAGGCAACCTTCGTCGTACAGCTTGATCTCGGCGCTGGCCCAAATGATTTCCGGATTGATGAAGACCTGCAGCTGGTCATTGGTTTCCGAGATATCGATCACCACCAGCTGTTCGTGCACATCGACCTGCGACGCCGCCAGGCCCACGCCAGGCGCTTCGTACATGGTTTGCGCCATGTCGGCCACGAGTTGCTTCAGGCGCTCGTCAAACGCTGTGACCGGTTTTGCCACTTTATGCAGGCGCGCATCGGGATAACGCAGGATATTCAGTATCGACATAAGACATTTCGCAACAGCACAGCTAGACTGTTGTGTAGTTTTTCTTGCTAGTTCAAGGATTTATGGGCAGAATTTGATTCAATTTAGCAAGTTTTACAAGTTTGCGCTTGCCCGTGCGCGGGCCTGCTGTTTTGCAGCATTTTGCATCGGATAATATTCATGAAAAAGTTTAGCACAATCGCCCTGCTCCTCGCTGCCGGTCTGCCTTTGATCGCGCAGTCCGCCCACGCCGCGCCAGCGCAGGCGACCACCGCGCAGGCGCAAGCGATCGCTGCCCGCAGTCAATGCGAATTTTTGCCGGATGCCCCGGACAAACATGAAGTGGTGCGCGGCGATACGCTGTGGGGCATCTCCGAAAAGTTCTTACAAAACCCCTGGTGCTGGCCGAAAGTCTGGGGCATGAACCAGGAAGACATCCGCAACCCGCACTGGATTTATCCGGGCCAGATCGTGTATTTTGACCGTGTCAATGGCCGCCTGCGGCTCGGCAACCCGCTCGGCAGCGGCGCCAACGGCGGTTCCGGCAAGCTGATGCCGCAGATACGCACCGAAGGCTTGGGCAGCAACGCGATCCCGGCGATTCCGGCGCACCTGATAGAGCCTTTCCTGTCGCAACCGCTGGTGATAGACAAGGACGACATGAAAGACGCGCCGCGCATCGTGGCGGCGCCGGAAGGGCGCGTGATGATGTCGAAGAACGATAAGATCTATGTGCGCGGCGACTTGAAGGGCGGCACCTCGTTCCAGATTTTCCGTCCCGGCACGGCGCTCAAGGATCCGGATACCAAAGCCATCGTCGGCTACGAAGCGGTATTTTTAGGGACGGTCAAACTCGACCGCCGGGCGGAGACCGAGGATGGCGTGGACAGCTTTATCGTGGTCAAGTCGCGCGAAGAAATGGGCGTAGGCGACCGTCTGGTGCCGGTGCCGCCTACGCCGATTTTGAATTACGTGCCGCACCCGGCCGAGAAAAACCTGCAGGCGCGCGTATTGTCGATTTACGGCGGCGTCGATCAGGCCGGACAAAACCAGATCGTCGCCATCAATCGCGGCAGCAAGGACGGCCTGAACATGAGCAGCGTGCTGGAACTCTCGCGTTACGGCAAAATCATCCCCGACCCCACCGATCACAAAAAGCCGGTGCGTTTGCCGCAAGAGCGTTACGGCAGCTTATTCATTTTCCGCATCTTCAACAATATTTCCTATGGCCTGGTGATGCAAGTAACCGATGCCGTGAAGGTCGGCGACGTCGCCCACTCGCCGGAAACCGTGGAATAAGCGGGGCCGCCGTGGCTGACGCGGTCGACTGGGCCGACTGGCTCAGGCTGGAGCAAACCGCCGGCGTCGGCGCCGAAACAGCGCGCAGATTGCTGGCGGCCTTCGGCTTGCCGCCGCAGATTTTTGCGGCGCCTTATGCGGCGCTTATCCAGGTCGTTTCGGAAAAAATCGCGACCGCGTTGTCGTCCGCTCCCGGCCCCGCCTTGCAAAGGCAAATCGAACTGACCGCCGACTGGTGCGCCCGGCCCGGCAATCAATTGCTGACTCTGGCCGATGCCGCTTATCCGCGCGCCTTGCTGGAAATCCCCGATCCGCCGGTACTGATTTATCTCAAGGGGCGCACCGCCTTGCTGGAAGCACCGACCATCGCCGTGGTCGGCAGCCGCAATGCCACGACCCAGGGCATACGCAATGCCGAGCAATTTTCCGAAGCCTTGAGTTGCGCCGGCCTGACCATCAGTTCCGGCCTGGCGGCCGGCATCGATGCCGCGGCCCATACCGGCGCCTTGCGCGGCGCCGGCGCCACCGTGGCGGTGATAGGTACCGGCGCCGACATCGTCTATCCGGCGCGCAACCGCAGCCTGGCGCACCTGATCGCCGACGGCGGCTGCATACTCAGCGAATACGCGCTCGGCATGCCGGCCGTGGCGTCCAATTTCCCGCGCCGCAACCGCCTGATTTCCGGCCTGGCCAAAGGGGTGCTGGTGGTGGAAGCGGCGGCCCAGTCGGGTTCGCTGATCACCGCGCGCATGGCGGCCGAGCAGGGGCGCGAAGTGTTTGCCATCCCCGGCTCTATCCATGCCCCGCTCTCCAAAGGCTGCCATCAATTGATCAAGCAAGGCGCGAAACTGGTGGAAACGGCCCAGGATATTCTCGACGAACTGCAGTTCTCGGCCGCTGCCGTCCGCTCCGCAGTCGCCGGCGCACAGCCGGCGGAACCCGGGCAGGGCTTGCTGGCATTGCTCGGTTACGATCCGCTCCATCCCGATGCGCTGGCGCAGCGCAGCGGACTCGATGCGGCCAGCCTGAGCGCGCAATTGCTGGAACTCGAGCTGGCCGGCCGGATCGAGACGCTGGCCGGCGGCCTGCTGCGGCGCCTGGCCTGATTTGTTGCCGGACCGCCGCATTCGCGCCGGCGGCGCGCGCTGATTTGATTTCCGACAAGCCGGCGCCGGGATTTACTAATTAGTATCGTACATTCCCTCCTGCCATGTTCTTGCGCAGCGACTGAATACATGGCGCAGCTGCCTATGCATCTACCTTTTGTATTTTTTGCCGGACATTTTATGAGCTTCCCCTCACTTTCGATCGGCCGCCGCCTGACGCTCAGTTTTGGCGTGATTTGCGCGGTATTGTTGACCATAATAGGCATCGCTCTCGTCATGCTGGGAAAACTGCATGCCGGCACCGAGGACGTCGTCAACAGTCGTCTGCCGAAAATTCTGATGACGTATGAAACCCAGTCGCAGATCGACGCCATCGCAATCGCCTTGCGCACGATGATGTTGAGCGAAGATACGGGCGACCGCGACCAGCAGATGGCGCGCATCGTCGAGGCGCGCCGGGTGATACGTGCGAACCGCGCCAGTTTCGACCGGGTGATCGTGCTGCCCAAGGGACAGCTCATCCTGGCGCGCATACACGACGCCGGCGATAAATATCTGGCCGGCCAGGAAAAACTGTTGCAACTGCTAGCGCGTGGCACGCCGGAGCAGGCGCGCGCCCAGCTCAACCATGAACTTCGTCCGGTGCTGCTCGTATATAAGCAAGCGCTGGCCGACATGGTCGCTTTCCAGTTGGAGTTGACCGCAACGCGCGCGACAGAGGCGCAGGCGACTTACCGACACTTGTGCGGGCTGATGCTGGGCCTGGGCGCCTTGGCCCTGGCGCTGGCGACGCTGATTGGCTACCGCCTGACGCAAGGCTTGCTGCGTCAGCTCGGCGGCGAGCCGGCCTATGCGGCCCTGATCGCCGATCGGATCGCGCACGGCGATCTGGCGAGCGAGATCGTGCTGAGGGACGGCGATCGCAGCAGCCTGTTGTTCGCGATGAACGCCATGCGCGATAAACTGGCGGCCGTGGTCGGCAAGCTGCGCTCGGGTACCGACGCCATCGCCAGCGCTTCCGGCCAGATCGCCAGCGGCAACCAGGATTTATCGGCGCGCACTGAACAACAAGCCGCAGCGCTGGAAGAAACCGCGGCCTCAATGGAAGAATTGACGGCCACCGTGCGCCAGAATGCCGATAACGCAGTCCGGGCCAACCGGCTGGCGCTGTCGGCCTCGCAAGTGGCGCTCAAGGGCGGCGCCGTGGTGCAGCAGGTGGTGTGCACCATGGACGCCATCCATGCATCTTCCGGCAGAATCGCCGATATCATCGCGGTGATCGACGGCATCGCTTTCCAGACCAATATTCTGGCGCTGAACGCGGCGGTGGAAGCGGCGCGCGCCGGCGAACAGGGGCGCGGTTTCGCCGTGGTGGCGGCCGAGGTGCGCAATCTGGCGCAGCGCAGCGCCAACGCCGCCAGGGAAATCAAGCGCTTGATCGTCGATGCCGAAGAAAACGTCGCGCACGGCGGCCGGCTGGTCGGCCAGGCCGGCAGCACCATGCAAGAGCTGGTCGGCAGCGTGCAGAGCGTGACCGACATCATGCAGGAAATTTCCGGCGCCAGCCGGGAACAGAGCAGCGGCATACGACAAGTCAATCAAGCCGTCGTGCGCATGGATGAAGTCACCCGGCAAAATGCCGCCCTGGTCGAGCAGGCGGCTGCCGCGGCCGAGAGCTTGCGCGAACAGGCGGACGAATTGTCGGGCCTGGTCAGCCTCTTTCAACTGGCCGGACAGCATCAGGCGGCGCCGGCCGGCCCCGCGCCGCGCCGCGTGAGGCCGCCGCCCATCCTCGCCTACGCCGCCTGAATTGCACTATTTCAGGGGAGTATGTGAATAAATCATGCTGGCGTCAGCGTATTTAAAGGGCTGGTTTATATACTGCCCTCCAGTATATTTTCAACCTAAAAACTACGCTCGGGCCGCCGGGGGCTTGTTTCTAAGCCCGCCAGCGGCTACAGTAGCAGCATGTTTGATATTCTTGTTTACCTCTACGAAACCTATTATCGTCCGGATGCCTGTCCGGATACGGCGGCATTGGTCAAGAAGCTGGCCGCGGTCGGCTTTCCCGAGGACGACATTTCAGAAGCGCTGGACTGGCTGACCGGCCTCGCGCGCAGCGCCGGCGATTCGCAGCCGGAAGCCGTGGCCTCCACCGGTTTTCGCGTATATGCCGCACGCGAAATCAGCGCGCTGGGCACGCCTGCCATAGGTTTTATCCAATTCCTGGAGTCCGCCGCGTTATTGAGCTCGTGTCAGCGCGAAATCGTGCTGGAACGGGCGCTGGCCGTGCAGGAATCGCCCTTGCCGCTGGATAAGCTGCGCGTGATCGTGCTGATGATGCTATGGAGTCAGGGCACGGAACCGGACATGCTGATGTTCGATGAATTGCTGTTATCCGACGACGACAGCGCCGCGCGCTTGCTGCATTAAGGCTTAAATCCTCCCGGATCAGGCGATTTGTAGTAAAAATCGCATGCCGATTGCGGTTTTCTCACTAAGGCGCTTATCATTTGCCGCTGATTTAGGTTAGTCTTACGCTTAATTTGCCGGTAGTGTTGCTTATTCGACATCGAAGGCGCACAAAAAAACTATTCGAGAACCCCGAAATGACTAAAACGCTCATCATTGCCGAGAAGCCCTCGGTCGCCAACGACATAGCGAAAGCTCTGGGCGGATTTACCAAGCATGATGACTACTTCGAGTCGGACGACTATGTCTTGTCATCTGCCGTCGGCCATTTACTGGAAATCACGGTGCCGGAAGAATACGACGTCAAGCGCGGCAAATGGAGCTTTGCCAATCTGCCGATGATACCGCCGCATTTTGCGCTGAACCCCATCGCCAAGACTGAGTCACGCCTGAAGGTGCTGAACAAGCTGATCAAGCGCAAGGATGTCACCGGCTTGATCAACGCCTGCGACGCCGGCCGCGAAGGCGAATTGATTTTCCGTCTGATCGCCCAGAATGCCAAGGCCAAGCAACCGGTCAGCCGCCTGTGGCTGCAATCGATGACGCCCGGCGCGATCCGCGACGGCTTTCACAAGTTGCGCAGCGACGCCGACATGTTGCCGCTGGCCGACGCCGCCCGTTGCCGCTCCGAATCGGATTGGCTGATAGGCATCAACGGCACGCGCGCCATGACGGCCTTCAACTCGAAAGAAGGCGGCTTTTACCTGACCACCGTGGGTCGGGTGCAGACCCCGACCCTGTCGATTGTGGTCGAACGCGAAGAAAAGATTAAAAAATTCGTCTCGCGCGATTTCTGGGAAGTGCGCGCCGAGTTCGTGTGCGCCGCCGGGATTTACGAAGGGCGCTGGCTCGATCACCAGTTCAAGAAAGACGAGCACGATCCGGAAAAGAAAGCCGAGCGCCTGTGGAGCAAGGCCGCCGCCGAATCCATCGTGGCCGCCTGCCGCGGTCGCCAGGGCAATGTCACGGAAGAGGCTAAACCAGCTACCCAGATGGCGCCCGGCCTGTTCGACCTGACCAGCCTGCAGCGCGAAGCGAATGCGCGCTTCGGCTTCTCGGCCAAGAACACCCTGGGCCTGGCGCAAGCCTTGTACGAAAAGCACAAGGTGCTGACTTACCCGCGTACCGATTCGCGCCATTTGCCGGAAGATTACCTGGATACCGTCAAGCAGACGCTGGAGACCATCAAGGAAAATCACAATTACCAGCAGTTCGCCGCCCAAATCCTGAACAAGAACTGGGTCAAACCGAACAAGCGCATTTTCGATAACAGCAAGATCAGCGACCACTTTGCGATCATCCCCACCGGCCAGGCCCCGAAAAACTTGTCCGAGCCGGAACAAAAGCTGTATGACCTGGTGACGCGCCGTTTCATGGCGGTGTTTTTCCCGGCCGCCGAATTCCAGGTCACCACCCGCATCACCGAAGTCTCCGGCCACCAGTTCAAGACCGAAGGCAAGGTCATGACCCAGGCTGGCTGGCTGGCGATTTACGGCAAGGACGCGCACGAAGAAAAAGACGGCAAGGACGGCGAGGGCAAAGGCACGCTGGTGGCGGTCGCCAAGGGCGAAAAGGTGCAGACCGAACACGTGACGGCGCACGGCCTGGCCACCAAGCCGCCGGCCCGTTACAGCGAAGCGACGCTGTTGTCGGCCATGGAAGGCGCCGGCAAGCTGGTCGACGACGAGGGTTTGCGCGAAGCGATGGCCGGCAAGGGCCTCGGTACGCCGGCCACGCGCGCCGCCATCATCGAAGGTTTGCTGACCGAGAAATACCTGCTGCGCGAAGGGCGCGAACTGATCCCGACCGCCAAGGCTTTCCAGTTGATGACGCTGCTGCGCGGCCTCGGGGTCGATGAGCTGACTTCGCCCGAGCTGACCGGCGAGTGGGAATACAAGTTGTCGCAGATGGAAAAAGGCAAGATCAGCCGCGAAGAATTCATGCGCGAAATCGCCCGGATGACGCAGATCATCGTCAAGCGCGCCAAGGAATACGACA
The DNA here is from genome assembly GCA_016196925.1 of Burkholderiales bacterium. Classification (GTDB taxonomy): domain Bacteria; phylum Pseudomonadota; class Gammaproteobacteria; order Burkholderiales; family Burkholderiaceae_D; genus Undibacterium. The sequence goes on along the minus strand of JACPWS010000057.1, from coordinate 4,998 downwards.
ACGACACCATCCCCGGCGAGTATGCAACGCTGAAAACGCCTTGCCCGCATTGCGGCGGCGTGGTCAAGGAAAACTACCGCCGTTTCGCCTGCACCAAATGCGAATTCTCGATGAGCAAGACGCCCGGCAGCCGCCAGTTTGAAGTGGTGGAAGTCGAGGAATTGCTGGCCAAACGCGAGATCGGTCCCTTGCAAGGCTTCCGCTCCAAGATGGGGCGGCCGTTCGCAGCGATTTTGAAAATCGTGCCGGATGCCGAGCACAATAATCTGAAGCTGGAATTCGATTTCGGTCAGAACCAGGACGAAGGCGAAGACGGCGAAGGCGTCGATTTCACTGGACAGACCGCACTCGGCCCCTGCCCGAAATGCGCCAGCGGCGTGTACGAAATGGGCCTGGCCTATGTCTGCGAGAAATCCGTGGCCAAGCCCAAGGCTTGCGATTTCCGCAGCGGCCGCATCATCTTGCAACAGGAGATTTTGCCGGAGCAAATGGTGAAATTGCTGAACGACGGCAAGACCGATCTGCTGCCCGGTTTCATTTCGCAGCGCACGCGCCGCCCTTTCAAGGCTTTCCTGGTGCGCGGCAAGGATGGCAAGGTCAGCTTCGAGTTTGAAGAGCGCAAGGCCAAGGCGCCGGCGGCGGCTAAATCCAAGGCCAGGGCTGAAGCCGACGCGCCAGCTGCCAAGAAGACCGTTACCAAAAAGAAAAAAGCGGCCTGAGGCCGGCCCGCCACTCGCCGCCGCACGGTCGGCGGCGGGCATGGCTGCAGGGCGGGCATAGCCCCCGGACCCTGCCGTAACGAAATTTCAGCGTCTCCGTCCAGTCCGGTTTTCTATCGGCCGCGCAGCCCATAGGCGCGGCGTGTGAGCCGCGTCGCAATAGCTAAACTTAGGTGATACTGCATTGGTTTTTATGCAAACATGTGCGGACTATAAGTATCTGGTTTATAGTTGACATGTTCACCTGCATCGTGAAGCATATGGAACCGAACGAACTATTATCCAGCACCCGTGCCGAATTTATGCACGCCTTTCAGGACGCTGTGCGGAAAATTGTGCCGCACGCGGTAGAAGCCTTGTATTTCAAAGCGGATGCCAGCTTTTCTTCTATAGAGCAAAGGCTTTTTTTGAATGCCCGCACCATTTTGCAAGAAAAGCGGGAAGACTTGTTCCGGCAAATGTCGAGCGAGATGGAACATTTACTGAATCGCAGTTTTCAGACAACATATAGTAAGGCCCGCCCCTCCGCCGCCCTGACGCATGACGCCGAAGAATTGACCTTGCTCGATTCCAGCGCGTTTGAAAATGCGCTGCGCATCAATGACATCACTCAGCGTTTCCGCGACGAAGCGGAACACCAGTTACGCGATCTGAACATACGGATCGCCCTGCTATTCGGGCAAGACAACATCAAGGAAAGGGAAAATCCCTTCCGGCCCTATTTGTTTTCACGCTGTATCGCGAATACCATCGAGAGCTTTCAATTATTGCCGGAATTGAACACGATCTTGCTGGAGCAGATAGGCGAGAATCTGGCAGGTAGCGTGGACTACATTTATCAGGTGGCGAATGCTCAACTGGCAAAGCATGGAATCGCCGCACAACTGCCGTTAAAAATCAATAAGGCGCCAGACAAGCTGAGCCGTCGATCCGGCAGCGATGCGGCAGATGAGGATAGCTCTGTCGATGACGGCGCCGACGTCGCCCGGAGCGGCACGGCTGCCCGGCGCCGTGCCAGAGGCGCATCGGCTGAAGCGGGGGCGGAAAATATTGCAGAATCCCGTATCGAACAGTTATTTGAATCGGTGCGCGGTATGGCAAGCGGCTCTCCCATGCCTCATGTGGAAAATGCGCCGCTCGTGGCGTCGCAATCCGCAGAAAATTTTTCCTGGTTGTCCGGGACGCAGGCAGTCGGTGGCGTGCTGAGGAAGTTTTTCGGCAAGACAGAGAGCTATCACGCAGCGGACCTGCAAAGCGGGATGCCGGGAGGCTTGCTCGCGCCCGCTGCTTCCATTGTTACGACGGCGATGCCAGCTGTATCTGCCGCTGGCGGCGCAGCTGGGCCTGGTTACGGCGGCGATGGCGGGCCAGCGTTTAGCGGAGCGGCGGCCGGCGCAGCCGGGGTCCGCTCGGCGGGCGTTGCCCCATATCCAGGTCCAGTGTATGTGCCGGGAGCAGACACGCGACTGACCTGCGCAGTGAAACAAATGCAGCAACAAGGCACGCCTGATACGGCTGCCATCATGGATGAGCGCGGCGAGGTGCGCAATTTAATTCAGGAACATCGCGATACCTTGAATAGCATGGCGCAGAGCGCCGACGAGCAAATGACGATAGATATCGTCGCCATGCTGTTTGAATTTATTTTGCGCGATAACCAGGTACCCGCTGAAGTGAGGGCGCAGCTAGGGCGTTTGCAATTCCTCGTGTTAAAAATCGCTTTACGTGATAACAGCGTACTGACGCACAAAGGGCATCCGGCGCGTTTACTGGTGAATCGCATAGGTTCGATTTCACTGGGACTGAAACAACTCGATCCCAGCGGTACTTACATCACGGCTGAAATCTGCCACATCGTCGAGACCTTGTTGTGCGACGACAGCGAAAATCCGGAATTATTTCCCAAGATGCTGGATCAGTTTGACGCCTTTATCGCCAAACAATTGCGCACCGGTGATCAAAACGTCGAGCGTACCGTCGCCGCGGTCGAGCAGGTTCAAAACCATACCTTGCGATATGCGCATACTGAAGCGCAGATGGCGGAAGCCTTGTCGCGTCTGACCATCGATCCGTATCTGGAGGAATTTCTAGAGACCGCCTGGGTGCAGGTGATAGCGTTGGCGGAACGCAGCGACGTCAAACTCTCGCAGCGCTACCGTTTAATGGTGCCGGATTTGCTATGGAGCATCGTTCCTAAAGTTGGCGAAGACGACCGTAGTCAGTTATTCGCCTTGTTGCCGATACTGTTGAATACCTTGCGCGAAGGCTTGAGTTCAATCCGCTATGACAGCCAACAGCAGCAAGCCTTGCTGAATTGGCTGGTGGATGCGCACACCAGCGCTTTGCGGGCGGGAAATACCCAGAGCCCTCCGCCTTCGTTGCCGGCGATTCACGAACACTTCAATAATTTTGTGAATAATTTTGATGCAGCCGTAGAAGTTGACCTCAAAAGTGGCAAACTTCCCGACACTCGAAAATTTTTACAAGAAGCCATCCGCGACCTGGATTTGCAGGTGCGCGTGCTGGACGCGGAAGTGGACCAGGAATTGCCGCAAGAAGAAGAGCCGGCTTCGGCGGAGGCGGCGCTGTCGGCCGTCGATGTCAGCAGCATCCTCGAACGCCTGCGTAGCGGCGTCGCTTTGGAAATCAGTCTCAGCGGCCGCCCCAGCAACGGTTGCCTGACCTGGGTGAATCCCAATCTGAGCAACCTGATCCTGAGTATGGATGGACAAGCCTATCCTTCCATACTCAGCGTTCGCGTATTCCGCCGCATGCTAGAGTGCGGTCGTGTGCGCTTTATCGAGTCTGAGCCCTTATTCGAGCGTGCGATACAGTCCTTGCTTAAATCGGCGGACGAGATGGATGCGGTCGCGGCCTGAACTCCTCAATCCTGGCTGTTATCGACATCCGGCTCGAAGAAGCACCAGCGCGCTTGCGGCCAAAGTGTCTGTATGCTTTCTTCGACCTCGTTGATGGCGGCAATCAGCGCCTGATCTGACGCTTGTCTCTGCATTTTCGCCTGGACGGCTATCATTAATTGCTCGCCCCATTGCAGCGTGATCAGATTAATGACATGGTCGACCTGAGCGTGTGATTCTATGTGCGCACGGATGGCGGCATTGACTTCCGGTGCGGCGGACTCGCCGGTGATCATCGCCTTTACTTCGCGTATCACAAAAAATGCCACCAGCATCAACAGGCAGCCGACCACGATAGAACCGACGGCATCCCATAGCGGATTTCCGGTGACGACCGTCAGCACCACAGAGGCAAAGGCGACCGCCAGACCTGCCAGGGCGGCGATATCTTCGCCTGCTACCACCATCAATTCAGATTGCCGCGTTTCCCTAAACCAAAGGAAAAACGACTTGCCTCCGGCGATCTTGCGTATCTCACGCATGGCGCCGTGCAGCGAGAAGCCTTCCAGCAATACAGAAATGCCGAGCACCAGCAGTGCCGCTAAAGGGTACTTGAGTGGTTCGGGATGTTTCAGCCGCTCCACGCCTTCCATGACCGAAAATGCACCACCGAGGAAAAATAACAGCAATGCCACCATCATCGCCCAGAAGTAAACCACGCGCCCGTACCCCATGGGATGCGCCGCGTCGACCGGGCGTTTCGCTTCGCGCAGACCGACCAGTAAAAAAACCTGATTGACGCAATCCGCCGTAGAGTGGATAGCTTCGGCCAACATGGCGCCGGAAGCAGTAAACAAGGCCGCGGCGAATTTGGCCAATGCGATGCCGCCATTCGCACCTAGCGCATAAAAAATCGCCTTGGTGGAACCTTCGGAGTGAGAAGACATAACGAGTTAAAGAGTATAAAGAGTAATAAGAAGGCATAAACATACTGGCACAATTCCATTTAAGCAATCGACCAAACATGGGCGGATTATTTATGCGCAGGGTCTTGCATAGTCGGCTGGGGTTTGCTATAGTTCGCCTCCCGCTGAAGAGCGGGCGAGAAGAAGTAAAGAAGTCGGCGCGTTTTGTTTTGATTCAGGAAGTAGCGAGTTGAAACGGTAAAAAACGCAGTTGACAAGAATTAGAAAGTGCTTCATAATCTCGTTTCTCTGCTGCTGACGAACACAACGCTTCGTAGCGAAATGCAGGGATGGTAAAGCGGTCGGTGAGAATCGATAGCAGCGCTAAAAAAGAATACGGTTCTTTAACAATTAACAGTCAATAAATGTGGGCACTTGATGAAAGCGCGCCGGTTAGTTTATCTAGCCGGAATGCTTAAAAAATATCAAATGTTCGCAAGAAAGAAAAACAAGACG
>JACPWS010000059.1 GCA_016196925.1 Burkholderiales bacterium | reverse complement strand
TTGCGCCAAGAAACCTCAATGAAGCGCAGCATTCCAAAGAAACGACTCTACGCAGCGCTTCACGACAAATACCTCGCAGAGGTTCTTGGCTTATGCCCATTGGTCATTTGATGCGTTAGCCCTGCGGGGTGAGGGGAGTCGGCTCCATCTATTTATTTGCCGACTCTATAAGCTCAGTTACGTATAAAAAACATGGCAATGCTTACTACTTATTCCTACACTAATTAAGTCGAATTCCATTTCCTTTCCGGCGCACTTGCACGCCGCTAACTTTCTATCAACGTCAAAGGTGTCATCATGCAAAGTAAAGATGTAGTGCTGAAACGAGTCCAGGCGGCTTTCGAATACGAGGCTGGCGTCAACTTGCAAAACTATCCTATCGCTATGCATTTCGTCGATGGCGTCCTGGCCCTGGAGGGGGAAGTGCCGGATATCGCCTGCAAGAAAAGGGCGATAGCCATGGCGAGATCGATCAGCGGGGCGAACGGCTTGCTCGATCAGTTGCGCGTCGACCCGGGCGAACACGCGGGCGACGGCGCGGTGCGCGATGCGGTGTGCGGACGCATCATGCAGCATGTTGATTTCCAGAATTGTTCGGTCGGCGTATGGGTCAAAGGGCAGCTGGAAACGCTGAGGGAAATTGCCGGCGACACCAGCGGCGCGCTGCTGGTCGCGGTTGCCGATGGCGTGGTCAGCCTGAGCGGACAAGTGATCAGCCTGTCGCACAAGCGCCTGGCGGGCGTGCTGGCCTGGTGGTCGCGCGGCTGTCGCGACGTAGTCAACGAGCTGGCCGTGATGCCTTCCGAAGAAGACAACGACGACGAAGTCAGCGACGCCTTGCGCCTGGTGCTGGAAAGCGACCCCTTCGTGCACGCCAGCCAGATACTGATCAGCACCAAGGACCAGGTCGTGACGCTGGAAGGCGTGGTCGCCAGCGAAACCGAGCGCAAACGGATAGAGCAGGACGCCTGGTATTTATTCGCGGTCGACGATGTGATTAACCGTATGCAGGTGCGCCATTAATCGCTAAGAATCGCCGCGCCTGGCGCTCTACCGTTCAGTTGCCGCAAACTCAAGCTCGTCATCCCTGCGCCGGCCCGGCGCGCTACAAAAAAACAGCCGTACGCTGTGCGGCGAGGATGGCGGGTGAGCCCACTCCTTGCGACGAGCTTGTCTTTCAAGAAATTTTGCTATTCAGGAAAAAGCCGGAAGAAAACGCCTGCCGCCCACCCTCGCCGGGGCTTTGGTCTATGATGCAACTAGCCCATCGACGCTGAAATGCGCTGCGCGGCGATACGCTGCTGCGTATGCTCGCACCCATTTTTATGGCTCCCCTATGCGACGGGCATGCATGGGAGCACGCGCGGCGAAGGATGTTTTTCCTTCATGCGCCTGGATATTGCCGATAAAAACATGGATCGCAACCTCCATTTGCTGACGACCTACCGCGCAACATTGGCTGACATCGCCCGCAACGCACCGCTGGCCGAGAGCCTGAGCCTGCTGCTAAGCGCGCTGGAAGAGCAAGCTCCCGGCATATCGGGCGCCATACTGGTGCCGGATCGCGAAGGCGGGCGCGCGCCGCTGCTGGCCGCTCCCGGCTTGCCTCAGGACTGTATCGACGCAATCGACGCAATCGACGCAATCGACGCAATCGACGCAATCGGCACTATGCCGCTGACCGCAGACGTGTCCGGGCATAGCGCGGCGCCGGCGCTGGAAGACAGCCCAGGCTGGCGCAGCCTGCAAGATATTTTCAGCCGACACGATCTGCTCGCCTGCGGCGCGCTGCCGCTCCTTAACGCCGGCGGCGCGCCGCTCGGCTGCTTGCTGCTCTTGACACAAAAAAACGCGCCGCGCGCGGACTGGCCGCGTCAGACGGCGACGGAATTCGCCGGCCTGGCCGCGCTGGCGATAGAACGCGATGCCGACCGGCGCAGGATGCTGGCCGCCGAGGAAGCGGCGCGCCGGAGCGAAGCCGGCATGAGGCGGATGGCGTTGGCGATCGAAGGCAGTGCGACCGGCATCTGGGATAGAAATATCGCTACCGGAGAAATCGATTATTCGTCTGGATGGAAAGCGCTGTTAGGCTATACCGATGCAGAAATATCGGACCGGATCGAAGACAGCTATGCGCGCGTGCATCCCGACGATCTGGCTTTCGTGCAAGAGACGATCAAGGCGCACTGGGAAGGCAAGACGGAAAATTACGCGGTGGAGCACAGAGTGCGCTGCAAAGACAGCAGCTACAAATGGATCTCTAGCCGCGGCAAAGTCGTCAGCCGCGCTGCGGACGGCAAACCGCTGCGCATGATAGGCACGACCACCGATATCAGCGCAATGCGCGCGCTGTCGGAGCGCCTGCAACAGAGCGTCGACCTGGTCACCTGCCTGACCAACGAGGTGCCCGGTCTCGCCTATCAATACCGGCGGCTGCCCGACGGCGACGAAAGTTTTACTTATGTCAGCGAGGGCGTCCGGGATATCTACGAACTGACGCCGGCGCAGATCGGCGCCGGCGTGGCGCCGCTGCACAGTCTGATCCACCCCGACGATTTTGCCGCTTATCGCGTGGCGCTGGCCGCATCTGGCGCCGGCCTGCAGCGCCTGCATCTGGAATTCCGCGTCAATTTGCCGCGCCAGGGCGTGCGTTGGCGCCAGATCGATGCGCGCCCGCGCCGCCTGCCGGATGGCGGCACGCTGTGGCATGGATTCGTTACCGATGTGACCGAGCGCAAACGGCTAGAGCTCGAATTGCAGGCGCAGGCCGCCATCGATTTCCTGACCCAGATACCGAACCGCCGCTGCTTTATGGCACGCATGGAAGAAGAGTTGGCGCGGATACGGCGCGCCATCGGCAAACCGTCGGCGGTGCTGATGTGCGATCTCGATAATTTTAAAGCAATCAACGACAGTTACGGCCACGCCACCGGCGATCTGGTGCTGAAGCATTTCGCCGGCATATTGCAGGCCGCGCTGCGCAAGAACGACAGCGCCGGCCGGATCGGAGGCGAAGAGTTCGCCGTCGTCTTGCCCGGTGCGGACCTGGCGGAGGCGCATGTTTTCGCGCAGCGCGTACAGCAACAATTGGTCGCTACGCCGCTGCGGGCCGGGCGGCAAACCATCGCCGTCACCGTGAGCATCGGCATCGCGATGATGACGGACGCCGACGCCGATGCCGACGCCGCCTTGTCCCGCAGCGATACGGCGCTCTACTGCGCCAAAGAAAACGGCCGCAACCGCATCAGCATCGCAGTCGAATGCGCCGCCGAGTTTACCGGGCAAAAACTGCAAGCCGGTTAAGCGCGGGACTCCTCGGCAAGTAAGCTTGAGCGCGCCGCCGCCGTGGCGTCCCGGCTTCGGCGGCATTTTCGGGATGGAATACGGGCTGCATTCATATACCCCCCATTACATTCTGCAAAATCGGCTTGTCGTCAGCGAAAAATAAGGCAGGTCTTTATATACTGGGGGGGGGTATTTATTTTGATAAAAAACGGATTTTGCCAAGAATGGGGGAAACGTTAAAAAGTTTGTAATTAATTTTCGATTAAATTGGTAAAATGCATAACGCGCTGCCAGGCTGTACTCGGACATCATCGCCGCTGCAGACGCGCAGTGTCGCCGCGCCGAGCCACGCGACATCGGGGTTTTGCGAAAATTGCCGCAAAACGTGTTCCATCGCGCGCCCAGATAAGTGTCGACGTTGTCCGGACATGCCTGGGCGTCATACACAATACTGCCATGCACATCGCCATCCTCAGCTTCGACGGTTTCAACGAACTCGATTCCCTGATTGCCCTGGGCGTACTCAACCGCGTCAAGCAGCCTGACTGGCGGGTAAGCCTGTCGTGTCCGACGCCGTACGTAACGTCGATGAATGGCGTGACCATTCAGGCACAGTCCACCTTGGAAGAAGCCTGCGAGGCGGATGCGGTCATCATCGGCAGCGGTATGCGAACGAGAGAGATCGCGAACGATACTGCGCTCATGGACCAGCTCAAGCTGGACCCCGCACGCCAGCTGATCGGTGCGCAATGTTCGGGCACGCTGCTGCTGGCCAAGCTGGGGCTGCTAGGCCGCGCTCCCGCATGCACGGACCTCGCAACGAAGCCCTGGGTGCAGGAGGAGGGAGTCGAGGTTCTCAATCTGCCTTTCTTCGCTCAAGGCAACGTCGCAACCGCAGGAGGCTGTTTTGCATCGCAATACCTCGCGGCGTGGATCATCGCGCGAACCGAAGGAGAATCGGCTGCGAAAGACGCACTCCACTACGTAGCTCCGGTCGGCGAGAAGTACGAATACGTTTCCCGCGCGATGAAGAACATCGTTCCCTACCTGTCCTAGTTCGTAGCCCGGACTTCGCAAGCCCGGCACCGCGCTGTTGCAGATCGTCGGGAACGCGCTGGACAGCGCTCTGTCTGGCCAGCGGGCTGGCGTATGCGCTGGGCGCGCGACAAGTCTGGCGCCGACGGACTTAGCGCAGGCTGCATAGGCAGCTTGCCTTGCGCAGGTTGAAATTTTGGGTTGTATGCATATACTCCCCTTTGTTTTAAGCAAAACAGCGCTGCCGTCATGATGAAATAAGCGGTGTTTTTATATACTGGATTGGAGTATATTTTTGTTTGCAATGACGCCGTGCAGCGTGTCCAGCTAAGTACACGCTATCGCCGGTGCATGAAAAAATGGAGGCGGTATGAATCTGCGATTTCTCGTTAAGCGCTTTGCACAGACTTTTGTACTGACGTTCACGCTGTTGTTGGGCGTGTATGTGGTGCAAGGGCAAGACTTCCGCGCTGCGGCTGTAGACGCCCTGCTGTGGGCCTTCATTTCTGCCAGCATCTTTGTCGGTACGGCCTTGTACTACAAAAAGACCAGCAAGCCCTGCGCGCTGTGCCGGGACGACGGTGAGTGAGCTGCTGCCGGCCCACCTGGTCTGGACGTCGTTCGGATACATCCCGGTCTTCGCCGCACCTGGCTGCGCGACGCCGTTCGACTAATCGTTATTGACCCCAGCGGCGCGCGGATGGCCGGTGCGCCCCAGACGCTGTGTGCAGCCGGCGCCTATGATTTCATTGCTTTCCAGTTCGATGAAACTCCACCACGAAAAACCGTACTCTATCCAGCGCGCCTTGACGCGTTCTATCATCGCCAGCGTATCTTCCAGCGTATCGGGTTTGCCGGTGAGGTAGCGCATCACGGCCGGATCGCGGTTCATCTCGAACAAACCATCCAGATGGCTGTCGTTCATCGGTTCCAGGCGCAGGCGCGCGCTGTGCAGTATCGTCATGAGAATAGGCTTTCTTAAAAAATGCCGGGTGCCGGTTTTGGACTAAGGCGGACCATATAGATTCAGGCGCCGGAAGAATACTGCTCAGCCTGCGCCAGCAGCCACTCGTACACCTGGCTGACGATGGCGGCGCGCGCCGGTTGCAGCATGCCGGAAATCCACCAGGCCGTAACGGCTGAACGCGGATAGTCGGGCAAGCTTTGCAAGCGGCCATCGGCCAGCGCTTCCGCCGCCAGCAGGCGCGGCAGACAGGCGATGCCGCGCCCGCGCAGCACGGCGTCGAGCAACAGGCGGGCGTCGTCATAAATCGCGAGTTTGCGAAACGGTGCGAGCTGCTGCAGAAACAGGGTGGCGGTTTCCGGCGCGCTCAGGCTTTGCTCCAGACACAGCAAGCCCGCATGTAGAGCATGCTGGCCGGCCGGAAGCGCAGCCAGCGCCGTCGCCAGTGCCGCGTTCGCCACCACCACCCACTCGTCGGCCAGCCAGCGCTGCTCGCTCAGGCCGGCTTGCAATAGCGGGCGCTCGCTGATGCTGATGTCCACGTCCACTTCATCGACAAATCTGGCGGACAGGTCGGTCGAGACCAGCAGGCACAGTTGCGGCAACTCGGCCTGCAGCGCCGCCAGCCGGCCCTGCAGCCAGCCATGCGCGATGTGATCGGGGCAGACCAGCACCACCAGGCCGGGGTCGAGATAAGTGGCGATTTGTCCGAGGCCGCTGCGCAGCACGGTCATCGATCGTTGCACCGTCTGCAGCAGCACTTCTCCCGCCACGTTCAGTTCCACGCCCCGGCCCAGCCGGCGGAATAAGGGTTGCCTGAGCTGTTCTTCCAGTTGTTGCACCTGGTGGCTGACGGCCGATTGCGAAATGTGCAATTCATCGGCCGCCCTGGAAAAATTGCCATGCCTGGCAGCCGCCTCAAATCCGGCCAATAGTTTCATCGAGGGAATTTTATGGGCAGACATATGAGAAAACTTGATTAATATAGGCAAATATTATCGCTTTATTTCATGTTTTCTGTGATGCACAATCGCTGCATGATCCAATTTCAGGAGAAGCACATGACAAATACCCGACGCCAATTTCTCGCCAACAGCGCCAGGGCCGGAACCGCAGTGCTGGCGACCGCATGGCTGTACGGCTGCGGTGGCGGCGACGCCAATGCGGAAAGCGGGCAGGGCGCTCAGGCCGGCGCCGGTACCGCAAGCGGCGGCGCGACCGCAGGTAGCGAAATGGCGTGGCGCATGCCCGACGAAGCCGATCCGCATTCGGCCACCTGGATGGCGTTTACCGTTTCGGAAGCGATCTGGGGCAAGCGCCTGCAGGGGCCGGTGCGCGACGCGCTGGCCAGGATCGCGAACGCCATCGTGGAATTCGAGCCGGTGAATCTGCTGGTCAGCCAGCAAGATCTGGCGCTGGCGCGGCAAAAATGCGATCCGCGCATCAATTTCCTGGTACAGACCAGCAATGACTTGTGGATGCGCGACACCGGCGCAGTCTTCGTGCTCGGCGCCCATGGCGCGAAAGCCGCGGTCGGCTTCAATTTCAACGGCTGGGGCAACAAGCAAAGCTATGCGCTGGATAGACAGGTGGCCGGCTGGATGGCGCGCCAGGCCGGTGTGCCGCTGCTGGATACCCGCCTGACGCTGGAAGGCGGCGGGCTGGAAGTCGATGGCCAGGGCACCGCCATCGTTACGGAAAGCTGCGTGCTGAACCCGAATCGCAATCCGGGCTGGAGCAAGGCCGATTGCGAAAAAGAGCTGGCGCGCCTGCTTGGCATACAGAAGGTGATCTGGCTGCCGGGCCGCGCCGGGGCCGACATCACTGACGGCCATACCGATTTTTATGCGCGCTTTGCGCGGCCCGGCGTGGTCGTGGCCCATCTCGACAGCGACCCCGCTTCACCGGAATATGCGCTGACGCGGCGCCATCTGGACATCTTGCGCAACAGCCGCGACGCCCGCCAGCGCACGCTGCAAGTCAGCACGCTGGCCGCGCCCGGCTATGTCCGGCCGGAATTCGACAACAAGGATTTTGCCGCCGGCTACGTCAATTTCTATGTCTGTAACGGCGCAGTCTTGCTGCCGGAGTTCGGCGATGCGCAAGCCGACCAGGCCGCCAGGGCCAGCCTGGCGGAACTCTTCCCCGGACGCCGCATACTGCAGCTGAACATCGACCCTATCGCCGCCGGCGGTGGCGGCATCCATTGCACCACGCAGCAAGAGCCGCGCCCGACGCCATGAGTGCTGGTCCTGGGCAATCGCATGGAAGAATTTGCCTCCAACATCTCGTCATTCCCGCGTGGTTTTAGCGGGAATCCAGTGTCGTTTTTTCTAAGTTTGCTGGGAAAGCCTCTGGATTCCCGCCCAAAATCGCTGCGGGAATGACGGTGTTTGAAATAATACGCACTGAATGCGTATTACATTGCTTCGTGCGATAGTCTTGAGCGCGCGCCCAGACTGACGAACAGGCAGGCGTGGCTTATGTGATAATCCTCGCCTGTTTAAGCTTGCTTCAGGAGCGTCATCATGGGCTATCGTCCTCTTCAAAAATACCAGGGCAGCTGCCATTGCGGCGCGGTGCGCTTCGAGATCGAAACCGATTTCCCTGAGCTCACGCAATGCGATTGCTCTATCTGCCGCCGCAAGAATGCCCTGATGGTGAAGGTGCATGAAGCGCAGTTCACCCTGCTGGCCGGCGCCGAGTCGCTCTCCGAATATCAATTCCACAGCCAGACCGCGCGCCACTATTTCTGCAAAACTTGCGGCATTTACCCTTTCCACCGCAAGCGCGTCACGCCCGACAACTACGGCATCAACGTGTATTGCCTGCATGATTTCGAGCCGGACGGCATACCGGTGCGACTGGCGGCGGGCGCCAACATGGCGTGAGCGCGGCCACGCCAGAACGCCATCAGGAAAGCGGGGGCGCGTTTCGCCTCGGCTTCATGAGCAAGCGCCTATGCCCGCCATCGCAGCAAGCTCGGCCCGCTGTCGGGCGTGATGGTCGGCGCGCTTGGTACGAAACTGCTGTGGGCGACGTTGCAAGAGTTTCGGGCCAGGTTGGCGCAGGTGAGCGAGCGCTCGCTGTAATTTGGTGGGATGAAAGTGTAGGGTGCGCCGCGCGCACCGGATTTGCCGAGGTCTCGAATGCCGGTGCGCATGGTGCAACCTACAGCTGTAGTTTTCCAAGCGCCCCCCCCACAGAAAAAAGCCGCCCATTTACGGGTAATACCGTTCAGTTAAGCGGTAAACTCAAAGTCGTCATCCCTGCGCAGGCAGGGATCCAGCGTCTTTTGGCCATTACGTCACTAGATTCCGGCTATCGCTTAAGGAATCTTCGCTTGCAAGCGAAGATCGTTACGCAGGCGTGGGGTATCCCCCCCACGAAACCCCTGCTACACCCTTCGCCGGAATGACGAAGCGAAGAATACGGCTTAACTGA